>JBNKKI010000073.1:0-62532 GCA_050291745.1 Gammaproteobacteria bacterium | reverse complement strand
ACACTCTTCACCAATCAGCTGACTACGGTGTTTTTGATTTGCCGGCAATTGCTCCTGCATTGCTCTAACTACAGCCATCCCTGGCTTAGACCAGGCACATCAATCTGTTACGCATCTTTTTCACGCTCAACTGATTTTTCCAGGTTTAACCCTGTTTGAAAAATAATTATACAAAGCTTGCTAATCTGTACAAGTTTATTTATGCTCAGGAAAATAAACTTGTACAAGGTGAGCAAAAATGTATAACTTTGATAAAAATATCCCATATATTGGTATCAGCTCCTGTCTGTTGGGCCAGCAAGTTCGTTTCGACGGTGGACATAAACGAAGCTCATTCTGTACGGATAGTTTGCAGGATTATGTGCATTATGTACCTGTCTGCCCCGAAATGGGTATAGGCCTGGGCACACCACGTCCAACAATACGTCTCGAGTTATGTAATGAAAAAATAATCGCCAAATGTAGAGATGGTCGAGATCTGACTTCACAACTGGAAAAATTTTCGCAAGACACGGCACAAAAACTGGATCATTTAAGTGGTTATATTTTTTGCGCCAAATCCCCGACTTGTGGTATGGAAAGAGTGAAGATCTATCGTGAGAATGGACTCAGCCTGAGTGATGGTATTGGTCTTTATGCTGAACACATTATGCAAATCTACCCTGCGCTACCGGTTGAGGAAAATGGTCGCCTGAACGATGCGCAATTACGCGAAAACTTCATCACCCGTCTTTATGCTTACCACAACTGGAAGACTTTAAAACAGGATGGAATCAGTCCTGCATCATTAATCGATTTCCATAGCCGTTACAAATATATGCTAATGGCGCATCACCCACGCAGTTATAAAGAGTTGGGTAGATTATTATCCAATCTCTCAGGAGATATCGACACTATTGCACAGACCTATGAATTGCAATTTATGTCCGCTCTGAAGCATATAGCAACACGTAAAAATCAATGCAATACTCTGCAGCATATGCATGGTTATTTCAAAGATAAAATGACCAGTAAACAACGTTCAGCGCTAATTAAACTGATCGATGATTATCGTATGGGATCTTTACCGATACATGCACCACTAACCATGATTCAGCACTATTTGAGTGAACACCCCAATGATTATATTGCTCAGCAGCATTACCTGAAACCTCATCCACCTGAACTGGCCCTGCGTTATGGACTCTGAGCAAAAATATCCTATTCGTGAAGTTTCGCAAATTACCGGGGTGAATCCGGTCACGCTGCGTGCATGGCAGCGTCGATATGGTTTGATTAAACCTGAGCGCAGACAAAGTGGTCACCGACTTTACAGTGATGATGATATTCAACTGATACGGCAAATCTTAAACTGGCTGGATAAAGGGGTCAGTATTGGCCAGGTTAAATCATTACTGGATAACCCGGAGAAGGAAGCAGTTAGTGATAACTGGATAAATATTCAGAATGAATTAATGACTCTGGCACAGTCTTTAAAACTCAATCAACTGGACACATTGATAGCAGATACATCAAAACTATATCCAGCAGAATTATGGTTACGGAAAATTATCGAACCATGGTTAAAACAATTGTCCATGCTGCAAAGACCTGACAAAGATCTGATTGAACAGGCGGCGCGTAATCTGTTATCCAGTAAAATCGAAAAAATGATTTCAATCCAGACCGGGCCAGGTATTGCTTTGCTTCAGGCCGGGAACCTCAGCCCGCTGAATACGAAGCTTGCACGATATGAACTACAAAGCCTCGAATGTCAATGTTACGATCTTGGTCAGATTGATCCTATACAACTACTACTTTTATCTGACCGTTTGCAGGTGCAGGCCTTTATTATCCTTACAGGGAGTGGACTAAATGCCAACTGGTTCTCAACTAAAGTTTCTAAACTACCGAAAAACTGTTACTACACAGGAGAAATGGGGCAGATTTACCACCGCAAAAAATGGCTAAAAAAGCCCTATGCGGCAACAATTACACAACTAGTGAAACAACATGAAAAAGCATTTGGTCTGGTTCAGAAGTGATTTGAGGATTCAGGATAATACGGCACTATATCATGCCTGGCAGGATGCTAAATCCCTGGATGCTATTTATATACACTGTCCGGGGCAGGATAAATTACATGGTATCGGGACACGAAAACTAAACTTTATCAAGGACAATCTACAGACCCTGAAAAAAACTCTGGTAAATCATTCCATTGAATTGCATATTCTACAATGTGATTTCTATTCTCAAGTACCTGGAATACTCAAACAATTTATCCGGCAACGGAATATCAGCGCAATATTTGCCAATCAGGAAACCGGCATAAATGAAGATAAACGTGATATTCAGGTGAGGGAACTGATAAGGATTCCTTTTCATCGGTTAAATGGTGGATGTATTTTACCACCAGGCAGTGTTGTTACTAAAAATAATGAAATGTTCCGTGTTTTTACAGCTTTCCGTAATGCCTGGCTGAAACAGTTACAGCTACAGGGATTTTCATTGGTACAGCTACCAGAGCTATTCTCCAAACAAAATGAGGGCAGCTCATTAACAGAAAACGATTCAGAATGGCCTGTCGGTGAAAAGGCTGCTTTAGAAAGACTCAATCGATTCTGTGATCAACATTTGCTGGAATATGAAGCCTCTCGAAACATCCCCGCAGAAAATGGAACTAGTAAATTATCTCCATATTTGTCTATCGGTGTAATTTCAGCAAAACAATGCCTGCGGGCAATCGAGGCCTCACTTGGACACTTGCCGCTTAGCCCTGGCGAAAAAGGGTTTGCCTGGGTCAATGAATTGATCTGGCGAGAATTTTATCGACACCTGATGGTTGCTTATCCTGATCTATCAAAAAACAAATGTTTTAAGAAGCACATGGACAAGCTGCTGTGGGTAAATGATGATCATTTGTTCCACTGCTGGTGTGCAGGAAAAACCGGTTATCCAATCATTGATGCAGCAATGCGCTGCCTGAATGAAACCGGCTGGATGCATAATCGACTACGCATGATCGTAGCCAGTTTTCTCACTAAAGATTTACAAATAGACTGGCGACGTGGTGAACAGTATTTTATGCAGCATTTAATTGATGCTGATTTCGCTTCTAATAACGGAGGCTGGCAATGGGCCGCAGGTACTGGTGCGGATGCAGCACCTTATTTCAGAATCTTTAACCCGACACTACAAAGTGAAAAATTCGACCTAAAGGGCAGGTTTATAAAAAGATGGGTGGAAGAACTTAAGGATGTACCGCAGAAGTATATTCATAAACCCCAGGTCTGGTTTGAATCTGAAAACATACACTCTGATTATCCACAGCCTGTAGTTGACCATGATCAGGCCCGCAAAGAAACGCTAATGCGTTATCAGACCATAAAGGTATAAAAATGAATCGCGGACTGGAAAAATCCAATGGAAGATTTAATCCATTGTAATTTTGAAATCCAGCAGATGAAAGAACTGGAGCGGGAAGCTTTTGTAATCTGGACAATGAACTTCAAATATCTCTGCTATAATCCTAGAATCCGCAGTTGGATGAGTTGATTGTGCGTTTGAGGTGGTGTAGATCAAGGCATTACAACGAAGAGATACGCGTCTCAAACCTGCAATTCAGTTCGTAGCTGGATTCACCGATTGGGTGATTATACACATCAACTGTCATGATTTATGCAACAGTGGGTTAACCTCTATTACGAGTGGTCAACTGCGGAATTTAGGATAATATCGACTATGAAATTCAAGCTTAAGCTACTGTGCCTGATCATCTTCGGTCTGGGGTTAATCGCTCAGGAAGTTCACGCCGAACGGAAGAAGAAGGTGCTTGTTCTCCACTCCTATCATCAGGGACTGGAGTGGACGGACAATATCACCAGAGGGGTTCAGTCAGTCTTTGCACCATTCCACGAACTTTATGAAATCAATTACGAATACCTCGATACAAAAAGAAATACGGGTGATGATTACCTGAAACAGTTGACCCGTTTCACTAACAGCAAGAATCAACATATCAAGTATGAAGCCGTTATTGTTTCAGATAACAATGCTCTAAACCTGATCAACGAAGGCAAAATCGTATTTCCCGGAAATACGCCTATCATTTTTTGCGGAATTAACAATTACAACGACAAGTTAACTGCAGGCATCCAAAGAGTCACTGGTGTTGTTGAAACGACAGACCATATTGCCACGATTGATTTAATGCGCAAATTACATCCCAAAAGAAACCATATCATTGTGGTTCTGGACAGAACGTCGACAGGTAATGCCATAAGGGAAGAATTCAGGGAAATCGAATCCAGGTATAGTGGAAAGCTCGAATTTGAGTTTTTAAGGGATTTTTTACTCGAAGAGATTCCGACAAAGCTGGCTGGACTTAGTGATACTGACCTCATTTATATCCTGACATTCAATCGTGACCGTAATAGTAACTTCATTTCATATACCGAAGGTATCGAAATGATATCCAGAAGTACCAATGTCCCTATTTACGGTTCATGGGACTTTTATCTGGGCAAAGGAATTGTCGGAGGGCGAATTACCTCGGGAGAGCTTCAGGGTGAAGCCGCAGCTAAGCTGGCATTGAAGATACTTCAGGGAGAGTCAATGGAAAAGATGAGAGTGATAACAGACAGTCTCACTCGCTACATGTTCGATTACAACTATATGGAAAAATACGGCATAGATAGAAGCTCATTGCCAGATGGCAGTATGATCGTGAATTTGCCACCAACGCCATACGAAAGATATAAAAAATTTCTCATCGCAGTTTCAGTTATCTCGTTCTCAATCGCCTTCATTATGCTGTGGAAGTACAAAAGACAACAGGCCATCCTCAAGGAAGAGCACGCATTGGCTGTGGAGCTAGAACATAAAGTTCAGGAAAGAACACATGAGCTGGAAATTGCCAATAAGGAGTTGTTGCGCTTATCTAATCTGGATGGCTTGACTCAACTGTACAACCGTCGATACTTTGATGATATTCTGAGCAAGGAAATCAGTAGGTTACAACGCTCATCCTCACCGATATCACTATTGATGTGTGATATCGATTATTTCAAGAGATTTAATGATACCTATGGTCATCTGGCTGGTGATGATTGTATTCGGTTGGTTGCAAGTGTGATTCGCAAACGTTGCGGACGAATTTCAGATGTTCCAGCTCGTTATGGTGGCGAGGAGTTTGCCGTCATTCTTCCTGATACTAATGCAGAAGGTGCGTTGGGTTTAGCTGAATCAATGCGGCAGGAAGTCGAAGCAAAGAAAATTCCTCATACAGGTTCGTCCGTGGGAAACGTTGTTTCTATAAGTGTTGGTGTTGCGACTATAACGCCAACGCTTTATAGCACATCGGAAAATTTAATTTCTCTTGCTGATGAAGCTCTGTATAAAAGTAAAAACAACGGACGAAACAGGGTTAGTTTGAACTTCGTGTAAAGCAAGCGAGAGAATGGGTTAGTACATCTGGAAAAGTGTCAGGCTATGTCGGCACGTCTGATATGGCAGAAAAAACTGCTGATCGGTTTATATTAAGAGCTTCCTCCCGTTTCTGATAAGACACTCTCAGCGCTTTCCTCCTCAACGCCAGGCTGTCCGTTTATTTAGCTAATCACTCAGCCGTTTTGTCTAACTCATCCTCGGAAACAACAATATTCCTGCCACGATCTTTAGCCAGATACAGGCAATCATCGGCACGTTTGGTCATAGAGTCGGCATCATCTCCATCATGATAAGTTGCTACACCGAAACTGCCGGTTTTATGACCGACCTCACTGAATTCATGATGCTCAATCAACTGGCGTAATTTTTCAGCATGTTGTCGTGCCTGTTCCAGGTTTGTGTCGGATGAGAGAATTAAAAATTCTTCTCCCCCCCAACGCCCGATGTGATCGGCGCTACGGACACTGTTCTTTAAAAGACTTGCCAGTTCCTGTAATACCTTATCGCCAATAAGATGACCATAATTGTCATTCACTTCTTTAAAGTGATCAAGATCAACCAGAATCAATGAAAGCGAACCTTGATAGCGGTTAACTCTACTGAGCTCCATTTTAAACAGATCATCAATCTTAGTCCGATTGTGTAACTGGGTTAATTTATCGGTAATCGATAGTAACTCAATTTTTTTATAGTCTTTTTCAAGTTTCTCAGTTAACAGGTTAAACCACTTAACCATTTCACCTAATTCATCATTGCTATGGCGAATAATTCTTGCGGTAAAATCTGGCTTATCCTGTGCAATATTCTTTAATGCTGTTTTCACTTCAGTAAGACTACGTCGTGTTGATAAAGATAACTTAAAGGTAAGTGCAATAATGACGACAATGATTAACAGACCCATGCCGATACCAATCAGGATTAACTGGTTTAAGCGATAATTGATCTTATCAATCTGGTCAGATAATGCCTGTTGTACTTCCAACTTGAGATTTTCAAATGCTGAAAAGGTTTGTTGATGATAGGTTTCAACGTTTTCGATTACCTGATTTAGTTTCTCAGCTTCTAAAGAATTATTCATCATCGCTAGCGATAATGAATAAGCATTCTCGTAATATTGGTTGAAAATAAAAGTCAGATTATCCAGGTTTTTTTGAAAGCCAATACTGGGCAGATAAGATTTTATTTTTTCCAGGTTACGATCAACCAGATCCTTTTCCTGGCGTGTATTTAGCACCCACTCTTTTTCATTAGCCATGATTGCATCTTTTAAATCACCTGCTATAACATCAAAGATAAGAATATTATTTTCCGCCAGTTCCAAAATCGGCAGATAACTATACTGGATGCTGGCTATGCTGCGACTGCTTTCCTTATACTCATCATAGGTATAGGCTATATAAAACGAATAAAATAGCAAGCCGAGCAGGGGAGCAATCAGCATCTTCTGGAATATGGTTAAACTGTGATTTAGCATGGTCATGTCAACATGGGCTGAAGAACTTTATACTCTAAATATAACAATATTAAAAGATTAACAGTAGAATGATTATTCAATTCAACAACCGCAGATTTATCGGCTGGTTATGCCTGCAAAGCCTGCTCTTGCTGTTACCACTTTCCTCATTTGCCCTCGACTTAAGCGAAAGCCTGACTGTTAATGGATTTTACAGCCTGAGCGCCAGCCTCAGTGACAATGCCGATTCGACGCTTCCATCAGGTTCATCCACAGTGAACACCATAGAGCAAAATGATCTGTATTTTGATGAATCCCTGATTGGTATCCAGCTGGATTACGCTGTAACAGATAACTTCAACCTCACGCTACAGGCCATCAGTTCGCGGCTCATTGACGATAACTATTCACCTTCTATTGAATGGGCTTACCTGAGTTACGACTTTGCGCAGGATACCACAATACGTCTGGGTAAACTCCAGCTTCCGTTCCTGCAGGGTACTGAACTTCGCTATGTTGGATTCTCAAGACTGTGGATACGGCCTCTGGTCCCAACCAATGGCACCGGTGGCTTTGATTCCTTTAACGGTACTGAAATCATTAAAGGCATCAGTGTTGGTGATTACATTGTGAAGTTTCATGGCGCTTATGGAATTGCAGACCACCGACAGGATTTTATAGAGAATGAAGATGTTAAGTTAGTTTCTGCACATATTGAAAAAACTGACTTTAAACTTAGTCTGGCAATCTTGCAGGCACGCTATGATGCGTACAACTTACAGCGCACTCGATTATTGAAGGAAAATAGCTTACTGAATATGGCTAGCTTGGAAGCAGAGAAAAGACTCGAGTCTTATATCATTAATCTCGGCTATGCTTATGGTGACTCTGAATTTTTACCTGAGGATGAAGTATCTTATCTGTCATTGGGATACCAGAAGGATCAGTGGACACCCTACATTCTCCTGCAATCAAAAAAAGTATCCTATATTTCATTCCCATCCCCACCCCCGGGAGCACTGTCAGCACAGACTCCTGAAAAAGATGGTGATAACAAAACGGAGAGTATTTCGATAGGATTTCGATTTGACCTTAGCAGCGTTTATTCACTCAAGGCGCAAATCACTAACGAACGCAGGCATGATCACAGCGCATTAAGCCAACCTGCAATCGACAACAACACCAATATCTATAGCATTGTTCTGGAGGGGGTGTTTTGATGAAACAGTTCCTCACCTTTTGCTTTTTATGCATGACTTATGCTGCTCAAGCCGATATTTTAATAGTGGTAGGTAAAAACTCCACCGTTAATAATATCAACGAGAGAGAAGTCAATAATGTCTTTTTATCTAAAACCCGATTTCTTGATAATGGTACCAGGGTTAAACCATTTGAACTGAATAACGAAATCATAAAAGGGGAATTTTACAAACTCATTGCCAACAAATCACCTTCTCAAATTAACTCATACTGGACCACTCTAATTTTTACCGGTAAAGGAAAGCCACCCAGAAAAGTTCAGGAAATTACCCGGTTAATTCAGGTACTAAACGATACCCCGAGTGCGATAAGCTATCTGCCACAGGAAGAAGTGACTGATTCAGTACGTGTAGTCCATACTATCCAATGTTGTGACGACAAAGAAACCAATTAATCTGCCACGCCTGAGTTTTAACACAAAGCGTGATAAATCCTGTTAACAGCTCCGTTGCCAGCCCCGTCCCCAGTAGTGCTCTCACAATATCTAACCAGAATGGGCATAAGTATTTTATTCAACATGAATAAATATAAACCCGCTGATAAAATTAGTACCATAGTGATGAACCACTCTCAGCTGTCCATCATCAGAATTACATATTAAAGCTGGTGGGTAAATATCGTTTTAAATATCGTTTTTGATAAAGCTATATTGTACTGCTTACTAAACCTTGATAGTGAGTCAGTCTAAATGGTGTTACTTTGGTTTGACCCGGTTTACACCCCCTTTGCTATTTGGAAGCAATAGAATAAGAATACGCAGGGAGCACCGAAAAAGTACAAAGCAATAAAGGCTATTCTCATCTTCCACAACGATTCAGCATGAGCGCCCACATCATGTGTAATCAATTTATAGCTAACAAAAAAATGGATAGCACTAAATACATACCCGATACCTATGTATATAAAAAAATTGAGATCGCAAGCACTTTGCGCTCCCATTCCACCCGCTAGTCCCGGGATAATCGCTGTGAAAAAATATTTTGTAGCACGAGGGTAATCATCAACTACACTAATTGCTTTATCAAATTCTGTCATTTCATTTCCTGATAACTTGTTATGATATACGCAGGAAAATTAACTTATAGTCTTTTTCTATTAACAAATAAGTCTGAAATAAGCCAAATCATTCATGCGGTTTCATCTTTTTTAAAATATAACAAATTAGCTTCGGTTGTGCATTTGCATAGGTTAAATATCCTTATTAGCACTCATATTTAATACCTGTTACCCAGTATTTCCAGAGAGTTTCAGGCTGAATTAACTGGCTCCTGATATTCATGTATATGATTCCAGGATGATTAGCAGTAAAGCAATTCCTCTCACGGTAACCAGTATGCAGTACTGCCACCTTCTCGCGTAACATGTATCGCCTTTGCTGCGTTACTATCAACGTCGAGACTGATTCGTAGGTTGCGCGAGTCTGCCGAAATGATATACCGCTGACTGTCTTTCATGAATGTGATATGCATGCCGTCCGAGGTCCAGGTAGGCCAATATTCCAGGCCGGTTGCCGGTGGCGCTGTCAGCTGTTTGAGTTCGCTGCCATCAGCTAGGCACCAGAATATTCGGCCAGACATGGTGAATAGAAATTTCGACCCGTCGGCACTGACATCGAGATATTTTGCAATATTTTGTGTTGTGAATAATTGCACCGGATCGGCAAAAGATCCATTCTGATAGGCGATGCGTAGAATCTTCTTATTGGTGGACACAGCAATAGATCCATCTGGTTCCCAGGTGACTGAATCAATTTCACCCTTGTATAATAATTCGTAACTGCCCGTCATCCAGTCCAGTACTCCGAACTTGATGCTATCCTCATCGCTTTCATCTACGAACCGGTAAAGAAGCAGATTATTATTAACTGGTGAAAAGCGTGGTGAGGAAAGCAGATTTTTCCCTTTGGTCTGTGGATAATCTTCATAAAGCAATTGATAATGTTGTAATTCCTGGCCCGATGCATCATAGATTCGCAGTACCTTGTCGTCATAGGAAATTTCATTCCAGTGTGCGATGTATTGTCCATCAGCCGACATTGAAAAGTAACGATCATCGTCGAAATTATCACCAGCAATCTGCCACTCAATCTGTTCCTGGCCACTGGCTGCGTCATAACGCATAACAGTCAGCTTGTTGTTATACTCGTCCTCGTACCAATCCTTTAGATAGAGCAATGAACCTGACAGACTATTACCCGGTGTCACAACGGTTTCTTCGAGCGGAGTAACCGCTTCGATCAACATGGCACCAGGTGCGATATGCAGCGATGAGATTTCATACGGGTGAGCCTTTCCTCCATCGTTAAAGCCGATAGCCGGAAAACTCTGTTCACCAAGGAATACGATATCTCTGGCATCGCGAGGCAGCAGATACATGAAGCCTTCGGATTTTGCAGTGATGACGTCGTCGATGTAGACAGGTTCATAATCATCCGTGGCAGAGCTGTATTGCTCTTCCCAAATCACGACCATGCTGGAAGAAACACCAACCGACATCATCAGATAATTACCATCTAGTGACCAGAGGGGATTATTGACTTCGGGTTGTTCACTGATATTACCGTCATAATCAGCCATAGTAGCAACTTGATGTAAGTTGCTTCCATCACCATTCACACTCCAGACAGTAGCCTCACGATAGTTGCTGTAATCGAATAGAACGGGTACCTTGGTCGCCATTTCGAACGCAAACTGTAATTCCTCAGTCGGGCTCGCTGAAAGATTCTGGGGCCAGCCGTCAAGATGTGCTATTGAGACCACCGGGTATGAGATTATATCATTCAGACCTCGCAGCTCGCCGATGCGAAGTTCACCGGCTTTAAAAAAGGCAATGCGACCATCGGTAAGCCAGGTATATTCACTGACTGATGTGTCGGCAAATTCGGCGATAAATTCTCCAGTTCGCCTATAGAAAGTTAGTCGGTAGTCATAGTCATCGTTGACGTCTCGTCGTACCGAGATGATCTGCCGGTCGGGAGAGAAGCGTAATGAGCGTGGACTGGAGCTTAAGGCACCGGTGACAGTGAACTCGTCCACGACCAGGCCCGTGCGCATATCTTTAATCAAAATGGTGCTTTTGGTTTCGCCGTAAAATGGATCGTCCTCGTAGAGTTCAAGGTATTCGGTACCGTCTTTAGACGGCACGATGGCTTCCAGGCCTGAAGCGATGTTATCGGGGTAATCGTAGAAAGCGCCGGCTTCACCAGTATTCAGGTTAAGCCATTCACCTTCATTCAGTGAAGTCGTAGAAAAATAAACACCTGATAGTCTGCCATTGACATCCTGGAGAGGCTGATTGCTGGTTTCACCATTATGATTACTGGTGTCACCGGGTTCATTGTTAGTGCCATCACCACCACAGCTTTCCAGCATAATTGCTAGAACAGCAACAGCTACCCAACGACTCAAATGGTTCTTAAGTATCATCATTTGATTTTCTCCTTGTGCAACTACCCTCGAATCCTTCCAAAATAACACAATGTAATGACAATGAAGGGCAGTTAAGTTGAATGCTTTTGATATGTTTTTTTAAAAAAAATAAATAAGCTGACCAGGTATAAAAAAGATAAGCGCAAAGCCCCGACTTATCAAAGTACAGGAAATATAAAAGCCATATTTTCATATTTTAATCTTGATTAGCGTGGTATGTGGGGCGATACACGCAGCTAGTGTATCCAGCGTGGGGCGTGTATCCAGGTGTGAGATTTTGCTTACTTCGATTGCTGTCGTGCTTGTGTTATCTATGAATTCGGAAGACTTGTCAGTATTAACACAGGCAGTTAGTAGTATGAGTGATAGCAAGTAGAAAGCTGTGATAAATAGTTTTGTTGTATTTACTTTCATCAGGGTTCCTCGACGATCCATCTCAGGAAAGTCCTTACAGCCATAATAAACACAGTGTGTAGAGGCTGTTGTGGTTTATTTGAAGTTTTCCGTAACGCATCTAACTCAAGTTGAGAAAGAATAAACCCTGTCTAACTTGATTAACAAGAGAAAAAAGTCACCAAAAACTGGACAATTGTCAGGGAAACAGGGTGCTGGGGAAGGGAGGGGCAGATTGTTGACTTATACCGGATAGTGATTCAATAGTCCGTTGGAATTTCTTAAGGTTTTATTTACTTTCCAGAAGGGCACCGGTGAGTACGACAATTTTTTTATTTATAGATTTAGAGATTTTATTTAACCAGCTACTCTGCGCCCTTTTTATTCGGCAGGCTAAGTTATTATGGGTAAATTTTCACGCTCGATTACTCCCTGCCTAAAATAATATCGATAAGATTTATCTTTGCACTCTACATAGTTTATAACTTCGAAACTTTCCGGGTCGGCATCATTGACCACTTGTTCCCGATAGTAGACATAGTGTTTATCCCTGGAAAAATTACCTTCAAGTACTTCGAAGCTAGCAGCATCGGCAGCTTTAAGTTTGTCGTTGATAAAGTAGACCACTTTATTATCCATGGCATAAGCATCGTCGACAATCTGAGTTTTATCCGGATTCAGTTCCAGTAAACTTGAGCCACTATAAATATGTTTCTCGTCACGCGAAAACCAGTGGTTGATTTTATTGAAAGTGGCAGGGTCGGCGTTTTCAAGAATCTTTCCCTGAAAGATTACACTATGCCGGTCACGACTGTAGTATTCATCTATGCGTTCAAAACTTTCGCGCTCAATCGGGCATATCGAATCATTCTGATAGAGATACTCATCATCTATAGCCAGTCTGTGATCCAGTATGTTAAACACACCTCTGATGTCAGAAGTGAGTAGCTCATCTCCATGGTAGATATGCTGACTATCTCTGGCATAAGACCAATCCAGAACCTGAAATGTGTCAGGATCAGCAGCTTCTAGAATTTCACCTGAATAAAAGACATGTGACTTGTCTCGGGTATAGGCGCTATTGAGGATCTGGAAAGTCTCACTATCAGCTCCCTCCACGACCTCCATAAAATCAAATTTTGGATACTCAATGTAAACCAGATTTTTATCTTTGAAATAATCCTCTCCCAGGTACTCCAAGGTGTCTGGATCACTGCCTTTGAAAATATTCTGCATGTAAATAAGGTGATTTTTGTCTCGAGCCATATTATCACCAAGCGCTTCGAAACTGTGGCCATCTGCCCCCTTAACCCGCTTGTCAAGAAAATAGAGAGCTGAACCCACTCTGGCATAATTACCGGGAAATATTTCGAGCTCATCTGGATGCACAGCTTTCAATAGTTTCCCATTTAGAAAAACTTTTTCTTTGTCTACCAGCCAACGGATATTGATGGGCTTTATAGTATCAGGATCTACACCGGCAATCGGTTTCTTTCTAAATACAGAATAGATATCCCCGTTGCTTTTGTAGTATGGGAAATCGATCAGTTGAAAACCTTGTGGGTCATCACATAACACCTCTGCATCCGTATAAACATGATTGCAATCTTTAGCGAAGTTATAACAGTTCACGTAATAGGCTATACTTGTTCCGCTTTTCAGGGGAGTAAAAGATGCGGGGTCAGCATGCGGAATTCTTTTTTCATAGTAATAAACAGAATTTTTATCCCGACTATACACTTCTGAAAGTAATTCAAAGCTGGCTGGATCTGCGAGAAGCACTCGGTTCTCGGATAAATATACATTTTCATTATCTTTGGCACAGGATGTGTAAAAATCCGAGGTGATAACTTCGAAGCTTTCACGAAGAGCAGTTTTTAAAATTCGGTCAGCATAATAGATATGGAATTGATCGCGGGAATAGTTGGAGCCAAGGGTTTCAAAAGTATCAGGGTCACATCCTTCAAGGATATTTCTGCTGTGGTAAATCGTCGTTTTATCTCTGGCATAATGCTCGTCAAGGACAATAAAGCTATCGAGATCAACTTCAGCTTCAATGCGCGACCCGTAAAAATAAGCACCTTTGTTAGTGGTCAGGTAACTGTGTGCCAGTAATTTTAGTTGCTCGGTTCCGCAGTGCATCGGATAGTTCGTATAATAAACATCTTCTGCATCTCTGATTAAAAAGTCCGATAATACTTCCATCGAAGACTGATCGATACCAGAGATAACGTGGCTCTGGAAGTACACCCTGTTCTTATCGCTGGCATAGCTATTAGAAATCACCTTTAGTGATTCGGCATCAGCGCCTGTTATTAAAGTCTGATTATAGTAAACCTGTTTGTTAATGATTTTGAACATGTATTGTCTGTTTAGTATTTACATGACAACTGAGTAATTAAATATATCATTTTTCTTTAGCTTTACGAGCAGTTATCAGGCTTTCTTCAACTGTGAATCATCTTTGAATAGAGCAAATTTAATTTCATGACTTAATATCGCAGACATCAAGCCTTCAATCATTTCAACTGGCTGTTGTCCAGAAATCCGGACAGCTTTTGATGCCATAAGCGAATCAAATGACAGTATCCCATTTGATAAATCATCCTGTACCGGGTTACTTTGCACATTAGTAAAATCCTGAACGGAAAAAATAATAACACCAATCCTTTTCTAATACACCCTACGGCATGTTAATGCTAGTTTAATTACCACTGCTGAAGTGTTTATACACCGGAAGATATTGAGCCAGTAGTTATTGTTAAGCTTTCAATATATTAATATTGACAGCATTTTTAAAGTTTTCATTCATCATATTCTGGATATTGTTCTGGATTTACTCCCAGTGACTCAACAACCCTGGGGTATTTTACTTCACTATCCTTACTGAGCCGCTTTCTTGATTTTTTAATTTGAAATAGCCAGCTATCTCCAAAATCAAAGAGATAATATAATTTAAAACCGGGAATCGGGTATATTTCATTTAGTTTCATACTTTTTGACATAGTACTGTATTTATTTCTCGGATTTTTTCCAATGTAAAATTCATACAAGTGATCATCATCAAAATCAACGATTTTTTGAATGTACCTGTGCAATTGTTTAAGACTATAGTTTTCTTTAACCTCAATTACCCTTACCCAGGGTTCATCATCATCGTCATAAGGAAATGAAATCTCTAGAGTAAATATTTCCATGCTTACCTCTCTCTTTTACATCGATGCTAACGGCTACAGTCTATTGTGCTTGTTAGCTATAATTAATATATCAACTGTAAATCTAAGAATAATATATACCGGGAACTTTTAAAAATAATGATTTTAAAATTTATAATTTTAATGGTAGAACGTTGATCCCTTTTTTTTCAGCAGGAATCTGCATAAATAAAATAATATTATGTAGCAGGGGGGGAGGTACCGGACTATTAAGCTAAAACACAAGCCGGCCCCTGTCAGGTTATAAAATAACCAGATTTATAAAGGGAGTGAGGTGTTTATCTATAAACCCAATAACATATCTACAGCGATAAGGCGTTAAATGAATTTCCATCCTCGCAAAGATAACCCTTTGCAATGAAGATTGAAGATTACCTGAGAAAACATAAGCACAGAAATGAAGCTGTAGTTGAAGACGAAAAAAGTGGTGATTACACAATAAAAAATTGGAGATTTTTTTAGATTCCGTTATTCAACAGTCAGTGAAAATATCAGGGATTATAAATCAAAGATTTAACCCTTATATCCGATATATTCAGCGTTATAAATAATGATAGGACTTGTTTTTTATGATCCAGATGAGATGATATAACTCTTTGGAAGCTCTGATTAATTCAGAGCTTACCTAAAGAAAACCTAAGACCAGAAGATAGCCCGTTTTAATTACCAGGCCCTATGGAGTTCTATATGAATGAAGGTTTACACAGCCTGACCACAACGTGGGTAGGCATTGCGGTTCTGGTGGTATTTGCTGTTGGATATTATTTTATTGCCGCTGAAGAGAAGTACGGATTGAACAAAGCCCAGCCAGCTCTGTTTATGGGTACCTTTTCATTTATGCTGATCGGCATTTACTTCGCGATCAATGGTATAGATCCGCTTCCTCTGCATGATGCTATGCAGGTTCTCATTGAAGAGATTGCTGAGATATTTTTCTTTCTTTTTGTGGCAATGACATATATCGAAACCTTACTCGAACGAGGGGTCTTTGATGTCCTTAAATACAGACTAATCTCAAAAGGATACAGTTACAAAAAGCTATTCTGGCTGACAGGATTGCTGTCTTTTTTCATCTCACCGGTTGCCGACAATCTAACGACGGCACTGATACTGTCAACAGTACTGTATACAATTGATTCAGAGAACCGTGAGTTTTTGGTGCCAAGTGCTATCAATATAGTCGTTGCGGCCAATGCTGGTGGTGCCTGGAGCCCGTTTGGAGATATTACAACCTTGATGGCCTGGACTGCAGGAAAAGGTGAATTTGTCGATTTTCTGTTCCTGTTTATTCCGGCGATTGGCGGTTGGGTTGTAACTGCATGGCTACTGGCTTTTGCAGTTCCTGAAGGTCAACCTCCATTTAATGCAGCCAGTGAGAAAAAACCGATCATGCGTGATGGTGGCATCGTCGTGGTATGGCTGGGTGCTTTTACGATCTTTACTGCGGTTATGGGGCATCAATTCTTTCATTTTCCAGCCATGTGGGGAATGATGTTTGGACTGGCTACGCTGAAGCTTTATCAAATCCATCAGACTCGACGGCAAGCTGTCGATTCATTCAATATCTATCTCAACATGACCAAGATCGAAAACGATACACTATTGTTTTTCTTCGGTATTCTGTCAGCGGTTGGAGCACTACATTATTTGGGTTTCCTGAATTACATTCATGATCTGTATGGGTTTGCAGGTGCTACAGTTTCAAATATTGGGGTAGGATTTTTATCTGCTATTATCGACAACGTACCGGTCATGAGTGCGATCCTGAAAGCATCACCGGATATGGGACTTGACCAATGGATGCTGGTTACACTTACTGCCGGGATTGGGGGTAGTCTTATCAGTTTTGGTTCAGCGGCCGGTGTCGGTGTAATGGGACGGTTGCGAGGCATCTATACCTTCGGCGCTCATATGAGATTTGCCTGGACAATTTTAGCCGGATATATACTCTCGCTTGGATTGTGGTACCTGCAGTTCGAAGTGATGGGCATTTACTAAATTACCTATGGATGCTCTGAAAAATTCAGAGGTTACTGCGGCAAATGGCCGACTGTGGCACCGGAGTCAACTGCGGAATCCAGGTTAAACTTGACTGACTATCGAATCGTAAACGTTCCCTTCGTCAGTTTTAACAGACTGATTAAAGATCTTTTTCCGGTCGTTCTTTAATAACATATTTCCCGAACTCATTACTCACCTGTAAATCGTACAGGTAAGTTTTCATATCATGTCCAGATTGGGTTTCGATTTTGAAGCTGATTCCATTTTCTGTTTCCATGCACTCAGGCTTATCGAATGTAAGCTCAATGTGGTCATCCGCGTTGAATTCATCGATTGATATCGTCTGCAATATATGTCTTGTGGGATCATCGATTGTGAAATCTTTGACCCATTGAATATACAGAAGCGAGTTTCCTAAATAGAAATCAATGTAAACAATTCGGTAAAATCCTTTGAGTTTATCATTTTCCCAATTTCCGCAATGATAGATATCCGTAACTTTGGCTGGAATCGCATTAATTTCATTTAAAATATGAATTTCGGCTGCGCCAATAGACTCGTTTCCAACGAGCAAACATAATATGATAATTGCATAGATTATTTTCTTCATAGTTCTAATACCGGCGCAGGCTTTACGATAGAGATTACCACGGCAGGGTCAATTGTCAGCAACAATGATTTGTTAGATATTGTACTCCTTGTTCAACCGTGGAAAGTGGCACCAACTCAAGCCGGTCAATAATTGCTCATACGCCGCTTCGAGCAGCTTATCTTTGCTCCACTCGTTGCTGGCCAGGGTGAGACTGCTCATTGTATATATGAATCGACCATCAGTGTATTGGATTTGAGCACGCACAGTTTCTTGTCTAACCATGAGGATTGCGGATTGATATACCTGTAGGCCAGCAAGGGAATCTGGCTTTTCGAGAGTAAGGGGCTTTGCTTCGAGTAACTTCACTTCAGGGCTGACACTACGGATCATGGGTATTGTATTTTGATGCAAGTAGCCCTTATACAATGACGTCCGTATTGTTTTAAGCGTATCTTGATCCAGCTCAGGGTTAAGTTCTTCAAGGTCAAACCTGATCTCTCGCATACCATCTCTGATGTGAATGGTCCCTCCATGGGGACCCAATGACTCATCAACGTCTATGTCAAAGGGATAGTCGCGACATTCAAATGAGCCTAGTGATGATGTATATGATTTATGCTCGGGGATATTCTGCGGGCTGACGCAAGCAGCCACGAGTAAGAGGGTCGGGAAAGTTAGACTCATCGGTCTTCCCAGTGTATAGCAGATGATTTTATTGAACGCGCGAATCTGTTGATATATTGCTCGCTTGATCATTGTGAAATGCAAAAAAATCATTTCCGTCCCTCTGGTCCAATTTTGGTTAATAGATAATTTTTCTGAGGCAGGCATTTACATTTTATCCAATCTTTAAATCTGTAATTGTCTCTACATTACTATATTGAGAAACTTTCAGAATTCGAATAAATTGATGAACAGGAAAGTGTGATATCAGGGTAGGGTAATTTGATTCCATATTTATCATTCTTGTCACATCCAGGATCATGATCGTGAAGGGGTTTTATTTCCCGGGGAGACTATAGCTTTTGTATCAATAGAGCAAGCATAAATATGAATATCTGTAAGGGATGATAATTTTGATGATTTCTTAATAATGATAAAAGTGGAGGAGTGGTTATACGTATAAATACAATCTAACTGATGTCAGGGATTATAAATCTATACACTCAATTATGAACAGGTCAAAATTTAATCACTCCTCCCCCTTTAATTAAGTCTTCAACTTTGCGCTACTCCTCCAGGCTTTGCAGAAATTTCTTTAATAGCTTATTGAGGCGCTTCTGTTCATCTTTTGACAAGCCCGAGGTCAGTTGATCCTGCGTTGCTACATGATCCGTCACCGCAGCATCGATGAGTTTAAAACCTGCTGTGGTCAGGGAGACGACGACGCTGCGGCCATCGTCCGGATTTTTGATTCGCTCCACCAGACCGGCTCTGCTCAGTTGATCAATGCGGTTGGTCATAGTGCCGGAGGTGACCATCGTCGAATTGATCAGATCATTCGGAGACAATGCGTAAGGCGGGCCAGAGCGGCGCAATGTCGCCAGTACATCGAAGTTAGCTGCATTCAGATCGTGCTGCGAAAATGTTTTGTTTATTCCCAGGCCAAGAAATTTATAAATCCGGGCTAAACGACCAATGAGTTCCATTGAACTCACATCCAGGTCCGGTCGTTCCTGGTTCCACTGTTTTATTGCTTTGTCGACTCTATCCATGCAACGAATTATTTCAGGTTTATATCTTGACTTCAAGATAAATCTGATGATATCTTGAAGTCAAGATAAATTAACAGAGTAAATTCATGCCACGCTATACCATTTTTTTGTTGACTGCTGTTGCCCCGATAATCTGGGGTAGTACTTATTTCGTTACCACCGAATTCCTGCCCGCAGGTTATCCATTAACGATTGCAATGCTGCGTGCGCTGCCTATCGGACTGTTATTTTTACTCGTGGTTCGCCAGCTACCAACAGGCATCTGGTGGTTCCGGGTACTACTCCTGGGAGGGCTCAATTTCTCACTCTTCTGGTGGATGTTGTTTGAATCAGCTTATCGCTTACCTGGCGGAATTGCCGCAACTGTTAGCGCAATACAGCCATTAATCGTGGTTTTCCTGGCGCGTTTTCTGCTGGGCTCACCAATACGTGTTCTGGCAATAGTTGCGTCTATTCTGGGTCTTGTCGGTGTGGCAGTTCTGGTCATTACTCCACAAGCGAGTCTCGATAAACTGGGTATTGCCGCAGGCATGACAGGCGCTATGTCGATGGCGCTCGGAATGGTATTGGCGCGCAAATGGCAGCCGCCAGTGTCACTGTTGACCTTCACCAGTTGGCAACTGGTTGCGGGTGGTTTGATATTACTTCCCGCCGCGATCTGGTTCGAACCTTCACTACCGGTTCTGACAACAGCAAACCTGATGGGGTTGATTTACCTTGGTGCGATAGGGGCCGGATTAACCTATGTGCTCTGGTTCAGAGGTCTGGCGAGAATCGAGCCATCAGCTATCTCCACTTTGGGTTTTTTGAGTCCATTGTCAGCGGTGATTATCGGTTGGCTATTGCTGGATCAAACGCTTAACCCGATGCAGATCGGCGCAGTCTTCGTCGTCTTCATCAGCGTCTGGTTGAGTCAACATGCCAGTCGCGTACATAGCAATGTCGAGAAAAGTAAAACGCTCGGCAAGCCTCAAGCTGCTGCGGAAAGCTGTAATTAGACCAGGATTATAACTACTGTATTTGTTGCGGCAGGTGAAGTCGATTGTAGAATTGCCAGATCCGCTCAATCCAGAGTCTATGAATCCAGGATAATGGTCTTTCCAAAAAGCAGCTTTGCGTTGTTCACGCTGGTTATACTCCTGAGTCATAAGTTCAGTTATTAACTGCAGACTCATGGTAATAACATTTTTTATCGCTGTCTTTTACCAGTAGATGAATATGATTTGAGGAGACGAAATAAATTTATATGCAATAACCATAAAGATTCCTGGCCTCTGAAAAGCATGAGATTCATTGTTCACTATCCCTGCAAAATTTTATTAAAAAATTCTTTTGAGACAGCGGTGTGTTATGTGCCAAATATATCCCGGTAGATAAAATCGATTAGTTCGGGGCATAGCCTTTTTCCTTAAAGTTTTTTTGTGTTAATCAGTTAATAGTTGAAACACCAGTTAAGCGGAATCGTAGCATTGCTCAGAGGTTTCTGAGTCCGTTAGTATTGAGCACAAATATATTTGTTGTTTACCGATTATATTACTTGCTTTGATCGAATTACCTACTATCCTCAGTATTGTTGCTCGCGGTACCACATATAAATTTCCTGGTAACGAGAGTATGTAAAACACTTTGCGGCCAGGGCGTACTGCATAGTTTGGAGTTTCTGAAGTGTCGCTATTACAGGGTCAGTTTCTGGATTGATTTAGCGAAAACTTTCTGAAGGATCAAACAGCTATATTGCGCTGTCGTTGTAAGTGAAAATCAATATCTGCTTATAATTTTATGGAGAACAATGATGTTCAGGTTTATTTTTCGGTTAATGGCTTTTGTGCTATTTGTTTGTCTTCTTACTCCTTATTCTGTCTCGGCCGATCTTAACTTAGGTGTGCTGGCCCCTCGGGGAGAGCTTAAGGCCAAAGCAAGATGGCAGGCATTTGCAGACTACCTTAGCAAAAGCCTTGGTGAGAATGTCACCCTAAGACCTTTAACACCCGCAAGTGTTGTTGCGGCAGCCGATAGTAAAAAGATTGATCTCCTGCTGTCACACTCCCCACATACCGTGTATGTAGATGAAAAGCTCGGCGCAACAGTCCTTGCGACTCTGAATACAAAAGCGGGCCCTCAATTTGCCGGCGTTATCATCGCCAAAAATGATAGTGGTATTAAGTCTGCAGAAGATTTGCGCAATAAAAATGTAATGTCTCTGAAATTTAAGGCTGCTGCTGGAGCCTATATTTTTCAAACCCATCACCTGATGCAGAAAGGGATTGACCCACATAGCGATTTTGCCTCATTCAGAGAGGGTAAAAAGCAGGATGATTTAGTACTGGCGGTGAAAGGGGGACTTGTGGACGCCGCTTTTATTCGCACAGGTTTGCTGGAAAATATGCAGCGAGAAGGGAAATTGAAACTGGCTGACTTTAACATCGTAGACCAGCGCACTGATGATGGCTTTCCACTGGTCCATACCACTGAACTGTATCCGGAATGGTGTCTTTCTGCCGTATCAGAAAAAGCAATGGCAGATGCCGACAAAATTTCTGAAGCGCTTTTCAAGTTAGACGCAAATTCTGAGGCTGCAACCAGGGCAAGAATTAATGGGTTTATTACGCCTGTATCGCTGGAAACTATAAAAAAGGCTCTTAAGAGTCTGCATATCACACCTTATAGTTAACAGAAACGTCCGAACAATGTGAGTCACCGGAGAATGTTCTAATGAACGCCAATACACAGCCTTCCTCTTATGCAGGTGGGGTAGGTAGTGATCAATCTGCAAAGTTCAGCAATACAAATCCCTTACTCAGGCAATATCTAAAACTTAGTCTGGCAGCTAAGTTTGCATTGCCTTTGGGTATTATTTTTGCCCTCCTTATTACCATTTCAGGTTATATCATCGTAAATCTGGAGCGTACAGCTTTAAATGATACGCTTCTTTTTTCAGTAGATGTAGTCAACCAGATTAGCGAAGAGCAACTTTCCAATTCCATTGATTCTGTTAAATTTAGCGCAAATCAACTGAGTAAGTTACTGGCCGCAATTGCTCCCCAGCCAATTGCCGAGTTTGATCTCACATTACTGACACAATATGCCGAAATGTCGATTGAAGATCCTGATATTGTTTATGTCGCATTTCTCAATAAAGAAAAGAAACCGTTTGCCAGGGCGGGTAATGAATCAAAGGCCGAAAAATTGATCACCCGTCCGGTAATTTCTGAGGATCTTGAACTGGGTTCTGTTCTTGTTGGCTATAGTTTCAAACGAGCCAATGAACAGCAGGCAAACATCAAAAATAAACAAAATTCATATCTGGATAGCATGAAGATTGCACAACAGGACTCGGTACACACATCAATAGTCAGTAGCGTTGCCATGTTTGTAACCACGACCATCAGTGCCATCATCGTTATGATGCTACTGATCCGTGTCATTGTTACCAATCCGTTATCTAAAATGGTGCAGGCATCACGTTCATTAGCAGATGGAGATTTAAAAGTTTTTGTTGAGAATACCGGACCTGACGAATTAGGCCAGTTGGCTATAGCTTTTAATGAAATGGCTCAGCGTTTTCATGAGATTATTCTCAAGCTGATTGAATCCACATCCCGGCTTTCAGAGTCCGCAACACATATGTCAACCATCACTCAACAAACCAGTTCAGGCGTCAGAAGTCAGAAAACAGATACAAATTCAGTGGCTTCGGCCATGACTGAAATGTCTGCAACAGTACAGGAAGTTTCCAGTAATGCATCATATGCTTCTAATTTTGCTGGTGATGCCAATAATCAGGCAAGAGAAGGTAAAGCAGTCGTTAGCGAAACTATTGAGTCAATCAGTTTACTTGCAAAAAAAGTTGAGGATGCTTCACAGGTTATCCAGCAACTCGAAAAGCACAGTGTCAGCATTGGTGTTGTTATAGATGTCATTAGAACGATTGCAGAACAGACCAACTTGCTGGCATTGAATGCAGCAATTGAAGCGGCCCGAGCAGGTGAACAGGGTCGCGGTTTTGCTGTAGTCGCGGATGAAGTAAGAAGCCTGGCTCAGCGCACACAAACCTCAGTAGCTGAGATAGAGCAAATTATTGAAAGCGTACAAAATGGTGCCAGAGAATCCGTCAGTGTTATGGTAGAAGGACAGGAATCGGCTAATGCAAGCGTAGAACTGGCATCACAGGCAGGCTTGTCGCTTGATAGTATTACTCAGGCAATTGCTTCTATCAGTGATATGACAGTCCAGATCGCAAATGCGGTAAGAGAACAAAGCATAGTAACTGAAGATATGAATAATAAAATTGTCAAAATAAATGATGTAGCTGGTGAAACCGCCATCGGGGCAGAACAAACCGCCAGTGAAAGTGAGAAGCTCGCTGCAATCAGTCAGGAACTTGGCGAAATTGTTAAACAATTCAAGGTATAGCAGTTTATGTGTCTTCAGGATTGCACAGTTAAACCTGGAATCTGCAGTTGAACGAATTGATTGTGCGTTTGAGGTGGTGTAGATCAAGGCGTTACAACGAAGAAATACGCCGCCTCAAACCTGCAATTCAGTTCGTAGCGGGATGCCCCGATTGAGTGATTATACTCATCAACTGTCATGGTTTCTGAAACAGTGGCTTAACCTCTATTGCGAACGCTCAACTGCGGAATCCAGGTTCAATAATCTGTCAAAAAATTTTACACATCTTCATTAAATACTGTCAGTAGAGTTTACAGAGGACAAATAAATAATAAGCTTAGGCATTGATTTTAAAGATATTATTGTATTTTGGTATATAGCTTGCAGAATACATCGAGATAAATATTTTTTTATGAGAAGACTAATGAACAAAATTTTAACCACTATTTGCAGTGTTGTTGTAGCAACATTTTGGGTATCAAGTAGTTACGCCATCCCCTTTTCTTATGGTACAGCCACACATGACACCACGAAATGGCAAGAGCTGGCCACAGGTTCCGGCTTATACGATTCTGGTATTTCATGGAGCCTGGATGGAGGATCAACCTGGGGTCATACCACCGACCTATACGTTGGGCAAACCCTCCAATTCAAGTTGAATATGCAGGAAAACGAGGTTGGTACACACTATGCCAACCTGGCTAAAGCATGGGTAGACTGGGATCAGAACGGTAGCTTTGAAGATGATGAGAGCGTAGCTTATGGACTACATGTGCTTCGCGATACCAATAATGCTCCCGACCCAGCAGATTATCTAACAGGCAATCAGGAATACCTATCCAGCATATATACGTTGACCAATGATAATATTGGTGATGATCTATGGGTTCGCGCATTAGCGACCTGTTCTGAATCTGTCGTAAGGCGTGATGGTGGTTCACACGAGATAGGTGTTTCTGACTGGGACGCTCAGTGGAGTACTGATTACATCAATAACTATGAAAATCGTCTGGTTTCGACAGGTCATTACTACCAGGGCGAAACAGAAGAGTTTAGACTATTTGTACATGCTGTACCAGAACCCTCCACTGTACTACTACTTGGTCTGGGCTTAGCAGGACTGGTTACCCGTCGACGTGTAGCGGTAAAATAAACACTCTTTCTGAAATACTGCATTACCTGTTAACCCGGTATAGATTTATACCGGGTTAACACTCTAAAAATCACTCTCTATCAGTCTTAAACCACTCATTTCACTATCTAAATCAGCCTTGTAATGTTCAGTTGATTTTCATAGTACATACTTTCCATTGATTACTGTTTTTTCTGTTAATAGCCCTAAGCTCAGTACTTCATCAGCGAAGCTTCCATTGTCTACTGTAAAGCTTTCACTCCAGCTGTTTTTTCTTTTCGTTTTTCACGATGAACTGATTTTTCCAGGTTGAAACAAGTATCATTTACCCGGAGTTTGCGAATCAGTTACAACGACAAATTTACCGATAGTAAGCACTGGTAGTTAGAGCTAGTAGCGGAAAAACCCTCCCGTGCACTTTGGTCAGATATTTTGATCGCTGGCATGAAATGATCCATCCCCGTTGTTTATCCACAAACGGATTTCAAATTGACCAAAATACGAAGAATTTCCTCTGAAAAGATCCGTATAGCCATCGCCATTGACGTCACCGATCGAAGGACCATGCGAAAATGTTTTTTTAGTACTCAGGTTTGTACTCGTCACGTCGACTAATTTTGTACCGTTGTTTAAAATCAACCAGTCCGCTTTACCGGGAAATGGTTCAGCGTCGTAACCTCCGTCAGGGATGTAGAGATCGATATTCCCGTTGTGGTCAAAATCACCCGCAAAGATTTCGCCAATGTGCTCGAAACCTGGAACTTCACCATCAAAAAATGTCTGCGCGGATTCGGCCAGAAAACCTCCATTTCCATCGTTGAGATAGATTAATAGAGGAACACCAGTTATCCCGCTGCCACCGCTAATTGCCGATGATGTAATCAGGTCTAGAAAGTTGTCACCATTGATATCAGCGAGTGTTCCAACTTGTTTACGTGACCAGTTTTGATCGTTTTCAAAATTTTCTACAGGTGTAAAGCTAAGGTTACCCGGTGTGCTAGTATTGATGTAGTTGCTCCAGGCTCTGTACCCGGAAGTATTGACGTTGTTCGCAAATTCACTCGTAACTATGTCCGGTTTACCGTCATTGTTCAGATCTCCAACCCAGAAATCGCCACCGCCTGCCAGTACATTTTCATCCGCCGTCTGATTATTCATCAACACATCCATATCCAAAGCAAAGGTAAAGTTACCATCGTTGCCCTGGAGGAAAATGCCGTCGGGTACAGATGAGCCGAAGGAAGGTAAGGTGCCGAAATCGAGTTGTCCATCCCCATCAAAATCAGCGACTCTAAAGGATGTTAGCCATCCACCGTCGAAACTATTGCTACCTATTCGGGATGAGTCATCAAAAAAATGACCGGTTCCATCGTTTGTCAGAAGTTGAATCACAACAGAAGAGTAATCTCCAGGGATCATAGCCACCAATAAATCGGTAAATCCGTCATTGTTAAAATCTCCCGCTCCGGCTGAGATCATATTAACATTCGTTCCCTGTGGACGGTCCGGGAGTGAACCGGGACGTTCCGTGAAATGTCCGCTACCGTCGTTAATCAACAGGCTGACCGATGGACGATTACTGGGATTGTGATCCAGCACAAGATCAAGATCGTTATCATTGTCTACATCAATGAAGATTGAATGGCTTATATAACCTTCAAATAGTACCTTAGTATTGAGTGAATCGTCTCCACCGCCACCGCAGGAAGTAAAGGTGGCAATTGCCAGACTGGAAAAGAAGAATAATGAAAATTTGCTTGCATGTTTAGTCATAATTCAAGGTCGTATTTTGTGTTGTATTAATTGATGCAAGTGAGGCCATAACAGGTTTACATCGTTTTAAAATAATTTCTACGTTATCTTATTTTTCCAGGTTTAACTAAAACTATAGTTTATTGGAATTCGAATTCCGGGGACAGTTTACCTATTTAGACTTGTGGCTGTAAATTAAATTGTGTAACTGCTTATTTTTTTAATCCTCAAACAGGAGAGGATAAGCAGATGAAAAGAGGGGATATTTAAGCTCTGGCCCGAGAGGTTGCCAAAATGATCAAGACGGAAAAAGACTTCAGCGATTTCACTAGATTCCGCAGTTGAGCGCTCGCAATAGAGATTAACCCACTGTTTCATAAACGATTACAGTTGATGAGTATAATCTCCCAATTGGTGAATCCCGCTACGAACTGAATTGCAGGTTTGAGGCGGCGTATCTCTTCGTTGTAACGCCTTGGAATAGCTCGCTATTCCGCGTCGTTACGCCTTGATCTACACCACCTCATACGCACAATCAGCTCGTCCAACTGCGGATTCCAGGTTGAATAGTTAAAAAAATCATTGTGGAAACTGCGCTGAATGCTGAACTGTATGATCATCAGCTAGACCCCGGACGTTCTTTTATCCTTGATTACGCGCTGGTCAGAATTTAAGCACTCAACCCCCTTTAAAGTGGTTATCTATTCAGGAACAGCAAGCGAATAGCTTTTCATTATCCTGGAAAAAACACCATTCGCCTTTATCGCTGCCATTCCTTTATTAAATGCCTCGATAATTTCCCGGTGGCGTGGATTTTTGTATCCGGATGCTATATATAAATCCCGATGGGAAAGCGAGTTTTCCGAAAACCTTATCAGCTCTAATAACCTGGGATCTTCCTTGGCAATGCGCTGCCTGGCGACAATTTCATCTTCAAGTGTCAAATCGATTCGCTTTGACATAAGCTTTTTCATATTCAGCATAAAGTCTGGAACGCCGAATTGTTTAAAGCCTTTCGCGTTGGTAAATTCTTCACTGTAAACATATCCCCTGATAACCCCGACTTTCTTCCCACTCAGGCTTTCTATTCCATCAAATTCAAACGGATCATTCTTCAAGGCGATGAATTTAATATCGTTACTGGCGTAAGGCTTACTATACATAAAATCTTTCGTCCTGGCTTCGGTAAACCAGACGTCCGGGATAACATCGTAAATGCCGGTTTTGACTCCATCCTCAGCCCTTGCCCAGGGGATATTTTTATATATCACGTCATAGCCCTGGGTTTTATAGGCGGCCCTGATGATTTCAAGCGACAGCCCCTGCTTTTCGTCTTGAGGATCCACGTACGGTGGCCATGGATCTGCCGCAACGACTATGGGTTTCGTTTCTGCCCCGCTTACCGGTATTGAAAACAACACTGCTAATAAAATAGGTAAAATCAGTTTCATTTTTCTTCCTCTTCAGTTTTTCAAAAGGGTCTTCCAGAACCTCAATGAAAGATCTCAATCGCTTAATTATTCATTAACCTGAGGTGTTGTCAGCCCGCCTGCGACCTGCAAAGATACAGTTACCCTGAGCAGGGTGTACTAGCAGGAAATACCCGGATCTATCTTTACCAGCAGGGCTTGCAAGCATAAAATCGGGAGGCCTGAGCCTTGACAGCATCTCACCATTTAAAACCCGCCAAATGATTTGTCAGCACATCGGTTTGTTCATTGACCCTACGATTGCAGGTACCAGCATGATCCAACTGGGCGTTAGACTCCTGGGCCAGTACTGACAGGTGTTGAATATTCTGGTTCAGTTCCTGTGTAAGCTTCGACTGCTCCTCAATAGCTGATGCAATGTTTGTGGACATATCGTTTATCTGCCCGATCAAATCATTTACCGAGTGCAGGGTGCTCTCAGCCTGCCCAACTATCTCGACGCCCTCATGACTGGCCTGACTACCGCTTGTAAATAAGTTTGCGCTGCTTTCTATGCTGTTGATCAGGTGGTCAATTTTAGCACTGACCTCTCGTGTACCCTCCTGGGTTTTCC
Organism: Gammaproteobacteria bacterium; assembly: GCA_050291745.1. Classification (GTDB taxonomy): domain Bacteria; phylum Pseudomonadota; class Gammaproteobacteria; genus JACNJF01. The sequence goes on along the minus strand of JBNKKI010000073.1, from coordinate 33,726 downwards.
TGGCCAGTGCATGAACTTCATCCGCTATCGCAGTAACTCCATCTTGTTGCTCCGCTGCCTGGGCAGCTTCCGCATCGACATGATTCGCCAATTGCTCGCTTTGCTCCGCGATCCTCCTGATAATGGTCGTAATTTCAGCTGCGGCATCGACATCAGACTGCAGGGCAGTCATCGACTCCGAGGTTTGCTGAAATGTGTCACTGAGTTTCTGTATTAACTTTACGGTTGACTCCATATACTGCTGGAACTTGTGGATATCTTTATATGCATTGTCAGCGGCTGTTGACGTGGCCTGCACATTCTTGGCTATACCCAGAGTCCCTGCTGTAGTTTCGCTAACAGATGTTGAAATGGAATCGATTTCAAGGGTCTGATCAGAAACCAGTTTACGACTGATATCAAAAGATGCATCCAGGTCGGTTGCTGTCTGGCGAGCCTGGCTGGCCACCTGGCCTACCACCGACATGGAACTTTGCATCTTATCCATAAAGTGATTAAAGTGCTCCACCAGTTGACCGATTTCATTGTTCTGGCTAATTGAAAGTCTTTGGGTAAGATCTCCTTCTCCCTCAGCAATATCCCGCATGGCATCACTAAGCTTGAGTATTGGCTTCCTGACCAGCCACTTCAATAACAGGTAAGTCGAGACAGCCAGACCAAGACAGAGAACCAATGCCCGAATAATCGAAGTGCTGACCAAAACGTTCATCTGCTGGGCCACATAGTTTTCATTGATATCAAAATAGACTGTCGCTATCGGCTCTACACCGGCAGCGTCCAGGTAAATCTTCAATTCGGTAAAGTCTACATTTTTCGGCAGTTGGTCCTGCGATTGTAAATCCTCTTTATTATGTTTCCGGAAACCTTTAACGAACTTATCTTTTTCAACAACATATATACCATCAATAACCATGCTGTTTACCGCAGAGATAAGCACTCTGTCCACGGTCTCCTCCTCATAGTTCCACAAGGCCAGTGGTAATGACAATGCAACAAATTCGCCAATCTCCCCAGCTCGTTCTTCAATACTCCAGTACCAGCGATCAGAATTGATCCGATAATCGATAGCGATACTAACGCTCATAAACAAGACGATAAACAAAGCTGCCCAAAGCGTAATGCGAGCAACCAAGGAATAAGATTTTGCTGATTCCACCTAATTATCTCCTTTTATTTTTATTGGACCCTGTTACGTTGATTTACCTGAAATTCAACAAATCTTTAGAGCTCCCATCCAGATATAGCGATGGATAAAGCCGTCCTAAGTTTCTGGCAGGCCTGTAACAAACGTAGTTCTATATTGTTGAGTCTAGCACCCCTGTAAAAAAATTCTCTGTCATCTATTAAGGTATTTAACACTTTCCAACCTGGAATCCGCAGTTGGACGAGTTGATTGTGCGTTTGAGGTGGTGTAGATCAAGGTGTAACGACGCGCAATAGCCTGCTATTCCAGGGAGTTACAACGAAGAGATACGCTGCCTCAAACCTGCAATTCAGTTCGTAGCGGGATGCGCCGATTGGGTGATTATACACATCAACTGTCATGGTGTATGAAACAGTGGGGTAACCTATATTGCGAGCGGCCAACTGCGGAATCCAGGTTCAAATTCATTGAACGGTTTCTTAAGGAGAAGTTGGTTTATTATTTGTTCAATCCATCTGCTTCCGAGTCCTTCCGCGATACAACTGGCCTGATTATATCCATCGATATAGTCAACAGGTTTTCTCAGGTTTCCAAATACTCTGCCACTGCTTCAAGCTTCAGACCCGGGAAGTCACTATCCTGGATTGCATGTGCCACAAACTCATTGACCAGGATAAGCATAGGGGACTCATCTAGTCTAAACATGGCTAGCCTGCTCGCTTTTTCTGGATTGATGACCAGGTTGTGAAAATAACTAACATTCGCGACAGCAGACTTGCTGGATTTATCCATTACTGCGCAAGCGACCCTTCCAATAACATTTATGGTCACATATCCAGGCACTTCTTCACCACTTTTATCATCTGTGACGATAGTTGGGAAAAGTTGCAGATTGTCAACTCCTGCGGATTGTAGTACATCCACTAAACGTTGCTGCATAAGGTCAGATCCAGGATAGAAGCCGTATAACCTCGGAGTTTGGCCTTCGACAACTTTCATATTGTAGCGAAAGGGGAGGTCAATCTCGTCTGCAGTGACATCCCATAGTCTCCCCATAGCGAGTTCGATGTGCGAGTTGAGCCCCCGCTCTTTTTTCATATAGACATTTTCACATCCATCTGTCCCAAGCACATAATACATAATGAACCTCCTGTCAGGCACCTGTGTTGAAGTAATCTGCTGTCCCTTGTGAAACGAAGCGTTTATTGTCTTTGATGATGTTACACATCAGGAACGCTGCCTGATGAACAGCTTTGGCTACACGGGATAATGGTCTAACCATGAAGTTATGAGAAGTGTTTTTTTGCAATCTTCACATATTTAAACCTGGACAAGAGTTTGCCCGTTCATCATTTTGAGGAACTTGTCTACCGCACTGGATAACCTGGTTGCTCATTAGCATGTAGCTCGTCCTCGTCTCCGTAATCCTCGTAGCTATGGTAATTATGGTGCAGCTGCAGTTTAGTTATATCCATCATTGTTTCCCTGCGAATTTACCCCATAGCTCGATACGCATACAATTCGCCCACTGCGGATTCCAGGTTAAAGCTAACATATGGTGAATAGCTATGTCTTCACTAACACATTCCGATCCGGTTTTGCCGTTTTGGGACAGCTTAAGTAAACCTTCCTGAAGCATCTCTGGTCATATTTGTCTTTCATATCAGGCTTGCCGTATACTACAACCACTTTCCGTTGAAAAATACTGCCGGAGATAAATATGCAAGGTGAACACCATGAAATTGAAACCGAATTCCCAGAGTTTCGCCAGCGCTTAAAAGAGTTATCAGAAGCTGACTCCAGATTCGCAGCCAGCATCAAGCGACATAACGAACTCGACAAGGAAATTTGTAAACTGGAAGAACTCGGACAACCGGTAACCGATGAAACACTGGAGAAACTGAAATACGAGCGCGCAGAATTGAAAGATATGGTTTATACACGTATTCGTTCAAGAGGGTAAAGTTATACCATAGCGATTAACGGAGTTATCCTTCGCTATCCAGAGATAAACCTGGCACTTGAAAATTTTCTAATTAACTTACAAAAAAATCGGGCTCATTGATGAGCCCGATTTTTATTTCAGACTACTTATTGCATTACTCAAGCATAATCCTGGAAAAATCAGTTAATTATGAAAGTCCAGGTAACACCTTAATGCAACTGATAAAATCAAAAACACGCTCATCACCAATCAAGTGACAACCGGGACATAGATTTTATCGATTTGATGTGTTTTATCATAAATGATTGAACGACCTGATAATGGATAAGTAAATAATCCTCAGATTTATTTAAAAACTGCTATATAAATACTTTGTACGAAGTATTTATATCTGTTTTAACCTGGAATCCACAGTTGGACGAATTGAGGTGTGTATTAGAGGTGGTGTAGATCAAGGCGTTACAAGGAAGAGATACGCCGCCTCAAACCTGCAATTCAGTTTGTAGCAGGATACACCGATTAGGTGATTATACACATCAACTGTCATGGTTGATGAAACAGTGAGTTAACCTCTATTGCGAGGGGGCAACTGAGTAATCCAGGTTCAACAGTTTACGATTGATAAGTAAAATTAGAGGCTCCACTAGACATAGATATGACGTTAACATCGCCGTCAACAATCAATGTATTTCCCTATAACATGAGGCAGAGGAAATCAGAATGGACCTGTTCAGCCTTACCTATGCCAGCTTTACTGTTGAAGCTAAGATACAAAAGTAATTGATCTAAACCTGATGATAAATCGTCTATTCATTGTTCTTATTCTCGCTTTATTGCAGTGTCACAGTATGACGCCCGCACTAGCGAGTGAAGACGTAAAAATCGATATTACCCAAATATCCATAGAACAGTTACTAGAAACTGAATTTATTCCAGCCAGTCGTATTGCGCGCCAGATCAGCGATGCCCCTTCAGCCGTTTCAATCGTTACCGCTCAGGACATTCATGATTTTGGCTACCGTAGCTTATCTGACATTCTCAAAAGTATGCGCGGGCTGTATTTAAGCTCAGGACTGAATTACGAGTATCTTGGTGGTCGTGGCTTCGGCTCACCCAAAGATTATGCAGGCCGCATCATGCTGGTCATTGATGGCTATGTGACCAATGAAAATGTCTATAATCAGATCTTCCTCGGTGAAGATGCACTCATCGATGTTGATATGATCGATCGTGTGGAATACATTCCCGGTCCTGGTTCTACCACCTACGGCAATAGTGCATTTCTCGGTGTCATCAATATCAGGACTAAACGCGGTCGAGACTTTGATAGCGTTCAACTGGCTGTCGACCTTGGTGATAATAATAGTCGCAGAGCGCGCCTGAGCTATGGTAAGCAATTCGATAATGGCGCAGAAATTCTATTCTCTGTATCAAAATATGAGGATGATGGCCTCAGTGCCATATTTCCAGAACTGGATGACTGGGAATCATTCTATGGTGACCCCTATACAAACCAGGCCATTTTTCCTATTAAAAAACCAAGCACGGAACGGCTGTTTTTCAAGGGCAGTATTGATAACTGGACACTGGAACTGGCTACTGGTCAGCGCGATGTAGATGAAACTGCATTCATGACATCCTTCGAACCAGCCGATTTCGCTTTAAGGAATTTCACTTCAGACAAAAACAGCTTTCTCAAGCTCAATCATGATAGCGAACTGAATGAAGATTTAAAACTCTCTACCCAGCTGTATTTCGGACAGTATGATTATAGATCAGATGATCAGTCATTTGATGGCTACCGAGAAACTCAGCTGTCACAGGGGAAATGGAGAGGGGTAAGTTTCACCTTTATCGGCAACTGGTTTGAACAGCATAAAATTTTATTTGGCCTGGAATATCGTGATGATTATCAACAATCCTACAGTAGCGACTTATCGGATCCTGCCTATGATTATTTCTTTAACGATCAAAATGATTACCTTACAACGACCACCAGCGTGTTTGTTCAGGATGAATACCAGCTCACAGACAAACTAACACTGGTCCCCGGATTACGTTACGATAGCATCACTAATTTTGACAGTACTATAAGCAGCTCTGTTTTCGCTGACCCTTTCAGTAGCGAAACTGATTTAGATAACTCTCTCAGCCCACGTATTGCTGCTATTTATCAACCCTGGCCGGCATCGATATTCAAACTTTCCTACGGAAAGGCATTTCGCAACATTAACCCCTGGGAAGACGTCCAGTATATTTACAGCGCTCCTCCCAGCAACAAGGAAGCCATATCGACTCTGGAACTGGTCTGGCAGCAGAAAATAAGCTCTAAAACACGATTAACTGCTTCGCTTTATCGTAATAGAATCACTGATGCTATTTCATCGATTTATTACGATCTGGAAACTCTCGGTCAGGAGCTAGGGATAGAACATGTGAACAGTGATGGTTTCAGGCTGAATGCCAGCCTGGCTCACCAGGTCACAGAAGATAATTTTGGCGAACAGTTATACAATTCACCACACTGGTTGGCAAAATTGAATATGGCGCAACCCTTATTCCAGAACAAAGCTATGCTAGGGTTTGAGCTACAAACAACGGGAGATCGTCTTGATATTGAGCGTAACGATGTTAGTTCAGATACCGTAGCCAATCTGACGCTAAGCTCCAACCGGGTATTAGCAGATACCGATATCAGATTCAGCATAGGTAACCTGTTCGATAGTCAACGGAAGGATGTGCTGAAACATCCTGTATTGACTGCCTTACCTCTGGAAGGGCGTAATTTCAGGTTACAGCTGGAGTACAACTTCAGATGAGCCTGAACCTACGCCAACTTTTACTCCTGTTATGCTGCCTGCTCGGTTTCAGCTATACCAGCTATGTTCATGCGCGTGAGGCACTACCGGAATATACACTCAAGGCTGCCTATCTATACAATTTTGCATTATTGACTGAATGGCCAGACGATACCCTGGGGAATAATATCAATTTATGCTTTATAGCTAATGAGGATTTCGGCAGAGCAATTGACAGCATAGATGGAAAACAGATCAACAATAGACCCATCAACATTCGTCCTATAGTGAGCGTTGAACAAACAGCAAGCTGCAATATTATTTTTATCGGACAAGTGGCTCAAACCAGGCTCACGCAACTGATCAGTAAAATAGCCACTCAACCCATATTAACTGTCACGGATGACGAGCAGCTGGCCAAAACAGGCGCATGCATATTCGTACGTCCAGAAGGTCAACGGCTAGTGTTCGAAATTAATACAGAAGTTGCCCAAACTGCTAAACTTAATATCAGTTCCCGTTTGTTACGTCTTGCAAGGTAAATTTAGGGCCTGGTAATCCATGAATTTGAAAATATGGTTTAACAATCAGCTTATTCAAACAAAGCTAATCATAATTAATATACTGGTTCTCATAATCGCTTTATCCCCGGTGTTGCTGGTTATGTCTGCTTATGAATATTTTGCGCTGCGCAATGCGACCCTGGAGGCAATCCATGTTAACGCTGACATTGTTAGTGATAATGCGGCCACAGCCATGGCATTCAACGACAACATCACGGCGACAGAGGCTTTGGCGACCCTGCAGGCATCATCCGACATACTGTATGCCTCGTTAACACTACCCGATGGGAGGATACTGGCAACATTCAAGCGTAAAGATATCACTGTCAAAGCAGCCAGTAATACGCCACCACTGCCAAGGATTAAAGAACAGCTGACATGGGATCGCTTTAAATTAACCACACCGGTTTTTTTAAAATCTGAATTCGTTGGTACACTATCACTGGAAGCCAGCCTTAACATAGTTTACAAGCGCATATTCCTGTATATAGGCGTCATTACGGCAGCAGTTATTATCAGCCTGTTTTTCTCTCTATGGTTAGCTATAAAATTAGAAAATTCGATCATAAGACCATTAAAGCTTTTAATGGATTCAGTTAAGCGGGTAACCCAGAATCAGGATTACAGTGTGCGTCCAATGGTAGAGCGCAGCGATGAGATAGGCGATCTTTCGCATGCCTTTTACGACATGATGTGTAAGGTGCAGGAACGAGATGATCACCTTCAGGATATGGCCTTTTATGATGGTGTAACCGGGTTGCCCAATCGCCATTTTTTTGAGGAACGTGTTGAGCTGGCCGTCAGCACTGCTGTACATTTTCAGCAACGTTGTAGCCTGCTATTTATCGATCTTGATGATTTCAAAATCGTTAACGATACCTTAGGCCATCATATCGGTGATGACCTATTACGCAATGTCGGGCAGCGCCTTCAGGATGTTTTACGTCATAATGACATAGTCTTTCGCATTGGTGGTGACGAATTTGCTGTGATTTTGGAAAATATTAAAGAGATAGAAGTCGCTACGATTATCGCTGACAAAATCATTAAAAAACTATCACAGTCCGTCTCACTGCAGGGACATCAGGTAAAGGTAGGCGCCAGCATAGGGGTTAGTGTTTGTCCCGATTATGCTGGTGACACCAGTAGTCTTTTAGAGACTGCTGATTCAGCCATGTATGTCGCTAAAGCGGGCAGCAAAAACACTTACCATCTATATACCCCTGAGGCCTAAAGGTGCATCGTTCATAACACAATGCTCATAATGAATTGCCTTACTCATAGACTGCGATAACGTCAGCCATAACTCTGTTGAAGCTGTTTTAGAAGAACTGGTTAAATACGGCACCGAGAATTTTTGTCATACTCATTCATCCATCAACTATGGTTTTAACCTAGAAAAATTAGTTGAATCATGAAAGTCTACGTAACAGCTTCATGCAGCTGATAAAATCAAAAACACAGTCTTCACCAATCAGCTGACTACGGTGTTTTTGATTTGCCGGCAATTGCGCCTGCATTGCTCTAACTACAGTCATCCCTGGCTTAGACCAGGCACATCAATCTGTTACCCTAGATTCCGCAGTTGACCGCTAGCAATAGAGATTAACCCACTGTTTCATATACGATTACAGTTGATGTGTATAATCACCCAATCGGTGAATTCCGCTACGAACTGAATTGCACGTTTGAGGCGGCGTATCTCTTCGTTGTAACTCCTTGGAATAGCTCGCTATTCCGCGTCGCTACGCCTTGATCTACACCACCTCAAACGCACAATCAACTCGTCCAACTGCGGATTCTAGGGTTACGCATCTTTTTCACGCTCAACTAATTTTTCCAGGTTTAAAAAGATAAGTGACCTGATTAGAGCTACCGAACTTTTCAATATTGACATGAGAAATAATGGCTCTTATGGATTCACGAAAATAGTATTAGTGGGTCGACACTTTTTGTCTCAAACATAAGTTTTTCATATTTATCAATTAAAATTTTCATCAAATAAATATATTCAAAGTTATATAATCTCAAACGCTGTTGAATCTACAACCTATCTAAGGAAGAAAATGATGAAAAAACAATTATTACCCTTGCTCTTATGCGGGCTCTTCGCTTCGACTACTTCTCTTGCTGAAGGCAAAGCCCACTGGGGATATTCTGGCCACGAAGGTCCTGACCATTGGGCTCAACTGAGTGCTGAATTTGGCACCTGCGGAAGTGGAAAGAACCAGTCACCTGTAAACCTTACCGGCATGGTTGAAGGTGATTTACCTAAAATGACCGTTAATTACCTGGTTGGTGGTAAAGATGTCGTGAATAATGGTCATACTATTCAGGTGAATTACGAGCCTGGTAGCACTATCACTGTGGCTGGTAAAACCTTTGAATTAAAGCAATTCCACTTTCACTCACCTAGCGAAAATACCATCGAAGGAAATTCCTTTGCGATGGAAGGTCACTTTGTACATGCCGACAAAGATGGAAATCTTGCAGTAATAGCCGTTATGTATAAGGTTGGTGAACAGAATGCGGAACTGGAAAAAGCCTGGGCACATATGCCGCATGAAGCAGGTACATCGCATAATCTGCATAGCAAGGTAGATGCAAATAAGTTATTACCACATGACCATGACTACTATCGGTTTAATGGTTCATTGACCACACCACCATGCTCAGAGGGCGTTAACTGGTTTGTGATGAAATTTTACGATACAGCTTCAAAGGCTCAAATCGATAAATTTATTCATGCTATGCACCATGATAATAATCGTCCAGTGCAGCCATTAAATGCACGCGTTATTATCAAATAATCCTACGTTGTATTTCCCGGTTCTATGTCACATAGAGCCGGGAACCTTTCTTTTTGATTACAGCTTGTCATAAGAAAATCCTTACTCTTGAGATTGCTGTTGACTTTGAATACGAGTCGATTTCACATATTATTTTGTTCAATAAGTTCTGGATATAAACTCCAGTGATGATGCAAATTTTCGCTGATTTACCAGTAGATACTTCGAATCTTTGTGTAAAACGTAATGGCATTACTCTTACACTGGCACCAATTTCATTTAAAATATTAAGAGTTGTTATACAGGCATCGCCTTCAACTGCGGAATCTAAGGTCATGCATCTTTTTCATGTTCAATTGATTTTTCCAGGTTCAACTCGTCCAACTGCAGATTCCAGGATTATAAAACAATAACTACTGGCACCAAAAATTGAAGTGTTCTCTATTTACTTAAGCTCTAATCTATAACTATCTCAGCATGAATAAAATGCACCGGGCATTGATGGATGCAGGAATCATCCGATTACCTGTGTGATAAAGTCAGGGGAAGTTTATTGTTTAATAACAGATGACATAATTTCTCGTTTACTATTCTGGTATTCCTCATTATCCGGATCAAGTTCAAGCGCCCGATTAACCGACATAACTGCATCTTCAAACTTGCCCTGCAAGAGTTGCGCATAAGCCAGGTTATTCCAGCCTGCAGCGCGTTGTCTATCCAGTTGTACTGCCTGTGTATACAAAATTTCGGCCTGAGCATAATCCTGCCTGGCAAAACTGGCATTTGCCAACCCCATTATTAGTACATAGTTTTGTGACCAACGGTTAAAGCCATTTTGGTACATCTTTTCGTTTTGCTCAGGTGATAACCTGGCTTCCAGAGCTACAGCAGCCTGAGTAAACTTTTCCTGGCTAATACTTTTTGGCATAACATCAGGGGGGACCACGATCACCGACCAGTATCGCGATCTTTCCCAGGTTCGTTCAAATACACGAAAGGGCCGAACTAATCTTTTAATTTCTCCCGACCTTAAAATAAGCTGTTGATTTGGCAGGTCGTATCCAATAACAACTGCATAGTGCCAGAATGGATAAAATCCATAGCCAAGATTCTGCAATACCAGTACTGGATGCCCGGCGGCGATCTCATTCAAGATTGAAGCCAGTTGTCCTTCCTGTTCAATTGCCAGCAATTTATACTGCCTTACGGCGGCGAGCATTTCAGCCTGCAAAGTACCTTTTAACTGTGGTATGTACACCATAGGCAATAACTCATCAGGCGAAGTAGATTGCTGATAATAATTAATCACTGTGGCCAGTGCTGCAGGGCCACACTGGTATTTTTGTTGGGGATAAAAAGGAACGTCCGCAAGCTCAACCAGAGGGGGAATATCGGGAGGATGGTCAAGTAGCAAGCGGGTTTGTGGCGTAGTCGCGCAGGCGGAAATACCCAGCAAAAATATCAGCACAGCTACCTGTCGGCAGCTGTTCTGTAGTCCAGTCTTCAAATGAGATTAATTGATGGGGTGAATAAAAGGGAAGATATCGGTTGCACCGATAACATCGGTTATTACAAAAACGATAAAGATCGTTAACAAAATACCACCCGCATCTGCACCAGCAGGGAGATCGCTTAACTGACTGGAGATATCTGCAATCTGTTGATCTGACAGGCTGGCAATTCTTGATCTGGCCATTTCAGGCTCAACACCCAGATCTACCAGCTGGTTTTGCATTGATTGTCGTGCCTGTTGTAGGTCGAGTTGGGTTAGGCTTTGTGGTAGAAGTTTTTGAGTGCCAACCATACCTGCATTGGCTGACTGTGATATACCGAGCATAAAAATCATTGCAATAATGATTGAAGCTAAATTGATCTTGTATTTATTCATAAACTACTCCACGACTAAATTAATTGATAAATATGAAAAACTTAACAGGCTAACAGCATTTTCAATTTTATCAAAGTCAACAATTTCTATTTCCACCGGATTAGCAGAAGGATTAGGTATAAAATAGTTCATTTCTGTAATGGTAAAATTATTCGGTGACTTACCTTGTTTTCATGAACAGCAATATATCCACAACTTTCATAAAATTTACTCGCTGAGCTGGTATCTGAATATAATTCAATATCCTTAATAAAAACCGCAGCATAATTTTCAAGTTCATTTAATAATTTTCTACTAACACTTTTTTTACGACATGATCTGCAAACATAAAAACGACGTAAACGAGCTGCATTACCAGCACCAATATTGATACCACCAATTGCAACTAAGTTGCCTTTTAATCTAGCAGTCATCAGAACTTCACCAGCGCAATCAAAACTATTGCTACCATCTTCAAAGTCATCAACAAGTCTTTGTAGAAACAGAAAACCCTCGGTTAAGCTCCCAGTTACTAGAGCCTGGATATCAGCAGGTAAATCTATTACTTTCGTTATTTCCATATTTTAAAAATAAAAAATTTGGTGATGAATTAAAGTTTCTAAAACCAGGTTGATGTTGTGATCATTTTTATTTCTCGGCAATTGCTCCTGCATTGCTCTAGCTACAGCCATCCCTGGCTTAGATCAGGCACATCAATCTGTTACGCATCTTTTTCACGCTCAACTGATTTTTCTAGGATCAATGATGAAACGCCCGATTTCTGGATTTATAATCGTGACTATATGACACCTACTAATATTTTTATATGCCGTATTATGCTATTACTCCGAACACAATAAAAATATTGATTACTAATAAAACTCAGTCATCATCCTTATCACAAAGCTCTTTGCTATCTTTCCAGCCTCGTTGATCTTTAAAGGTGCGCCAGCCACTGATCATGCTACTGACCATACTTTGTCGTGACATAATGTCTTCACGGATAGCAACATATATATGAACTATAACAAAGCACAGGATGTACCACATGATCAGATGGTGCCAGCTATGTACATCCTGACTTTGTCCAAATAATGGAATTATCCAGGAACTGAATAAAGTGTATTGCCAGCTATCATAACCTGCTCCTTCTCCATACATTGCAAATCCAGTGAATATCATGAATACAACTCCCCATACAAACATCCAGTGCATAAAGAAAATTGCCAGTGGATTATGACCGGTATAAGCCTTCGGCTCTTTTTCCATAAATAGATACCACTTAACTTCATGCCATAAGCCTGACCAGTATGATTTTTTGAGAATATTGTGCAAAAATATTTCCCGTGCATGACTGTTACCGACAATTGCCCAGTAAAGCCGCCCGATAAAACCAATCGCCAGAATATATCCTGACGCGAAATGTGTGAAACGGATATAGCCCATTAAAAAGTGGTCACTTGCTTCACCTGACATTGTTGGTAGTGGGGAACCGATAAAATAACCGGTCACAGCCAGTACAGTAATCGCCAGAGCATTAACCCAGTGCCAGATACGAACAGGTGCTTCGTATACATAAACAGCCGGTTCGCTATGTGGTTTGGTTGCCATCGTTGTCATAGTGCGCCCCCGTTAAGAACCAATAGGTCCGGTTGTTACGCTTGTTAGTTCTTCACCCTCTTCAGTCATAACATGTGTTGAGCAGGCTAAACAGGGGTCAAAGCTATGCAGATTGCGTAAGATTTCTACAGGTTCATGCGGTACTTCCACTTTCGTATTCATCATAGAAGCTTCAAATGCACCGATATTACCCGCTTCATCTCGAGGTGATCCATTCCAGGTTGTTGGGACCACACACTGGTAATTTTCGATTCTGGTATCCTTGATTTTTATCCAGTGTGCTAAAGCACCACGAGGGGCTTCTGTAAAGCCGACACCTTTTGCTTCTTTCGGCCAGTCAGCAGGGTCCCACATTTCACCTCCATGAGTCGATGTGTCACCATTTTTGATATTGCTCATCAGCTTATCGAAAAAGTACAATTGTTTTTCCGCTGCCCACTGTGCCTCTAGTGCTCGCGCTGCAGTACGCCCCAGGGTTGAAAAGAGGGCAGTGACCGGTACGTCCAGTGTTTTTAAGACCAGGCTTAACTGATCGGTGATTTCTTTGTCACCCTTGGCATAACCAATAACATATCTTGCCAGTGGTCCAACTTCCATCGCATGTCCGCGCCAGCGTGGCGCTTTGATCCATGAGTAACTGGCTGATTCATCCAGTTCTTCAATATTATGTTTGCCACCTTTTGCTGAGCTTATGTCAAAATCCGGTTCAGTAATACCATCCCAGGGATGCAGGCCTTTTACACCATCGGGATATTTATACCATGAGTGTGGGACCTGTTCCTGAATTTGCTCAGGATCGGTTAAATCAATTTCATGTACTTCTTTTAAATTACCATTAATAATGGCACCACTTGGCATCATCAGATTTGCAGCAGAGTAATCATTTGCTTTATCTGGGATATCACCATAAGCCATGACATTTTGACTGGATAAGCCACCACCATACAACCAGCCTTTATAAAATTGACCAATGGCCAGAATATCGGGGATGTAAACATTGTTGATGAAGGTTTGCGAATCTTTAAGGATTTGCTGTACCTGATTTAAATTAACCATATTGATTCCACCCACTGCACCGGTTCCATCGACATTAATAGGGCAGGGTACACCACCAACGGTCCAGTTTGGATGCGTATCCTTACCGCCAAAAATTGTTCTGGTTTTCATGATCTCTTTCTGAAAATCCAGAGCTTCCAGATAATGGGTCACAGCCATTAAATCAGCTTCGGGTGGTAACAGGTAGGCAGGGTTTGTCCAGTAACCATTTTTAAATGGACCTAACTGACCTGATTCAACAAATTTTTTCAATCTATTTTGTACATCACGGAAATAACCCGGGGATGAATTTGGGTGATTTGGTGATACCTGTTGCTGTAGTGCTGAAGTGGCTTTTGGATCAGCTTTAAGTGCATTCACAGGATTTACCCAGTCTAATGCATGCAAATGATAAAAATGTACCAGATGGTCATGTACCTGCAGCGACAATTGCATGATGTTACGGATACTATTGGCATTTTCCGGAATATTGATTCCCAGTGCATTTTCTACCGCCCGTACTGAAGTTAAAGCATGCGTCCCTGTACAAACACCGCAAATACGTTGTACGAATGCCCAGGCATCCCGTGGATCGCGTCCTTTTAGTATGACTTCCAAGCCTCGCCAGATAGTACCGCTGGATACTGCATTGGTGATCATATTATTGGCGTCAATATTAACTTCTGCCCGCATATGTCCTTCGATGCGAGTTACCGGATCGACGACATGACGAGTACCTGAGTTATCTAGAGTGTAACCGTTAGGGGTTTTTATAATGCTCATTATTCCTGGTCTCCTTTTTGCTGGCTGCGTTTAAGGGCTGAAACGGCTGCATGTGCAGCGACTGCACCACCAACAACGGTTGCTGCGCCAATCCCCACTTTGTCGGCATTAGATTCAATACCAAATTGATTAATACTGGTCAGGCGATTATAAAAACCACCTTTGTCCCAGAATCCATCTTCAGAACAGCCAATACAGGGATGACCAGCCTGAATTGGAAAAGATAATCCGCCATTCCAGCGAATAGTAGAACAGGCATTATAGGTAGTCGGGCCTTTGCAGCCCATCTTATAAAGGCAATAGCCCTTGCGTGCACCGTCATCATCCCATTTTTCGACAAATTGACCCGCATCAAAATGCGGACGACGGTAGCATTTATCATGAATACGCTGACTGTAAAACATTTTAGGACGTCCCTGACGATCCAGAGATGGAAAGCGTTCAAAGGTCAGAATATAAGTAATAACAGCTGTCATAACTTCAGCAATTGGTGGGCAACCTGGAACCTTTATAATCGGGGCATTGCCAATATCCGGTACTTTGTGAATAGGTGTTGCACCTGTCGGGTTAGGAGATGCTGCCTGTACGCAGCCCCAGGAAGCACAGGAACCCCAGGATATAATAGCCATTGCATTCTGTGCCGCATGTCGTAATTGTTCGGTATAGGGTTTACCGCCGATAATACAGGACATACCCCCCGTATTATCCTGTTCAAGACCGGGATTGCCTTCACAGGCTAAAATATACTTCCCTTTATATTTATCTATTGTTTCATCAACTATGGCTTCTGCCTGATGACCGGCTGCAGCCATAATAGTGTCGTCATAATCCAGAGAAATCATGGAAAGAATGACATCTTTCGCCAGTGGATGCGCTGAACGAATAAAGGATTCGGAACAACAGGTGCATTCAAGTCCATGTAACCAGAGTACAGGTATGCGAGGTTTATTTTCCATTGCATGGGCAATCTTGCCCGCATAAATTGGTGACAGTCCCATTGCCGCTGCCGTCAGGCTACAGAACTTTAAAAAGCTCCTGCGGGTTATACCCTGTCGGCGCATTACATCATAAAAAGTTTCAGTCATTTTCGTCATCCCCGATTTCTTGTTTTGTGGAAGTGATCCAGATACAGCAATTACTGTTCCTTTATTAAAATAATTAACATAGATCAATAAGTTGTAGTCAGATATTATTTTTATTGATGACGTTTAAGCGAATGAGTTGGTTACAGTTTTGTCTGGATAGTGGTAAATAAGTAACCAGTTTGAATCTGATGGCTGATGAAATTATTGATAAGAAAGTTTACAAATTAGATAAATTATGTAACTCTGATGTCCAAAATCTAAAAAAACACGACGAAAATGACCAAAAAAACTCTCATTCTAGGTATAGGGAATATTCTTTGGGCCGACGAAGGATTTGGTGTACGTACTGTTGAGCATTTAAATCAGCACTATGAATTTGATGAAAATGTCACGCTGATGGATGGTGGTACTCAGGGGATTTATTTGCTGCAATTTGTGGAGCAGGCCGACATCCTGGTTATTTTCGATGCCATTGATTATGGTTTAGCTGCCGGCACCATGAAATTGATCGAAGGCGAAGATGTACCCAAATTTATGGGCGTTAAAAAAATGAGCCTGCATCAGACAGGTTTTCAGGAAGTTTTAATGATGACTGATATGCTTGGATGCTATCCGGAATCTTTACTTCTGGTTGGTGTTCAGCCTGAACATCTGGAAGATTTCGGTGGTAGCTTAAGTGAAAAAACCCGTCAACAAATTGAACCGGCTATTGAAGCTGCCCTTGAATGGTTAAAACAATTTGATGTTAATGCTGTCAGGAGAACCATGCCGCTGGATGGAGAGCATTTACTGGCGGGACAGGAAGTTAATATTACAAGCTATGAAGAAAATCGCCCGTCAATAGAGCAGGCCAGTCGCATTGGTGATGATCGGGTTGTTCACTCAAAAGCTTTTAATATCGAATATAAGCCCTATCCGCTTGATCCGGAAGCGATTATCAGCTGCGAAGTCGACCACAGAGGGAAGTACTGATGTGTATAGGTTTACCTATGCAAATAAAGGAAAATGGCTTTGGTTTTGCGCTATGTGAAGGAATGGGGGTGCAAAAAGAAGTCGATACAATGTTGATTGGCGAACAGCCTCCCGGCACCTGGGTACTGGTTTTTCTAAATAGTGCGCGGGAAGTGTTAACTGAGGACAATGCCAGAAAAATTACTGATGCTGTTCAGGCTGTCGATATGATAATGGCTAGTGATAATCAAATTTCAACACAGGCTTTAAATACTGATTGTATTGATGCCCTGTTTGCGGATCTCATTGATCGGGAACCTCCCAAACCACCATCTTTGATTGCTTTTGAGCAAAGTCAGCAAATGCAAATTGAAGAAATAACAGAAAGGGAAAAATGATATGCCTTCTCCTTTGATAAAAAACATGATCGAGCAATACCATTACAGTGTACTTAATCTGGAAAATTGCGATGAATTTATCCAGTCTCAGCAGGAATGCGTATTATTCTTTACCGAAAGTCCTGAGCGCTTTCCTGAGAGTAATGATGTTTGCATG
This sequence comes from Gammaproteobacteria bacterium, assembly GCA_050291745.1. GTDB lineage: Bacteria > Pseudomonadota > Gammaproteobacteria > JACNJF01. The sequence goes on along the minus strand of JBNKKI010000073.1, from coordinate 16,591 downwards.
ATTTTACCTGAGCTGGTTAAAGAGTATGAAAATCGTTTTAGTGTCGCTGTAATTGATCAATCTGCCCAGCGCCAGCTTCAGGGGCGATATGGATTTAACGAATGGCCAACTCTGGTGTTTTTACGAAAAGGTCAGTTTCTTGGTTTTATCAGTCGAGTTCAGGACTGGAATACTTATATTATCAGGATTAATGAATTACTTAGCTCTGAAGCAAAACCTGTCCCTGGTATAGGCATAGTTGTTGAGCAAAATACAGCCGTTAGCGGTTGTAGTCAGTAGGTGAAATGATGAAAAAGATAGATATTCCGATAGAAATTCCTGCCGTTACAGGTCCAGGTTCTCAGCCTGTAGATAGTGATGGTTCAGTGATTGATTTTATGAACCTGCCTTCGGGTATGAATACTTTTCATTCACCAGTTATACCGGAGGCTGATGAAATTGAGGGTATGGAACCGGCTATTGAATTTGCTGAGCAAATTAATCAGGCATTATCTGATTTTAATATTGGTGATAAAAACAGAGTTTATGAATTGAATAAACTGAATGATGCTAATCGGCAGTTTATGGATCAATTACTGGGTGACGGTGAAGTCAGTATTCAATGTGGCGGTAAATTGAATGCACAAATTCAGGAATCTGTACTTGCTGGTCTGTGGAGAGTGCATTATCTGGATGAACATCAGAATATTATCAGGGATACTATGGAAATAGGGGCAATACCGGCATTGGTCAGTGAAATGACTTTCGCTGAGGCTCAGCAAAATTTTGATGTAGAAGCTCTTGTCGTACCCGAATCAGTTTATAACGCACCCCCTTTACTGGTAGAGATTAGTGATAAGTTAGGAGGGTATCAAGCCGGGCAAGAGCCGCATATAATCAATCTCTCTTTATTGCCTCATACTGAGGAAGATATTCAATTTCTTTCCAGTTGCCTCGGCATTGGGCCGAATATTATCCTCTCACGTGGTTATGGAAACTGTCGGATTAGTAGTACGGCTACAGAAAATGTCTGGTGGGTTCAGTATTTTAATTCTCAGGATACATTGATCCTGAATACCATTGAAATCAGTGCGGTACCTGCCGTGGCCTGCGCATCTCAGGAAGACATTAACGATAGTGCGAATCGCCTGGATGAAATCTTATCTATCTACCGTTAGTTTAAGCTGAAAATCGCAAAATCATGAATGATCAACATATCCCCGGTTCATTTGGCGGTGACCTGACTAAAATCAATGATGATACTCGCCTGGAGTGTAAAATTTGCTGGTATGTATACGATCCGCAAAAAGGTGATGATTATTGGCAAATTGCAGCTGGAACACCTTTTTCGGCTTTGCCTGAACACTGGACCTGTCCTGAGTGTGATGGCAGGAAAAATGATTTTATGGTGATTAAATAAAGCATGTCGATTCTTGATTCAAAATTTCCCGATGCATTTTCAAATGAGGCATTGTTACAGCAAAAAGTTAATTTGCTGGAACGTAGCTTCAGGTCTATTCAGCAACACCGCATGCGGGAAATTCCTATCATGAATAATGCTATTAAAGTTCGAGCAGTTGGTTTTAGACACTGGCAAAATTCTTACATAGGTATATTAATTACACCGTGGTTTATGAATTTAATTTTGTTACCGGGTGAGTCGGATAACTGGGATGATTTACATGAGTTGACTAAAAAAACGCATTCTTTTCCATCAGGGAAGTATTCTTTCATAACGGCTTATGAAGAAGATATTGGCAAATACCAGTTGTGTTCACTGTTTTCTCCCATGTTTGAATTTGGAGATGATGCCAGTGCAGTCGAAACTGCTCAAATAGTCATGAAAGAATTGTTTAATGAGGATAATATTTCTCAAACTGACATTCAAAGTGATCAGATAGAGGCAATCTGGAATGGTAGCGAATCAATTCCTGATGATATCGTCAAAGCTAAGTTTGAAACCGATTTAGAAAATCTGACTGATGATCAAAAACAAGAGATAATAGATCAACCATCCATCACGGATAAATTAAATAAACCGATTAGCAGGCGTGATTTGTTACGTGGTTCGCTGAGCGGTAGTGATAATTAAATATGAATACGGAAACAATGAATAACATCGAAGGACAAATTTTTATAAAACTTCAGGCGTTTAAAAATCATTTACCCTTTGTAGAAATTAATTCTAGTCGACCGGTACATGCCTCTAAAGTTTTAATTGGTAAAACTCCCGAACAGGCACTTGAGATTATTCCTGTGCTTTTCAATATTTGTGGTGTGGCTCAGTCACGTGCCGCACTGGTTAGTATTGAACAGCAGTTAAAAAAAGCAACTTCCAGAAGAATGGAACTGGCCCGCGAATTACTGGTATTGAGTGAAATAGCCAAAGAACATTTACTGCGAATTTTTCTGGATTGGCCAAAACTTTTCAAGCTGGAAATGGATCTTCATGAACTGCCTTATTTAAGTCGTATTGTGTCAGATTTTAAACTGGCATTATTCGAACAGGGCCAGGCTTTTTCACTCGAAAGCCAATTGAGTGAAGAAACGGCTATAGTAGACCAATATATTGATGAGCTGGAAATATTTTTGCAAAACAGGGTGTTTAATTGTCCTGTTAGAGAGTGGCTGGATATTAATTATATTGTTCATTTGCAGGAATGGGCTGAACATGCTGAAAGTCTGGCTGCTCAGTCTACAGGAATTATTTTTAAAAGGGGCTGGTCTGCTCAGGGAGGAGGGCATTGCAGTCAGTTACCTGAGCTGGATGATAGCCAGCTACTGCAACGTTTTAAGGCTGAAGATGCCGATAAGTTTATCCTGCAACCTGACTGGTCTGGTGTTTACTATGAAACGACTTCACTGAGTCGTCAGTATGATCATCCTGTTGTTGAATCTTTGCAGCAGGAATTTGGTTCGGCGCTGATTACTCGATGGGTTGCGCGGCTGGTTGAACTGGCACAAATCCCTCAGCAAATGCGTTCTATCATGCAAATGTTTCACGATAGTGATAATAATCCTAAATTTCGTAGCAGTGATCTGGGTATAGCTCAGGTTGAAGCTGCTCGGGGTAGATTGATTCATCATGTTGAAATTGAGCAGCAGAAAATTACAAACTATCAAATATTAGCGCCCACTGAGTGGAATTTTCACCCTAAGGGTTTAATAACTCAAAGTCTGGCTAACATCAATGTAAAAGATGAAGATGAACTGGCGCAGCTTGCTGCACTCATGATTAATGCCATCGATCCCTGTGTTGGTTATAAACTGGATATCGTCTAATGCATGAAATGTCACTCTGTGAAGGTGTTTTACAGGTACTGCAAAGCGAAGCTAAAGCGCAAAATTACTCCAGAGTCAAAACCGTCTGGCTGGAAATTGGCGATTTATCCAGCGTGGAGCCGGAAGCCATGCTATTTTGTTTTGATGCGGTAACGAAAAATAGTTTAGCAGAAGGCGCTGAGTTAATTATTGTCAATGTTCCTGGTACAGCCTGGTGTATGAAATGCTCTGAGACTGTCATTATAAAAAATCGTTTTGATGAGTGTCCGCAATGTGGCAGCTATCAATTACAGGTCACTGCTGGTGATGAAATGAAAATAAAAGAATTAGAGGTTGAATAATGTGTTTAGCTCTACCGGCAAAAGTAGTCTCCATAAATGAAGACCTTGCAATGGCAACAGTCGCGCTAGGTGAAGTAAAAAAAGAAGTTTCTATTGCCTTGCTGGAAGATGTGCAGATAAATGATTTTGTACTCATTCATGTAGGCTATGCCTTAAATAAAATTAGCCAGGAAGAAGCAGAAAAAACTATCCAGCTCTTTGCTGAAGCCGGTTTAACTGCCCAGGAAACATTATGAAGTATGTCGATGAATTCCGTCGCCAGGATTTAGCGAAAAAACTGGCCTCATCAATCAGTCTGGCAGTAGAAGAGGGACGCCAATATAATTTGATGGAATTTTGTGGTGGTCATACCCATGCCATATTTCGCTACGGAGTACAGGACTTGATGCCACAGAATGTAAGGTTTGTACACGGTCCGGGTTGTCCTGTATGCGTTTTACCTATTGGTCGTATTGATAATGCTATCGAGCTGGTCGAAAAGCATCATGTTATTCTCTGTACCTATGGTGATTTGATGCGGGTACCTGCCAGTGGACGAAAGAGTTTACTTAAAATCAAGGCTACCGGTGCTGATATCCGTATGGTTTACTCAACCCAGGATGCTCTTAAAATTGCCCGGGAAAATCCGCAGCGTGAAGTTGTTTTTTTTGCCATTGGATTTGAAACAACGACGCCACCAACGGCTGTGGCAATTCAGCAGGCTGAACGCGAAGGATTGAAAAATTTCAGTGTATTCTGTAATCATGTTCTGACACCGGCTGCTATTCAGAACATTCTGGAATCTCCTGAAGTTCGTGAACTTGGTTCGGTCTTAATTGATGGTTTTTTTGGCCCTTCTCATGTGAGCTCCATCATTGGTAGCCAGCCTTATGAATTTTTTGCTGAAGAATTTCAAAAGCCAGTAGTGATTGCCGGTTTCGAACCACTGGATGTTATGCAGTCAGCTTTAATGTTAATACGTCAAATTAATCAGGGACAGCATATAGTTGAAAATGAATATACCCGTGTAGTGACAAGAGAGGGAAACCTCAAGGCTCAGCAACTGGTTTCTGAAGTCATGGAAATTCGTCGCAGTTTTGAATGGCGCGGTTTGGGACTTGTTCCATACAGTGCTTTACAAATTAAACAGCAATACGCGGATTTCGATGCGGAAAAACGTTTTCAGGTACCGGAAATAGGTGCTTCTGATGTGAAGGGTTGTGAGTGTCCCAGAATTTTACGGGGACTTAAAAAGCCCACTGACTGCAAATTATTTGGAACGGTCTGTACTCCGGAAAATCCGATGGGTTCCTGTATGGTTTCATCTGAAGGTGCCTGTGCTGCCTACTGGAGTTATGGGCGATTTCGTCAAACTGCGTCTGAGCATGAATCATCTGAAATGGAGGCGCAGTCATGAAAAACTTGTCTGCCAAACGATTCCCGGCTCGCCTTGATATTCGAAAAGGCAATGTCGATATGACACATGGTAGTGGTGGTCGGGCTATGGCTCAATTAATCGATGAATTGTTTTTCAAGCATTTCAATAATGAATTATTGAATCAGGCTAATGATCAGGCTGCCTTTGATGTCACAGCAGGACGTATGGTGATGAGTACAGATGGTCATGTTATTTCTCCGTTATTTTTCCCGGGTGGTGATATTGGTTCACTCTCTGTACATGGCACGATTAATGATGTCGCAATGTCCGGGGCAATCCCGTTATATTTATCTGCTGGTTTTATCCTGGAAGAAGGTTTCCCTTTAGCAGACCTCGAAAAAATAGTGATTAGTATGGCCAGAGCGGCCAGTGATGCCGGCGTATCCATTGTCACGGGTGATACCAAAGTGGTCGGTAAAGGTTCCGGGGATGGTGTTTTTATTACGACTACGGGCATAGGACGTATCCCTGATGGAATTAATATATCCGGTGACCTGGCTCGTCCCGGTGATGCTATTCTGCTGAGCGGTAGCATTGGTGATCATGGTGTTGCCATTATGTCGAGTCGTGAAAATCTTGAGTTTGAGACAACTATTGAATCGGATTCTGCTGCCTTACATGGCTTAATTGCTGAGATGGTTTCCGCTGTACCCGCGATTCATTGTCTACGTGATCCCACTCGTGGTGGTCTGGCAACTACATTAAATGAGCTGGCACAGCAATCGAATGTAGGTATGAATTTAAAGGAAAGCAGTATTCCTGTAAAACCGGCTGTCAGTGCCGCCTGTGAATTACTGGGCCTTGATCCATTATACGTGGCCAATGAAGGTAAATTGATCTGTATCTGTGCACAACAGGATGCGCAACGTTTATTGCAGGTCATGCAGGCTCACCCGCTCGGACAGCAAGCTGCCATTATTGGCGAAGTGACTGAAAATGAACATGGCTTTATCCAGATGGAAACCAGTTTTGGTGGTAGCCGTGTAGTTGACTGGTTGACTGGTGAGCAATTGCCGAGGATATGCTAAGGCCTGACTATGCGAATTCTTTTTCTTACACATACCTTTAATAGTCTGTCACAACGACTATTTGTCGAGCTCGAAATGCTTGGCCATCAGGTATCTGTGGAATTTGATATTAATGACACAGTGACTTCGCAGGCTGTTGAATTATTTCAGCCTGATCTAATCATTGCCCCCTTTTTAAAACGTGCTATCGCCGAAGATATCTGGTCAAGATTTACCTGTCTGATAGTACACCCCGGTATACCCGGAGACAGGGGGCCTTCTGCTCTGGACTGGGCAATACTTAATAATGAAAGTCGTTGGGGAGTCACTATACTGCAGGCCAATAGCGAAATGGATGCAGGTGATATCTGGGCGTTCAGTGAATTTACAATGCGCTCTGCCAGTAAATCCAGCTTATATCATCATGAAGTTACTGAAGCTGCTGTTGATGCGCTTTTAGTAGCTGTGTCCCGATTTGAAGATGGATCATATAAGCCTCAGGTTGTGGATTATACAAACCCGGAAATAACCGGTAAATCCCGACCATTGGTCAAACAATCAGATAGAAAAATAGACTGGCAGCAGGATAATAGTGAAATAATCTTACGCAAAATTTATAGTGCTGATGGTTTTCCCGGAGTCGCTGATGATTTGTATGGGCGAAAAATATTTATTTATGATGCTCAGCTTGAGCATGTTTTACAGGGTAAGGCAGGTGAAGTGATTGCCCGTTGTGGACATAGTATTTGTCGCGCAACTATTGATGGAGCAATCTGGATCGGGCATCTTCGTGATGCTGCGGCTAAACACCCCTTTAAATTACCGGCATCAGTGGTATTGGCTGATGACTTTGAACAATTGCCAGAAATTATTGCAGATAATGAAACAGCTTATCAGGATATCCGCTATGAGCAGATAGCTGATGTCGGTTACCTGCATTTCAGTTTTTATAATGGTGCTATGGGAGTAAACCAGTGTCAGCGTTTACTGCAGGCTTATCAACAGGCATGTCAGCAAAATACTAAAGTGATTGTTTTGATGGGTGGACCGGATTACTGGTCAAATGGTATGAATTTAAACCTGATCGAAGCCAGTAATAGTCCTGCTGATGAATCATGGCGTAATATCAATGCCATTGATGATCTGGCTCAGGCTATTATTAATACGGATTCACATTTAACAGTCGCTGCATTACAGGGAAATGCCGGTGCTGGTGGAGTATTTCTTGCTCGCACTGCCGATAAAGTGTGGGCTCGCAAAGGCAGTGTATTAAACCCCCATTACAAAGATATGGGTAATCTATATGGTTCCGAATACTGGACTTATTTATTACCCCGTTACACAACAGATGCGAATTCCATTCGTATCACTCAGGCTCGATTACCTGTCGGCACTGAAGAAGCTTTTGCACTAGGTTTAATCGATGCAGTATTAGATAATGATCCACATGAATTTATCAATACTGTTCAAAGAGAGGCTGCAAATATGGCTGCCGACAGCCAATATTCCAATCGCCTGAATCAGAAAAAAAAGCAACACCAGATGGATGAAAATTTTAAGCCTCTGGAAGAATATCGGCAACAGGAGTTAACTAAAATGAAGCAGAATTTTTATGGTTTTGATCCCAGTTACCATGTTGCCCGTTATAATTTTGTATATAAAGTAGCAAAGTCGCGTACCCCGATGACCCTGGCGCGACATCGACGAATTAAACAGGAATTTCAACAGGTATTTTGAAAGAAATTATTGAACTGGAGATAATCTAATGTGTACAGTATGCGGTTGCGGTGAAGGTGAATCACGGATAGAAGGAGATCATCAACATTCACATGAAGAAGGTCATAAGCACGATCATGAGCATGAACATAATCATACTCACAGTCATGACCATGATCATGACCAAGATCATACTCATAGTCATGAGCATGATCACCATCACCATCATTACGGACATGGGGCAGCACATGCGCATGCTCCTGGAATGAGTCAATCCCGAATGGTTAAAATTGAGCAGGATATTCTGGGAAAAAACAATGAATATGCTAACGCCAACCGGGGTTTCTTTACCAGCAGGGGAATTCTGACATTAAATCTTGTATCCAGCCCCGGGTCTGGAAAAACAACACTGTTAACTCGAACATTAACCGATCTGAAAGAAGAGTTACCACTTGCCGTTATAGAAGGAGATCAGGAAACCAGTCATGATGCTGAGCGCATCAGAGCAACCGGTGTTCCCGCTCTGCAAATAAATACCGGCAAAGGTTGTCATCTGGATGCGCATCAGGTTGGTCATGCTATCGATCATCTTGCACCACAGGATACTTCTATTTTATTTATTGAAAATGTTGGTAATCTGGTTTGTCCGGCTGCTTTTGATCTGGGTGAAGCCCATAAAGTTGCTATATTATCTATCACTGAAGGTGAAGATAAACCAATAAAATATCCGGATATGTTTCATGCAGCAGACCTTCTATTATTAAATAAAATCGACCTTTTACCTTATCTGGAATTTGATGTGGAAAAATGTATCAGCTATGCCAGGCGGATTAATCCGGGTATTCAAATACTGCAAATTTCGGCAACCAGTGGTGAGGGAATGGAAGACTGGTACCAGTGGATACGTCTGGCCCGTCAAAGCAAGTTAATAGGTTATCAACCCCGGAAAACTCAAACCGCTATTGTTGAAGAAGCCTGATGAGCACTCTACCCAGTATTCTTGTTATTGATGATGAACCCAGATCTCTGGAATCTATCGATCGAATTTTATGTGAAAACTTTGATGTACATACGGCTGAAAATACTGAGATTGCAGAAAAAATCCTGAAGCAGGAGTGGATACAGGTATTACTCTGTGATCAGCGTATGCCGGGTATGACCGGTATTGAATTTTGTACAAAGGTACGTGAACAATATCCCAATATTATTCGCATGATAATTTCTGGATTCACTGATTCAAACGATATTATTGATGCGATAAATGAAGGCGGTATTTATCAATTTATCACTAAACCCTGGCACCCCAATGAATTAATCAGTAAATTAACCAATGCTGTCGAATTGTTTCGTTTACAGCGTGAAAATGAATTGTTATCGGTTGAACTGAAACTTAAGCCCGATACGATTGAACAGGCTATGATTGAAAAGCGTCAAATTTTAAAGACGCGTTATGACTGGGATCAGGGTATTGTTCGCAGTCCGCAAAGTTGTATGAATGATGTCTGTGATCTGGTGCGTAATGTCGCGCCTTATGATGTTAATGTCATTCTCACGGGAGAATCTGGCACAGGTAAGGAATTATGTGCCAGAGCTTTACACTATAATAGTCTCAGACAGGATAAACCTTTTGTCGCGGAAAACTGTGGTGCGCTACCGGATGAATTACTGGAAAGTGAATTATTTGGTCATAAAAGTGGTGCTTTTACCGGTGCAACAGAAGACAGGATCGGGCTTTTTGAAATGGCGACTGGCGGGACTATCTTTCTGGATGAAATAGGCGATACTTCACCCGCTTTCCAGGTTAAATTATTGCGTGTATTACAGGAAGGGGAAATACGACCTCTAGGCAGTAATACCAGAAGAAAAGTTGATGTTCGGGTTATATGTGCAACTAATCGTGATCTTGAAGAAGATATAAGAACTGAAAAATTTCGTCAGGATCTTTTTTACCGTCTGGCGACATTTGAAATTACTATTCCTCCCTTGCGGGATAGAAAAGAAGATATAGTGCCACTGGCCATTAATCTTTTAAATCAGGCTATGGAGCAATTAGGCAAAAAAGTAAAAGGTATTAGTGATGAAGCTTTAAAATGTTTTGAAGCTTATTCCTGGCCAGGTAATGTTCGTGAATTACAGAATGAAGTTAAACGTATGCTGGTACTGGGGCAGAAAGATATTCTTGGCTCAGAACTGGTTTCACCACATATTCTCCATGCTACCCCGGAAGAGTCTCAGGCTGATATGGAATTGCTCACAGGAATTGATGGCACATTGAAACAACGGGTGGAATCACTTGAAGCCAGAATTATAAAAGAAACCTTAATCCGTTTACGATGGAATAAAACTCAGGCCGCACAGGAGCTTGGTTTATCTCGAGTTGGTTTACGTAATAAAATGGAACGTTACGAGCTGGAAAAAAACTCTAAAATTGAAGCTTTTACTGACGTGGCATGATTAAAACTGACTTACATCAATCATCTGCCCGTTTAACTGATCAGGCTGGAATATCAGCTGAACTCCAACAACAGGCTGAACAGGCTGAAGACCATGCCTGGATTGAAGTTATTCAGCGTATGGATGAAATTTACGCTGATCTGGTGCGCTATCAGGTAGAGCTTGAAGAAAAGAATTCTGCTCTGGAAGATGCGCAGGGTTTTATTCAGAGTGTTGTTTCAGCTATGACTGAAATACTTATTGTCTGTGATATCAATGGTAAGATTCAGCAGGTTAATCAGGCTTTTGTTGATAGTATGGGGTTACAGTTGGAGGAGTTGATAGATCAACCTCTGTCTATATTATTTAGTGATGATTATCTGCCATTAGTATCTGAATTTCCCGAACATATACGCTCTGGAACTTTAATAGATTGTGAAGTGGATTTAATTAATTCCAGCAAAAAGCCTGTCCCTCTGGCGATAAACTGTAATGCCCGTTTTGACCATGAAAATAAACTTTCCGGTCTGGTCATTACCGGCAGACCTCTGGGAGAACTCAGAAAAGCTTATCAGGCATTACAGTTAGCTCATGAAGAGTTAAAAACTACTCAGCAACAATTAATTCAATCTGAAAAAATGGCATCTCTGGGTCGACTGGTTGCCGGAGTTGCTCATGAATTGAATAATCCCATCAGCTTTCTATATGCCAATATGTTTGCATTAAAAGGCTATCAATCAAAGTTTGCCACTTATATCAATGCTATTCACAATGATGCTGATGCGAAAGAACGTTCTCGATTGCGAGAAGAATTACGTATCGATAAAATGATGGATGATATTTCTCCGCTGGTTGATGGTTCAATGGAAGGTGCAGAGCGGGTTAGTCAAATTGTGGCTAATCTTAGTAAATACTCTACTCCGCAGCATCAAAGTAATCAGTCTCTTGATTTAATCAAGCTAATCAGACGTGCTATTACATGGGTGCTGCAGGCTTCACCCATCAAGGTTAAGGTCATTCATGATTATCCAGATGAATTATCCATTATTAATAATGAAGGGCATATTCATCAAATTCTCATTAATCTGTTACAAAATGCACTGGATGCTATTTTGCTGATTGATAAACCACAGTTAACTGTTCGTCTGCTGCTGGATGAGCAATTTGTCAATATTCATATTATTGATAATGGTTATGGTATTAGTGAAAGTGACCTGCCTAAAGTATTTGATCCTTTTTTTACCACCAAAGCAGTAGGTGTTGGAACCGGATTGGGACTTTCAATAAGTTATGGACTTGCCACTGAGCAATGTAAGGGTAATCTTCTGGCAAACAGGCATGAAAATGGTGGTGCCGAATTTGTTTTAAGCCTGCCATTGACTGAGAAATTAAAATGAAACCCTTTAATATATTATGGCTACAATCAGGAGGCTGTGGAGGCTGTAGTATGTCTGTTTTAAATGCTGAATCTCCTGATTTATTCAGTAGTTTATCTCAGAATAATATTCACTTACTCTGGCACCCTTCATTCAGTGAAGCTAGTTCGGTTGATTTCCTGCAACTGTTATCTGACATTGAAAATAACCGGATAAAACTTGATGCGCTTTGTGTCGAGGGTTCTGTGATGATGGGACCCCAGGGTACTGGACGCTTTCATATGTTAAGTGGTACTGGCAGACCCATGTTTGAAATCATAAAAAGTTTATCTTCAATTGCCCGTTTTACAGTCGCTATTGGGAGTTGTGCAGCTTTCGGAGGGGTGACTATGTCTGGTAGTAATCCGGGAGAAGCAACAGGCCTGCAATATGATGGTAAGCAGACAGGTGGATTATTAGCCAGTCACTGGCTGAGTCAGGGCCAGTTACCGGTTATTAATATTGCCGGTTGTCCGACACACCCTAACTGGGTCATTGAAACCCTGATACAGTTAGCGATGGATGAACTGACAACTGATGATCTTGATAGTTTTAATCGACCGCGAAGTTATACCGATCACCTGGTTCATCATGGTTGTCCTCGAAATGAGTATTATGAATATAAAGCCAGTGCCGAGCAGGCTTCTGATCAGGGCTGCCTGATGGAGCATCTTGGTTGTCTTGGTACACAGGCGCGAGCAGATTGTAATACCCGTTTATGGAATGGTGCTGGTTCCTGTTTGCGCGGAGGATATGCCTGTATCAACTGTACTGCAGCTGAATTCGAAGAGCCGGGCCACTGTTTTACAGAAACGCCTAAAATAGCGGGCATTCCGGTTGGTTTACCGACCGATATGCCGAAAGCCTGGTTTATTGCTCTGGCATCTCTGGCCAAAGCAGCAACGCCTAAACGTGTTAAGGTTAATGCAGTATCAGATCAAATTAAGATTTCTCCCGGTCAGCATGAGCAGGAGAAAAAATAATGTCACGTCAAATTATTGGGCCTTTTAATCGGGTAGAAGGTGATCTTGAAATCCAGCTTGAAGTAGATGCTAATATCATCAGCAAAGCCTGGGTTAATTCACCTTTGTTTCGTGGATTTGAGCAAATATTACAAGGCAAAGATCCGCGTGATGCACTGGTTTACACACCCAGAATCTGTGGTATCTGTTCTGTTTCGCAATCTGTCGCTGCTGCTCAGGCAATAGCATCTGCACAGGGTATAAGTGCTGAAAAAAATGGTCAGCTGGCGACTAACCTGATTCTGGCAACAGAAAACATGGCTGATCATTTAACTCATTTTTATCTGTTTTTTATGCCGGATTTTGCTCGTGATAATTACCGCAATAAAAGCTGGTTTAATGATGTATTTCAACGTTTTAAAGCGCTTGAAGGTCGTGCTGCAAAGGATGTTTTAGCTGCACGTGCTGCATTCCTGCATATTACTGGATTGCTGGCCGGTAAATGGCCGCATTCTCTGGCTATTCAACCCGGTGGCACAACTCGCCCCATACAAGCTCAGGAACGTATTCGATTGATCACCATCATCAATTCATTTCGTCATTTTTTACAAACTACCCTGTTTGCAGCAGAACTTGAACAGGTCTGTGAACTGGCGAATGAAACAATGCTTCAACAGTTTGTTGAGCAACATGCTGATTCCGATTTTGCCAGATTTATCAGGCTTGCAGATGATTTAAAACTCGATGAGCTAGGAAAAGCCAATGATCAATTTATGAGTTATGGGGCTTATCAACAGGATGATTTTCAGTTATTTAAGGCGGGTGTATGGCAGCAAAAATATCAGCAACTTAATACAGAGTTAATTATTGAGGATATTTCGCATAGCTGGTTAAATGCTAATACCGAGCCCAAACATCCTTTCTACGGAAGCACAATACCAAATACAGATGAAACCAGTGGCTATAGCTGGTGCAAAGCTCCCAGACTGAATCATGAAGTAATGGAAGTCGGTGCAATTGCAAGACAAATGGTACAGGGTCACCCACTGATACAAGATCTGGTCAGGCAAAGCGGTGCCAATGTGCGTAATCGGGTCATTGCGCGTTTACTGGAGCTCGCCCTGGTGGTGCCAGCCATGGAACAATGGGCAACTCAAATTCAGCTTAGAGAACCCTTTTGTAAAACTGTCCCCATACCGCAACAGGCGCAGGGCGCAGGTATTGTGGAAGCAGCCAGAGGAAGCCTGGGGCATTGGTTGAGGATTGAAAATGGACATATTCTTAACTATCAAATAATTGCGCCGACAACATGGAATTTTTCTCCGCGTGATTCCAGTGGAAAGCCCGGCGCACTTGAACTGGCATTACAGGGAACCGAGCTGGATGGTGCACTGGAAAAAAGCATAAAAATTCAGCATATCATCCGTTCCTTCGATCCCTGTATGGTCTGTACGGTGCATTAATACAGTGAATGCCAAAGCTTCCACTCTGTATCACGAGCGAATCCGTATTACAGGACTGGTTCAGGGTGTTGGATTTCGACCAGTTGTATGGCAACTGGCTCATGAATTTAATATTCAGGGTGAAATTAGAAATGATGGTTCAGGGGTACAGATTATTGCTCAGTCTAATCCTGAAAAAATACAGCAAATGCTGTCAAAACTAACTAGTTATCCACCACCTCTGGCACGTATCGATAAAATTCACCGTGAAGTTATTGAAGCCAACAGCTATTTTGATGATTTTAGTATTACTGAAAGTGTTTCTGATGATATTCATACTGGTATGGTCGCTGATGCCGCAAGCTGTGAATTATGCCTGCAGGAGATAAATAATCCACAGGATAGACGATATGGTTATGCCTTTACCAACTGTACTCATTGTGGTCCAAGAATAAGCATTGTTAAGGATTTACCTTATGATAGAGTCAATACCAGTATGGCTGAATTTATTCTTTGTGAACTTTGCCAGCAGGAATATGAGCGGCCCGATAATCGTCGATTTCATGCTCAGCCAAATGCCTGTCCTGACTGTGGCCCTAAATTATGCTTAAGCGATAATGATGGGGAAACTATTCACAGTGAGCAAGTTATCAGAGATTGTGCTGAACTTTTAAAACAGGGAAAAATTATTGCTATCAAGGGTATAGGTGGTTTTCAACTAGCCTGTGATGCGAGTAATGAACAGGCAGTCTCATTATTACGCATAAGAAAAAACAGACCTCATAAAGCGCTTGCATTACTGGCAGCATCGATAGACCAGATTGCAGTATATAGTGATTTATCTGATGCAGAAATTCAGTTACTGAAAAGTCCTGCGGCACCGATTGTTTTAGTGAATAAAAAATTATCAAATACCTGTTTGGCAAATAATATTGCTGAGGCTCAAAATACATTGGGTTTTATGCTGCCAAACAATCCATTACATCATTTATTAATGCAATATCTTGATAATCCAGTTGTGCTGACATCGGGTAATGCATTTAATCAACCTCAATGTATTAAAAATCAACAGGCCCTACAGCAACTTGGGCATATTTGTGATGCCTTTTTGATGCATGACAGAGAAATCGTTAATCGTATTGATGACTCCGTTGTGCGTATTTATGATTCCAGAGAGTATTTTTATCGTCGTGCCAGAGGCTATGCGCCTGCTCCTGTCAGTATGCCTGATCAATTTACTCACCATCACATTCTTGCCTGTGGCAGCGAAATGAAAAATACATTTTGTTTATTACGGGATGACAAAGCAACATTGTCACAGCATATCGGTAATCTGGATAATAGCGAAACCTGGGATGATTACCTTTATAATCTTCAGTTGTATCAACAACTCTATCAATTTAAGCCACAGGCTATTGCTATTGATATGCACCCTCAATATCACTCCAGTGTCTATGGCAGACAACTGGCGATAGAGTTACAGATACCATTAATTGAAGTACAGCATCATCATGCTCATATTGCATCCTGTCTGATTGAAAATAACTGGAGTCTGCAACAGGGTAAAGTCATTGGTGTAGCGATGGATGGTCTTGGTTACGGAACTGATAATACTATCTGGGGAGGGGAGTTTCTGATTGCTGATTATCGTGATTTTGAACGATTAGCCCGATTAAAGCCAACAGCAATGCCCGGCGGTAATCAGGCCAGTCTTGAACCCTGGCGAAATACCTATGCCCAGCTATTAACCCACTGTGACTGGGATGAAATTTTGCAGCAATATTCATCATTGCCTGTTATACAAAAGCTGAATGAAAAGTCGCTGAAAATTATTCGTCAAATGATTGAAAATAAATTGAATTCACCGTTGAGTTCTTCCTGTGGCAGATTGTTTGATGCAGTAGCCTTCGCACTAGGGCTCTGTCCCCAAAAACTTTCCTATGAGGGGCAGGCTGCCATTGAATTAGAAAGTTTGATTAATCAGCAAGACTGGCTTGCTGCAGAAGCTTATCCATTTAGTATTGAAGAGAATGAATTGCTTGAAATTAATCCTGCCCTCATGTGGTTAGCCCTGTTGAATGATTTACAGTGCTCAGTGTCTGCTTCCATAATTTCTGCAAGCTTTCATCTAGGTTTAGCCAGGGTCATTGCGCAGCTTGTCCAAAAAATTAAATCCATGACAGGAATCACTACAGTGGTTTTAAGTGGTGGTGTATTTCAAAATATGCGCTTGCTGGCTGAGTGTCAGAAATTGTTAAAACAACAATCTTTTACCGTGCTTACCCAGCATCAGCTGCCTGCTAATGATGGGGGAATATCGCTTGGACAGAGTGCCATTGCAGCCGTTCAATTAATGCATCAGGAATCATTAGAAGATTGATATGAAATTTATAAATGCCGGCATATCAGTTAATAGTTCTAAAGAAGACAACATAGATTGTTTAATCCAATCGGTGTATCCCGCTACGAACTGAATTGCAGGTTTGAGGCGGCGTATCTCTTCGTTGTAACTCCTTGGAATAGCTCGCTATTCCGCGTCGTTACGCCTTGATCTACACCACCTCAAACGCACAATCAGCTCGTCCAACTGCGGATTC
>JBNKKI010000072.1:0-20770 GCA_050291745.1 Gammaproteobacteria bacterium | reverse complement strand
TGAGCACTCGCGCCAGCTCTTCCATCTGCCGTTCTACAGGCTCTCATTCTGGAAAGAGCTGTGGCACGAGGTTCGATGGTACGCCTTCATGGAAAAGGAACCGAAAAAATACGTCGGACACAATCCGCTGGCGCATTTGGTCATGGTCGCCATCGTCACTGTCGGCGGCATCGCCATGGTATTCACCGGCTTCGCCCTCTACGCCGAACAGACTGGCTTGGGTAGCTGGCAGGACCAGCTCTTCGGCTGGCTCATCCCCCTGGCCGGACAAAGTCAGGATGTTCGTCTCTGGCACCACTGGGGTATGTGGATCATCGTCTGCTTCGTTATGATCCACGTCTATGTGGCGATACGGGAAGATATCGTCTCACGCCAAAGCCTCATCAGTACCATGGTCAGTGGATGGCGTATGTTTAAAGACGACAGGCCCTAAGCCATTCTAACCAAACCGTAAAAATCTCTTCTCACCAACCCCTTTGAGGAGCCGTCTAGGCTCCTCAGGCTTTGAATGAGAAATAAGTTCTAAGTGATGATTGTTATGCGAAGTAGCATATCGATCGATCCATCCCTGCTCCATCTCCCATCTCTGATTAGCCCGCGAATGACGAATGAATGTCAGCACGTCAAAAGGGTTGCCCATGTAAAAAATAATCGTGGCCGTGCCATTTGATTTTTGAATACAGCAGTAGATCAATGCTAGATCAGAAGAGTGTGCAGAGAAAAAATTAAAGGAAGATTAAGATAATATTTCGTCCGAGCACAGAGTTGATGTGATGAGTCGAAACACACTTTCTTAGCCAGCTGTCAACTGTAAAATAACCCGACACTTTAGGACATTTACTGTGATGAAATTAACATTATTGATTTTTCCCAAGACGATATTCATGAGCTTGTTAACTTTTCAAAGGTAGAATCTAATTCGTGACTCCTGGAGTCGATCAAGACAGTATGGCTATTGTGCTACTGAGCTCTTGAGCCTTTGAAATGGTTACTCTCGATCTTGCTGCGTAGTAATTTATTTATCTGGTGAAAGGGTCTTGATGATTTGTAGAGTCGATCTGCCGTAAGGATCAAAAATTGAAGAAAGATCCGGGATTATTTAAATCAGGAACCATTGTCTAAGAGGAATGCAAAATGAAGAATTTCAAGCTGAGTAAACGTAAAATTCGCGGCCAGGGTATGACCGAGTATATCATCATCGTTGCCTTGATCGCCGTTGCTGCTATCGGTGTCTACCGCCTGTTCGGTAACACAGTCCGGAGTCAGATGGCTGGTATGGCGCAAGAATTGGCTGGAACCAGTGGTTCTGCTGCTCAGGCAGCCGCCAAAAATTTTGGCGCACAGGCGCAGACACAAGGCACTGTCAACAAGAACCTTTCCAACTACTACCAAAACAACCAGTAGTACTGCTTGCATTGCGTAAGAGCCCCATACACGTATGGGGCTCTTGTGTGGTGTTGTGCCGGTGAAAAATTTGCAACAGTGAATTGAGGTGTTGAAATGGTGAATGGACCTCACAAGCAAAGTGGTCAAGCGCTGGTATACGTAACTGTGATGCTGGGTGTAATGGCACTTGGTCTGGCCTACGTATATAACTCGTACATCCTGAGCAACGAAAAAACACGCCTTCAGAATGCAACGGATGCCGTTGCCTACAGTGTAGCAACTGTAGAGGCCAGAGACCTGAATTTTAAGGCCTATACCAATCGAGCCATGATCGCAAATCAGATAGCGGTTGCCCAATTTGTTGGATTGGTCTCATGGATAAGGTGGGCTGATAACACGGCCCGTAATATCAACGCCATTGGTCAATTTATCCCCTATGTAAATGCAGTGACTGGTGCAATTCGTAATGCAATGAATGCTGTCAGAAATGTTATGGAGCCAATAATGCAGGCTGCAGCTTCAGCAGCAGATCTCATTATTGAACTTCTACAAAGCTCACAGGATGTCTATCACTACGGCACTATTGCTGTGGCTAGAGATACGATGGTCCAAGTGGCGCAGGCTAATGATCCAGCGATTGATACAGGCTTTTCTTTCGGCAATGTTATTTTTGCAGCAGATTACTTCAACAAGCACAGGGATTTCACGCGCCAGTTCGATCCAGATGCCGTCAAGAATAACGCCCGCACTGTGTGGGGAAGAAGAGGTAGAAACTATCTTCAAAACCGCGATCGAATGGAAGAGTTTAGAAGTATTACCATGGCTTCCCGTGATGGATTCAGCAGCAACAGAAACTATCGTTTTGGTCCACGGATAACTATCCCCTTCTTCAGGAAGTGGGAAATGCGGCGTTCTGGTGGAACTGAGTTAGTTGGTGATACCAGTCAAGCTCAATACTACAGTTGGATTGCAATGGATACGATGTCATTACACCAGTCAAAATTTAAATGTAAAAGGTGGCGGTGCCGCTGGCGTGGCTGGAAAGAGATCATACCCATCGGGTGGGGAGCTGCAAGAAACGGAGAGGATGTAACTTTCGCGAGATTTAACGGGAGAAATAATGTCGGTGGGAGTTGGCGTGTGAATCCTTGGGCGTCACGCTTAGCTAGTACTGAATTTCAATCAGCTGATGAGGTGGAAAGTTTCCGTGAATTTGGTGGGTTGCGAGAGTTCTATGATCTTCGCCTGAACGGTCTTATTCAACAAGGTCCTGATATCAAAATAATGTTGACAAAGGCACAAAACCAAACCAACACGATCGGCAATCTCAATTACAACGCAGGTGATTTTGATTTGGAAAGAGAAGGTGGAATGCTGCGGAATCGAATGGCTGCAATGGCTCAAGCAAGCCCTTATTTTGCCAGGATTAACGACAACCTTAGAGGCTCCGGAAATTCCAGATATGTACGCGCTGATGGCATGAGAGAGTATGGAAATTTATACAATCCTTATTGGCAAGCAAAGTTGACGCCAGTAAGTGACAGTGCAAAACGTACCATTCAAGCATTGGCACTAGTTAGATGAGGGATGAGATATGAGTCTAGGCAGCATTAAAAAGCAGCGTGGCCAAGGGATGGTTGGCTTTCTTGTGGCATGCGTTTTTGTCTTGGTCCCACTATCGGTCGGAATGAATTATCTGTCTAAAGTTGGTGATGTAAGACATAAAAGTCAGGAGGCAGCAAGATATGCCACTTGGGAAAGGACCGTCTGGCATCAGAGTAGTTCGGACTATAATCGAAAATCTGATATTGAAATCAGTAGAGAAATCAATCAGCGGGTTTTTAGTGAGCAGGATAAAGTACTGGATTCAACTCAGGATAAACGATCAGTCGCAGTGAACTCGATAACCCTGGATTCGAATCTGTATGCTTGGCGAGACAATGAACGAATGCTGGCTCCCCCCCCCGCCAATCCTAATGAGTTAAACAATCTTAGAATTAGAGATAGACGAGCTCCCGGCAACTTTAGTGCAGCTCTCAATCGAGTTGCCACTACGATGTTTAGTTTAGATCGAAACGGTTTTTATAACTCCAATGTTCAGCTCAAACTGTTTGAGAAAGATAGTTTGTTCCATGATCCAGATCTCCCCGTTGGCCCTATCGATATGAATATGACCAGTAACAATGCAATGCTTGTAGGTACATGGAATGCAAACGGTCCTTCAGGAATCCGTCGTAGTGTGCAACGTACAGTGCCAACAAGTTATCTGAATACGTCTGCTTTTCGTACGATCAGAAATATGGCAAGTAGAGTAGGTTTTAGAGAGATTGGTCGCTTTGAGCCAGGAAAAGTTGAAACAGAGTGGATTCCGTGTCAGAGAGCAACTGGCGGTAACAGAACGGGAAAGCGCTGCTCGTAAAAAATATGGAGACTAAGTCGTGAAAATAAAATCACTGATATTAGTATTTTTAATCTCATGCACATCATTTGTAACTGTTGCCGATAGTTGGCCGGTTATACCAACGCCTGAAGATGCAAAAATTAGTGTTGTATCTGAAGATACCATCTTCAATGGTGTACCCATGAAAATGTGGGAAATGAATGTTAATGAAAAATCAGAAAAAGTCTTGGATTTTTATCGAAAGGAGTGGGCAAAGCCGACAATAAAAGGTGCGCCTGGATTCACTGAGAACAAATATGGTGATTGGAAGCTGATCTCCAGAATGGAGGATGAATATCTATTGACTGTTCAGATAAAAGATAGGCCGCTCAATCGTACACTGGCTCTTATTGCCATGAGCACTCTTCCCATGGCGAAGAATTTACCCGCTCCGGGAAAAGGGTTTCCTGTGTTAGCAGATACTTTAGTGCTAAACGATATTAAATCGAGTGACGGTAATAAGGACTCAAGAACAATTATTGCTCAAAACAGTAGGTCAGTTTCTGAAAATATAAAATTCTACAGACGCTTGTTTAGGCGCAAAGGCTGGACAGAGCTTACAGAGAGTCTGGATCCGCATCCGGTGGCTGGCATGTTGATGTTCGACAAAAGAAATAAAGAGCTCAATTTAACGGTGACAAAGAGTAATAAAAAAACGGATATCGTTGCTGTATTCGTCACAAATTGAATAGTAGTCGTTTAACAATAACATTACCCAAAGGTGACTGTTGATGAAAAACAGACAGAAAGGAATGAGTATGGCTGAATACACTATTGTTGTATTTGTGTTGGTAGTAGCCTTGTTGGTACCTGTCCCCAGATCTGGCGGTAAAAATGCGATTACCTTGGTAATGGATGCGCTTAAAGACAACCATGAAGGATATGTCTGGGGTATGTCAGTACCAATCTAGAATGGCTATTATTTCTTTACGAAATAATTATTTATTATTGTTAACTGAAATGTTAGCTCGTCGATCTTCAAAACTCAGTACATATCAACTACGGCAAAACTACTTATGAGAAGTGCGAAATCAATTGGATTACTGGTTGTTGCGGTGCTACTGGCTGTATCAGCTGGATTCGCCGGCTATATGTATCTGGATCAAAAAGAGAAGGCCTTAGTACAGGAATTGAATGCTAAGGCGAACTACATCGAGATTATTGTTCCCGTACAGAACATGAACGTCGGAGATATTGTAAGCGCTGAAACTGTTTCGATTCGACCTGTGCCAGCCGATTATGTACCTGATAACGCAATAATGCCTGCGGATTTTGAAGCAGTTGCTGGTATGGCTATTACCGAACCCATCAGCGCAGGCAAACCTCTACAGAGACATCAGCTCGAGGGGTTTGATAGTGTTGAAAAGTTTTCACAGCTACTTAAAACAGGGCAGAGGGCAATTACACTTGAAATAGACCAGCTTGAGTCCAATGAGAATATGCTGAGCGTTGGAGATTACATAGATATTGTTGTTGTAATCGAACCGGAAGAAGGTGCTGTTGATGATGAGGAAGAGGTTGATAAGGTCATCGAAGTACAACCGGTGCTTGAAAGAATACTTGTACTAGCTACTGGAACTAAAACTATTTCCGATCCGCCGGGATATTATGACAATTCAAATTATGAGAGTGGGTATAGTTCAGTCACTCTGGGTGTAGACATAAAATACATGCAAGATCTCATTGCAGCAAAAAGCAAGGGTAAATTACATTTTCTGCTAAGAAATCCTGAGGATGAAAACAAACTAAAACTTGGTGAAGGGGGCCGTGCTTTCGACTCCAATCAGTCAAGAATCAGGGTGTTTGCAGGTGGAAAGGCGAGTAATGGTTTTCTAAAAGAGTCATACAAGGATTTGCCATCGCCATCAATAGCAAAACGGTGGCAAATCGCTTCATTAACAAATAGAGAATACAAAAAGTACGTAGTTTCAGAATCAGTATCACATAATACTCACGACAGAGAACAACAAAGTAATGAATCAGCAAGTGAAAATCCTGCAAATAAAACGTCAGGACTTGATACGAAAAATACCGGCTCTCAAGATGAAATAGTCTCGCTAGAGTAGTCGATCTAGTGTCTGTAAAACGGCAAATTCAATTAAACTGAAAAGATATTAAAATGAATCTAGGTAAGTATTTTTCGCTTTGTATTTTGACCTTGTACAGCAGCTTAATTATTGCAGCATCACCAATTAAGCTGAATATGCATAAAGGTGAAGTTGCGGTTCTTAACGTAAGTGACATTGAACAGATAGCTATAGGTGATGAAGAGATAGCTCAAGTCAGACCTATGGAAAATGGGGAGATGGTGATAATTGCTGTCACCGCCGGCGAGACTTACTTGCATGTATGGCGACGAGGAGGAAGACAGTCAACATATAACGTTTACGTCTCAAATGAAAATATGTCACGTGAACTTAAGCTTGCAAGAACAATATTGAAAGAATTTCCAGATATAAAAGTAAGAGAAGTTGAGCAAAGGCTATATTTTTCAGGTGAAGTAAATAAATCAGATCGAGATACTGTATTTGGGATGATTGGTCAATTTGATCGTAGTGTCAACATGGTCAAAGATAGGGAATTTGAAATTAAGCCTGTAGTAAGGCTCGATGTAAAAATTGTAGAAATGAGAAAACGTGCAACAACGCAACTAGGTATTCGTTGGCAACAGGTAATAAGTGGCCCAACATTTGGTGTGCACAGGGCATTTAAAGCTAATGATAATTTTGCAGTGTCAACAAATGACCCATATGACGACGAAGTAATAGATGACATTGTAGCGTCTATACCTTTGGGTGATAAAGGCTTCTATGGCTATGCCGGTATAACAAGCGTTCTTACTAGTAAGATAGAAATGTTAGCCGAAAACGGGGATGCTCGCATTGTGGCGTCGCCAAAACTCAGTGCTAAGAGTGGCGAAGAGGCAACTTTCCATGTGGGAGGGGAGTTTCCCATTCCCGTAGTTGATCAGTTTGGTAGACCGTCCGTGCAATTCAAAGATTACGGTGTTGTTCTTGAGATATTGCCTATAGTCGATAGTAATAATGTCATCAACACCAGGGTAAACTCTGAATTAAGTTCTATCGATTTTGCCACGCAGGTGAATGATATTCCGGGTGTTACAACAAGAAAGACAGATACAATTGTCAATCTAAATAATGGTGACACTCTTGTTATATCGGGGTTAGCACTGATCGAAACATCAAATAGTGTATCTAAACTTCCAGGGCTAGGGGATATTCCGCTTGTCGGCGGGCTTTTCAGATCTACAGATAAAAATGTTGATAGCAAGGAGTTAGTTGTCTTTGTGACGCCATATATCATAGATGCGAAAAGTAATACGAATCAAAAAGTGTTGTCAGTAGGGAAAACGATGTTAGATGCATGGAAAGACTTTGATATTAATAAGGCATTAATGGAGTAGTATCTTATGTCAAGTCTTATAGAGATAACGGTAAATACAAAAAAAGGCAAAAAAGTTAACCAGCATAGATGCACCGATAAAGAATTTACTATCGGTAGAGATCGAAATAATCTAGTAGTACTCCATGGCTGGCTTGTTGAGGCTGTACATGCTCGCCTGCAAAAGCAGGATGACGGAATATACATTAATGCAAATAGTGCTAAAGCTAAGATATCAATAAATAATCAGAAAATAAGAGAGTATGGTCCATTAAATGGTACAGATGTTATTAGGATTGGTGACTATCATATTCATGTTTCAGATCGCTCTAATGAGAGAGGATTAACATCAACTCCGAGTCAACCAAAGCAAATTATTGAAAATCATGAAAGTGCTAAGGTAAAGGTTAAGACAGCTGATAAAAGTGGAAGGGATTCAGGATCAAAGGCGGTTTTTAGCAATGAGTCTACTGTTGTAACTACAGAATCTATTACTGAATCAGATAAAAAACTCTCTGAGAAATGGAGAGGGTCCATACATCGCAAGTTGTTTGAAATAATGGATCTACGACGTGTCAATATAAGTGACATGTCAGACGAGGAATTGCGCGAATATACAAAGAATGCAATAAATGAAATATTACCTACATTAAGTGATTTTCCTAAACAGCTGGATAAGCAGAGTATAGCTAAACAGGTGTTGGCTGAAGCAGTAGGGTTAGGTCCTCTGGAAGATCTTTTAGAAAGAGAAGATATTAGTGAGGTTATGGTAAACGCTCACGATGAAATATTTTATGAAGAAAGTGGAAAGCTAAAAAAATCTGTAATTACCTTTACTGATGACAGCTCTGTAATTAGTGCGATCGAGCGTATTGTCTCACCTCTAGGTAGGCGTATCGATGAAAGTTCACCAATGGTTGATGCCAGACTAAAAGATGGATCACGTGTTAACGCAATAATACCGCCACTTGCTCTCAAAGGACCGTGCATTACGATTCGTAAATTCATGAAGGAGCGCTTGACTGCAGATCATCTCATAAAATTCGGTTCAGTTGATCGTTATATGGTTGATTTTCTCAATATGGCAATCAAATTCAAAAGAAATGTTGTCATATCGGGGGGTACTGGATCTGGTAAAACAACACTATTAAATGTTTTATCTAATTTCATACCAGAAGATGAAAGAATAGTAACTGTAGAAGATGCTGCGGAACTTAAACTTTTTCAACCTAATTTAGTGTCCCTAGAGGCTAGGCCAGCCAATCAGGAAGGAAAAGGTGCAGTACCGATACGTGAGTTAGTTAAAAACTGTTTACGTATGAGGCCTGACCGGATTGTGGTTGGTGAATGTCGTGGTGGTGAAGCACTTGATATGCTTCAAGCGATGAATACTGGCCATGATGGCTCACTAACAACAATACATGCTAATTCACCGAGAGACTGTATTGGGCGTCTTGAAGTCCTCGTTCTTATGTCAGGGATGGAATTGCCTGTAAGAGCGATTCGTGAGCAGATTTCATCAGCAGTAAATATGATCGTCCAACAGACACGCTTTTCTTGTGGAACGAGAAAAGTTACTAGTATTTCAGAAGTGACTGGAGTTGAAGGTGAAACTGTTCAGATTGCTGAAATATTTAAATTCAAACAAACTGGTTTCGATGAAAATGGAAAGGTAGCAGGGCATTTTGAATCTACCGGATTGGTACCCGAATTTTATGAGAATCTTCGTAAGCGTGGAATACCTGTCGATATGAGTATATTCGATGGCGGCAAACTTGCATGAG
The DNA here is from genome assembly GCA_050291745.1 of Gammaproteobacteria bacterium. Lineage (GTDB taxonomy): Bacteria > Pseudomonadota > Gammaproteobacteria > JACNJF01. The sequence goes on along the minus strand of JBNKKI010000072.1, from coordinate 11,758 downwards.
CATATTCGCATTAATTATCGGCGTCTGTCTATTCTTATCAGTCTTAATATTCGCAGTGATTGGATATACACAGCTACTTAATGCGGCTAGCAAGTATGAAAAAAACTTTAAGCAAACAGCAGAAGTCAATCTTACTGAGATGTTTGTATTTATAGAGCCTGAAAAGCTCTATGTCGCAAATATCGTTATTCTAATATTTTCATTTGCTACGCTATGGCTGCTTACAGAAGCATGGCCTGTTGCACTCATGTTCGCCGTCTTTATGGGGTTCACTCCGAAATTTATCTGGGTAATTTTAAAAAATAAAAGATTAGATCGATTTCTTTCGGAGTTACCTGACGCACTAAATTCACTATCAGCAATGATGAAAGCTGGTACAAATTTAAACATGGCGCTTGAAACAATAGTAGCTGAAACATCTGGGCCAATTGGTCAAGAGTTCGGGTTGTTCCTTCGAGAGTTAAGAGTTGGCGTGGATTATTACGAAGCGCTCGACAATATGAAAGCCAGGGTTCCACTTGAAGAGCTAGCGCTTGTTGTAGCGGGCATGAAGATAAGTCGTGAAATTGGAGGAAGCCTGGCTGAAGTGCTCGGTAGATTATCGGATACAATACGCAAAAAAATCGAGATGGAAGGAAAAATTAAAAGTCTGACAGCACAGGGAAAAATGCAGGGCTATGTAATGACCGGCCTCCCTGTCTTTTTAGCTTATATTCTCTATCATATTGAACCAAATGCTATGGCAAGGCTGTTTACTGATCCAATCGGATGGGTGACCTGTGGCGTTTTTATTGTATTTGAAATAATTGGCTATTACTTCATCAGAAAAATAGTGAATATCGATGTTTGATCTTAACGAGATTCTATTCAAGCTGTTAGTGGTCCTGTTGGTACCACTTTCAACTTTTATGTTTATTATTTCCATGCGTAATATAAAAGAGGAATTGCCTGGTGAGAGTAGGGAATACATGGATCCACTCCCGCCAATGCTTAGAATTATTTGGCCACTGACCAGATTCTTTTCCTACTATATTGGAGAAAGGCTTTCAGTTGAGTTTTTGGAAAAAACAGATAAAACCTTAAGAAGATCTGGACTTTCTTATCTGATGACTCCAGCACAATTCATCGGTCTTAGAATAACGAGTTCATTAGGTATGGGCTTGGTTGTAATAATATGTATGTCAATGCTTGAAACATTTGACGTAGTGTACCTTCTTATTGGTTTTGTACTAGGTTACTTTCTTCCAGGTATGTCAGTACGGGATTTAAAGAAAAAAAGAGAAAAAGCACTGATTAAAGCATTACCGATATATTTAGATTTTTTAACAATGGCAGTACAGGCAGGCATGAATATGTCTGGAGCAATACAACAAGCTGTCGATAAAGGAATTGATGGTCCCTTAAAATGGGAGTTTGCACGAGTACTAAGAGATATCAAGGCGGGTATTCCGAGGCTGGATGCATTACGTGATCTGGCTGAGCGAAATGAGATTAAAGAGATTAACGCATTTGTTACCGCTATCGTCCAAGCAGAGAAAACTGGAGCAAGTGTAGGTAGCACTTTAAAAATCCAAGCAGATCAGAGAAGGACTGAAAGATTTCAGCGAGCAGAGAAACTTGCAATGGAAGCTCCAGTAAAGCTTATATTTCCACTAGTAGCGTTTATATTCCCCATGACATTCATGATTCTAGGCTTCCCAATAGCAATGAAGTTTTTGTATGAAATGTAAGAGCCTCTTCCTATGTAATCCCGATGGGGAAAATACTAACGTTTGTAAATTATACATCGCAGATAATTTTGCTTTACGATCAAGAGGGTTATTGTTTAGAAAAAAAATATCTAGTGAAGAAGCAATGTTACTGACTAATTGTAATAACATACACACCTTTGGAATGACCTATCCAATAGATATTGTTTTTTTAAATGATAAAAAGAGAGTTATTGATATAAGGGAAAATATCAAACCGTACCGGTTAGCCTTTAATCGACAAGCTAAGGATGTAATAGAGTTTGCTGGCTATGTTTCTAAAAGCGCAGGCATTCAAGTTGGAACGTCATTTGCGTGGGAGTGACAAAATGATCCGAATTTCAGGCATCTTATATCTGTTAAGTACCTTTGTATTACTCAATGCTTGCTCTACAACCCAGCAACAATCCGAACAAAACATTAACTCGAGTGAGTTATTTAAGTTGGTTGAAGAGGCGGGTGAATCATACAAAATGGGACTTTTGACAGATGCGGAAATTAAGTACCGAGAAATAAGTTCAAAGTATCCTAGATATTATGACGCATGGTTAAAACTAGGAAATATATATGTCAGAACAGATCAACTTGAAGCAGCTATAAGAGTCTATTTAAAATGCACAGAAGTAGAACCAGAAGCAATGCAGGGATGGAATAATCTGGCTTTAGCTCGTTTAAAACAGGCAATGAATGCTTTAAAAGAAGGTAGGAATAATATGACAAAGGGAAGTATTCAGTACAAAGAGTTAGATGATTTCTATAAAGGGCTTGCAACTGTAATAGCTATCAAATAGTTCAATCTTTTAGTTAACAAAGGAAATCAGTCATGCGTGAAAGAATTAATGGATTAAAGGCCAGTCAACAAGGACAGGCAATGGCTGAATTTATTATTCTCTTTTCAGTACTAGTGCTGTTGACGCTGGGTACTTTGCAAATGGCTCTTCTGTATAGAGATAAGGCAACAATGAATGATGCGGTTTTTCTAGCCGCAAGAGAAGGATCACTGAAACATGCGTATAAGAACCCGATGAATCTAAAATTAGTCGAAGCATTAACGCCACTATATGTTAAAGATAATCCAAGTTATCCCTCATACCTTGTTGCACAAGCAACTGCTTTAGCAGAAAACATGATTAATCCAAGGACTGGTGCCCCACTAACAAGCCTTCCAGGAGTACGTCTTGATATAATTTCACCAAATAGAAGGGTCTTCAATGCATTTTCTGACACCATGTACGCCCTACGCGATGGATGCGAATCGCAGATACGCAGTAATGGTAACAATAACCCTTCAACGAGATGTACAGAACAAAGATTCAGACAAATTCCGAATGACAATCTAAATATTAGATCAACTGCACTAAAGACTGTAAATGTTGGTGGAACTAGTGTTCGCATGAATCTCCAGGATGTAAATTTGCTCAAAGTCAAAGGGTACTGGTGCGCGCCATTGGTAGTGCCACTTGTAAACAACTTGTTATACAAAGTATTAAATAATGCGGATAAGGACCTAGAGGTTAGACGGCTTATAGTAAATAGACATACAATGCTGCGCGCATGCGAGAGAAAGACACAAATTAACGAAATGCTTAGTAATTTAGGCAGGTCGTGGCGTACCTACTACATACCAGTTACATCAGATAGTGTCGTTCGCATGCAATCACCAATAAGGTGTGAAGGAGATCCGCAGAATGGAACTAACTGTAGAAACCTGAATTAGTGACTAAATATACTTTGCCAAGATATATCAGAGGATAGTTAAAGTGATCTCGAGAGTTAGTAAATTGTTATTCGGCATTCTAATGATTATGTCTACTCAGCATCTTTATGCTGGATTTGATCTTGTGTCGAGTTATCCAGGTTCTCAACTGTTTTCAAAGTCAAATCAACGCCATCAAACATATACTTTGATAAGTGGCCCAATCAGCTACGTTCAGGACGATCCACCTGCCGAACAAGAGGGGTACAAGCCGCAACGTTCAAAAACAATAGAAGGAATGGTCGAGAGGAAAATCTTTGATCACAGAGAAGTAGATTCAGCACTTGATGTCGCAACAAACATGTTAGCTGAACTTGATAGAAAAGGATTCGAGATCCTGTATCAGTGTAGTGGAACTGACTGTGGTGATGTGGCTGGATGGCAGCTCTTTCTAAGTGAAAAAATTGATGGATCAAAAGAAAGTCAGGTCTATGTTCTGGCAAGACATCCTGATAATAAGAATGGAATGTGGTATTTGGCATTTTATGTAAATGAATTTTCAGACATGCCTCGTTCAGTTATTGATGTCATTAATACAAGTGAAGTTGATTTTAATAACTATGTTATCAACGTGAGTCATTTAGACCATCTGCTCAATAGTAGAAAAAGTGTTCGTTTGAAAGGCGTTAATTTTAAATTTAACAGTGCGCTATTAACGGACGATTCACAACTGGCACTAGATCAAGTAACTTTACTTTTGAATAAAAATAAAAAACTGAGACTAGAGATCGCTGGCCATACGGATGACATCGGTGACGAAACATATAACATGGATCTCTCAGTCAGACGTGCCAACGCAGTAAGAAAATATATACTTGAGAAGGGTTCAGTTGAAGAAAGTCGACTAATTGCATCAGGGTATGGAGAAACTAAACCCATAGTTGCAAATGTCAATTTGCTTAATCGTCAGCAAAATAGACGAGTCGAGTTGAAAAAAATTGACTAGTTCTATTCAGTTGGTAGGAAATAGTACAGTGAAGCAAAGAACAGTAATTAGAATCATAATTGCTGTTTTTTTTCTATCTGGCTTCTCTGGACTTATTTATGAATCTATATGGTCGCATTATTTAAAACTATTTTTAGGACATGCTGCATATGCACAAACACTTGTATTGACCATATTTATGGGCGGTATGGCAATAGGGTCATGGTTAGTCAGTAACAAAGCAGAAAGAATATTGCAGCCTATTAGATGGTATGCATTAGTAGAACTTATTATCGGAATTCTCGCACTTGTATTCCATGATACATTCATTATGCTCACAGAGTATTCATACTCAAACATTATACCAGCTATCAACATCCCGATTCTAATTAACTTATATAAGTGGACAGTATCGGCTTTAATTATATTTCCACAGGCAATATTACTTGGTGCAACTTTTCCACTACTCGCTTCCGCTCTAATAAGAAGATCAAATAAGGAGCAAGGAAAAACCATAGCTTTGCTTTACTTTTCGAATAGTCTAGGCGCAGTGATTGGTGTACTAACAAGTGGGTTTCTGTGGATCGATGCTTTTGGATTGCCAGGAACTATATTGAATGCAGGATATATTAATATCTGGCTTGGACTTTTTATCCTAATAGTAAATTATAAATGGCCAATAGAAACGAAACAAAACAAACTAAATATTTCGATTGAAAAGCAACCGATCAAAAACACTAGTCATCAAAATAAGCAACTTACAAACATATTACTTATTAGCGCGGCATTAACAGGTATGGCATCCTTTTTCTATGAATTAGGATGGATAAGAATGCTGAGTATGGTTTTAGGCAGTTCCTCTCATGCATTTGAGCTAATGTTGAGTGGGTTTATTTTAGGTATCTCGTTAGGAGGGTACTGGATAAGAAAACGTATTGACGGAAACAATAATGTAATAACCTGGTTGGCATGGATACAACTGATTATGGGGTTAACTGCTATTGGGTCTTTGCTCATCTATAACTTTACTTTCGATGTTATGGAATTTTTGATGGCTGGACTTGGTAGAAACGAAATCGGGTATTTTTTATTTAATGTTTCAAGCCATTTAATAGTTTTATTACTAATGCTTCCAACCACTATTTGTGCTGGGATGACATTACCACTGGTAACATATGGACTTATAAAAGAAGGCGCAGGTGAAAAGAGTATTGGTGCTGTTTACTCCATTAATACATTAGGCGGAATACTTGGTATTACAATTGCTGTGCATTTTATTATGCCAGTATTAGGACTGAAGTCAGTTATTCTAAGTGGCTCTGCAATCGATATGATAGTAGCAATATTTCTATTTTATTACTTGCAAAGTGATAATAAATATATACGTTTAGCAGTCCCCCTTACTATGGCACTGTGTTCAATTGCACTAACAATATTATTAGTTGAATTCGATGCAAAGAAAATGTCGTCATCAGTTTATAGGACGGGCGGTATTGTCGACGAGATAGAACCGGTACAACACTTTGATGGGAAAACATCCTCTATTGATGTGTTTCGTTTAAAGTCCAGACTTGTAATTGCGACGAACGGTAAACCAGATGCTTCTATCGCACTAAAAGATACAAATGATGTAAGTCCTGATGAAATAACAATGAAACTTGCAGCTGCAATACCATTAGCAATGCATATAAATCCTAAGAAAGTCGCAAACATAGGTATAGGTTCTGGCTTAACAAGCCATACCCTACTAGCTGATCCTAGAATACATAGACTCGATAATATTGAAATCGAACAGAAGATGGTTGAAGGGGCTAAACTCTTTGGGGTAAGTGTTGAAAGGACATTCACAGACAAAAGATCTAAGATAATAATAGAAGATGCAAAAACACATTTTTCTGCTAAAAAAGAAAAATACAATCTAATTATATCTGAGCCATCGAATCCATGGGTAAGTGGAGTATCAACATTATTCAGTACAGAGTTTTATCAGAAAGTAAGTGGTTATCTTACAGATGATGGCCTTTTCATACAGTGGTTTCACTTGTATGAGACAGAGATGCCACTTGTAGCAACAGTACTCAAAGCGATGGGTGAAACATTCAATCATTATGATATCTACTCTACAAATGATACCGATATACTAGTCGTCGCATCGTTGAATAAACCATTACCTTATCTAAATAATTCAATTTTCAAAAATGACTTGCTAGCGAGTGAATTAAAACGGGTAGGAGTAAATTCACTCAATGATATAAAGGTAAGGCGCATTGCCACTAAAAGCTTAATAGCACCATTTTTTGAACATTTTAAGATTAAACCAAACTCTGATTATTTTCCTGTTCTCGAAAATAACGCAGTCAAAGCTCGATATATTAACTCGGATGCACATCAACTTGTTGCACTTATAGACGGTGGTTTTTCTCTTAATCAAGTCCTAGGAGGTGACGTCAAAAGATCGATAGATACCGTCACTACAGATCAATTATATAAGCCAAGTTTACGGTTTATGTTAGCTAGACAAATAGCAGATTATCTAGATAAAAATCACAACCCAATTAAAATAAATGACTTTATGGAAGAAAAGAGATCTGCTTACTTATTGCTGACTCAAGGGAGTTGTAACAAGAATTTAGAATCCGATTTTGTCTTAGATAATCTAGTCAACATTATCACATCGACACTCCCATATTTAGAAACAAGTGAGTTGGATAGAATTATTAGCGCAATAGAAAATCAACCATGTGTTGTGTTTAATGATGAGATTAAGCAATGGGTTCAACTATTCAAATCATTAACAACTGGTGACTATGAAAGTATAAGTAGAATTACAACTACATTATTGAGTTTTACAAAATATGAACACCTAACAAGTTTATCGCGTAGTTCTATTTTTCTGATTTCTGCTAACATGCTGTCAAATTTGATGCTTGAAGATCCATCTAAAGCTACAGCGATATGGAACAAATACAGTAAACTTAATATGAGTAAGGAGGCGTTTGATATGGCCATAACTCCTCTAGTTATTTATGCTCATGCAAGTACCGAATTCTAGATTTAACGAGGATAGCAACAATGAGATTTACAAAGTCTTCTTACTTTATAATTACGACATGTATTTGTACCATGAGCAATGTATCTCTGGGCGCAATGAGCAAACAGGAGATCATACGTGATGCTGGTATAGACAATGTATGCAATGTTAAGCCATATTTAGAATGTCTAAATCTAAAAAAAAGTGCATGTGAAACTGCAGTAAAAAGCTGCGTCAGTCACTTTCCTGATGTTGTACATGAAAATGAAGTCCCCAAGCTATATGAGGATTTCGATGAGTGCATGGATAGAGCTCTTAAAGTGGATAATCAGAAAATGATCGCTTGCCAAGCACAGTTGGAAGATGACGTAGCCATGGATCAAAGCCAAGACTACTTTAATGAACAAGAAAACCAAGGTGCAGTTGTATTTGGCAGTAATGTTGATGTGCTGCATGCAATTGAATCAGCAGGCATCCCGATTTATAACTCTTCGCAGATGATCACTTTTATAAATGAAGCGCAGGCAGTAGAGATGGCACCTGGCGCAGAAGCTCCCTTGCCTGCGGCAGTATTTGCAAGTGAAGACGAATATGATGATGTAGTAAAATACTATGCGAATCAACTTTCAGGTTATAAGCAGTATAGTCTTGATGACAACAAAATGCTTTTTATGAAAGATGGTCCTGAAACTTTTGATTTTTCAAAAGACTATATGACATATTTTTCGAAACAACATGTTCTGATTGAGAAAACAGATGGACCTATTGTTCTTGCGCCCCAGAACACAAAAACAAAAATAGAGATTACATACAAGCAGTAATGAAATAAACGAAAATACATAAGCTTGTAATTAAAGTTAAACATTATCAGCGCAAATTTCTCAGGAGTATAAAGATATGGAACCTGTTTTACTGGGATACATCGTTGGTCGAGTATTGTTTTCGTACTTGCTTGTATGGGTTGTCTGCTACCTGTTTAGTAAGTTCAATTACAAAAACGCCGCAAAGATGCTTCATACGAAATATGGACTACTTAGTGTTGCGGTGGTTTGTGTCGCACCTTTGATCGTATCTCTTGGTGGGGGCGTCCAATGATCGGGATAAAACATGCCTATTATCTAACTATAACGCTTTTACTTGCCAGTAATTGTCTCGCTTCTGAACCTGGTCAATCACGTGAAATGCAGCACTTGTGGGTAGATGATGGTTATCAGATAGCTGTAGACAATGATCCACCTTGGAAGTGGGCATTGGATCAGTCTGGTAAAGAGAATGTATTTATTATTGAAACTCCTGACTTATATTATCCACCGGCAGTTGTGAATGTAAGATACAAACGAGGAATAAAAATCGACGCGAATGAACTCTATTTTAAGAGAGTAGCTGAATCGGCGATAAATGAAGCTGCAGTCAATTATGGGGCAATAGATATTAATCGATACCCAATCATACATGCTACGTATGGCAAGCTGAGCGGTTATGAAAGGATGTTTGCAGGAAAAGTAAACGGGGAAGAACGTCAGGTTAAGGTGTATGTCAGTCGGAATAAATCAAATGAAATACTTGTGCTATCAGTTCATACACTGCCAAACAAAATAACAGATATACAGCCAGCTGTTACACGTATCTGGGAAAATATAACTTTTCTCAACTGAGTTACTGCTCTGAAATAATGTAATGCTGCGTACAAACCGGATATACATTTTTAAAATACTCTGTGATCCAAAAAATCTTAAATCAACTATTCTTGAAAAGATTTTGCTTTTCAAAAAAATAGTTTTTGGGAAGATATCAAATTAAAGGAATTGGAAGGTGAGGTTATTATCATGATAGACAACTACTCCTCAAATCGAAAGAAAACACAATTAGGATCGGCTATCAGTGAATACCTGCCAATTGTCAGTTTTATAATAACACTCGTTGTCGGCGGGGTTACACAGTTCTCAGGTAATCTAACTGATCAGTCGGCAATCCTTAGCAAGGAATTGGCAGGAATTGGTTCTAATGCAACTTTTCCAACCAGTGGATCGTCAGGTAACTCTTCAGGTGGTTACACCGGCAATCCAACAGGAGGCTCAACAGGCAACCCTTCAGGTGGCACTTCGGGTAATCCTACCGGAGGCACTTCAGGTAATCCTTCTGGTGGCACTTCGGGTAATCCCTCAGGTGGCACTTCGGGTAATCCTTCAGGTGGTAGTTCAGGTAATCCTTCAGGTGGTACTTCAGGTAATCCTTCCGGCGGTACCTCAGGAAATCCGTCAAGTGGTTCATCAGGCAATCCTACTGGTGGTACATCTGGTGGCAACACCGCAGGTGGGTCAACTACAGGTCAAAACACCTCAACTCTTAAGGCCGCATTGCACTATGTTAGTGAACTGGTAAGAGGTGCATGGGATGGTATTAAATCCCAGTTTTGGGATCTTGTTAACTTCGTTCTTCATCCAATTGACACGGCTAACCAACTAAAAACTCTCGCAGTCGGGTTGTACACTGATTTTAAAGGAACGGTTCAAGCGATAATAGATGAGTTAGGTTCACAATATGCAGGACTTCTTGTAGGCGACCCCTATACCATCGGAAAAGTTATTGGTGAGAACGTCAGTCCAGCAGCGCTGGGATCAATCGCTTCAAAAATATCAAAACTAGGTAAAATCAAGCAGGCAACAAAAAAGATTCAAAAAGGTTGTAGCAGTTTTCTAGCGGGCACAGATGTATTCAGTGAAAAAGGCATTAAGTCAATCGAATCGCTAATCGTTGGCGATAGGATACATGTCCGCAGTGATGAAACATTCGAAGATGACATTGAAGCTATTTCCTCTCTTCGAACAAGAAAAGTAGATCACTACTACATAGTCGATACAGGGAAGGATTCAATAAGCGTTACTGAAGAACATCCGTTTTGGTTGCAAGGAAAAGGATGGGTTCCAGTAAAAGATCTAGAACCAGGTAACGCAGTTGCCACAAAGTATGGTGATATTCTCGTTAGGAAGATTACCTATATCGATAAACCTGCTCAGGTATACAATTTCACAGTTGGAGAAAAACACACATATTTTGTCAGTGTAAGTAAATTATGGGTTCACAATGCGAACGAAAGTTTCTGTAATACTGCAAGTAATGTACAGGCAACTAAACTATCAGTAGATGATCTTCTTACTAGAGTGCCTGCTGCCAAAAAAGATAAGCTACGTCGCGAACTAAACGAGCCGGCAAATGAAAAGCTTAAAAATGATATGCTGGCAGATCCAAATATGGCCGATGCATGGAATCTTCTTGATGACACCGGGCATAATAAAATAAAACTAGATCCAACTGCAGTAAAGAACTTAACCTCTCTATTGTATAATCCAAAGTTATCTACCTCGGGTTTGAACAGGAGCACGATTAAAGATATTTATGCGAATATTGATAAAGCACAATCTAGAGCACCTGCAATGGGAGACTTGGCAAGTGGGCTCGATACTTTGGTCAGTCAGGGTACAAAATTTGATAATATGCAGTATGTAGTCAGCGATTTAAAGAAGGGTAACGGGTTTTCTATTGGTGCTGGCTATATCTTGAAGGTAGTTAGTGATAACCCAGCAGAATTTGGTGGTAAACAGATAAAGTTTGAATATACAACTCGTGTGGGTGAAACGAACAGGCGTACTGATGTCCTCGTTGGAACTACACACTATGAATATAAATCAACTTCACTAGTTCCGCCAGACAAGTTCGTCCAACAGTTTACAAATGATCTTGCAAATCCAAATATAAGTAAGTTGAGTCAAATTCAATGGCGATTTGATAGTCGTGTTCATGGCGGGTTTGGACCAGCTGAGAAACAAACAATGATGGATGCCATTAAAACTGCTAATATCGATAATAAGTTAGCAAATAAATTCGGTTTTGCAGATAAAGCTGATCTGATAAATGGTATAGATTTGAAATTCAATTCAATCTTTCAGGTGCAATGATGTGGACTAAAATCTTTGAAATTAATGATGTTTATTACGACATCAATATTTTTCAAGAGAAATTGATCTATTTGGACAGGGCTGGGTTATTAACTGTACGATCACTTCAAGATTACTCGTTAAGTGATCAGGTTGAATGTGGTCCGGACGGGCTTATTTATCTAATAGATGGCGAGTTGTATATTCGTATAGACAAAAAAATCTTTAACTATAAAAACCAGAAACTTAGCACGTGGTATGAATCCAAATACGACACAGTAGTGCCTGTAAACCGCCACTTTGTAACAGTTAAAAAGACTACAGATACTAACTCAATACACCAAATGTATGAAGTTGAGTCGA
>JBNKKI010000071.1:0-24773 GCA_050291745.1 Gammaproteobacteria bacterium | reverse complement strand
CCGAAGGGAAGCCCCCAAATCCCCCAATCCGGCGTTGCAGTTCTTGACAAGGGAAGCGCCATTGCCTGCGAACTGCGCCTTGTCTTGGGAAATTTGGGGGCTTCTATAATCTACATACAGTTTAGGACAGTACACTAGATTCCGCAGTTGACCGCTCATAATAGAGGTTAACACACTGTTTCACCAACCATGACAGTTGATGTGTATAATCACCCAATCGGCTAATCTCTATGTCTAAAACTTTTACTCAAGAGATCTTTAAGAGCTGGTAGATTAAATTATTAAATTTCTAATACTCAATACCCGTTTTGTTGATAAAACAGTCATCAACAGGATACTGAAGCATTTACAGCTTAATGGTTTCTACTCCGGCTCTAGCTGCTCTTGATAGCCAAGGTTGTTGCGTTTATACTCATTTTAATTTCTTTTATACTAAAAATAATTATAAATGACTTCATTAATGTCTCGATTTTCAGTCTATTTATTTTCCATCTTCATTTCTTTATCCCTGGCTTTAAGCGGCTGTAGTGGAAGCAGTGAAGAGGAGAGTACGCCCGCAGCTATTACTATTTCAGGTAAAGCAGCCACCTCAACAGGCACTATTTCTCAATTTAGGGGTAATCAGCCTATTCTGCTGGCAACGTTAGATTTCTTCATCTCTCAATCCGAAGCTGCAGTTACTGGTGTCACCGGTGTTCCTAATGTAACAGTTGAATTGATACGCATCGATAACAGTGGAGCCTTGATGGGTGATGTACTCGCTTCAACAACGACTGATGGAGATGGTAACTATACATTGACTCTTCCAGCTGGTGTTGAGCCTTCTGGAAATTTGGTTGTTCAGATTCACGGCTCCACAGAAACCGTTCGCGCGATCGTTTCCAGTTCTACAAAAGCGATAAACATTAATCCTGTATCTCAGTTCATCTTGAATACCCTGATCAATGAAGATCTAGTTCTTACCCAGCTCGATGTTGATGAAATTCAACAACTGGTTGATGATGTGGAAGCATTGAATATTGTTGTTCCAGCGACTGTGACTGTCGCTGATGCGGTTACCGGTATCGAGAACAATACTTCGGTCAACAACGCTATCGAAGAGCAGGTCTCGGCTGTTGCTAATACCTCGTTAATCAGTGGTGCCTGGCAGATTGGATCATCGGGCCCGAATAATGGCGAGATGCTAGTGTTCTATCCCAACAACTTCTACCTGAACTATTCGGTTGATGCACAAGATTGTGCCAGCGGTGGTGTCGAGTATGGCACTTACAGCTATGATGGTCGTACTTTAAATGTCACCGCCACTGTTGATCAAAATGGACAATGTGGCCTTGTCGGCTCAGGAGGCGAATTACCTCAATATACGGCGACTTTTTCAAATAAAAATCAGTTTGACGTGACCACCCCTGAAGATGGAACGGTATCGTTCACACGTGTAACTGATGGTAACCCTGACTCTATCGTCGGCGGGTGGAATGTCGACGGTTCCAGCTCTGATCCGTTGGCCATCGTTTTCTATGCCAATGGAAACTATTCACACTATCAAACTCCAGACTCAGACTCTAATTGCGCACCTGGTGGTATCGAGTATGGAACCTATTTACTGGATGGCACGACATTAATACTCAATATTACCGAAGACGAGAATGGTGACTGCGGATTAGGACAAGGTCCTGGCTCTGTCACTTTTGGAAGTAATCAGGCGGCCGTTATAACCATTGAAGACAATGTCTTTTCCTCAACAGGAGGAGCTGATGATGTTTTTAGCTTTGATCGCTTAGAAACCAGCGATGGTAGTACTTCTAACTCCAGTGGAGGTGGTGATGCAGGATCTTTAGCCAATAGCGTTCCTGTCGCAGTTATTTCCATAGACGGTAACCCTTCAGATTGGGTGAATATTTCTACTGCCGTTACCGACCCGGCCGGTGATCAAAATGGTAATTCATCGACAGATTTTACTAGCCTTAAAGTGGCAACATCTAATGATACTTTTTATTTGTTAATGGAAACGACTGGAAATATCGCCTTTCCACACACTTTGTCTGCAGAATATTCTCATTATGAAGTTGGTTTACACTTTTTCACAGATAGTAATTGTCAAGATCCAGTTGCAGAGATTAATTACCTTATCGCAAATAACTTCACTGACTTGAGTGGTACCACCTATCATCAATTAGATAATTATATTTCTGGTGAACGATTCGAAACTAATTTCAATTTTTCTGGTTCTTTTTTAGAAACTTCATTTAGTACAGCATCTTTTCCAGATAATGCTAATTCGATGAATTTTAATCCCTATATTCAATCCTCTGGAGTTCCCAATTACACTCAGCATGACAATGCTAATGGGTCTTTGTGTTTTCTAGTTCCATAATGAGGTAATTAAATTAAAACTGCTAATAGAATACTCAACCAATGGGGTCGGAGTATAATTAACACTTATATTAGAAATAATTGTGCTCTGATACACAACACAACTAAGGCAAAACTCGATTCCAGCCAACTGGAATTGACAGATCTGGCGCATACGACCAGCCAGCAGCTGGTGCTGGTTATCTGGAGCGCCAGGGGATTCTTGATCCTTGTGCTGCAAAATGGCTTAATTTTCGGGTAACCACAGGCTGCTCAATTGGGATGTTGTTATTCCGGGCATCCTGCCCTCCACCCTTCGGGTCAGCAGAGTTGTTCAAAATTGCTCCAGGCAGTTAGTTTTATCACCTCTTTTTATGGACCAGCATAAAAAGGACGGGCACGATCAAACTACAGAGCTAGAAAGTATTTAACCTGGATTCCGCAGTTGACCGCTCCAATAGAGGTTAACCCACTGTTTCATAAACCATGACAGTTGAGTTGATGTGTATAATCACCTAATCAGTGAATCCCGCTACGAACTGAATTCCAGAATTAAGCTTTTCAAGTAGGGACTCACTAAAAACTAGTTTTTAAGCGGTTAGAACTAGATCAGAAATCACTAAATCTGGATTTGACAGCACCTAGATGCATGGCAGTTATTCAATGTATGTCTACAAACGCTCTGAACCAGTCGTTGAGTTTTGGTTTTTGTATCGCAGGTTTGTGCCATTTACTGTCATTCGACAGCATATTAAGTAAAGAGTACTATCGACCCAAAGCGGACGTTTATTCAACTGTTAGGCCATGAGGGAAGAATCGTGAAAATTGAAAGTATATGGATTAAAAACTGGAGATCGGTAAAAGAAGTAAGGCTCCAAGCTCAAGACCTGATGGTTATCATTGGACAAAATAACCATGGAAAATCTAACCTTTTGTCTTCTGTTTTATTCTTCTTTGGTGAGATAAAGCATCAGGATTTGGATTTCTATTATGGGTCGGCCGAATTGTTTGTCGAAATTCAGTTCGGTGATCTTGATGAATCAGACAAAACTACTTTCAAGAAATACGTAACATCTGACGAGAAAATCGTCGTAAGAAAGTCTGCCTATTTAGGAGGCAGCTTCGAATACAGGGGATATATAGAAAATCCTTCAGAGGATTGGCTTCAAGAAGCAAATGCATCTGCTTATACCAAAAGAGAGCTCGCCTCCAGCCTACCTTTCCATCCTTACATTCCTGACTCTGGGCGAATCACAAGGCAAAATATCCTCGATGCCCAAAATGAGTATATTCAAAATAATAGAGAAAATATCGAGTTCGCCTTCGAGCTAGAGTCCACAAACTTCTTGGGGCTAAAAACTGTCGCCAAAGGTATTTTTGGTGAGGTTTACTTTATCCCCGCCGTAAAGGAGGCATCAGATGACTTTTCGTCAAAGGACTCCAGCATTTTCGGCAAGATGTACGCTGATGTAGTCGCATTAATGTCCGAACATAACAACGATTGGAAGGAAACAAAGGAAAAGCTCGGTCAGTTGTTTTCCACTCTGAATAAAAAAGACCACGAAGGAAATGAGAATAATGAAAGGCCACAGCAATTAACAGATTTTGAGCAAGAGTTAACTGACGAGTTAATTGCATGGGGTGCAAAAGTAGATATTGAGGTAAGCGCCCCTGATATCGAAAATGTGTTTAAGGCTAATACTCAAGTTTGGGTTGATGATGGGGTTAGAACCGATATAAAACGAAAAGGCCACGGTTTACAAAGAGCCCTGACTGTTGCATTGATACAGGTGGTCGCTAAAAAAGCATTTGTTGAAGCTGAGGCAGCGAAAGAGCAAGGGAATAGAAAATCGTCAAGCTCTAGATACTTTATTTTCGAAGAGCCTGAACTTTATTTACATCCTCAAGCGCAGAGATCTTTGTTTGATTCATTTGTAGCTTTATCTGAATCAGGAAGTCAGGTGATTCTTTGTACGCATTCGAGCGGTCT
Organism: Gammaproteobacteria bacterium; assembly: GCA_050291745.1. Classification (GTDB taxonomy): domain Bacteria; phylum Pseudomonadota; class Gammaproteobacteria; genus JACNJF01. The sequence continues at coordinate 20,431 of JBNKKI010000071.1, read as the reverse complement.
TATTGATGTTGAGCGTTATCAGTCTATTTACATAGCAACTAAAGATGACGATGTTAACGGGACCAAAGTTAAGCAATGCACGGAGGATTTATTTGAAGGAGATGCTATAAAGGATTTCAACCTTTCTTACTGGATCAATCCTGATCGTGGGGAGCTGTTTTTTGCGAGTAAAGTAGTGCTATTAGAGGGTGCAACAGAAAAAACCGTGTTCCCGTTGTTAGCGAAAGAGTTGGGTGTATTTAGGTACGAATACACGCTTATAGATTGTGGTTCAAAAGATAATATTCCTCTATACGTTAAGCTTATGAATAAGTTTTCTATTCCTTATGTGGCTGTCTATGACCGAGACCATCAAACACATAAGGGGGTAGATGCAATTGCCTCCGCAGACCGGTCTACCCAAAAAATCGTAGATGAGATTGACGTTAGTGTAGGCACTTCAGTGGTATTGGAAAACGATATTGAAGAAGAGCTTGGCCTACCAAATGGTGGTAGCAATAAACCTTACGTGGCGTTAAGCCATATCACTTCAGAAGGTTTTACTGTGACTCCAGTGATGGAGCAGAAAATCAGAGAAATATATGACGCAGAGACCTAGCAAAGCGCGAATTCTCGGGACAGTTTGCTTAATTTAAAGTCCGCTTATGTCTGAGCGATGTATTAAGGAACTGAATATAAAAGAAAAAATTTATGTCTGTGTTTAACGAGGTTTATGAAGAGTTTTTGTTCGAAAGAATAGACAATTCAGATTTTTTAACTGGATTTGTCATTGGGCACTTGGTAATTGAGCACCTGTTAGAAGAAATAGTTGTCTGTTACAATCCAAAACTCAAGGAGCACTTTGCAGGTTTAGTTCACAGCAGAAAAATAAGCTTCCTGCAATCTTTGGAGATTTTTCCGGAAGGTGTTGCACATTGTTTGCAGTGTATAAATAAAATGAGAAACAAGTTCGCTCATCAATTGGGGTATGAGCCCAATAAAGGTGAGTTATTAACGCTGATAAGGCTATGCAGGGAAAACTTTAACGACCTAACAGATGGCCTAGAGCAATTGCATGGCGGACTAGAGAGTAGCAACTCACTTAAAGAAGCCAACGATAAATACGGGTGCGGATTGGAAGATTTATTCATCCAGATAGCTTACGACCTAGAACATTACGCAGGAAAATATGACTAGCTATGCTGTTTTGAATGAATGTCCGCTCTTGGTCGTAGGTAGATAGTTTTTAAGATGCTATAACGGTTCTTGGTGGCTATCCGTCTATTTCGTGGAGCCACGGCTCTTATCTATTAAACTTTAGGCATATACACATCAGAGAATAAAAATGGCTGGTATATCAATCACTCTTACAGATATAGATTTTCTTCAAGAGCAATTGAATTTCTCAGAAATCAGCCCTGTCGACTTTGAAAATCTCATATTTCATTTGCTAGATGAAATGGGGTTTTCAAATTTGGTTTGGAGAAAAGGTGGAGAAGGAAACTCTGCTACAGATGGTGGGAGAGACTTAGAAGCAACGTTCTGGACCGTTCTTCCTGCTGCGTCCAAAGAAGAAAAGTACTGGTTTGAAGTAAAGCATCGAAAGAACCAATTAGAGAAGTCTCAAATTCAAAGCACGATATTAAATGCAGCAGGAAATAACTTAAAAGATAATGTCGTCATAATTACGAATAAGACTATTTCCAACCCCACACTGGATTGGATAAAGGATTTTCAATCCACACATAAAACACCTCAAATTTCAATATGGCAAGGTCATGACCTGGAAATTCTCTTAAGAAAAACCCCTCGAACACTTGCTAAATTCCTTCCATCTTCATTGGCGTTTAGCGGTCGTTGTAAAGTAATTGAATCTAAATTTTCAAACCTTATGCTTCTCCCCGCCGGTGGTGAATTGGAAGAATTATGGGATAAAAGAGTTGAGTATTATGATAATTCATATCTTACTTTAGTTGCAGTGTTGGCAGAAGTGGCCTATGGAGATGTTACTACTCGGCAATGGGGGTTGAAATTAGATGAAGCTCAATTGTTTTCGGTTGCAGCTACAGGAATGTTAAATGTTTATCCTTTTATATTCAAATGTAGTGCACTAAACAGAGATCAAACTCCACTTATTGATGGCTTATCGTATATTATTGAGTGCCTTTTGCTAAGATGTGGGGAGGAGATAACCGCTAAGGTATTATTTAATCCTGAGGAGTTTGCAGACTCTGACATTGAACTTCCTGACGAATTGAAATTTAATCGATATGAGCCAATTTTCAACACAATTTTTCATGAACTAAGCATCCACTGTAGTGAGAATTATTGTTCAAAAGTAAGTCATATGTCTAAGCAGAAAGAATTTAGTTACTTCAATCGGTTCTTGATCAACCCTGTTAAAGAGGACGCGGAAAAAACATTTATTTTGAATTCACAGAATTCAAAATGCCAAATTGGAATAGTTGGTGAAGGAGAATATTGTCCTCTTGGAAATCAGAATGCAGCTCCAGAGAAGTTTGACGGTCTGCTCGAAAAACTTAGATTCGCTCGTGGAGTGATAGTAAACCGATCAGGAGAGTTAAGAGAAAATGCCTAACGTCCGCAATAGGCCGATTTGAGTTGATTGCTGACTTTAGAGGAAATGGAAAATCTAGAATTTCTCTTCGCTTTGGTCGGTAAATCCCGTTATATGTCTCTGGAGAATCTAAGTATGGGAATGCTATATATTCCCAAATTCTTGATTTAACGACAAAGGCAATCCAGGCATTTGCGAGTCCCGATGTTTCAACTCATATTTTAAGCTTTAGCTGAGTTTCCAGGATTATAAAAAAACATAAGCCGTGATACAGTAAGCATTATGAAACTATGCTTATGAAAACAGGGCCCTTAATCCTGGAAAAATCAATTGAACGTGAAAAAGATACGTAACAGTTTGATGTGCCTGGTCTAAGCCAGAGATGACTATCGTTAGAGCAATGCAGGAGCAATTGCCGAGAAATCACAAACACCGTAGTCAGCTGATTGCTGAAGACTGTGTTTTTGACTTTATCAGTTGCATTAAGCTGTTACCTGGACTTTCATGATTCAACTGATTTTTCCAGGTTAATACTTCTATCTCTATTGCAAGCTGATCATCCTGAGTATATTAATAATCACCAATATTTTTAAGAATTATGCAAGAATTACGGAATATTCGCTATATTAGTGTGCTCGGTACAGGTCATGCAGTGCCTACGCAGCTAGTAACCAGTGAAGAACTTGATGAGCGATTACAATTACCTCCGGGAACCGTGCAAAAGGCTGGCGGTGTCAGTCAGCGCCATTTTGCAGCTTTACATGAAAACGCAGCTCAATTTGCCTCCTCTGCCTGCCACCATGCAATAGAAGCTGCTGGAATTTCACTTACAGACATTGATTACCTCATTGCCGCGAGTGGCACTATGGATCAGGGAATGCCGGGTAATGCAGCCTTGATTCACCGGCAACTCGGTTTATCACCAACTATTCCTGCCTTAGATATCAATATGAATTGCCTGAGCTTTCTGGCCGCATTAGATACCATGTCCTGGCCCATCACAGCAGGCCGTTATCATCATGTCATGATCGTTTCTTCCGATATTGCATCCTGTGGACTAAACTGGAAAACTCTGGAGGCTAGCGCAATTTTTGGAGATGGCGCTGCGGCTGCAATAGTTGGCCCTGCCAGCCAGGGCACTCCGTCCCGTATTCTTTCAAGTAGTCAGATGACCCTGTCACAGGGTGCTGAACTTTGTCAGATTCCAGCCGGCGGTAGCCGCTTTCATCCCAGTCGTATTGAGCAGCCATTTGATCCATTAACCCTGTTCCAGATGGATGGTAAACGGGTTTTCAAACTGGCTTCAAAATACTTACCTGATTTTCTGAATAAATTATTTCAGGAAGCCGGGGTAAATCAGCAACAGATTGACTGGGTAGTACCGCACCAGGCGAGTCATCTGGCACTAACCCATCTTGCTAAACGACTCGGCTTTGCTGAGAGTCGTGTGATCAATATTTTTGCTAACTTCGGTAATCAGATAGCGGCATCATTACCAACCGCACTGGATATTGCGATACGTGATGGTCGTATTCAGCGAGGTGACAAACTATTGTTACTTGGTACCGGTGCAGGCCTGTCGCTTGGCGGTATGGTGCTGGAATATTAATGAAACTGCTAATCACTGGTGGTACAGGTTTCCTGGGACGACACCTGGTATGGCGCGCTGCTAAAGAAGGCGCAACAGTTATTTTCACAGGCCGTAATGCCAAAGCTGCACAACAGGTGATAGACCTGTCTGCAGGCACAGTCAGCTGGCAACCACTGCAACATGGTTCACTGGAAGCCTTACAATTATTAAAAACAGCTGCCCGCTCTGCTGATGCTATCATTCATTGCGCGGCATTATCGTCGCCATGGGGCAATAAAGAAGCCTTTCAGAAAGCTAACATTGATAGTACTCGCGAAGTACTAAGAGCAGGTCACGATAATGGCGTTCGTCGCCTGTTACATATTTCCACACCCAGTCTTTATTTTGGCTTTCAGGATCGTCTCGATATTCATGAAAATGATGCATTACCACCCCCTGTTAATGAATATGCCCGCAGCAAAAAAATTGCCGAAAATCTGGTGCAGGACAATCCATTAGCTGAAACGGTGATACTACGGCCACGCGCATTATTCGGTCCCTGGGATATGACGCTGGTTCCCCGTTTACTACGCGTTATGCAGCGTGGCTCTATTCCATTAATGCGTGGTGGTGATATTAGCCTCGACCTGACTTATATTGATAATGCGGTGGATGCAATCTGGCTAGCACTAAGCCAACCCCTGCCTCGCGCTCTTGCAATCTACAATATTAGCAATGGTGAACCTCAACGTTTAAAAGATTTACTGGAAATTATGGCGCGTGAATTTCAAATTCCTCTACATACTCGACGGGTACCCTGGAAACTGGTCAAACTACTGGCCTGGATACTGGAAATGCAGGCCCGCATAAATAATGGGACAGAGCCACTAATGACACGCTATAGTGCAGGTGTACTGGCATTTAGTCAAACCCTGAACATTGATGCCTTAAGAAATGAACTCGGTTATCATCCACAAATCAATATCGAAGAAGGTATCAAAAGACATGCCAGTTGGTGGCGACAACAACAGCAGGCAGGATTAAGCTGATGTCATCAAAGGTCAAACTCCATCTGCTTCGCGTCGGAGCCTGTCGTCACCTCGAATGTATGATCGCACGAGGCGGGCGCTGGGCAATGATGGATTTCCCGGCTTTATGCGGTTTAATTCAGCATCCGACTCAGGGCTGGATATTATTTGATACTGGATATTCAGAACATTTCTTTACGCAGACACAGGCTTTCCCGGAACGTCTCTATCGCATGGCTTTACCTGTAGATCTGCCAGCAAGCGAAACTCTGACTGCACAACTTGCAGCGCTGGGACTAAGCAATACGGACATCAGTAAAGTGATCATTTCGCATTATCATGGAGACCATATTGCCGGCTTAAGTGATTTTCCAAAAGCTGATTTTTTAGCATTAAGAAAAGATACCGAGAATTTTCTGCAACTGACCGGCAAACGCTGGCGCGCAACATTCCAGGGTTATCTACCGGGTTTATTACCGGTAGACTTCCTGCCGCGTTTAAAACTGGCTGACGATTGCAGGATTGTATCTCTACCGGACTGGCTGCATCCGTTTTCAACCGGTTTCGATTTACTTGGCGATGCCAGCCTGATCGGTGTCGCATTACCGGGCCATAGCCAGGGACAGATGGGCTTATTCATGCCTGATGCTGATGGCAGACCAGTTTTTCTAATCGGCGATGCAGCCTGGTCCTTACCATTTCTGCGCGAAGGTAAATTACCTTCAAGATTGACTGCCATGATCACAGCGGAACGAAAAATTTATGCGCAAACCTTCATGGGGCTGCATAATCTGGCACAACATGAAGCCGCCATAGCATTGCTACCTTCTCACTGTGCTATTGCCTGGCAGGAGTATCTGCATGATCAATGATACTGTCTTACAGGCAATACATTTCAGCCGTACTCGCTGGTTTTTAAATTTTCATGACAGACAGAAATTAGAAAGCTGGCAACAGCACCAGCTTCAGCGTTTCTTTCGTTTAGTATTACCTGCTGCACCACGTTTCCAGCAATATAAAGCACTGACACTGGATGATCTGCCCTATATGGATAAAGCAGTCATGATGGATAATTTCCAGGCCTGCAATACAGCAGATATCACCCTTGATCAAGTATTACCAATTGCGCTGCAAAGTGAAACAAGCCGTGATTTTACGCCTATGATCAATGGCCTGACAGTTGGTTTATCCAGCGGTACATCCGGTAACCGGGGAGTATTTCTGGTTAGTAAAGCTGAACGTTTACGCTGGGCAGGTATCCTGCTAGGCAGAGCTTTACCGTCTCAGTTACTCAGCCAGTTATTATCTCCCTGGAAGCCAGCACTGCGTATAGCTTTTTTCCTGCGTGCCAACAGCAATCTTTATACAACCCTGAATAACAGGCGTATCCAGTTTAGTTTTTATGACCTTTTTAAAGGGGTCGAAGCATCAGTACCACAGTTGAACGCTAGTCAACCGGATATACTGGTTGGCCCTCCGCCATTGCTGCGCGCGCTTGCCATGGAGGCTATAGCCGGACGTTTAAACATCCAGCCCCGGCATATTATTTCAGTTGCAGAAGTTCTTGAAAATCGTGATGCTCAAACTGTCGAAACAGCCTTCGGCATGATCCCACACCAACTTTATCAGGCAACCGAGGGTTTTCTGGCTTATACCTGTGAACATGGAACATTGCATCTAAATGAAAGCTTTGTGCATATAGAACCTGAATGGCTGGATTCGACCCATAGCCGCTTCCAGCCAGTGATTACTGATTTTACACGGTCAACGCAATTAATCGTGCGTTACCGCTTAAATGATATTCTTCGACTTAAGTCTAAGCCCTGCCCCTGTGGAAGAGCTGAACGTAGCATCGAAGCCATTGAAGGACGAGCAGATGAAGTGCTGTGGTTACCTTCTTCTTATGATGGACAGGCTATAGCTGTTTTTCCAGATTTTATCCGCCGAGTCCTGTTATTGGCCGGCTCACAGGTAAAAGAATATTCAGTCCATCAACAGGGTATGAGCTTACACATTCAATTACTTACCGGTGCTAATCAGCAATCCATCCGGCAGGCATTATCACAAGGATTTAGCGATTTGTGGAAGACACTAAAGGTGCAGCATCCCTCACTTCATTTCAACGACTGGCAGGCACCAGCTATCACGGCTAAACGACAGAGAGTTCGCATGTTATCTTTACCGCAGGGTTTAACATGCGCATTTTAATCCTCGGCGCTCGTGCACCTGTCTGTCTGGAATGGGCGCGCGCTTTTTCTACTGCCGGATGGGAAGTAAGTGTAGCGGATTCTCTACATTGGCCTGTCAGCAGTGCCAGTCATGCATCGACTGAATATTATGAATTGCCGGAACCACGTAACAATCCTGATTTATGGATTGATACATTGAGTTTCATAATACAATCAAAATCAATAGATGTACTGCTACCTACCTGTGAAGAAGTTTTCTATCTGGCTTATGGACTGGAACGTTTACCCTGTCGGGTCATAACTATGGCTTTAACCACACTACATGAATTGCACCACAAATACCGTTTTTCAGAAATGATTAAAAACTGGTCCTGCTCTACACCGGAAACTCATTTAATTGAATCAACTGAAGACCTGGCTCCCTTTTTAAATGAAAGCAGTGAATGGGTATTTAAACCAGTTTATTCACGATTTGCCAACCGCAGTTTGATTCAACCAGCTCGTCAGCAATTAATAGATATTCAGGACAGTATGGAAAACCCCTGGGTGGCACAGCGTTTTGTGAGCGGGAAAGAATATTGTAGCTTTAGCCTGATTGTTAATGGACGTGTTAGCGCACATGCCTGTTATCATCCACGTTATCGTGTGGGCAAAGGTTCCGGCATCTGGTTTGAACCGCAAAATCCACCGGCCATCCTGGCTTTTATTCAGCAGTTTGCACAGGAGACTGCTTATAATGGACAGGTCGCATTTGATTTTATCGAGTCAGAAGACGGCATATTTCATGTACTGGAATGTAATCCACGTGCAACCAGTGGTGTACATCTGTTTGACGATCAAGCTATTGAACTCGTAAAAGCATTGCTGGGAGACGTGCCGGAGGACAGCATTCTTATCCCTTCCACAACCCCTCGAATGATAAGTCTGGCAATGATACTATTTGCTATGCCCCGTTATTTCTGGAAAAAGAGTTTCTGGAAGGATTTTTCTACCGCACATGACGTCATAGTTCGGCCCGGTGACTGGAAACCATTATATGCTCAAATTCCCGGTCTGCTGGAGATTATCGGACGTGCATTATCTCGCCGGACTGGATTACTGGCGGCAGCAACGGCTGATATCGAATGGGATGGACAGGCAATGAATCGGAAGGATTCATGCGATTAATTGACATTGAAAAAAATACTTCAGCGACTACTGACAGTTCAATAGCTGAGCAATACATTCGTCAGGCTGCTGATAAAATCAATAATGTTTCAACAGGTATGACATTACTGGACACTGGTAAGCACATATTCCCGGTAAGTATCAATAATGGCGACGAACGCCCGCATAACAGCTATGTAGTATCGCCGCTAACTGCCTATACCGCTTATGCTGAATACGAACTTAATCAACTTGCCCGCCCATGGCTAGCCTGGCCTTTAGGTAAACTGATTAAAATTGTAGGTCGACATTTGCAGCATCGAAGTATCGACCGGATTGTACAAATCAATAACTGGTTACTATCAACCAACCTGTATCCAGCTCAATGGCAGGGAGAAGATTTGCAGGAGATCACCCATTTGATGGTAAATCATTTTCCTGATCATGCCATAGGTTTTCGCTCTCTCAATGGTTTTAGTAATCCACAGTTATTAAAGCGATTAAGTGATTTTGGCTATATATCAATTCCCAGTCGGCAAGTCTATTTATTTGATGGTCGTGCAGGTCGGAATGCCGCTTTCCTGAGTCATCATAATACGCAAATGGATGCGACCTTATTACGTCGAACAGATTATCAAATCGTGACAGCCAGTGAATTAAAGGATGACGATTACCCGCGCCTTGAACATTTATACAATTTACTGTATCTGGATAAATATTGTCCATTAAATCCACAGTTTAGTGCCGAGTGGCTACGCCGGGGGCAACGCGATGGCTGGCTCGAATTGACTGCCCTGCGCACAGCAGAAGGAAGTATCGATGCTGTACTTGGCTGGTTCAGTCAGGATGATATTCTGACAGCACCGATGGTTGGATATGATACTGCTCTACCGCAAAAAAAGGGACTATACCGGTTAATTACACAATTATGTCTGCAGGCAACTGTTGAACGCCAGTGCCTGCTTAATTTCAGTTCAGGTGCTGCACATTTCAAGCGCCTGCGCGGAGGACAGGCGGAGATTGAATACAGTATGGTTTATGTGTCGCATTTATCACCACAACGACAACGTATCTGGCGAGTACTGGGCAGTTTATTACAGTGGATTGGAGTTCCCCTGATGCAGAGGTTAAAACTATGATAGAGAATAAAGCTTACTGGTGGCCAGTTGCTACAGAAAAAGAATTTGCTCGCGGAAAGCCGCTCGCCAGGATGTTACATGGTATGCCACTCGTTATCTTTGCAAACCAGCAGGGTAAAGTCAGTGTGCTACAAGATCGCTGTCCACATCGCCATGCTGCATTGTCTGCTGGATGTGTCAAAAACGGCGAGGTCGAGTGCCCCTACCATGGCTGGTTATTTGATACCAATGGTAAATGCACTAAAGTACCGGGCATGCAGTTAGAGAGTAGTCAGACTCCCATAGTCAAAACCTTTTCCGGTTTCGTCAGGCACGGGCTGGTATGGGTATGTCTTGCCGCCAATGAAACAACAATAGAACCAGTTCCTCCTTCTGTAGAAACAGCTACAGATAGTTTTTTCATGACTGATACAGTGGCATGCACAATACAACAGGCAGCAGAGAATTTTCTGGATGGATTTCATACCCATTTTGTTCATGCCGGCTGGATTCGGCGCGATAACCAACGTCAAAATGTGCGGGTAAATGTACATCATCTGGAAAATGGTATCGAAGCACGCTATAGCGAGGAAGGCCTGCAATCGGGACTGATCTCCAGTTTACTGGAAGGTGACCGGCAGATCAGCATGGGCCGTTTCCGTTTGCCGGGAATTGCTGAAATAGAATATCGTGGTCGTCATGGTTTAAACCTTCTGATTACAGCATGGCTTACACCGGAAAATGAAAACCGCATTCGTTTCCATGCCCGTATTGCAACTCGAAAGGGAATCCTGCCCGGATGGTTAAAACAGTTATTCCTGTACCAGTTGTTTGGCATAATTTTACGCCAGGATAAACGAATTCTTGAGCAAACCAGTAAAAACATCCAGCAATTCAGTGAAGCCGGACTCGATACTCAGGTACTGGATAGCGAACTTGATTTTCTGGGTCCTTCCATACGACAATTACTGGCTGGTGAAGAATTAAAGATTCAGGATGGCTGGGAAAAGTTATGCCAACTTTAATTTTTTAAATTCGAATTCTTCAGAGTTTTATCCATTCAAAGGTTTAAATATGAATTTCCTTATCATTGGTGCTGGCGGCATCGGCTGTTATTACGGTGCATTACTACAACAGGCTGGTCATCAGCTTACTCTGGTTGCACGTGGAGAGCATCTGCTTGCTTTGCAGCAAAATGGTTTAAAAATTTCTCATCCTGATTTTAATTTTAATGCAAACGTCAATGCTCACACAATTGAAAGCATGATGCAGAACATTATAGTTGATGACATTGACCTGATTATGCTGACTATAAAAGGTACACAAACGGAAAGTCTGTTAACTCAAATACATGACTGGATTAACTCAGGAAGCAGACAGGTACCTGTATTATCATTACAAAATGGTATTGATAATGAACCACTAATTGAACAGAGCATCGGAAGGCAGCGCACGCTGGGTGGACTTGCAGTGAAAATAGGTGGACATGTCATAAGTCCAGGTGTGATCGAAGCCACGGGGCCAGCTCAGGTGATTATGGGTTTGTGGCCCAATAAACCGCTTAACTCTGATTTAGCAAGCTGTATTGATGATTTCGCCAAAGCCTTCATCGAAGCTGGCATCCCCACCACATTGACCGACAACATAGAGCTTGAATTATGGAAAAAACTGTTAATCAATAATGGCGTTAATCCATTATCTGCACTGACCGAGATGGATACCAGAACACTCACAGCGCATCCAGTCTATGGTGATATAGTATATCGTTTAATGCTGGAAACTGCAGCCGTGGCAGAAGCGACAGGCGTCACCATTCCTCAGCAGGATATTGAAGCCATGTATCAACTTATCTGTAACTTTGATGCAATCAAAACTTCCATGCTGGTGGATAAATTAAAAGGTCGCCCTCTGGAATTAGATGCCATTTGTGGAGCTATTCTAAGGCGTGCTAAAAAGTACAATGTAGACACAGCTTTAACCGCATTAATTAATGCCCTGCTTAAGCAAGAGTATTAAACCTAGAAAAATCAGTTGAGCGTGAAAAAGATGCGTAACAGATTGATGTGCCTGGTAATATCAAAAACACCGTAGTCACCTGATTGGTGAAGAGTGTGTTTTTGATTTTATCAGGTACATTAAGGTGTTACGTAGACTTTCATGATTCAACTGATTTTTCTAGGTTTAACCCACCCCCCTTAAACAGGGGGTATACATAAAATAGATATACTTTAATATCTACATCGAAGCAAAAACTTTTTACATTTCTGCCAGGCAATGGGCTGATCGTCCCGGTGATTTGAATCGATGTATCGACAACTACAGTTATTCTATTTTTTATTTATCTTCATCGTTACATCTAACATAGCCTCAGCAAAAGAATACGAACACTTTATTGTTACCGGAACACCCGTCACTGATGTTCAGGCCGCGACATCTGAAGCTGCAAAAGCTTATTACGCAAAAAACTACGATCAGGCAATCATTCTTTCGGATAATATTCTCGCAACAATAAATGACTACAGTCTCGCTTTGCAGATAAAAGGCTTTGCCTATATGGATTCTGGCCGTTATGAAAAAGCACGCCAATATCTGAACTGGGCATTCTGGACCAATCCATTTGAACGCTATAATCTTCTGGGCCTGGCCTATCTGGAAATATTGCAGAATAACAACCTTACCGCAGCTAAACACTGGCTTGAAAAAGCTATTCGTCTAACTGAAAAGGATCTCACCGATCTAAGAGAGGATACTCTTAGCTATGGAAAAAAAAATAAGCCGAAACTATTTAACCAGCTATATGAATATGGCAGGCAACAATTAAATATTGATCAGTCAAAAAGACTAGCTGCCACAGGAATGAAAATAGGCAGCGCTTTTGACAAACTCAATAGTGGTGACGTATCCGCAGGGGCAAGTTCACTCAAGCAAGTTTTGAACAAATTAAAAAAACTACCGAAACCACCTCACGAAGGGATAGTGCATCTACAGGTTTTTTTTGCTGAGCAGATTTACTATGCTGGCGGAGATCCTCAAACTGTAATTGATCTACTGGAAAAAAGTACTCAATATGCAACTGATCATAATGCTTCCAACCCCTACAATGCTGTTAAATCCGCCTGGCTACTAGGCAATTTATATAACAATGCACACGAAGCAAAAAAAGCACTACTGGCCACCAATACCTCGATACAGCTTATAGATCAACAGCCCTATGATTTTTTAAACTGCAATTTGCTGCAATCCCGTTTGCTGGCTTATGGCACTATCAATAATAACAAGGGCCCCGGTCAGCGAAAAAATGAACTAAGTGATGCCAGATTATTACTCAAGCTTGGGCAAAATATGGCTAGTAATGGTTACAGCTGTGTCGCTAATGCAAATAATTCTATTGGCAGTATCTATCTGGTTAGCAATAATAAATTAGACCGCAAAAATGCATTAAGCTATCTTAAAAAAGCTATTCAGGCTGCACAAAAATCTGATGATCAGTATTTAGTTAACGCAATTAGAGGTAACCTTGCCATCGCCTATTTCCAGCAGGGAAAAAAGAAAGAAGCATTGCAGGTTTCAGAAGCCTCTGCTCAACAATCTATCAAGGCTAAACGTTTTTCTGAAGCAGGGCTCATCTACAACAACCTTGGTGCCATGATGTTAATGCAGAAAGATTTGTCAGGCGCTGCCTTAGTCCTCGAAAAAGCGGTTAACTTCGCTGAACAAAATCGAAGAAAAGTGCCGCCCGAACAACGTCGTGACTTTATGAATCAGGAAGTAAGTGCATACCAGTTTCTAGCTGCAGTTTATGCCCAACAAAACCAGCCTCAAAAACTATATGACATCATCGAAAATTCTCGTGCCAGAGTCCTGGCGGAAGTTCTTTCAAACAATAAAACACTCAAACGAGGCGATATCAAGTGGTTACAAAAAAATCTCAGGAGCGATGAAGCTGCTTTACTTTATAGCCTGTTTGAAACACAGCAAAATGCTTCACTTGCTTTATCAATAGTTACTCGTGAAGGCGTAAAAGCCTTATTCATCGACAAAAAGAATTTTTCGAAAAAACTGCGCAAGCGTTTCGCTAAAGCTTATGGTCTGGCACTAAGAACTGCACAGGACATGCAACAAAGCTTCAACCCTTTCGAAGCTGAAGTCACTAACGAAATGAGTAACTTCGTCAGCCTGATACGGAAATTGATGGAGGGCAGGACTGGTTTAGATCCAAAGATAGAGACCGGCATGTTAAATGATCTTTTGAAATCATTTTATGAACTATTAATCGAACCTGGACAAAAATATCTAAAGGGAAAAAAACACCTTCTACTATCCCCTGACAGCGTTCTTAGTTTTATTCCGTTTGATGCTCTGATTGATAATTCAGGTCATTACCTGGCCGAAAATTACAATATTCATTACACGCCCTCGGTAACAGTCTATCGCCAGATTCATGAACGTAACTATCCTGCCAGTCGTAGCACTATGCTAGCTTTCGGGGATGCCCGTTACCAGCCCTATACCGTAAACACAAAACCAGCCTCAACCCGGGATGCTTTTGGTATTCTTGAAAGTGAAGTTGAAGATAACTTCAAGCATAACCGCTCTCAACGTTCCAGCTTCGCAAAACTTGGGGTCACCGGGAAATCATGGAAATACCTGCCTGGCACCTTAAAAGAAGTCAAAAAAATCAGTCAGCGCATCAAAGGTGTCACAGCATTATTTAATAAAGATTTCACCGAGAAGCGCATCAAAAAAATGTCAGCTAGCGGCGAACTGGCAAATTACAAAGTACTTCACCTGGCAACACATGGCATGGTGGTATCCTCAATTCCAGAACTATCCTCTGTTATAACCACAATACAAAAAGAGGCGAACAGCGGCGAAGATGGATACCTGACAGCAGCCGAGGTTAGTAAACTCAAACTTAAGGCAGACTTTGTCGCTCTTTCTGCCTGTCAGACCGGACTGGGTAAAATCTATGCCGGTGAGGGTGTAGTTGGATTAAACAGTGCTTTTTTAAGCGCGGGAGCAAATGCAACTTCTGTATCGCTATGGTCAATATCAGACGATGCGACTCAGAGATTCATGGTTGGGTTATATGACCTTGTTTACAACCAGAATCAAAGCCATGTCAATGCCATGGCTGAAATGAAACGACGCTTCATCCGTGGAGATTGTGGTGATGGTTGCCAATACGGGGACACGTATCGCGCGCCAAAATTCTGGGCTCCTTTTGCCTATTACGGTGAATAAATCTTTCTTAAATATATTAACCAGGGTAAATAAAATGAAAAACATTCCAATACACATGCTTATCATACTAACTTCCTGTATTAGCTTCACAGGCTGCAAAACTGTACCCACTAAAAGCAATGCAGTACAACAGGAAAAAATTAACTCCAGTAGTGCGGATCAGGCGTTGAAATTTTGCTCTTATGCTGCAGAGGAAGTTTGCGCTCTACCCGAAAATGATGCTAACGGAGCTGCTGCTTACAATGCCTGCCGCAACGCCGGGGACACACTATTTGACCTTGGCAAGATCTGCATCGATACAGCCGATAAGCAAACTGAAGCATTTATCAAATCAACGCCTGAAGCGGCCTCCAAACGTAAAGAACTTATTAATAAAGGTTATGCCCTCTGTATGCAACGAGGTAAACAACGCTATATTCCAGAAGTCCTTTCTCAGTGTCTTGAAGCTAAAAGCTACTGGAGCCAAAGCAAAAGCAATAACAGCAGCAATATTGCTCTTAGTTTAATCAACTATAATCTGGCAGGCGCTTATGCTATGAAAGATGGCCAAACCAGCCTCTCTCAATGTGTTTATCTCGAGCAAACTTATAGTAGTATCATCCCTATCAAATTCCCTTTTGAAAATAAATCTGTATTTAAAGCTCGTATGGAATGGATAAAATACATTGATCAACCCATGATTAAACCATGCCGGAATAAATGGAAATCTTCTGACTATAAAAAACAACAACAGATTTTAAAAATGTCTGGTGATACATCTTTCTAAGCAAAAGTTTTTATGACTAACGATAATAACAAATGAGGAAAACAATCTATGAGACACATAAAAAAATCTATTCTTCTCTGTACAGCACTACTACTTCTTACAGGCTGCGCAGGGACTCAATCAATGGGCCCCAGTGATAATCACATTTGTCTTGCACAGAATTTTAAAAAACAATGGGGCTGGTGTCCTGTACCCAGAGCTGCAATAGGATCGAAATGCCAATGTGAGTGCAAAACTACCAGTGCCAGAAATTTAGGTCAATCCTTCCCCGGTGAAATAATCTCTCCAGCTGAAACAGATAGACACTTACCATTGCAAGTATGTATATACTAACAACAACCTCATCAGGGCAAGAAAGCAATGAGTCAAGGTAAGCTGTGTCGATATAGCATCTCCTTTATCGACATAGTCTTGAAAACTTTATCTCACTCTTATCCGAGTTTTATTTCAGTTGTTCATCAGAAAACGATAGGATTGCTTAAATTCTTTCATGACTGATTTTTCAATAGCCGATTCTGCAAATAACCTGAGCTCATGTATATGCCGAAGCAACAGTTGATCCGGCTGCTTAAAAGCCTGATCGATAAAACTGTGAATTTCCAGATCAAAGATCTGGCTTTCTTTTTTCTCAATAAGCCGATAGAGATCGATAAATGATTGCTGAACCTCTGCATTCATTTTACATTTCCTGTCGAGAATTTTTAACATAACTGCAGTCATGCAATCGAGGTGTTGAGCGTCGAATTTCTGTTGCATAGCCCATGCCTGAATATCTTTCATTCGGCTGTAGTTACCTGCCGTTGTAACGCTAACATTATTTTCTCCTGCTTAAGAGCTGACAGTCTTATCATTAAGTTCGACCATACATTCTTCCAGCATCTTGCGATACTGCCCGCAATAATAATCAATGACATCTGCTTTATTTTCTTCTTTGCCATCACTTTCATAAAAGAAAAAGGTATTGTATCTGGCAGCTGCATACATAAAAGTTGCGCTCAAAAAAGGCATAGCCCAGTCTTCGCTTAATTCATTAGCAAGATGAATAAATTCATCAGCTACTTCGTGAAAATCTGATTCCTGCACCGGGTTCACCTCATTGGCTAAATAACAAAAATAATTTTAATCAATTTTCATGCCATATCATTTAATCCCCTGCAAACTCATCAGCCTGTCAGCTATCACAGGAATGTTATCTGATTCCCATTCATTCAATGTCGTGCATTTTGTAGCATTCACGACAATTCACCCATTTATCAATTCATAAGCTATTGATTTCTCTAGCTTCTAATGATTGGCCTGGCTCTTGCTTTATATTTAGTAAATTCTAATCTGGAGCTTTAAATGGCTGATACATCTTTAAGTGATCTAATTGAAGGAATCAAATCGAATAAAATAGTTCCTTATCTGGGCGCTGGCGCTCTGGCAGGCAGTGTGCAGCTAGAAACCGGCGAACCTATCCCGGCTGATAGTAATAGTTTGATTCTGGCAATGAATGGTGGCAAACCTATGGCACCCCGCCTGATGTATGAATTTCCACGTGCCGCTATGGACCTTGAATTGAAACGTGGACGTAGTGCTGTGCATCGCTTTCTGGCAACCACCTACGGAGATACCGAGTGGACTCGTGCTCCTTTACATGACTGGTTAGCCACGATCAAACCTGCCTATATTATTGATATAAACCGTGATAGCCAATTACAGGATACTTATAGTGATACACCACATACATTAATTCGTGGCATTTCGCGTATAGCGGGTACAGATTATCGCTTTAAAATTCATCATTATGATGGAGAAAAATACAGTGAAAAGGAAATCGATCAGAGCGAAGTTGATACCAGCCTGCCGGTGCTTTTCAAAGCCATGGGCAGTCCCATACCAGATGCCACCTATATTGCATCAGATGCAGACTTTGTCGATTACATTACCGAATTAATGGGTGGTTTTGCTATCCCTGATTTCATTAAACAATATCGCAAAAACAAACAATACCTGTTTATAGGCTTACGAATGACACGTGATACTGAGCGTATGGTTTTATCAGATATGATCTATAGCGCCGATGATCCAAAAGGCTGGGCATTGATCCCTGAACCTAATGAAAAAGAAATTCGTTTTTGTAAACGCATGAATATTGAAATTATTGAAGCAAGCGTCGATGATCTTTTATCTGCTGCAGATTTTACTGATGCTCAACAGGCGGTTGCAATTTAGACAATGAGTACTTTTATACCTTGTCAGGGTAAAGATAAATGTCGCGATGATGGATCAAAATGCCTGACCTGTGGCCGTCAGTTTGATGAAATTGTCTGGCTTCGTGATTTAGTGGATCAACTCGCGAGTCTGGCCAATGAATACAACTATGAAAATATTGAAGATTACGCAGGCTATGTTTCCAGAAAAGTGATTAAAACCATTCAGCATCGACGCCAGTTAAGCGAGACCGGGAATGGATAATTTAATTCAACCAGAAGACCCGCGCTATCAACTGGGTGTTGTGCAAATGGATACCACTCACCAGGAATTTATAGCTCTGGTGAATCGGTTAAATTTAGCTGACAAAAAGTTATTTCAATCCTTATTTGCCGAGCTAGTTGAACATACCCGGAATCATTTCGAATCTGAAAATCAACTTATGCAGGAAACAGCTTTTTCTGCCACTAGTGAGCATCAGGGTGAACACTTACGGGTATTAGGCGAGTTAACACGTTTTGCGCAAATGGTTGAAAAAGGCTCGATCACGATAGCAAAATCTTATGTGAGAGAAATGTTACCAGGCTGGTTCACTCTTCATGCTGCGACGATGGATAGCGCACTGGCGGCTCACCTTAAATCAATCAATTCCCCAGCGGGTCAGGTTGAAATACGAATGAATTTGTAATCCTTTATATCGGAGAAGAAGCATGTATCAGAATACTCAACTTATTGCTCAATTGAACCGGGTACTTAATCTGCAATTAATGGCAATCGATCAATTTTATCTGCATGCACGTCTGTATAAGAAATGGGGGTTATCTGCTTTAGGCCAACTGACCCGAGAAAAATCGCAACAATTGATGCTACAGGTAGATGACCTGATGTTACTCATCGAACAACTGGATGGCACTGTTGAAACCAGTCATAACGACAATCTACCGATAGGCTTCTCTGTCCCTCAATGTATTGAACTCGATCAACGCATCGAGATTGAGTGTCGTAACAGCTTTCTACGCGCTCTGACTTTGTGTGACGAGAAATTTCACCGTTCAAGCATTGATCTTTTAGATGAATTTCTGGAGCAATCAGATCGACATAGCGAATGGCTAGGAAATGAATTGACGGCGATCCATACTCAGGGCATTCAGGCCTTTATCAAAAATGAAATGAGTCTGGACAGCTACTGGAAAATTGCTGTTATGTAATTCATTCAGCAGTTGCGGCATCAAAAATGCTACAGCTTCAAATCTATTGTAAGGATAAACAGGGCAATGCCTCAGAAAATTAACCGAATCAATCTATATCATTTATCAAGCATATCATGAGCTACCAGGATCTATTACCTCAGGAATTACCAAATCTGCAACAAAGAGAAGATCTCACTATTTTTGATACCAGAGATCATGCCAGCTTCACACAGGGTCATATACCAGGTGCTCGCATGATTAATGATGATGAAATTAAAAAACTCATTATTAAGAAAAAAAGAGCCGCGCCAGTGGTTATCTACTGTGCACACGGAAATACTAGTCGCGATTTATGTCAGCTCATATGTGGAATGGATTTCAAGGAAGTTTATAATCTGCAAGGTGGCTGGTTAGCCTGGCAAAATTTAACAATAGAAGAAGCTGAGCTAGAGACATTAAGCAATAACTAATCTATGTTAACCGCTCTCTCTTTGTGCATCCGAATGGAAAATCTGCAAGCCTGTTATATTCAAAAATAGACCTGTATCACATAAAGTTCAGGTGATTTTTTTTCATCAAGCCACCAAGAATATATCAATTGTCGAGTTGAAATATTTCCACTATCTTTATACACATGAATCAATGACGGCGTGATTAAGTTTGTTCATTTAAATCAAATACAACTTAATCACTCTTTAAACCATATTAGTATTTTTAATTTTTTGAGAATAGAAATGTTTACCCGAGTAAAAGCTCATTTAGAGAATTTTTTCATCATGGCTGGACGTGTGCGCGCTCGTAATAGCTTGCTGGAATTAAATGATCGATTACTGGAAGACATCAGCGTATCACGTGAATTACTCAATCAGGGCATTTCAGCCTGGCCCTGGCGAATTGAAAGTGCAGAGATTCATGCACTAAAACCAGCTGAACAGATTTGTGCGACGGACAACATTGAATATATTGCAGAAAATGTTAGTCCGGAACTGGATGAAGAACATAAAAATAATCATCCAATAGCCGCTTAAGAACTCCTCCTTTTACCCGGTACGGAGTTCGTGGTGATAGGTCCTCAGGGGTCTATCACCACGGATTATCGTTATCGGGTATTTTTTTATCTACTGTTCATCTATCTCACAAATCGCTCGCAGTAAACTGTATTTTTCAACCTAGAATCCGCAGTTGGACGAGCTGATTGTGCGTTTGAGGTGGTGTAGGTCAAGGCGTAACGACGCGGAATAGCCAGCTATTGCAAGGAGTTACAACGAAGAGATACGCCGCCTCAAATATGCAATTCAGTTCGTAGCGGGATTCACCGATTGGGTGATTATACAGATCAACTGTAATGATTTATGAAACAGTGGGTTAACATCTATTGCAGCGCTCAACTGCGGAATCTAGGGTAACAGCTTAATGCAGCTGATAAAATC
>JBNKKI010000070.1:0-23275 GCA_050291745.1 Gammaproteobacteria bacterium | reverse complement strand
TCTTCGTCCATATGGTGGCGGAAAAGTTCTCTGTACCTCTCTTGTCGAGCATCGGCCTCAGATTCCAGTTCAAGATATAAGGGATGGTGCTCTATCAATACATCTTTTTTACCCTGAGCATTTACCCCATAGCTCGACCAGGCATACTCACCAGGATGGTCAACCAGACTGGATTTATATCGACCCTCCCACAAAGTGCCCGTTCTCTTATAGGTATGGTTTACATATTTGACATAGCGCCTTCCAAATGACTGCATGCACTGCGGTATCGCTGAATCCATCATTGGAGTTATCAGCAAGTGAACGTGATTGGTCATTAAGACATATGCATGTATGCAACAACCGAATTTCTTTGACGCAACCATTAGGTCTTCAAGATATCGACGGTAGTCATCCTCCGAGAAAAAGCATTGTTCACGGTTATTACCTCGTTGGATAACATGCTGAGGAACACCAATCAGATTGAAGCGTGGCTTTCGTGGCATAAATCAAATCCTTTTGAATTAAGGTCATATTAAATATTAGCAGCTACGAATATTAGAAACAATTGCTCTCTGACCCGGGTTTTCCTCTGACCCGGGTTTTCCTCGACCCGGGTTTTCTGCGGGTTTTCTGACCTGGGTTTCACTCTCTGGCCCGGGTTTTCAAATCCAGCATACACTGACCAGCTCTCTGCAAATGACCAAACTAAACGAATAAATGAATTATTAATCGAACCGACTTAGTCTATGTTCTTAGAATACTCCTCATCAATCATTCATTCTGCGTAGAAACTATTTCAATATACCTATCAAAATCAATTCGGTCTGGTACAGGAAATGGCTCTAATCCGGACTCTTTAAGAGCTCTCTTAGCAAGAGTACGTAGCTCCTCCCACTCATCGTCATGGATAAAATTATCTTGGGAAAATTTAAACTCCTTTCCTCCATTAACAGCCAAATACAAAGCTTCCGCATTAGGACAATTTGGGAAAAACTCATCCAACCAACCACTATAGTACTCATATAGAACCGCCAATAAATTGGATGCTGGATTTTGACTATAGTCAGTTACCAAAGGATCATCTTTAGTTGGCAATCCTCCTAAAATTTCAATTTGCTTCTCTACGGGTAACGATAGTAGGGAAAGAAACATCCAAAACGTTTCTCCACTTTCAGTTGGCTCCAAAAATTTTCCTCACTGATTCCATTTATTAACATAATAGTGGAAGTTTCCGTCTCGCCATACAGATATTTCATTACCTTTTAGACCTGTAGCCCCCGATGCCTTGATCTGAATCGATGATAATCCATTCTTACTAGTTGCCTTAAAGCCCCCATCTGCATACCCATTCCAAACAAAGTACCACGCGCACCACCTGGCCCGCCAAAAACAAGTTTAATTGGCACTTTTTCTTTACCAAATTTAATTTTAGCCGGTGTTGGTATAGATATTGATCCTCCTGATCCAGTACTCAATAATGGCATATAAATAAGGAAACCTTTTAACTTTTGCCCTTTCGTTTTGATTTAGAATATCCACTACCCCAGTTACCAACACCCGCTAGGAAGCACTTTCAATTGCATCCTGCATATCTATATTTGGAATCCCTGATCTTGAAGCTTGAGTTGAACTAAAAGAAGTCAATTTTCCCATTACTTGTCGAACAGCACCAGCAAAATCAAATATCAATATATGGCTGTCCATGATTATTTCACCAATCTGGCCACCGAATCCAGTAAAAGCTGACCAGCATTCTGCAAATGACCAGTAAAATTCTTACTTATTTTTCCAGACACACATTTTTTGCCATAAACAAAACGAAATTTGATAGGGGATAGATAACTTATTGATACAACAACTGCAGCTCAACAAAATTTTAGTAATGCTATAATATTTTCGCTAATCAATACATAATCAGCATAACCATTTGGAGCATCTTCTTCTTTAAACACTTCAAAACCAACCTTACTTATATTTAAGCTATTTAAGCGTTTTTTAAGCTCCTGAATTTGTTCATTTTTTAAACGTGCATTCAACTCATTATTATATTCTTCTAAAGAAATTTTCAAGAATGTCACTTTTTCCTCTACTTCCATATCTTCTCGAAAAACTTCTTCTATTTCTTTGTTGCTGTAACCGCAAGAATAATCAAATTTTTTTAATTTTAAAGCCCATGATGATAAATAAAAGTCATTTATTCCTTTAGTTTCAGAAGATTTTGTAAGAAATAAATGAATAGAAAGGTCTTCATGCACTTGCCAGTAACTATAAGTAATATTCGAAGCATTCAAGTCATAAAATCTCAGGGCATTCTTCCTAAAATATATTTCCAAAACATTACTTTTATTACATGTATATTCCTCATTCATATCAAAATACCGGATAAATAGAAGGTGTGTCTATGTTTTAGCTCATTTCATTAACAGTCATGAAGATCAGGACTTTGATTTATGATTCCTGATAATCCCTGACTGTCGAATATTGCAATCCAAAATAAACCCCAATTCATTTAATGTGTAACCTCCACTTCTGTAGGCTTCAACTATCTCTTCATTTCTATGGTTATGTTTACTTATATTTTCTTCAATCCTCTTCGCAATGGGTCATCTTTCCGATGATGGAAGAATTTCATCTAACTTTCTATCACCGTTGATTTGTAGGATGAATCTTACAGTCTAAAATCCTGAATAATTCAGCAATAGCTATGTATGATTAACATAAGTATATGTTTTGAAACATGAACTAATAATACTTATAAATTTTACTTGATTTTAGTAGTCACTTCATTAACCTTAGCCGCCTTCAATAACCCTATAACATTCAAGGACAAGGAGATAAAAAGATGAAATTAGTACAGGTAGTGTTAGCTCTATTCCTGATTTTACCCTTAATCGCTACAGCAGGAATTAAGGATAAGAAAATTAAAAATGAAACCGAAACAACTATCCAGGCTGGTGTCGATAGAGTCAAAGCGGCTTGTGGAAATCCACAACTGGCTGCGAAAATCGATTGGTCAAACTGGGAAAAGCTAGATAAATCAGAAAAAATTCAATTCATGGAAGCTTCAAAAAATGCAGTTATTCCTGAAGTATTTGATTTTATAGAGAAGACTTGCAAAGAAGATAAACTTTATCAGGAAGAAATCGGTAAACTTACCGAGATCAACTTTTCCGGTAAAGAGAGTAAAGATGAAATGAATGCTGCTTTCGCTCTGGATGGAACAGCTTTAGGCGTAAAACTTAACCTGGATGGTTATGGTAGCTGGAAAAACGAAAAGCTTCTAAAAGAAGTCTGGGAATAATATTCAATTAAGAATATACAGTAGGTGAATCGACATGAGGTTGATTATCCTTTTCCTGTTGTTATTCCCTCTGACAAGTTTCGGCAGTGAAACCAGGGATTATACTTTAGCTGAACTTGTCAGTTTGCATGATCAGGGTAACTGGAGAGAAGTTCTTGAAAATATTGAGGATATTTCTCCAGTCCTGAGAGATACCAGGTGGACTGAGCTTTTAATTAGTTCCGCCGAAAAAAGATTTCAGGAAATCAATCAGGAGAAGAACTCCTCTTCTCTTGAATGGTTTTCTGATTACATTGTGAGTCGCTATCCTCAAACAAGAAATAATCAGGATTTCATTTTCAAGCTTGCAAAGTCTATTCGCCAAAAAGTCTCTAATACCGAAGCAATCAAGTATTTTAACTGGGCTTTAGAAAATGGTGGCAATGAGAAGCTTTGTAATGATAACGATCTTAAAGAATCCGTTTTTTCTTCATTATTATTAAATTTTCAAAACCCCAAAATTAAACTGGCGCAACAGGTTGCATTCGGTACCTGTTTTACTGAATTAAAACCAACTATTAAAGATGCCATCAATAAAACGAAAGAAGGAATGGATAACGCCTGTCAGAAAATGATCGATAAGAATGGTCTTTCCGGCATTACAAAAAAGAAATGTTTAAGACACATAGGACAAGGATAGCATCGTGGATATTTTCAGACTTTTTTTGACTTTAATTACCTTAGTCTACTCAGTAAGTTCGCTGGCTATCAACTTATCTCAGCCGGGCGTCTATGAATCATCAAAATATGCTGACAATAATATTCGATTAAGTATTTTTACTGTGGGTGATATGCAAGATAAGCTCATACTTGCCTCTATTAGTGCCCCTGGTTACAAAGAAAACAATAGATACGCTATTTATAAAGGGAACTGCGAGACAGTTAATTGTCAAAAGATTACTTATAAAGAATATGCCGGCAATAAAATTAACTTCATCAGCAATAAGGGCCATTATGGAGATTTCATCTCTATACTTCTTTCAGAAAACAAAACACCTATTCACTTACAATATAATAAACAAAAAAGTAAATGGCTTTCAAAGGAAGCTATTCTGACAAATTATCTATCATCGGTCGGAAGAATCCAAAGCGGCATACTGACCGATAAAAAATTGCAGGATATGGAAAATAAGGCTATCGAGTCTTTTTCTAAACTTTGCGGATCAACGATCAGCTTTAATTATAATAAAGATGATTTCTTACAACATGATTTAGGCCATGTTGTAGGTATGGGTAGTTTTTATATCGATGAAATAGCCAAAGCATGTCATGAAGAAATCTACAAAACAGCGCTATCGAAAATAAAAGAAATTAAGCTAATACCCGGTAAACAAAAAAAACAGATGCAGTTAAAATCAGAAAAAACACTGGAAATCTTTCTATCCGAAGATTCTTATAACCCGGTCGGTGAATCGCAAGTCTGGTTAGATAGCCTGTAAATGTTTTACTGATTACAAGAGCTCTATTTAATCAAGCGGCCAGCTAAAGATTCACAAATTATTTTTCCACGATTTGAATCCGCACTTAAAGCCACTTACAGTAATCAGAGTATTCTTTTAACCAGGATTCCGCAGTTGGACGAGTTGATTGTGCGTTTGAGGGGGAGTAGATCAAGGCGTAATGATGCGGAATAGCCTGCTAATCCAGGGTATTTCAACGAAGAGATACGCTGCCTCAAACCTGCAATTCTATTCGTAGCGGGATACACCGATTGGGTGATTATATTGGTTTATGAAACAGTGGCTTAAGCTCTATTGCGGGCGGTCAACTGCGGAATTCAGGTTGAATGAATGGCGGGGAAATTTGTTGGAAAATTTCTACCTTATCTTTTTGATTTAATAATATCGAAGGAAATAATATTATGTCACATATTGAAATGTCACTCTTATCCATAGAGTGTTTTATGAATGATGGTAAACTAGATGTCGAGGAACTGAACAAAATGGTTTCAATGGCAGAAAGTGATAGCGTAATTTCTGAAGAAGAAATCAAAGTTCTTAACAGCGTTATCACAAAAATTAAACCTGAAGAAATAGATGCTGCAATGCAAGCAAGACTTGATGAATTAAGTCAAAAGTTAAACATTCAGTAAACCTGATTTAATTCATTACAAGTTATTAAATAAAAATGATATTTTATGGAACCAAAGATTAACACAGGTTGATTTTGGGCTCAGATAAACAAGTGGTTATCATACATACAACTAAACTGTACAAATACTTATCAGCCTTTTTTGCCTTTCTTTTATGGGGAGGCTGGGCTTTTTACATTAATCATAATGCTATCAATCATTCGGGATTAATTTCCGGGATAGTTCAGGGTTGTTGTAGTTTTGTGATCACTTTAATCATAACTCATTTTATTGTCATTCAATTTAACTGGTTCACCAATAATATTGCTAAAATCATTCTTCCACCGGTTATTACAATAAGTTTTACCAGTTTTTTTCTAGTCCTGATTCATTCTTTAGCTGGTACGCCTTCTATTTTATATACCGTTTTACCAGCCATTAGCATCGCTTTTTTGTTCGCTTTTTTTACCGTTTACAAACTCCATAAAACCAGTCAATTACAGGATAAGTCTGATGACAACCAATAATGATGAACTCAATAGTCGACGTCCTTTAAAGGTACGAAGCGCTCAATTTTCTATCAATATTGCCAAATGGCTAAGTAAAAAAAATATCACTCCCAATCAAATTTCTGTGACGAGTGTGCTCTTTGCTTTTTTGTCCGCAACTTGTTTTCTTTTATTGCCTTTCTACTCTGGAGTATTTTCTTCGGTACTGGCTATTCTGGCAGCTGTTTTTATTCAGGGCAGATTACTATGCAATCTTTTCGATGGAATGGTTGCTGTTGAGGGAGGCAAGAGTACCGCTGCAGGTGAATTGTTCAATGATATACCTGATAGAATTGCTGATCCTTTAATTATTGTATCTGCAGGTTATGCTATTTCAGTTGTAACCTGGGGAAGCTCTTTAGGCTGGTTTGCTGCTATTCTAGCGGTCATGACAGCCTATATACGAACACTGGCTGTATCCATAGGGGCACCAACCAACTTTGCCGGTCCTATGGCAAAACAGCACCGCATGGCCGTGCTAACCATTTTCAGTTGTATTGAGGCTGTAGAAATCTTTTTATGGCAAACCAGCTACACATTACTCACTGCACTCCTTCTCATCTCTGCCGGGAGTATTATTACAATAATTCGAAGAAGTGTTTCAGCATATTCATTCCTGGAAAATAACCGCTAATGTTTAATATTCCAACAAATTCTTTTTACGCGATGAGCACTATTCTTGGTCTGCTGGTTATCGCGTCACTAACCCGTCTTTTTCTTGCCTGGAAAAAACCCGATAAAGATTACACTGAATTACGCCAACGAATTCAGTCATGGTGGATCATGATTATTATCCTGTTTGTAGTTCTGGTATTTAGTCAGACAACAGCGATAGTCTTTTTTGGATTTCTTAGTTTTCTGGCTTTAAAAGAATTCCTGTCTATTGTGCCAATGCGACAATCTGATAGAAGTGCTATTTTCTGGGCTTACATGGCAATACCGGTTCAATACTACTGGATTAGTCAGGCATGGTATGGAATGTTTATAATTTTTATTCCTGTGTATATGTTTTTATTTCTTCCTCTGCGCATGGTTTTGGTTGGTGAGACAAAAGGTTTTATTAAGGCCGCTGGAACCATCCACTGGTCATTAATGTTAACAGTATTTTGTATTAGCCATATTGCCTATCTTCTCGTATTGCCTGAAAAAAATCAGGCTGCCGGCCCGGTTGGTCTGGTTCTGTTTATTTTATTCATGACTCAGTTTAATGATGTTTGCCAGTATATCTGGGGTAAATTGCTTGGTAGACATAAAATCATCCCTAAAGTAAGTCCAAATAAAACTTGGGAAGGATTCTTAGGCGGGTTATTCACAGTCACATTAAGTTGTGGTTTTGTCGCACCGTTACTGACTCCATTATCATTTAACCAGGGCTTACTCGCTGGCCTGCTTATATCGGGCTCAGGATTTATCGGTGATGTTGTTATTTCATCTGTTAAAAGAGATTTGCAAATAAAAGATAGTGGTCACTTAATTCCAGGTCACGGCGGCATTCTGGACAGACTGGATAGTTTAACATTTACCGCTCCACTTTTTTTTCATTTTACTTACTACCTGGCCTATTAAATGTTAAGCAGAATTCTTAAAATATTATTTTTTGGGTTACTAGTAAAACCGCTCGTTTTCCTGGGACTGGGATTAAATGTAAGAGGTCGAAATAACCTGCCGAACAATGGGCCGGCAATCATTGCAGCAAACCATAATAGTCATCTCGATACTATGGTACTGATGAGTATGTATCCACTTTCAGTGATTGATAAAATTCGACCCGTTGCTGCCGCTGACTATTTCCTGGCAAACAAATTTGTGGCCTGGTTGTCGTTAAACATTATTGGCATTATCCCTTTGGATCGATCCGGCAAAACTAAGCGTGAAGAATTATTTAGTGGCTGTCATGAAGCACTCGACAACAATTGTATACTGTTGATATTTCCCGAGGGAAGTCGTGGCGAACCTGAACAAATGAGTCAGCTCAAAAAGGGGATTTATCATATAATCAAAGATCGGGAAAACACGCATGTAACCCCGGTTGTCATGCATGGCCTTGGTCGGGCATTACCCAGAGGAGAAGCATTATTTGTACCTTTTAATTGCGATGTAATTATTGGTGAACCAGTTCAGAACTATAAAAGTTCTAATGAATTTTTAGAACAACTATTACAAAGTTATTTAAAACTATTTGAATACTGCATTACCAGAAACAGCGACCCGGAGAAGCTTTGATTTATACGAAACCTGTTAATCCTCCGGGTTAACAGGATATTCCATTTTGAATCTACCTTTGTCTAAACTTTATACTCATATTTCCGACATTTCCCGCGCCAATTTGACAAAATGTGCCACAGCAGAGGGTGCTTCAATTTCACTGCGAACCCCCAGATAGATCGTTTTTTGAATACCATTCGAACCCAGCCGAACAGCAACCAGATTTAAAACCTGCTGATACTGTTTAACTAACCAGTGCGGTAAACAGGCCACTCCCCGCCCACTCGCTACCAGCTGCAGCATGATTTCTGTTGCCTCAAGTGTTTTGTGTGTTTTTGGCAGACAATAAGCAGGGGATAAAAATTGACTATAAATATCGAGACGCTCACTTTCAACCGGGTATGTATACAGTGTTTGCTCTCTGAGATCTTCTGCCCGTATCCAGTCTCGACCAGCCAAAGCATGATCCTGAGCCACAACCAGCACCAGTTCATAATCAAACACCGGCGTGAATTCTACACCGGGCTTAAGTAAAGGATCGGGGGTAACCAGCACATCAATGTCATGATTAAAGAGTGCGGCCATACCTCCAAATTGAAAGCGTTGTTTGACATCAAGATCTATTCCCTGCCAGCGCTCCAGGTAGGGCTCGATCACTTTCAATAACCACTGATAACAAGGATGGCATTCCATACCGATACGTAATTCACCTCGACAACCCTCTGCAAACTGGGCCAATGTAGCATCGGCACGCTGTAATTGCGGCAGTATTCGACGGGCTTCGTTTAACAGATACTGTCCAGCCTGAGTTAATCGTAATTGTCGCCCCTCTTTATGCCACAACGCAACACTAGTCTGCTGTTCCAGTTTTTTCATGCTATGGGTCAACGCAGACTGGGTCAGATGCAGTCGATCAGCCGCTGCGGTCAGTGAACCATGCTCATCTATCAACCAAAGGATCTGTAAATGTATTCTCTCAATCATGAATATTATTAATGGATTTCTGAAAAATCATCATTATTCCTCATAAATCATACACCGTAAACTGCATTCATCTTTCTACCATCTAAGGACATACAAATGATTACTACACACTCTCTTGGTTTTTCACGTATAGGCGATAAGCGCCAACTAAAATTTGCTCTGGAAAGTTACTGGCGTGGCGACAGCAATGCTCAGGATCTGGAAGACTGCGGCACACAATTACGCCAAAATCACTGGCAGCTACAGGCAGACTGCAGCTGGTTACCTGTTGGTGACTTTTCTTTTTATGATCATGTACTCGATACCAGCCAGTTGCTCGGTAACCTGCCGGAGCGCATAACACAGACTGAAGGAACTGATCTGCAACGTTATTTTCTACAGGCGCGTGGTCGTGCTGTAGATCAACAAGCTAGTTACTGTACCCGCGCTGGTGAAATGACTAAATGGTTTGACACCAACTACCATTACATTGTGCCGGAAATTGATCAGACTACCCGCTTCAGTTTGCACCCGCAGCGATTAATCGCACAGCTTCGGCAGGCTAAGCAACTGGGGTATGCCATTAAACCGGTATTGATCGGTCCATTAACCTATCTTTGGCTAAGTCGTACTCAGGATGATAGTCATGCGCTGGATTTACTGGAACATTTATTACCAGTATATGCTGAATTATTCAGCCTTTTGGCAGATGAAGGGGTTGAATGGCTACAGCTCGATGAGCCAGTTCTTGTCACTGAACTGGATTCAAGCTGGAAACAGGCATTTGAGAAAAGCTATCAACTGCTGGATCAGAATAGAATAAAGATACTGTTAACCACCTATTTCGGCGAGCTACGCGAGAATCTAACACTGGCCTGTAACCTACCCGTTGCAGGTTTACATTTAGATACGACTCGCGCAGCTGATGAGGTTGAAGCTGTCATTGATCAACTACCTAAGCACAAAGTACTTTCACTTGGAGTGATAGATGGACGCAATATCTGGAAGACTGATCTTAATGATCGATTGCAATGGTTACGGCCAATCTATCACAAACTGGGAAAACGACTGTGGCTTGCACCATCCTGTTCACTCTTACATGTTCCACTGGATCTTGAAGCTGAAACAGACCTGGATGTTGAAGTGAAGAACTGGCTGGCATTTGCCAAACAAAAGCTGCAGGAGCTGCAATGTCTGGCTCAGGCATTAGCTGTGGATATACCAGATGCTAACTGCCAGCGCCAATTATCGGATAATGCAGCAGCCAATAAACAGCGACAAACTTCAAGCCGTGTACATCAGTTAGCTGTCCGTCAACGTTTAGCGACACTCACCCCAGATATGTTCGAACGCCAACAACCTTTTCAGCAACGCAGGGCATTGCAACAACAGCGCCTGCAACTGCCACCATTACCAACCACAACAATCGGTTCCTTTCCTCAAACCGCTGAAATACGAAGCATCCGACAACAATTTAAACAGGGACTGCTATCAAAAAATGACTATGAAGATAAAATTAAGCAAACCATAGCGCACGATATTCAGCAACAGCTCGATGTAGGTCTGGATGTGCTGGTACATGGCGAAGCCGAACGTAACGACATGGTTGAGTATTTTGCTGAACATCTTGAAGGGTATGTATTCAGCGCTCACGGCTGGGTGCAATCCTATGGGTCACGTTGCGTCAAACCACCTATTTTGTTTGGCGATGTATATCGTCCCTCTGACATAACAGTTCGCTGGATTGAGTATGCTCAATCACTCACCAGCAAGCCAGTCAAAGGCATGCTGACTGGACCAGTAACAATACTCAACTGGAGCTTTGTGCGCGATGATCAACCACGCTCACAAACCTGCCAGCAACTTGCTCTTGCCATGCGTGATGAAGTTCTGGCTCTGGAAAATGCAGGCGTAGCCATTATTCAAATCGATGAAGCAGCTTTGCGTGAAGGCTTGCCTTTGCGGCAATCGGACTGGTCGGAGTACCTGCAATGGGCTGTCGATGCATTCCGTCTATGTGCTAATGCTGTGGCCGATCATACTCAAATTCATACCCATATGTGTTATTCCCAGTTCAACGATATCTTAGCGGAGATAACAGCTATGGATGCCGATGTGATTACCATCGAATCTTCGCGCGCAAATATGACCCTGTTGCAGGCATTTGAAACTTTCGCTTACCCGAATGATATCGGTCCGGGGGTTTACGATATTCATTCTCCAAATATACCCACGGTTGAACAGATCGTGCAATTGATCGAGCGTGCAGGCAGTTTGATTCCATGGCAAAGGTTATGGCTGAATCCTGATTGTGGATTAAAAACCCGGCAGTGGCAGGAAGCTAAACCATCTTTGCAGGCAATGGTTAATGCGGCTCATCAATTACGGCAACAGCATTTTCCAGCACTGTTAACTGCTTGAAAAACCAATAAACAGGCATAACATAAACAGCTATCGTACTGTGCGGCCAGTGCTTCTCTTTGCCTGGCTGTCAGTACAACTTTACTGCAGTCACAGTCATCAATAAAATCGGCTTTACATTCAAACGGCTGCCCGCAGCCGGAGCATATTCCAGCTTCATATTTCTGCATGATTGGACTCAACTAAAGTGGCTATTCATTTTCTATTAAATAAGTGCTTTATATTTTCTTTGTAATTAATATGAAGCGCAATTCAACCTGGAAAAACCAATTAAACGTGAAAAAGATGCGTATCAGATTGATTTTATCAGCTGCATTAAGATGTTACCTGGACTTTCATGATTCAACTGATTTTTCCAGCTTCAATCTAGCATTATTATTTTAAATCTCATGGTTGCTTTTAGTCACAGATGAGTGGAGCTTAAAGAAACTTTTACATCATGACAAATATTGAACCTGCAACTTAAAAAAATGGACCATCTATGAAGGGAATAATATTTATCGGACTACAGGCCAGTGGGAAATCTTTTTTTTATCTTAATCGTTTTTTTAAAAGCCATATTCGTCTCAATATGGATATGCTTAAAACCAGGCATAGAGAGGATATTTTATTTCAGGCCTGTCTGGATTCAAAGCAACCTGTAGTGATTGATAATACAAACCCAACTAGAGAAGAACGTATAAAGTATATTCAGGGTTTTAAAAAACACCGCTTTGAGATTACAGGATACTATTTTGCTTCCCGCCTGGATATTTGCCTGCAAAGAAATGCCTCACGTAGTGGTGAGGAAAAAATACCGGATATAGGAATTAAAGGGACATACAATAAGCTCGAATTGCCCGATTATTCTGAAGGCTTCGATAAATTATATTATGTAACTATGATTAATGGCGACTATAAAATAGAAGAATGGAAAAATGAAATTCAATGAATTAGATAAAAAATTGCGTGTTTATGAAACAGCATATGATCACAATATTTTACCCGGAATGTATATTGTCGCGCGAATTGATGGCCGATGCTTTACAAACTTAACTAAAGATAAGCATAAATTTGAAGCGCCATATGATCTGAAGTTCAGGGATATGATGATAGAAACAGTAAAACATTTAATGCAATGCGGTTTTAAAATAATTTATGGATATACGCAAAGTGATGAAATTTCAATACTGTTTGATTTAAACGAAAATACCTTCGAGAGAAAGGAACGTAAATTAAATTCTATCCTGGCCGGTGAAGCCAGTGCAAAATTTAGTTTA
Organism: Gammaproteobacteria bacterium; assembly: GCA_050291745.1. Classification (GTDB taxonomy): domain Bacteria; phylum Pseudomonadota; class Gammaproteobacteria; genus JACNJF01. Next base: position 10,486 of record JBNKKI010000070.1, on the reverse strand, counting down.
CAGCTTGGAGATATCGGCGTCTTCGATAGCCGTATTTGTCAACTACCAAACTCCAGGCTTGTCATTGATTATTTTCGATGGAGAAATGAAGATGCACATAGAAATGCCCTGAGTGCTCACTGTTACTGGAGCTTAAGAAAAGAAGGTGTCTCGGCTGAAAAGGCAAACGCCACATTTTTAAAAATGTCAGTTGCTCAAAAAAATGAGTTTCTCTTTCAAAAAGGGATTAATTTTAATGATTTACCAGGCTGGCAAAAACGTGGCATCGGGATTTATTGGGAAACATTTGAAAAAGATGGCGTTAACCCGATTTCAGGTAAACCTGTTAAGGCAAAACGAAATAGACTTAAAGTCGACCTCGATTTACCTATGAAAGATGAGTACAGTGAATTTATTGAAGGCCTGCTACTTTAATCAGCAAAAAGATATTATTTTCTAATAGAACCTTTTTTTATCACATAAGGTCAACGCACAATGCGCTGGCCTTATGCTAACCCAGTTAAACGTAGAAATTTTTTCAGCTAATATTCATGAATTCTCTATAGCTACTTCAATTTTGGGCTGAATGATTAATGACAAAACCTTATAACTGACAATAGCAACAATAACACCGACAACAGGCGGTAAAACAGGTGAACTATAAGCTGCAATTGCTGCAATCACATAGGCCCCTAATCCAACTGGATTAAAAGCAGGTAAGCTGACTTCAGCTAATTTCGGATATTGCCCTTTATGATTCATCCAGAAATCAGACATTATGACACCACCTATAGGTGGGATAAATGTGCCAAGCAGGATAAGGAAAGGAATGAGATAGTTATACATATCAAATACGGCTAGCACAGTGCCTATCGCTGCACCTGCAATGGTCACAGTGCGACGTTTGTCAGTTCGAATAAGGTTACAACCGGCCACAGCAAAGTTATAAATCGTATTGTCCTGAGTAGTCCAGATATTCAGAAACAGCATTAATACAGCCAACACCAGAAAACCCTGAGCTAACATGACATCAACAACGTCAGCCTGCTGATAAATCAAGGTACCTAATGCACCTGTAATCACCATCAGTCCATTGCCCACAAAAAAAGCCCCCATCGTCGCCCATATCGCGACTTTTCCACTATTCGAGAATCGACTCCAGTTTGTTGCTTGTGTTGCACCACTGATAAATGTCCCGATAACAATGGTAATCGCTGCGGCATAACTGATACTTTGAGTTGCTTCAATACCAGTCAGCTTAGAGAGACCACCCACATCTACAAGGCCAGTGTAAAGACTAATGAGTATAAAAATCAGCATAGCCGGCACTGCAATACGAGACAGCATTTCCAAACCCCTGAAACCGATCATTGCCGTGATACAAAATGCCATCCCAAAGAAAATCATTAATGGTATTTGCCAGGCTTCAGGTATCGGTGTGACTTTGACTAACACAATCGCGATGGTTGCTGTACCCCAGGCATACCAACCGACCTGAGTAAAACCAAGTATAAAGTCTGAGAGTTTACTGCCGGCTTCACCGAAACAGAAGCGACCCATCAGCACACTATTTAATCCACTTTTATAAGCAATTAAAGCTAGCACTGAAGCATAGGCACCAAGAATTAGATTGCCTATCACAATGACAAGTAATAATTCACCAAAGGAAAAGGCGGTACCAATTTTTCCGCCAGCAAACATTGTGGCCGTAAAAAACGTAAAGCCAAGCAATATAAACGACATGGGCCATAGCCCTTTCCGCTGATCCAGGGGTACTTCACTTAAAGGATAATCTGATTGTGCCACTTCATCTGGTTGCGTCATTTGGGTCTCCGAATGGTTGAAAACGAAACATGATTATTAAACCTAGAAAAATCAGTTAATCATGAAAGTCTACGTAACACCTTAATGCAGCTGATAAAATCAAAAACACGCTCTTCACCAATCAGCTGACTACGGTGTTTTTGATTTGCCGGCAATTGCTCCTGCATTGCTCTAACGACAGCTATCCCTGGCTTAGACCAGGCACATCAATCTGTTACGCATCTTTTTCACGCTCAACTGATTTTTCCAGGTTAAAAGGAAAGCAAGTTACGAACCAGTTCTAAATTTAAATTAATTTGGCAATAAATCTCCGTTAAATTAAGCAGTTATAAAATAATCTGTTAGACAACTTATTCAATGGCTGGATATTACAAACATATACGCGTCATTTAATAGCAGACCAGCACAGTTACAGTGCGATATTGAGTTAAAGCTGTGCGTTTTTATGATCCTGGATTCCACAGTTGATCGCTCGCAATAGAAATTAACCCGCTGCTTCATAAACCATGACAGTTGATGCGTATAATCACCCTATCGGTGAATCCCGTACGAACTGAATTGCAGGTTTGAGGCGGCGTATCTTTTCGTTGTAACACCCTGGAATTGCTGGCTATTGCGCGTCGTTACGCCTTGATTTACACCACCTCAAACGCACAATCAACTCGTCCCACTACGGATTCCAGGTTCAACTGATTTTCCAGATTTAAGCAAAAATACAATCTTATGGCACGGTTTGCGTTATCATTAGGGATCTTATATTCGCTACATATCTACTGAATGATCACAAAATTTTTATTCACCCTCACTGTTATTGTCGGTGTTATCCTGTTTTTCAAAATGAGAGGCGCTCCGGCTCAGCAGCAAACTCAACGCGGGGTTAAAAAAGTACCCAGTGAAAACGAAAAAATGTTCCGACAGGGTGCTTATCTGTTCATGCTATTTATGGTGCTTAGCGCATTGGCTGTATTTATATTCAAAATCGGGGACGATTATGCGACAGTTAATGTGACGGTAATCAATACACAAACCGGTCAGAAACAATCTTATCAGGCAGAACAAAAAGAAATTAAATCAAATAGTTTTAAAACTCTACAGGGAAAAACTGTATATATTGCTGATATCGAGCGTATCGAAATTGAACCGGTAGAATAACTTTTGTTTTAAAAGTCATTACTTTTTTCGACAATTTCACTTTTAATCGTCAACTCACTAAAACAATTCGTTTCAATCAATTCAATCCCCAGCCCTGCAAAATGTTCAACTTCTTCAGCCTGATTTACCGTGTAAATCACCCATTCCCAGCTTCCACTCCATAATTCAGATTTATCCTCTGGACAGAATTCAGTACTGACAAAAAGATAACGGGGATTTAATTGACTGCATTTTAATCGGTTTTCCTCTGACCATTCCGGTAATACCCAGCCAACAGCTATGTCATAGTTTTTGCTGGTGTACACTACTGCATCATAATCAAAAGAAATTATAACTATCTGAGGAATAATATCGGTTAATGCCTGTAAAATTAAGTCGACTGCCTTCATACCGTAATAATTCAGACAGGGCTCTTTTATTTCGATAAAACAGGTGACATCCGGCCAGTCTTTTAACAAAGCTGAAAATTGTTCGACCGTGGCAATACGACTTTGCTTAAATTTATCGCCAAATCGTTCACTAAAACCCGCCGGGATATCTTTAATTTCATCGTAATTATGATCTGCGATAATAATTTGTTTGCCAGTCAGTTTCAGCAAATGCGCATCATGACTCAATACCGGTACGCCATCCGAAGTGATATTAACATCGGTTTCTAAATACGTTGCACCGGCTTGAATGACAAAACTAAACCCTTCAAGACTGTTTTCTGGATAGGATACTGGTTGGCCGCGATGTGCGACCAGGGAAACTCGACCGGTCATTTCTATTGTCTATCATCAATATTGAAAAATGACAGTATAGATCAGCTTATTCAGTATGACATAATCATAATTGTTCAAATTGATTATGGCCTGCCGAATGATTACAACAGGCCATGTCTAACTTTTAATTCATATAGGCTTTTGCTTCTTCTCCCGGATTTGGTAAGCCCGCTATTTTCCACAGCTTCAAGCAACTGCCAAATTGCGATTTTATTTCATTTTTATCTAGCCCGACTGATTTACAGACGGTTCTCATTGGCGGAAAAGCCCCCAGACGTAAATATTTATCACGGATTATATTGATCAATAACCAGTGTTTTTCCTCGAGCTTTACTCCAGCTTCCAGTGCTCTTGATTCGGTAAACTCATGCTCCCACTCATTAGGGTCGATTAAATACCCTTCCTCATCGAGCCTCAAATATTGAATATTTCCAATGGGCTTATTTTCGGTTTGTGCTTGAAACATAATATATTCTCCAAAAATTGATCAGTTACATTGTATGATGGAAACTTATATTACATATATTAATAATATATGATTTAATATCATTTTTATTGATATAGAATACTGTATGGATATTCGCCAGTTACAGGCCATGATTACCCTGATTAATTCAGAGTTCAGTGTATCGCGCACCGCTGAAAAATTGTTTCTTGTACAATCTGCTGTCTCACAACAATTAAAAAGGCTGGAAATTGAGCTGGGATCATCGCTGTTTGTCCGTAAAGGAAAACGCCTGACTGGTCTTACAGATCTTGGCATTCAGGTTGAAAAGCAGGCCAGAGTCTCTATTAATGCCATCAATAACATTAAATTACTGGCTCAGGATCAGGTTGATATCACCCGGGGTGTATTGCGAATAGGCTGCACTCATACACAGGCTCGTTACATTTTACCGCCGGTTATTAAGGCTTTTAACAAAAGTTACCCTTCGGTTGAACTGCAAATTCATCAGGGTAACCCTCAACAACTGGTTGAATGGGCTGGCAATGATATTGTTGATTTTTCAATCTGTACAGAGGAGCTGGCTGACTCTAACAAGCTTGAGAGTATCGCCTGTTATCAATGGAACCGGAGTTTAATTACGCTTCCCGATCATCCATTGCTGGAAATTGAAAAACCTGCTTTAAAAGATTTGTGTCAATATCCAATCATTACTTATGTGGTGGGTTTTACCGGACGGCAACATTTTAATGATAGTTTTGCGAATGCCGGGTTAACCCCTAACACTGTTTTAAGTGCGGCTGATACAGATATTATTAAGGCTTATGTACTTGATGGTCTGGGAATAGGGGTCATAGCTCAAATGTCTTATGATAAAAAGCTGGATAACAAACTTGAGCAAGTTGACTTAAGCCATTTGTTTGAGTGGGAAACAACTCGCATTGCTTATCTTAAAAACAAGGTCATTCGACGCTATCAACAAACGTTTATCGATTTATTTCTTCAGCTTATACGACAGGATAATTCGAATCGATTCAGAGCTTGTTAGAGGTATTTCTGCCGGCTTGTGCTATCTGTAGTCATTAATCTGGAAAAATCAGTTGAATCATGAAAGTCCAGGTAACAGCTTAATGCAGCTGATAAAATCAAAAACACAGTCTTCACCAATCAGCTGACTACGGTGTTATTGATTTCCCGGCAATTGCGCCTGCATTGCTCTAACGACAGTCATCCCTGACTTAGACCATGCACATCAATCTGTTACGCATCTTTTTCACGCTCAACTGATTTTTCCAGGATTAATGTTTTCTGCGTCGCTTTTTCTTTGTCGCATGATTATTTTTAGATGACCTGCCCGATAGTTTATCCTTTTTTATCTGAATCTTCTTTTTTCGACGTTTTTCGAGTTTTATAGCAAGGTAGATAATCCCTGCCAATGCCAATACAGGATAGATCCAGGGTGGTATCAGATAGTCATTCAACCTGCCTTCTATGAATTTACCATCAACGAAATTGGCTTCATATAGACGTGAGATATTTGCATCATCAGGATTAACTGTTACTGGAATTTCTATCTCATTTCCACCTGTACGAAGTCTAAGCTTTTGCTCTTTTTCTGCATTATGTAATTGTAATTGCACAGAATAATAGCCTTCCAGATCTGTGTTTACCATTTCCAGCATGAGTTTGCCTTTGTATATTCGAACCTCCTGCTTAGCAATACCCTGCCGATTTTCATCGAGTATATGTCCTCTTATGCTATAACGATAATCACCTGCTGATTGTGCCCATGCATTTGTTAGTGATAAATACAGACAGACAAAAATAGTAATAAGCGTTTTCATAATTTATTTCCAGCTAAGTGGATTAACCTGCTCGTGAATCGATGAATTTTAACCAGTTGCGTAACTCAATTTCGCGAATTTGCGGATCAATAATATCATCGCCAATATTCAATTTTTCACGTAATTCTACAGATTGCGGATTAGCATGTAATGCTTGCAGATCTGCAGCATAAGTTGCTACTGCCTGTAGACTGGGGAAATGCCCTTCTTTAACCAGTGCTTCTGCTCTGGCAGAAATTAAGCGGCCCATTTCATAAAGATTATATTCAGGATGATATTGGGTAGCCCAGAAAGCAGCATCACCAATTTCCAGTATACCTGCCTGAATAGATGTATGAGCATTGCCTGCCAGAGAAACTGTACCTTCCGGTAATTTTGTGACTTCATCCAGATGCATAATAAAAGCATCAAATTTAGCCGGCTTACCTGCCATCATTGGAGAATTAGCTGCTGCTTCTGTCAGCTCAATGTCTTTTGCAATTCCCCATTCACGACCATTTGGATTAACGGCAACTTCTCCACCACCGACCTGAGCCGCCATTTGCAAGCCCCAGCAACTACCAAAACTGATCGCTCCATTTTGCATTAAGCTACGGGCAAATTCGATTTGACCTGCCACCCTGGGATCATCGACATGATAAACAGTCAAATCTGAACCGGTCCATATAAAACCATCGTAATCACTGATAGTGGTATTTGCGGGTAAGCTAAAATCCGGGTCGGCTACATAGACTATCTGGTAACTTGAATTGGGCGCTTCCCGATGAAGAAAATTTCGAATAAAGTCATGTGGATGGCCAACATTGGATCGATCAAAATTTTGTCGACTTACCTGTGGATAGCAATTAACGATACAGAAACGTAGTTTGGCTGTTGTTACTGGTGGTCTAGTCATTTTAGTATCCTGATTTATATCACATTATTCAGAGTTAAAGAGATGGCTATTAGTATGGATTGTGTCATGATTTAACACAATACAGCGGGCACTACTTTATCACTCGCTGTGGAAAATCAGTAATCAACCCGTTAACAGCTATCTCTTTCAGATCATCGATCAATGCATCATCATTGACAGTATAAGGGTTAAGTTTTATACCCCGTTCAATCTGAAATTTGAGTTGATCAATTGTTAAACGTGTTATGCGAGGATTGTAAGTATCGAAAAATCTGTCACTAAAATCCATGGGATCTTCCGGGAACAGACCAACAATTGCCTGAACTTCAAATTCAGGCCTACGCTGCTTTAGAGTTTTTAACCACTCCAGGCGAGCAGAGGAAAATAATAAGTGATTTGAATCGATTCCTACTTCATCAGCCAGTTCAAGCACAGCACTGACTACATCAAAATTATCTTTCGGAAATGGTTGTGTTTTTAACTCAAGATTTAGAAACCAGTCCAGTTCGAGCGTTAATTCAAAAGCTTCTTTTAGCATTGGCACTTTTTCTCCGGCAAATTGCGCCAGTTGCGCTGAACTCACCGCTCCGGCAGCAACCTGTCCAAATGGATCATCCCGTTCAAACCAGGAACCGGCATCCAGAGATCTAATTTCAGCCAGAGAATATGTGGAAAAAGCAGCAGGTACTCGATCAGCAAATAATTCTGCAACATTGGTCGTTCTGGTCATTGCATCATCATGCATTAATACAAGATGATCATCTGCTGTTACAGCAACATCAGTCTCCCAAAGATCTGCACCCAGTTCATGAGCTTTACGGGCAGCTGCAAGCGTATTTTCCGGTGCAAGGCTTCTGGCACCTCTATGAGCAATGACTTTAACCATATCTAATTGTGACCTGTCCGATCCGATAATGCATTCAGAGATTATACTATATTTATAGTCGTATTTTATGACAACTAGATTGTTATATGTTGTAGCTGGATTCCGCAGTTAACCGCTCGCAATAGATGTTAACCTACTGTTTCATCAACCATTACCCTGGAAAAATCAGTTGAGCGTGAAAAAGATGCGTAACAGATTGATGTGCCTGGTCTAAGCCAGGGATGGCTGTTGTTAGAGCAATACAGGAGCAATTGCCGAGAAATCAAAAACACCCTTGTCAGCTGATTGATGATGAGCGTGTTTTTGATTTAATCAGCGGCATTAAGCTGTTACCTGAACTTTCATGATTAACTGATTTTTGCAGGTTGAAAGAAACCTGATTAGCTATCCAGGCTAACTTTTGAGCGTAACAGCTTTTTCCTGCCCTCCCGGGTTTTACTATCCATTCTTTTCTTCCGGGCATTTTTACTGGGTCTGGTATCTATCCTTTTCTTGCGAACCTGCGCTACTGATTTTATTAGAGCCTGTAATCTTGCCAGTGCATCTTCACGATTTTTTTCCTGAGTTCGATAGCTCTGGGCTTTAATTATTATCACACCTTCCTTGCTAATACGCTTATCTGCCAGGTTTAACAAACGATCTTTATAAAAATCTGGCAATGACGATGCTTTAATATCAAATCGGCAATGGATTGCTGTCGATACTTTATTCACATTTTGTCCACCTGCTCCCTGCGAACGAATAGCACTGAGTTCAATTTCCGAATCGGCGATGCTGACATTAGTGGAAATTATCATTTTACTTTTTAGTGCTACAGCTGTGCTTAAACCTGTAATTTCGGTTTATTGCAGGTATCACTTATTCTTCTGACTTTTCAGCCGGAACCAGATAAATCGGCACAGTTGTCTGTTTTATTAATCTTTCACTGGTACTACCCAGTAATATCTTACTAATCACACCCTTGCCATGAGATCCGGCCACAATCATATCTGTGGATAGTTTTTTAACACCATTTAAAATCATTTCAACTGTTTCACCCTGGACCATAAGAGCTTTACAGCTTAAACCCTGGTCTCGAAACTGTTGCGCATATTGCTGTATTGTCTGATGCTCTGTATGAAATCGCTGTGCTATTTGATCACGTATCTCTGAAGGGTCAATGGCATACATCGCTGCCGGATCATAATCATAAGTAATATAATCGGCATTCGGTTCAGCAACATGTAATAAGACGACTTCAGCTTTCATGCTTTCGGCCAGAATTCTGGATTGATATAAAACCCGCTCAGTAATGTCTGAGAAATCAATGGTGACTAAAATTTTCATGATACAACCCTCCTTTACTAAAGATCCTAGATTATCCTGAAATATCCTTCAATGATATCAATCAAAATAATCTGTTTTCTTCAATACGCAATCTATAATCTTTAATTTATCTGAGTTAAAGCCCTGTTAGCGTGACAAAGAATCTTTTTAATCTTACAATATACGGCTATTGGAACTAATTTTAACAACATAAGAGGAAGTAGAAATGGAATATTTCATAGGTGCATTTAAAAAATTTGCAGACTTTTCAGGACGAGCATCAAGAAAAGAATACTGGATGTTTATTCTTATTTATCTATTAATTTCTATTGGATTATCAATAATAGATGGCATTCTGGGTACTGCAATATTATCTCCACTATTCAGCCTGGTTTTACTTATCCCCAGTATTAGTATCGCAACCAGAAGATTACACGATACTTCTCGTACAGGCTGGTGGCAATTAATCGCGCTTATACCATTAATTGGCCTGATTGTATTAATCATATTTTTAGTTCAGGATAGTCATGATGACAATGCTTATGGCTCCAGACCATAATTATCTTTAATCTAAACAAATTAAATCGAAACAAAACCTCCCTTTTAATGCTCGCAGAAATCTCTGTTTGCAGCGAATGATACATCTTTAAATTGATAGCGACACTTTGCAGAGTGCCGCTATCATTTTCATGCTGTTGATTGACCCTGATCAATATGTGGTTTTATTAGCTACCTATACTTAACTATTATACCTAAAAGGTAATAGTCAAATGATTACAATAGATGAGTTAATGACAGCAAACCCATATACCTTAAGCGAGAATAATACACTTGAAGATGCCAGAGTTATTATGACTGAAAAGAATATTCGTCATATCCCTGTCATTAATGATCATAAAAATTTGCTTGGACTAGTCACCCAGCGAGATTTACTGAAAGCAACAGATTCTTCAACTAATAAGCTAAAACTATCTGATATCATGCTGCGTGATATTAGTACCATACATCAATCAAGTTCTGTTCGTCAGGCCGCGATTTTTTTAAGATCACATAAATATGGCTGCCTGCCTGTTGTTTCTGATAATTGTCTGGTTGGTATTATTACTGATAGTGACTTTATTGATGTTGCAATCAATTTACTCGAACAGATAGAAATTACTGAAGATGTTGATGATGATTTCGATTTTGAAGCAGATAGTATTGATGATTTTGAACTATCCAGATTACAAGATGATTTTTGAATAGCTCTAATTAGTCGCCCCTGAAAAACACCCCAAGCTATTGATTAAATTAAATAAATCCACAAAAATAAGTGGCCCTATCGACCAGAAATAGTAAAATAGTGGTTCAGTTTCTGGTCGAAATGGTGAAAAAATGCTAGTCAACAGTAGC
>JBNKKI010000069.1:0-10582 GCA_050291745.1 Gammaproteobacteria bacterium | reverse complement strand
AATACCGGAGTTACCCTTGAACCTAGATTCCGCAGTTGACCGCTCGCAATAGAGATTAACCCACTGTTTCATAAACGATTACGGTTGATGTGTATAATCACCCAATCGGTGCATCCCGCTACGAACTGAATTGCACGTTTGCGGCGGCGTATCTCTTCGTTGTAACTCCTTGGAATAGCTCGCTATTCCGCGTCGTTACGCCTTGATCTACACCACCTCAAACGCACAATCAGCTCGTCCAACTGCGGATTCCAGGTTGAATCTTCATTCTGAAAAAATCAGTTCAGCGTGAAAAAGATGCGTTACAAATTGATGTGTCTGGTCTAAGACAGGGATGGCTGTAGTTAGAGCAATGCAGGAGCAATTGCCGGCAAATCAAAAACACCGTAGTCAGCTGCATTAAGCTGTTACCTGGACTTTCATGATTCAACTGATTTTTCCAGGATTATACAACCTCTAATTAATTTTAAATCCAGAGGACTAAACAAAATATCTATGCTATAAATATGGTTTATAAGGTATAACAATAAATAAAAACTGATTTTAAATTATCGTACCTGGATGATACCGGATGGCGGAAGATACTAAGAATAAGGCCATATCAAAGGCCAAATCAACTAAAAAAACAACCTCTCGGAAATCGAAAACGAAGGCAAGGCCTAAAGCCAAACCATCTACTCGTTCACCTAAGGTCGAATCCGTTAGTAAACCCGCAGTACGCCCATTCCTGGTTGGTATTGGCTCCTCAGCCGGAGGTCTTGAAGCACTTTCCAATCTTGTTACCGCTTTGCCCACTGATCTAGGTGTGGCTTATGTGCTTATTCAACACCTGTCCCCAACGCATCGCAGCATGATGGTTCAGTTACTGAGCCGTGAAACTGCCATGTCAGTGCAGGAAGTTGCTCACGATACTATTCCCGAACCCGATACTATCTATGTAACACCACCCGGTACCAACGTAGTTTTGCGTAAGGGACATCTGGTATTACAGGAAGCTCCTTTAAAAGCTATGCCTCGCCCATCGGTTAACGCTTTCTTTTCCTCTATGGCTGAGGAATTGGGCGAGGATGCGATAGGAGTCATACTTTCTGGAACAGGAACCGATGGTGCTGCTGGATTAAGAGAAATTAAGGCAGTCGGTGGATTTACCTTTGCACAGGATCCTGAGGCAGCCAAATATAATGGTATGCCCCAGGCTGCTATAGATACCGGTTGTGTTGACTGGGTGCTCCCCGCAGAAGCAATAGCGCGTGAGATTGCACAGATCGTCCATTCTCATGGCATGGTAACAGTAATCAACAAACCACCAACTGCAGCAACTACACTTAAAAAGATCCTGATGCGTGTTAAACAACAGACTCGCATAGACTTTGGAGGCTACAAGGAAGGAACACTATGGCGTCGTATAGAAAGACGTATGGCTGCACATCATTTTTCGAACGCCGACGATTATCTCGAACTGGTAGAAGCTCAACCTGAGGAACTCGATAATCTTTGTAAGGATATTCTGATTTCTGTGACCGCCTTTTTCAGGGATCAGGATGCATTTACCCTGTTAAAACAATCTCTTGAATCTATGCTCAAAGGTAAGCAGCAAGGCGATGAAATTCGCGTCTGGGTCGCTGGTTGTGCTACCGGTGAAGAAGCCTATAGTATAGCCATACAGCTGGCCGAGTTACTCGGCAAGGATGTCACACAATACCGCATTCAAATCTTCGCAACCGATCTAGATCTATCTGCTCTGGCCATAGCCCGCCGTGGTATTTATCCCGGAACAGCATTTACAGACATGGATTCAGAACTGGTCAATCGTTATTTTATTAACAATGGAGACCGCTACGAGGTTTCTCGCGTGTTACGTGATATGGTGGTAGTAGCGCGCCAGGATCTGGTTCAGGATCCACCTTTTTTGCGCCTTGATCTGGTCACCTGTCGTAATGTGTTAATTTATTTACAGAATGAATTACAGGCCAAAATTCTATCTACTTTTCACTATGGTCTGTATCCTGGTGGCTACCTGTTTCTGGGTAAATCAGAGGGAATCTTTCATCAGGAAAGTTTATTTGAAGTTGTCGACAAGAACTGTCGAATCTATCGCCGCCGTTCTGGCGAATCCAGGCTCATACCACCACCAGTATTTCGATTACCAGATAGTCATGAACGCCGTAGTAAAACCCAACAGGATACCAAACAGCGATTACTGGATGCAGCAATAAATGTTTATATACCTGCCACAATTTTGATCAATGCTTCCTACGAAATTCAGCACATGCATGGTGATGTAGCAGCATTTCTGACTGTTTCTGCCGGCAAACCCAGTACCAACCTGCAACAGCTAATCCGCCGGGAATTCCGTTCGGACCTCAATCTACTCGTGCACCAGGTTGAGCAAAAATTACTCTCCGCCTCAGGTCGCATACATAAAATTAAAACGACCGAAGGTGATCGTCATATCCGTCTTTCTGTGCATCCTCTGGAACAGGGTGTTTCCAGCGCACACTTTCTCGTTGCATTTGAACCGGTAACCGAGAATAAAGATGATGTTTCTCCTAAACAGCTGCAAACTCTAGACGAAACTCTGGATGTAAAAGCACTGGAAGAAGAATTAATTTCCACACGAGAACGCCTGCAAACGGTTATCGAAGAACTGGAAACCTCCAACGAAGAAATGCAGGCTCTAAATGAAGAAGTACAGGCTGCCAACGAAGAGTTACAATCATCCAATGAAGAACTGGAAGCTGCAAACGAAGAACTGCAATCAACCAACGAAGAATTAACTACTGTTAATGAAGAATTACAGGTTCGCTCAGTCGAACTGGCTGAAGCATTAAATGATCTGGAAAAAATCCAGAACAGTGTTGGTTTTCCCATCCTGGTCTGTAACGAAGACATGCAGATAACCCGCTTTAACAGTCCTGCTGCTACTCTTTTTATGTTGTCGGAAAAATCCATCGGCCAGTCATTACTGAATATGCGCTTACCACCGGGTATGCGGGACTTCTCAGCTTTAGTGAATGAAGCTGTAGAAAAGAATATTATGACCGAGGAGTCTATATATTCCAACGAGCGTCATTATCTACTCCATGTATCACCATACGAGACTACCAGACAAGGTTACTTTGGTACCATTATCACCTTACTGGATCACACTGAACAACTCGCACAGGATCGTGCCATAAGGGAAAGCCGCGAACGTTTGATGGCTATCATGGATAACTCTACTTCCATCGTCACCCTGAAAGACCTGGCTGGACGATACGAATTTGTTAATCGACGCTTCGAAAAAGTATTCAATCTAAAATCTAAAGATGTTATCAGTAAAACCGATGCTCAGATTTTCGGTAGTAAAATTGGTGATTCAATCCGTAGCCGGGAGCTGGAAGTAATCCGCCGCGAGGAAGCCGTGGAAACAGAAGAAGCACTGCAAAATATAGATGGTGATCGTCATTTACTATCAATTCGTTTCCCTCTATTCAGTGTAGACAATGTGATACAGGGAATCTGTACTCAGTCGAGTGATATTACTGACCGCAAGCATGCTGAAGAACAGTTACGCCTTGCCGCCAGAGTATTCGACCGTGCTGGAGAAGGTATTGTTGTAACCGATTCTGAGCAGAATATTTTGACGGTAAACGACGCCTTTACCAAAGTCACCGGCTATGTCGCTGAAGAGGTTATAGGTCAAAATCCGGGTATACTTGCCTCGGGTCGTCACAAAGAAGACTTTTACCTGGATATGTGGGAGTCATTAAAGGAACGCGGCTGGTGGCAGGGGGAAATCTGGAATAAGCGTAAATCCGGCGAAGTATTTCCCGAATGGTTAACCATTAACACCGTGCATGACTCAGATGGAACAGTCACCAACTATGTCGGTATTTTCAGTGATATTACGGTTGTTAAAGAGTCGCAGCGTAGAGTTGAATTCCTTGCTACCCATGATGAGCTAACCACGCTGCCAAATCGAGCTTTATTTATCGATCGAATTCGCCAGGCAATTGTCCGTAACAAACGTAATAAAGGTATGTTCGCCGTATTCTTCGTAGATCTGGATAATTTCAAGGTAGTAAACGATTCTTTAGGACATGCCGCTGGTGATGAGCTTTTACAGAAAACTGCGCAACTGTTACGTGAATGCCTACGTGCAGCAGATACTGTTGCCCGCTTTGGTGGAGATGAATTTGCTCTCCTTATTGAAGATACCAATATTGGAGAAGCAGACATCACTGCGCAACGCATTGCTGCAGCACTGGGGCGCTCCATCAGTATATTTGAGCATCCTGTGTATGTAAGTGCCAGTATAGGTATTTCAATATTTCCGAATGATGGTAACGATGCAGAAACATTATTAAAAAATGCCGATAGCGCGATGTACAAGGCTAAAGAAAATGGTAAACGTAATCATCAATTCTTCACCAATGATCTTAAGCTGGCTGCGGATGAAAAGCTCATCCTGGGCAATGGCCTGAGGCATGCTATTGAAGAAGGAGAACTATTCCTCGTCTATCAGCCTCAGGTCGAATTAAAAAATAACTCACTGGTTGGTATCGAGGCACTGGTGCGCTGGCAACATCCTGAAAAAGGATTGATACCTCCGGATAAATTTATTCCTATGGCAGAACAATCCGGTATCATTCACCATCTTGGTGAGTGGGTCGCCGATGCAGCCTGTCATCAACTGGCAAGCTGGATAACTCAAGGCTATCAGGTTCCTCAATTATCCATCAATGTTTCTGCCGAACAGTTCCGTCGCTCCAATTTGCCCTCCTCTATAGGACGATTATTATCCCACTACCACCTTGATGGCTCACTGCTCACTCTGGAAGTCACAGAAACAGTACTCATGCTGGAAGGTGAGCACAGTAAAAGCGTACTTCGGGATCTGAAATCACTGGGTGTCAAGCTAAGCATTGATGACTTCGGAACAGGCTACTCATCGCTCAACTCATTACGCCAATACCCCATCGATGAACTTAAAATTGATCGAAGCTTTATCGACGAAGTAGGATCCAACCCTGACGATAAAGCTATCACCCAGACTATTCTATCCATGGCTGAAAACCTCGGTTTATCTGTAGTCGCTGAGGGTATAGAAACCGAACAGCAACTCAAGGCACTACGCAAAATGAACTGTGCAACAGGGCAGGGGTTTTACTTTGCCAAACCTCTGAAACATGAAGATATGACCCTGTGGTTAGGAAAAGAGAAAAACATAGATTAACCTAGAAAAATCAGTTGAACCTGGATTCCGCAGTTGACCGCTCGCTATAGAGGTTAACCCACTGTTTCATAAACCATGACAGTTGATGTGTATAATCACCCAATCGGTGCATCCCGCTACGAACTAAATTGCAGGTTTGAGGCGGCGCAGCTCTTCGTTGTAACTCTTTGATCTACATCACCTCAAATGCACAATCAACTTGTCCAACTGCAGATTCCAGGGTTAATCATTATGAATTCATGAAATTTAATTTCCGCATAAAGCCCGTGGAAAATAAACGATACCTTCTCTTCCGAAAATTATTTATGAATAACCGGCGATACGTGCAAGCACCCACCAGAAAGCGAAGGCTTTACGATTAGCAGTAATATGCTGTGTATTGTGTGCCCCATAAGTAACACTACCATTGGGTGAATCCAAATTCTCATACCAGTCAGTACCCAGAGTATGTGAAGACTGCCAGTCTTCATAAAAATTACCACCATAGATTGCTGAGTTACCATTGTCGCCAGCATCTTCGTAGTAAGTACCGTCCATGGCGTGAGTATCGATGGAGTAGTAGTCGATACAGAAATAATTGTGTGTTGTGCAGTAATCGGTAATTAAAGCAGCCTGATCTTTAGGATTCCCGGCACCGGTATTCGCTCCAACATTAGCATGTCCTGTCATAAAGATAAAAGTAACGGCTGTGGTACGAGTATCATCTACAGCTGTGCCGATTTTGCTACCACCCTGCCCGTATTCATCGATCAATGTTTGCATCGAACTGAGATAGTCAGGTACTGAGTGACCAGCTATATCACACCAAGACCACATCATCACATTGATATCTGAATTAGCCGGATCGTCAAGATATGAACGAACCTGGTCACGCCATTGTGACCAGTCCGCATCTGCAGTGGAAAGATCCTGAAAAGCGCCGCCGATTGCCTGATCGCGAAAATCGAGTCTGGTTGAATCCACAGCACCACTCATGCTTATAGCAAAAAGAGTATCATCACCACTTTTATAGCCGGGCAAGCCAGAAGCACCGTAACTGATATGAGTACCATGGGAAGTATGATTGTAGGCTATATGCAATGTTGTTCGAGCCTTGTTTATATAGCTCTCTGGAATGGCTCGCAAAGTGGCTTCGGTCGCTATGCTGTGATCGGCAACATAACCAGACGATGAGGTGTTGCCACCGTTATCTGTCTCGCCCGGGCCCGTAGAATCATCATTTGAATTGCCACAGGCAGTAATAAACAGAGAAAGCAATAAGAAAAGAAAAGAAACTTTGGGATGAATAGATAACACTGTGAACCTCCTGGTCAGGTGCAATTAACCTTATTGATAATAGGGGATATCTGTTAATTTTCAATTAAATATTTACTTTTCCTATCTATCAAAATTAAAAAGGCAATTGCCCGACTATAGTCAGAGATTGTGTTTCGGGGCAGGTATGCGGCGTATTTCATTTGGGTGACTGGATATTCATAGTGCCTTTCCATGCTTCCCCATATATGTATTTTGTGATGTGGCTGTAGCTATTTCCATTACCTTAAATGTCATATTCAGCCTGGATTCCGCAGTTGACCGCTCGCAATAAAGGTTAATCCACTGTTTCATATAGCATTACAGTAATCACCCAATCGCTGCACCCCGCTACGAACTAAATTGCAGGTTCAAACTTCCAGAAGGCTCTAAGTAGAACTTCCCTGCTATTGCTGTAGATAGACTATCAGTAATTTCATTAATAAATTTTACTTTAACCTAGAAAAATCAGTTGAGCGTGAAAAAGATGCGTAACAGATTGATGTGCCTGGTAATATCAAAAACACCGTAGTCACCTGATTGATGAAGAGTGTGTTTTTGATTTTATCAGGTGCATTAAGCTGTTACGTAGACTTTCATGATTCAACTGATTTTTCTAGGTTTAAGAAATGATAGAAATCCCGGTTGGCTACAAAGTTAGAATAGTAAACCTAAAACATTTTCCAGGCACAATAATTAGGTGGGAAAAGATTTCTCATTATTTATAAAAATAATGATCAACCTTTGGTAAGATTATAAAAATCAAAGAATTAGCAACTGTAGGCCCTGCTATGAAAATTAAATGGGGTCATACTCACATCCATAATCTTTAAAATCAGATATCTAACACCCCAGCTAAACCAGGCTACGGTGAAATAACCGTAGCCTGGATGATATTATGCGGCTTCGGATTGCTCCTGTTGGCCTTTATGCTCAATAAAAGATGAATCCGTATTAATCGATATTTTTCTAGGTTTCATCGCTTCTGGAATTTCCTTAACCAGATGTATGGTTAACAGGCCATTATTTAATTTCGCATCAATGACTTCCACGTAATCAGCGAGATTGAACTTACTTTCAAAAGCTCTTTCTGCAATCCCCTGGTACAGGAATTTACGTTCTTTCTGTTTGGCTTTTTTGCCACGAACAGTTAGCACACCTTTCTCTACATCTATATCAATTTCGTCCTGATCAAAGCCAGCGACGGCGATACTGATAGCGTAGTGATCAGCTTCCATCATTTCGATATTGTAGGGAGGGTAGCTGCTGGATGTAGCATCGCTACGCATCGCATTATCGATCAGTGATGCCAGACGGTCAAAGCCCACACTATTACGATAAAGTGGTGTAAAATCAATTGAGTTCATCATATATCCTCCATAAGAAGCAATACAAAAGTTAACAATTAAAAGCAACATTTCAGCAATGATTTTGTTGCTGTTTTAAAAAATAAAATCAATTAGAAAAATTTCAAGGGTTAAAAATAAATTTTTTTTAACCGCGAATATGGCGTGAATAAAACTCAAATCTCAACTGATCGAAAAAAAGATGCGTAACAGATTGATGTGCCTGATCTAAGCCAGGGTCAGGGTCATTATCGAATTACAGTCATAACACTTCGATTTTTACGAACAATTTATCTATATTATTCGAATTTTATAGAGGTATAAAGCAGTCTATGATTTAACCAGTTTCAATAGTCACTTAATGAGGAATTCATAATGCAAATAGATATTCAGAGTCGTAGATTAACTTTAACCGGTGCTTTGAAAAGACGTATCAAGCAACGCTTAAACTTCGCACTGGATATGAAGAATGCTCACATCCAACGTATAAAAGTGTGGTTATCTGACATCAATGGTCCGCGCGGTGGCGAAGATAAATGCTGTCATATACAAATCGAACTGCCCAACTCATCCGATATAGTAGTTAAAGAAGTAAGAAATGATCTGTATACCGCGATAGACCTGGCCTCACATCGGGCAGCTCACTCGCTAACACGAAAAATATCCCGTATACGCGAAAATGGCCGTTTGCTGAAAAAGCACCAGACAAAAACCTGGATGGCATTTCCCGAACCGGATTATCAATAACTTGAGGATTAAATCATGAGCACATTTATTAACAGCAATATAAATACTGCAACATCGTCTAGTATCAGCACAAATAAAGTATTAAGAAATACCTATGCACTTTTATCAATTACCCTGTTATTTAGTGCAATGACAGCTGGTATTACTATGGCCCTTAATTTACCACATCCAGGAATATTATTGACTCTGGTCGGGTACTTTGGATTACTGTTTGCCACCAGCCATTTTCGTAACAGCGCACTGGGACTGGTATTTGTTTTTGCACTAACCGGGTTTATGGGATATACCCTGGGGCCAATTCTTAACAGTTATCTATCTCTGCCAAATGGCGGTCAGATGGTAATGACGGCACTGGGATCTACCGGTGTGATTTTCATAGCGCTTTCCGCTTATGTGACTACTACTCAGAAAGATTTCAGCTTTATGGGTAGTTTTCTATTTGCCGGAATACTGGTCGCCTTTTTAGCAGGTCTGGCTGCAGTATTTTTTGAAATGCCGATGCTATCAATTGTAGTTTCATCCATGTTTGTACTGTTAATGTCAGGTCTTATTCTATTTGAAACCAGCAATATTATTCATGGTGGTGAAACCAATTACATCATGGCAACTGTTACATTATTCGTCTCCCTGTTCAATTTATTTACCAGTCTGTTGCACTTAACTGGATTCATGAATAGCGATGAATAATCCTGGAATCCACAGTTGGACGAGTTGATGTGCGTTTGAGGTGGTGTAGATCAAGGTAACGACGCGGATTAGCCAGCTATTACAGGGCGTTACAACGAAGAGATACGCCGCCTCAAACCTGCAATTCAGTTCGTAGCGGGATTCACCGATTGGGTAATTTTTGCAGGATCATTCACATCAACTATCATGGTTTATGAAACAGTCAGTTAACCTCTATTGCGAGCGGTCAACTGCGGAATCCAGATTCATAGTTTCCATGTGTTGCAGTATCAAAACATTGATCAGAAGGCTTGACCTGACTAACCAAAATGAATGTCAATCTTATTCACAGTTCGCAGATATATTCGACCACTTCAAGACCAAAACCGGACAGGGCATGATAACGCTGAGAAGTAGATGTTAATAGTCGCATCTTTGAAATCCCCAGATCTGAAAGAATTTGCGATCCGGCACCGACCTGATTGAATTGATCCGGCGAAGGGGTATTTACTGGCGCAACTTCCCTTGAGCAGAGTTTGTGAATTTTATATAGCACCGATTGATTGGTTTCCTGACTGGCTAATATAACCAGCACGCCACCTTCCTCAGATATTTTTTGCATGGTATTTGTCAATGTCCAGGTCTTATCGCCAGACTGTAACAGGTCAACCAGAGCATTTTGTGTATGTACGACTCGTACCAGAGTCGCTTCATCCGGATCAATATCACCTTTGATCAGTGCGAAATGCATATTCCCATCGATTAAATCTTCAAATATGACGACTTTGAATTCACCAAAAGGCGTCTGAATAGGTGACTCATCCACTCTCTGCACTGTCTTTTCATTGGCATAACGGTAGGCAATAAGATCGGCGATAGTACCAAGCTTTATGCCATGTTGTTCAGCAAAGATTTCCAGCTCAGGACGTCTTGCCATGGTGCCATCATCTTTTAATATTTCTACAATCACACAGGAAGGTGTCAATCCGGCCATGCGAGCTATATCACAACCTGCTTCGGTATGTCCGGCTCTGGTCAGTACACCGCCAGGTCGAGACATAATCGGAAAAATATGGCCCGGCATCACGATATCTTCCGGCACTGCATCTGCGGCAACGGCTGCCTGCACGGTACGACAGCGGTCTTTGGCTGAAATTCCTGTCAGAATACCTTCGGCAGCTTCTATCGATACAGTAAAGTTGGTTTCGAAAGTTTCGGTATTTTTACTCACCATCAGTGGTAGATTGAGTTGCTGACAACGATCAGCCGTTAAGGTCAGGCAAATCAAACCACGGCCATGGGTTGCCATGAA
>JBNKKI010000068.1:0-72129 GCA_050291745.1 Gammaproteobacteria bacterium | reverse complement strand
TTTATTCTGATGACTGGTTGCCAGACATTGGGTGAACATAAACGCGCTGAAACTCTTGAGAATGTGCTGCGTCGATATGAGGCATCAATTCGCTGGACATCGGGCGCGCAATCCCATAATTTCATGCCGCCCGGGAGTGAACACCGGGAATATAAACCGGCTCCGCCTAACATCAAGGTAACCCACTATGAAGTGGTGCAGGGGCCAACCATGCTGGGGGAAGACCGGGCGATTCAGACCGTCGTCATTCAGTATGTCTTTCAGGACACTCAAATTCTCAGAGAACTCAACGATAAGCAAGAGTGGCGATATATCGAAGAAGACGAGACCTGGTATCTATACAGTCCGGTTCCGGAATTTAAATAGAGGCATCCGCCAATCATGACTGAGGAGCATCAATACCTTTCAGCAACTTCCAGATTTCTGCTTTCAGCCGCCGCCTTTGTTGTCATTGTGGCGGGAATGAAAGCGGCTGTAACCCTATTGATTCCGTTTTTACTCTCGCTGTTCATTGCTGTGATTGCTGCACCACCACTCTTCTATCTCAAAAACAGAGGGGTTCCGAGTGGGCTGGCGATGGTTTCAGTGATTGGCATGATCATTATTGTCGGCCTGCTGCTTGCCTGGCTGGTGGGCGGTTCATTGAGTGAATTTACCAACAATCTTCCTGGTTATCAGGTGATTCTTAAACAGCAGAGTGCAAAATTGGTGGCTTGGTTGAGTCAGCAGGGCCTCGACTTGGATCTGAATGCGCTGACAACCTACTTTGACCCGGCGAAAGCTATGGTGCTGGCCGGCAGGTTGATGAATAGCCTGGGAAATGTGCTGACCCAGGCCTTTCTGATTTTGTTAACGGTCATATTCATGCTATTCGAAGCAAATGCCTTTCAGAGCAAATTGCAAGAACATGCAGAGAGTCCTGAGCGCTCCCTGGCCAAAGTGGAGGCAATCACCTCCAGTATAAAACGCTACATGGTGATCAAAACCTCGACTAGTTTATTGACCGGGGTGTTGGTGGCTACCCTGTTGGCACTGCTTGGTGTGGATTATCCCTTACTCTGGGGCACCTTGGCATTTCTATTCAATTTTGTGCCAAACATCGGTTCAATCATCGCTGCTGTTCCAGCAGTGCTGTTGTCGCTGATCCAGCTGGGGCCACAGATGGCGATATGGACAGCTGTCGGTTATTTGATAATCAACAGCGTGGTTGGAAACGGTATCGAACCCCGTTTTATGGGCAAAGGACTGGGTTTATCACCGTTAGTTGTATTTATCTCATTGGTCTTCTGGGGCTGGATATTAGGTCCCGTGGGGATGTTTCTCTCAGTACCTCTGACTATGACCATGAAAATTATCCTCGATAGTAATCATGACACCCGTGGTTATGCCGCAATGCTCGGTTAAACCTAAAAAAATCAGTTGACCGCTCCATTCTACTAGCAGATTACTGATTTTAAAGAAAATAGCTTCGATGGTTATGTCACCTGCTGGGTGAATCACGCTACAACGTGAATGGCACGCTTGTGGCGGCACATGGCGGCGTTGCAACTTCTTGGAATAGCGGGCTATTCCGCGTCGTTGCGTCTTGCCCTGCACCACCACAAGCGCACTCTTCACGCTGTCCAATTGATCTTTTTAGGTTTGAATTAATCCAGGCAATATATAAGCAACCACATGCCATTGCTGGAACTTTACAGGTCCCTTTTCCTTCGCTATCTTCCTGGGAATCCCGTTTTGAAAAAGCGGGTGATATGATGCAAAACCTGGTGGCGATTGTTGACGGAAAGGTGGCAGGTCAACTTGGTTTACATTTTTGTCATGGACACAGACGAAAGCATGTAGCCAGTTTTGGTATGGCTGTATGTGCTTCATTCCTGAGGCAGGGTGTGGGTAAGTCTTTGCTCGGTGCGGTTATAGATTCCTGTGATAACTGGCTGAATATTTCAAGAATTGAACTGGAGGTTTATGTTGATAATGAATCCGCCATTGGTTTATACAAAAGCTTTGGATTTGAAATTGAAGGATGCTGCCGAAATTATGCCTATAAAGCCGGTAAATTGACTGATGTCTATTTGATGGCGCGTTTGCGTGATTAATGCTGGTCTCAACCTACTGTTGTTAAGGGATATTTTGATTGAAAATAAGGTAGACTATCTTGATTTGTGTTGTAGGAGAATCTAATGGGATTACTTGAAAAAACGATTGAATTAATCGATGCGGCAAATTCTGAAGATCCAAATATGGAGACTGATGAGAATGGCAAAGAATGGCCGAAAGAATTGTTGTATTCAGTAAGAATGACTGAAATGTTAGCTCGTTTCAAACCTGATGCGGATGAAGTGGCAAAAATAGCCATGCGTGGCCAGCATATTAAACGCTGGACATCAGATCGCAAGGCATTTTCTATGGATAGACAGGGTTATCTGCAATGGAGAACTCAATTGTATAAATTTCATGCGAATACCACTGCTGATATTATGCAACAGGCTGGATATGATGAAGACAGTATCGAAAGAGTTAGAAAGGCTGTTGGAAAGCGTGGTCTTAAGGTTAATCCTGATACTCAGTTACTGGAAGATGTCGTTGATCTGGTATTTATAGAATATTACATGCTTTCTTTTGCTGAGAAAAAATCTGATTATCCTGAAGAAAAATGGCTGGATATTATTCGTAAAACCTGGGCCAAAATGTCTGAAGAAGCTCAACAATTTGCGCTGTCTGGAAATATTAAGTTACCCGAGCCTCTGGTGCCATTGATTCAAAAAGCGCTTGCATAAATCAAGTTCCTTCGAAGATGAATTGCAACTTTTAACATATACAGCTTCAATTCTTAACAAAATCCATCTATATCTCTGGAAAGCTGCGATTATTTAGCAGCTTTCTTTTTTAAACATGGCTCTTTTAACTCTGCCAGGTGACTGGAGAGTCTTTTTTAAGAGCTTCTACCCATTCGCTTGACCTGTATCAAACCAACCTTTGTTAAAACTCAGTAGTGTTAAGCAGTCTAAATTTGATGGTGTTTTTATGGCTGTTCAAAGTATTACTCATTCGATTGCTGTTACAGGTTCTGGTGGTACCGGTGCTATTACAGTAGGCAATATGCTACTGCAACAAGCTGCAAAAAATGGTCTTTTCGGCCTCATGCGTCGTTCTGTCGGACCTCAAATTCGTGGTGGTGAATCGGCTGCTTTATTGCGTCTATCATCGCAAGCTGTTTCCTGTCCTGATGATAGTTTTGGTTTACTGGTCGCCTTTGACTGGAATAATGCAGATCGTTTTGCACTGGAAATTCCTTTAAATAGTCAAAGTCTGATCATTACTGACCCTAAGTCTGGAAAAATTCCGGATGTCATACTTGAGTCGGCTGCGAGAGTGATAGAGGTTCCCATGCATAGCATGGCCAGTGAAATCAGTGGCGGTCGAATTAATATGGTTGGACTTGGTTTAATCACTTCTTTGCTGGATATGCCTGCTGAAACTGCAATTGAAGCTATTACTTCAGCTCTTTCAAGAAAAGGTGAAGAAGCCGTTAATTCTTCAATAAGCTGCTTTCAGGCAGGGTTTAACTACCCGAGAGATTTTCAGTTAACAGGTGAAAGACTTAAGGTATTAGAAAAAACAGAACGTTGGAATATTAGTGGAAACGAAGCTAGCGGACTGGGTGCTTTACAGGGAGGTGTTCGTTTTGTTGCTGCTTATCCAATTACGCCGGCTAGTGAAATACTGGAATGGCTTTCTCCAAGACTGGAAAAAATTGGTGGAACACTATTACAGGCCGAAGATGAGCTTGCCTCAATTAATATGATTGTGGGGGCTTCATTCGGAGGTGTTTCTTCTTTGACTGCCACTTCCGGACCGGGGTTGAGCCTGATGTCTGAGGGAATAGGGCTGGCAGTTGCCAGTGAAATTCCGGTGGTGGTTATTGATGTCACCCGTGGTGGTCCTTCTACAGGTATTCCCACAAAATCGGAGCAAAGTGATTTAAATATCGCATTATATGGTTTACATGGTGATGCGCCTCATCTGGTCGTTGCCCCTCAAAGTGTTCCTGACTGTATTGAAACCACTCGCTGGGCGGTTCAACTCTCTGAAACCCTGCAAACAGCTGTCATTGTATTGTCTGATCAATTTCTAGGGCAATCAAGATGTATAACATCGGTGCCAGAGTCTCCTCCTGAGCCTGTCACCCGTCAAGTCGCTGAACCCCGGGATGATAATTCATATCAACGTTATGCTTTGACCGATAACGGTGTATCGCCTATGGCAATTCCTGGAACTGTCGGTTGTGGTTATACAGCTGATGGCCTGGAACATAAAGCTTCAGGACAACCTTCTAGTCTGGCAATGGATCATCACGAACAACTTAATAAAAGGTTGCACAAATTAACCAGTTTTGATTTTAAAGATAAATGGGCTGAAATCTATGGGGAAGGAGCAACAGCTATTGTAACCTGGGGTTCAAGCACAGCTGCGGTTCAAGAAGCAGCACAAAGACTTGAACATATGGGACAATCTGTAAAAGTTATTTCAATACGCTTACTGGCTCCGGCACAGATAACTAAAATGGAAAATGAATTGTCAGATGTCACACGGCTTCTGGTGGTTGAACAAAGTCAAACTAAACAGTTTTACCATTATTTGAAAGCGCATTATAAATTACCAGAAAATGTCAACGTTTATGCACAGCCGGGACCTTTAACGATTACTCCTGGGGTTATTGTTGATGCAGTACAGCAAATGAAAGGGGTAGAGCTATGAGTGATCTGAAAAAAGCGAAGGCTTATAAATCTGAAGTAAAACCAATCTGGTGTCCTGGATGTGGTGATTTCGCTGTGCTCTCTGCTTTAACAAAGGCATTTGCTTACCTTGATTTAGCCAAGCAGGATCTGGCGATTATATCTGGTATCGGCTGTTCATCCCGTTTACCTGCTTACTTGAGCAGTTATGGATTCCATGGTATTCATGGTCGTGCTTTACCTGTTGCAGGTGGACTTAAAATTGCCCGACCAGATTTAACTGTGGTTGCTACTGGCGGTGATGGAGATGGATTCTCTATCGGTGGTAATCATTTCCTGCATGCCTGTCGCCGCAATCTGGATATGACTTATATTGTAATGGATAATGAAGTCTATGGTATGACCAAAGGGCAGGCTTCACCTACGACTAAGCCAGACTGGACATCCAGTAAATTAACCCCTCATGGAACGGGGGTAAGACCTTTCCAGCCAGCGGCAATTGCACTGGCTTCAGGTGCCAGTTTTATTGCCCGGGGTTTTTCCGGTGATCCGAATGGGTTGACAAAACTTATTATTGATGGCATTCAACATCCTGGTTTTTCATTTATACATGTACTTAGTCCATGCCCGACTTTCAGGCCTGAGCAGAAACTGTGGAAAAACCAGATTCAAAATTATAAACATGAAACTACTGATGATCCTGCTATAGCAGCAACAAATTTATATTCTGATGATGGTATGAGCCAGGGACTAATATTTCAGAGTGATTATCCTGCATGGCAAAAAGCAGATGTTGATCAGGCATCAATTAAACAGTTCGAGGAGGAGTTTTTAGTATGATTAAACCGGAATCGATAGAAGATATTGAAACATTTCTAGCATTATCTTACCTGCTGGAAGTTGAATCGTCTGATCGTTACAGTGAGTTAGCTGATAGCATGAAAGTGCATAACGATCCTGAAATAGAGACTTTGTTTAGAAAATTATCTGAATATAGCGGCAAGCATGCAGCAGAAATAATGGAGCATGCGGAAGGCAGATTGTTACCGAGTGTTGCAAGCTGGGAATTTGAATGGACAACACCGGAAGGTCCTGAAACAACGGCTTTTGAACTTGCAGAATATCAGATGAGTACTGATAAAGTTATGCAGTTAGCCATGTTTAATGAAGTTCGTGGTCGTGATTTTTATGCTAATATTGCAAAAAAATCACCTTCAGAAGAAATAAGAAAACTGGCAGCTGAATTTGCAGAAGAGGAGTCAGAGCATGTTCAGCTATTGCAAAACTGGTCGGATGAATTAAAAAAAGAAGATACTTTAATTCGTGACGATCTGGATCCGCCTAATATGCCTGAGTAGTCACTATCTTCCCGAACATAGAAAAATGACTTCAGAGTAAATAATATGGAGGCTATTCTGTATGCTGTTTCAAGAAATGGTTATACTTTAATAGATTTTCAGAGTTCAATATAGCAACTAAAAAAATGACTCACTTTATATAGCATAGAGAATAAAATGTCAGATAATAATCAAAATGAAACAGGCAAAATAGATTTAAATACCGCTCTA
Organism: Gammaproteobacteria bacterium; assembly: GCA_050291745.1. GTDB lineage: Bacteria > Pseudomonadota > Gammaproteobacteria > JACNJF01. The sequence goes on along the minus strand of JBNKKI010000068.1, from coordinate 65,825 downwards.
TCCAAAACACTTGCGATAGTACTTGCCGGAGGAAGAGGTTCCCGCTTAAAGCAATTAACTGATTTGCGATCTAAACCCGCAATACCTATTGCCGGAAAATTTAAAATCATTGATTTTCCATTATCGAATTGTATTAACTCGGGCATCAGGCGTATTGCTGTTGTGACACAATATCGCTCACATACTTTGAATCAGCATGTGCAAAGAGGCTGGAATTTTTTGCAGTCCGATTTTAATGAATTCATTGAACTATGGCCGGCACAGCAACAGACTGCAGATGAATCCTGGTATCAGGGAACGGCTGATGCTGTTTATCAAAATTTATCGATGATTGGAGATGTCGATCCTGATTACATTCTTGTGCTGGCTGGTGACCATGTTTATAAGCAGGATTATAGCCTGATGTTAAGAGAGCATATTAAAAAAGGTGCCGATATATCCGTGGCCTGTATCGAAGTTGCTGCAGAAGAAGCAAAAGAATTTGGAGTAATCGGTGTAGATGATGATGAAAATATCATTACCTTTGTTGAAAAACCTGATAATCCTCCAACAATACCCGGTAAGCCAGGTCGTAGTATGGCAAGTATGGGTATCTATATATTTAAAGCAGAAATGTTATCTGAAGGTCTGGCTGTTGATGCTTTTAATACTCACTCAACTCATGATTTTGGCAAAGATATTATTCCTTCATCAATTGGTAAACATAAAATCGTTGCTCACCCATTTCAGCGAAGCTGTATTAAAAATGAAAACTATGAAGAACCATACTGGCGAGATGTCGGTACTTTAACTGCATTCTGGGAAGCTAATATGGATTTAACCAAGTTAGTCCCCAGACTTGATTTATATGATGATCTTTGGCCAATTCGTACCGTACATTATCAACGTGCTGCCGCAAAATTTAATTATAATTTTAAAGAACGCCTGGGAACTGCTATTAATTCAGTGGTATCTGCAGGTTGTATAGTTTCCGGTTCTACGGTAGAGCAATCGATATTATTTAATAACGTCCGGGTAAACTCATTTTCAATATTGAAAGAATGCGTGATATTACCAGGCTGCGATATTGGGCGTAATTGTCGATTAAGTCGTGTTATTGTGGATTCAAATTGTAAGATTCCTGAAGGTACAGTTATTGGTGAAGATGCCGAGTTAGATGCTAAACGATTCTATCGTAATGAGCAGGGCATCGTACTGGTCAGTACTGGTATGATAGCAAGACTTTAGTATTGTTTTTTCAATGTTTGCCTTCACTTTTTGCGAATTTTAAAGCTAAGGTTTCCGGCAATAGATGAGTAAATAATCCTGTATTACTGATTATTCTATTTCATGTCACTTAGTTCTAAACTCCGACGTATAGCACTGAATCAGCAGGGTGTACTCAAGGTCGATTCTTTCGGACGTGGTAAGCAGGCTGTATTGCGTGCAATACAACAGTTGGGTTATGTGCAGATAGATACTATTTCAGTGGTACAAAGAGCACATCATCATGTCCTGTGGTCAAGAGTATCAAATTATCAAACTAATTTTCTCGATCAGTTAATCGCTGATCGACAGCTATTCGAATACTGGTATCACGCAGCCTCATGGTTACCAATGAGTGATTACCGTTTTGCTTTACCTCGTATGTCTAACACGAATGGAGAAAGAAACTGGTTCAAAAATAGTGATCCCCGCTTAATGAAATATATTGTTCAGCGAATCGAAGCTGAAGGTCCGTTACGAGCGCGAGATTTTGAGGATGCAGCTCAAACGAATAGTGGCTGGTGGGACTGGAAACCAGCCAAGCAGGCGCTTGAACAATTATTTATGCAAGGCGAATTAATGGTGAGTAAACGTGAAGGTTTTCAAAAGGTATATGATTTACCTGAACGTGTATTGCCTGACTGGGTGAATACAGAAAAACCGGATATTGATGAATATGCCTGTCACTTAATTGATAGAAGTTTGCAGGCTCATGGCTTTGCTACTTTAAAATCAATATGTTATTTACGTAAGGGACAAAAATTACGCAATGCGATAAAGCAACAATTAAATTTTCGACTGGAAGCAGGTTTACTCATTGTTCTGGCTCAGCCTGACAGGCATGATATTTATGTCAATCCTGAGCTACTGGAAACTCAGCCTCCTCGAAGTCAGGCCCGTGTCAAAATATTATCGCCTTTTGATAATGTGCTTATTCAGCGCCAACGTGTTAGTGATATATTTGATTTCAATTATCAAATCGAATGCTATTTACCTGAATCGAAAAGAAAATATGGTTATTTTAGCTTACCAATTTTATATAGAGATGGCTTTGTTGGAAGGATTGACTGCAAGGCACATCGTGTATTAAAACAGCTGGAAATTAAATCAATGCAGTTAGAAAAGGCAGTGGATGAACGTTTTAAAGATGCTTTTCAGAAAACCCTGAGATCGTTTGCTGAATTTAATGGATGTAAGGAAATTACCTTTTCAACTCGTCTAACTGCGGATTCAAGGTTCAACTGGCTTTTCCAGGATTAGAAACTCCTCAGTATTATTTAGCTGGATCATCAAGCACATAGGTTCTAAATGTCAGATTAATTCTGGGAGTTGTTGACTTTTTTGTTTTCGGTAAACAGTGTAACCAGTGAGTTTGAGTGCTTCCTTTCATCACCAGCAGGCTACCTGCCTGTAAATTTATCGATAGAGTCTCTTTCGTTTTTTTATGCTTAAAAGAAAATTTTCGTTCTGCTCCGAAGCTTAAAGATGCAATGCTGGTATTGCTGCCCAGTGCTTTTTCATCATCACTGTGCCAGCTCACGCCTTCATCGCCATTATGATATAAATTAACCAGGCAGGAATTAAATTTAATAGCACATTTTTGTTCAACAGTCTTTTTTAGATCTAATAATTCAGCTGTCCATGGCAATGCATGTTTTGTTGTTTGTGAATAGCTGTAGGCATAGTTATGATCCCCGTACCAGGCCGTTTTTCTTGCTGTAGTGATATGCTTTCCTGCAATTATGACTTCATCATTTTTCCATGCAATGGTTTTCAGTAAGCGATCAAAATAAGTTTGAGATTGTGCTGAATTGATAATTGGGCCGAAGTAATTCACTTCACCATCGTAAGGTAAAAGATTAAATGAAGAATCGTAATCAAATAAATCCATTAGCATGAAACCTGAAAAAAATCAGAGCATTTCGGCTAAAGTATAAGTTCTGTGCAAGCCAGTCACTAATATCTCAGCCTATAATCCCCTGAATTAATCAGAGGTTCCCCAGTTTGATTTTCTGTATAGCACCTTGTAACCCCGGTTGATCCTGTAGCAAAACTCTTAAAGGGATATCTGCAACATAGGGCGAAAATCTACCTTTATCTTCAAAGCGAACTCTACAATCACTTTCTTTGAGAAAGTCGATTATCCTGGGAGGGATACCTCCGGCGATGTAAACACCACCTTTGGCGCCGGTTATCAAAGCCAGGTTACCGGCTGTTGCCCCCAGTATTTTGCAAAATACTGATAAAGTTTCAACGGCGAGTTGGTCAATTCCGCGCAATGCAGCAGTCGATATTTCCTTAGCGCTATTGAGCGTTCCTTTAGTGGATTTGATTTTGCTTAATGCCTGGTAAATATTAACAATACCATCACCGGAAAGTAATCGTTCTATTGAAACATGGTGATATCGGTTTTTTAATTCTTTCAGAATAGAGATTTCAAGATAACTGGAAGGAGCGAAATCAATGTGGCCACCTTCGCCAGGCAGAACCTTGAATCCTTTCTCAACAGGAAGCAGGGTGCACACGCCCAGGCCTGTTCCCGGTCCTAATATAGCGATAGGTTTTCCTGCCATCGGGGTACCTCCACCCAGCGCAATCCATTCATCGGGTTTTATAGCGCTTATACTATAGGCGATGGCTGAAAAATCATTGATGACATCAACTGGAATATGCCCAAGAAATTCTGATAATTCGGTTTTACTAAATGTCCAGTGACTGTTGGTAAATCGTATAATATCCTGATCCACCGGGCAGGCTACAGCCAGACAAACAGCTTTGGGCATTTTTTGCCATAGTCCTGATTTGCTAATGATAGAGATATAGTATTGCAAGCCATCGATAAAACTCGCGTGGCTGGCAACAGATAATATGTTGATTTCTGTCAGTTTATCCCTGTCAATATCGTGTAATGCAAAACGTGCATTGGTTCCACCGATATCTGCGACCAGGTTCCAGGCCTTCACATCGGGCATTCTTTTCTCGCAGTGATTAAATTACTGAGTTTAACCTTAATTTCAGATTTTTTTATAGTTTCTGGGAAAAATATTTATTCAGGGACTTTTTTCCCAAAGAATTAAGCTTGATTGTTTAGAGTTAAGCAATAGTGGATGATCCTGGAATCCGCAGTAGGACGAGTTGATTGTGCGTTTGAGGTGGTGTAGATCAAGGCGTTACAACGAAGAGATACGCAGCCTTAAACCTGCAATTCAGTTCGTAGCGGGCTGCACCGATTGGGTGATTATAGACATCAACTGTCATGGTTTATGAAACATTGAGTTAAGCTCTATTGCGAACGGTCAACTGCGGAATCCAGGATTATGACTGTTTATTCATTATCAGCTTTTCAGTATTTGATAAAATCAATTATCCAGCGGGTGAAGAGTTCATTATCAGGCTTTATCGACAATGAGTTTATGCCTGCTTCAATGCGTTCTGAAGGAATAATTGTTCTTCTTTCTTCCATCAATGCTCTGGAGTAATTTACATTCCATTCCGGGTGGCCCTGTATACTGAGAAAATATTTATTCCATTGCACTACAAAATAGGGACAAAAATCACTTTCGGCTATAACAAGTGCTTCCTCAGGTATTGAAACCACTTGATCCTGATGACTGACAATGATATTCAATTCAGTTTTATGTTCTTTCATCCAGTCAGGGTTTGCTATAACTCTGTTGATTGCTACGCCGACTCCCCAGCCTTTTTCTGATTTTTTTACCAGTTGATTTTTGGCACGTGCGATAACCTGATGACCAAAGCAAATGCCAATCAGTTTTTTTTGCCGCAGTTCCAGTTTCTGCACAAATTGTATTAATCTGGAAATCCACAATTCATCTTCATGAGCACCTGCTTTACTTCCTGTAGTAATATAAAAATCGTAATAATCAATATTGTCAGGATATTCTCCCTGTGGGCAGTTAAAGGTATCAAATTCAAAGCTGGAATCTAATACCTGAAACATGCCCTGGATCATATTGTTATATGATCCAAATTCTGGCTGGAGTTTTTCCAGCACATCATCACATTGGAGAATAGCAACTTTCATTTATTTCAATTTTTTAAAGTTGACCTTTAACGGCATCAATGAAAATCTTTGAATACTGCTCAGCTGTAAAACTAATGGGATTTCCGCCTGCTGAAGGATCTTCAACAGCCATCTGGCCTACTTTTTCAGCCTGTGAGTCATCAATATCAATGTCTGCCAGAGTATGGGGAATAGCAAGTTGTTTTCTAATATCGATTACCCAGTTCATGAAACCATCAAATCCTGTTTCAGTTAGCCCCATATACCGGGTTAGCCGGTCTAAACGCTGTTCGATTTCAGCACGATTAGCTTTTAAAACATAAGGCATTAAAATGGCATTTAAGGTGCCATGATGAGCATCGTATAATGCACCCAAAGGGTGGGCGAGAGCATGCATTGCGCCCAGACCTTTCTGGAAAGCAGTAGCGCCCATGCTTGAACTAACCAGCATCTGGGTTCTAGCTTCTATGTCAGTGCCATCAGCGACAGCTCTGGGTAAAAATTCCTGTATAAGACGAATACCTTCTACCGCAATACCTTCACCCATTGGGTGATAGAAAGGAGAGCATAAGGCTTCCAGATTATGTGATAGGGCATCCATTCCGGTGGCTGCTGTAATCATTGCGGGCAATCCGACTGTAAGCTCAGGATCCAGAATAACTTGTGTCGGTAGCATATTCGGATGAAAGATAATTTTCTTCAGATGATTTTCCGTATCCGTTATGACAGAAGCTCTACCAACTTCAGAACCTGTTCCTGCTGTTGTAGGTACAGCAACCACAGCTGCCATTGCTTCAACGTTAACATGCGTCCAGTTATCACCAACATCTTCAAATTCCCAGATGGTTTTAGTTTGCCCGACCATTAGAGCAACGGCTTTAGCTGCATCGAGTGCAGAGCCTCCACCAAAGGCAATGACGCCGTCATGTTGATTGGTTTTGTAATAATCGACTCCCTGTTCGACATTTTCTCCAGTTGGATTAGCTTTAATGGCAGAAAATAATCCGCATCTTAAACCTGCAGCATTCACATCATCGAGTATTTTTTGTAGCATCGGTAGTGCAGCCAGGCCTGGATCAGTGATAAGCAAGGGTGATTGCATGCCCAGAGATTTACAAAGTGCCGGTAGTTCGCTAATACGTCCTGCACCGACTTTAACGTTTGTTGGGTAATTCCAGTTTGCTGAATATGTCATGATCTGGTGGTCTCAAATAGCTGTTTTAATATGAAAAGATTTTGGGCGAGTAAGTGACTCATAACCCATCACTGATAAGGTGCAACCATGGCCGGAGTTTTTAACCCCGGTCCAGGCAAGATCAGGATCAAGGTAATCACATCGATTAATAAAAAAGGTGCCAGTCTCTAATTGTTGGCCTAGTTCAATTCCTTCATCTATATTGCTGGTAAAAATTGATGCTGTCAGACCAAATTCACTGTCATTCATCAATGCTATTGCTTCTTCATCAGAAGCTACTTTTTGAATACCGACGATGGGTCCAAAGCTTTCCTCCGTCATAACCCGCATATTGTGATTTACTTCTGTCAATATCTGGGGAGAAAGATAGGGAGTACCTGCCTGGTCAAGCGGAGATTTACTGGTTATAACGGGCACGGCACCCTGGTTGATCGCTTCTTCAGTTTGTTCGCGTACAAAATCGGCTGCGCTGGTACGTACTAAAGGTCCAAGCGTGGTTTCAGCATCATCAGATCTGCCAAGTTTTAGCTGGTTAACCCATTCTATGGCCTGTTTTAAATATTCATCATAAATTGCTTCATTGACATAAATTCGTTCAATGCCACAGCAGGATTGGCCTGAGTTGAAAAAGGCGCCATCCATTGTTGTATCTACGGCACTGGCAAGGTCCGCATCAGCTCTTACATAAGCTGGATCTTTTCCACCCAGTTCAAGACCAATGCCAATAAAGCGGCCGGCTACTGCATTTTCAACCATTTTTCCACCAGGTACTGATCCGGTGAAAGCGACATAGTTGATGCGTTCATCTTTAATTACGGCTTCAGTGTCTTCGTGAGTTAAATGTAAAAATTCGAAAACACCTGCCGGTAAACCACCTTCTTTGAATGCTTCGACCAGACGTTCTGCACATAAAGGGGTTTGTGCCGAATGTTTTATAATGACGCTATTACCTGCCAGAATTGCCGGTAACACAGCATTAATTGCGGTCAGATAAGGGTAGTTCCATGGAGCGATTACAAATACAACGCCTACTGGTTCCCGTTGAATCCATCGTTCAAAACCAGGTTTCTTTTCAATATTGATATTAGCCAGTCCCTGATCTGATAACTCGATCATTTTGCGTGCCCGTTCTTCAGTACCGCCAACTTCACCAGCAGCAGATCGAATAGGGCGACCCATTTGCCAGGTTATTTCCTCAGCAATTTGATCTTTCCTGGCCACGAATGCATCTATAGCTTTGCTACAGATTGCCTTACGTTCAGCCAATGGTGTTTTCTTCCATTTTTTTTGTGCCATAGTGGCATTCTCTAAAGCCGACTCAATATCACGCTTGCCTGCAAAAGGACGTTCAACGTAAACTGAACCGTCAATCGGGCTGATAGTCTGTATAGTATTGCTCATTTGTTTTTCTCAAAAGTTGAAATAAATTATTAATTAACCAGGAAGTTCACGAACATAATGTAGAAGATATTAATAGACTCAATATGTGAGTAAAAAGCTTCGTGATCTTCGTGGTGAATTACTTTTATATAATCTCGAAATAACGCTCCAGTTCCCAGTCGGTGATATGTTTACGAAATTCGCGTTCTTCCCATTCACGGGAAGCAGCGAAGTGCTCAACAAAAGTATCTCCAAATAAACTTCTTGCAGCATCAGATGCTTTAAATGCCTGAGCTGCGGCCCATAAAGTGGGTGGTAAAGCTAAATGATCAGGATGTTTCTGTTCATAGGCATTTCCCTTAACTTGAGGTTCGGGTTCGAGTTTGTTTTCTATACCATATATGCCTGCACCTAGTGCAGCAGCTAATGCAAGATAAGGATTAGCATCAGCTGAACCTAGTCGATGTTCAACCCGCTGTGATTTTTCGCTACCGGGAATAACCCGCAAAGCTGTGGTACGATTTTCTACACCCCAGGTCGCATCAGTCGGAGCCCAGAAGCCGGGTATCATTCGTGAATAACTGTTAATAGTCGGAGAAGTCATGCATAACAATTGGGGCATTAATAATTGCTGACCTGCGACAAAATGTCTTTGAATATCACTCATATTATGCGCTTTGGATGGATCATAAAAGGCTGATCCTGAACCATCCCGATTACGTAGTGAAATATGAATATGCCCACTTTGGCCCGGATAATCATTTGACCATTTGGCCATGAAAGTAGCCATTAACCCATTTTGCTGAGCGAGTACTTTCATGAAGGTTTTAAATAATGCACCTTTATCAGCAGCATTGAGTGAACTATCAACACTAATAGCGGCTTCAATGACCCCCGGTCCGGTTTCTGTATGCAAACCTTCAATCGGAAAGTCCATGGATTCAGATAGTTCAAGTATTTCAGCATACAGATCAGCATGTACCGAATTTCGTATCATTGAATAACCAAACCAGCCTGGTGTCATGGGCTTGAGGTTGTTGTATTTCTTTTCACGGACACTATCGGGTGTTTCTTCAAACATGAAAAATTCATATTCAAGTGCTGCATAGGCATCGAAACCAAGATTCTCGGCTTTTTCAATTACTTTTCTTAATGCTGCACGAGGACATACTGCCTCGGCCTGATCACTAAATTCAGCAAGAAATAACAGCATACCATTATTTTCAAATGGGATTTCACGACAGCTGTCGGGTAAAATTCTGACAGGTGCATCAGGATATCCAGTATGCCATCCTGTATAAGTGACATTGTCATACAATTGATCTTTTACATCCCAGCCCAGTACGACATCACAAAAAGCAAATCCTTTATCTAAAGAAGAAAAGAATTTATCTTTGCTCATGTATTTTCCACGCATTACACCATCATTATCGAACAGGCCTACCTTGACATGAGTCAGACTCCGTTCTTCAACGATCTTTTTGGCATCTTCAATGGTTTTTACATCTCTTGCTTGCATGATTTATCCTGTCGATTATCGGCTGTAAACTTGCTGGGGTAACCACAGCGCTATTTGTGGGAAAGCAATAATAATTGCAAGTGCAAATATCATGACCGCGACGAACGGTATGATCGATCGATAGATATCGGTTAAAGAAATTTCCGGGGGTGCCATGGCTTTCATCAGAAATAGATTATAGCCAAAGGGTGGCGTCATATAAGCTATCTGGCAGGTGATGGTATACAGCACACCATACCAGACCAGATCAAACCCCAGGATTTTGACCAGTGGAATATATAGTGGTGCGACTATGACCAGCATGGCAGTGTCATCCAGAAACATACCCATCAGAATATAGGATAGTTGCATCATGATGAGAATTTCCCAGGGGCCAAGTCCAAGTTTACCAACGAAAAAACCTTCGATAGCTTTTACCGCACCCAGACCATCAAAAACTGCCCCGAAACACAGAGCGGCCAGAATAATCCACATAAACATACTACTGATAGCCAGAGTTTGACGGATAGTATCTTCGAAAACTTTAGCTGTTAAACGTCCTTTGATGAGGGCCGCCAGGGTAGCGGCAACCGCACCCACCGCAGAACTTTCAGTGAGATTAGTCTTACCCATAATGAACAGGCCTGTCATACTGAAAAAGATCAGTAGTGGCAGTATACCTGCCTGTAATAGTTTGAGCTTTTCCTTAAGGGGGATGTTACGCTCTTCAGCCGGTAATGCCGGGCCAAGTGCTGGATTTATTTTACAGCGGATCAGAATATAGATGATAAACAGTGCTGCCATCATGAGTCCCGGAAAAACACCTGCCAGCCACAGTTGACCAACAGGTTGCCGCGCGATCATACCGTATAGAACCAGTACTACGCTGGGGGGAACTAGTATGCCAAGAGAGCTACCCGCCTGTATGACACCTGTTATCATAATCTTGTCATAGCCTCGCCTTAATAATTCCGGCAAAGCGATGGTTGCACCAATGGCCATGCCTGCGACGCTTAATCCATTCATGGCTGAGATAACCACCATTAAACCAATCGTACCTACTGCCAGCCCGCCATTGATCGGCCCTGACCAGACATGAAACATTTTATATAGATCATCGGCAATGCCTGATTCGGACAGCATATAGCCCATAAAAATAAACAGGGGCAGAGTCAATAGCGGGTACCATTTCATCAGTTTCATGGCTGCACTGAAAGCCATTTCTGATCCGCCATCGCCCCATAACATGAAAGCTGCAATCACCGCGACAAAGCCTATAGCACCGAACACGCGTTGACCAGTGAGCAATAGAAGCATCATGCTCGAAAACATCAGGGCAGCGATTAATTCATAACTCATAAGGCTTGTTCCGGTTGGTCATTAGTCAGATGTAAATCCCAGCCGCGCACCTTTGAAAGATCCTTGAAGAAGATGGAGATGGTTTGTAGAAGCATCAGTATGATGCCGATAGTCATAATGATTTTAATCGGTGCCATATAGGGCGACCACGCAGAGTAACTGGTTTCATTATATTGAATGGCATAACCGGTACTGGAAAAAGCACCGTAAAGCAGGAAACTGAGGTAAGTGACCAGACAGACAGCAGTAATCGTGTCGATAAAAGCCTTACCACGAATCGAACGAGTGCCATACAGTAAATCCATGCGCACATGAGATTCCATCTGCATGGAATAAGCACCGCCCAGCATGTAATAGGCTGCCATCGAGAACTGTGCCATTTCTAAGGTCCATAATGAGGGCGTAAAAAATGATTTGGATATCGACGAGTAAAATAACAGCCCCATCATGAGGAAAATGCTGTACATGGTTATTCGTCCGACAGTCCGGTTTACGGTATCGACAACTTTGATATAGCGCCTGATTAATTTAAGCATTGAGCAGCCTGTTGTTGAGAGATAAAAGATTATCTGGCGTTGATACTGGGGCAGTGCAGCAACCTGACATTATCTGTGGCTGCTGCACTTTTAGCTGTAAACCCCTGCCTTTGATTTTCTTTAACTGTAACGGTAAGGACGTCCCGCTTTGGACATCACAGCTGCATACTCTTTCAGAATCTTAACAACCCTGGCTGAGCGTGGACTCTCCTTAGAGACTTCATCCCAGAATTTGAGTGCCTCTGCTTCTACGGTTGCCCATTCCGCATCAGGAATAGATGTGAGTTTTAGCTTGGTACCATTGACACGAAGTTTAGCTTCTCCACCCCAGTACCAATGTTGACGGTTATAGTGTGAGCTATCCATGGCCAGTTTCAGCAGTGTCTTCAAATGTTCTGGTAGGGCATCATATTTCTTTTCGTTGGCGAAAAATGAACCAATCCATGCACCTGTAATATTGTTGGTGAGGAAATACTTGGTAACATTGGCCCAACCAACTGTGTAATCTTCAGTGATACCAGACCAGGCCATGCCGTCGAGTTCGCCAGTTTGTACTGCAACTTCAGCATCTTCATAAGGAATCGAAACTGGAACAACACCAAAGCGGGACAGGAACTTACCTGCGCTAGGGAAGGTGTACAGACGCAAACCTTTCAGGTCTGCCAGTGAATTAATCGGCTTCACAGTATTGAAATGACAGGGATCCCAGGAACCAGCGCTGAGCCATTTTACGTTTTCAACTTCGTTATAGGCTTCTTCCCAGATTTCATTTAAACCATATTCATGGAATAGCACTGGAACATCCAGACTGTAACGTGTGGCGAAAGGAAAATAACCGCCAAATACAGATACATCTACTGGTGCTGCCATTGAATCGTCATCACTTTGTACCGCGTCAATAGTGCCTCTTTGCATGGCACGGAAAAGTTCTCCAGTCGGTACCAGCTGGTCTGCAGTGTAAAGTTCGATCACCATTTCGCCATTAGCAGCCTTGTTGAAAGCATCAATGGAAGGTTTGATAACATGCTCAGCCAGGGCTGCACCTGCATAAGTTTGTAGTCGCCATTTGATCGTGGTCTTTTTGGCGGCATGTACAAATGGGGCATTTACGGTAGCTACAGTGGCAGCTGCGCCGACACCGGCTTTTTTTAAAAAATCGCGTCTATTGGTCATATTGCAGGCTCCTGGTAATGTTTTTATTTGATAAATTAATTTTTATTGATAATAAACATGGCTTTTGTTTAATTAACGGGTAAAGATATTTACATAAGAACTCGTAGAAGGTCAAATAATTTATATTTATTGCTTTTTTTAGTGCATATCGTCATGCTATTAGCTTGAGAAGAGTGCATGATTTATGAAAAAAATTGCCAGCCATCACAATATTGATGAACTTATTAGAACGCAGTTTAATGATTTCAAACCTGCAGAAAGAAGGATAGCTAATCATTTACTGGCTAATTACCCTATGGCCGGTCTGGTATCAATTACCGAATTGTCAAAAGCCTGTGATGTTTCTACTCCGACAGTGATGAGAACCTTGAAAAGAATTGGTTTTACCAGTTTTATCAGTTTTCAAAAAGCTCTCAAAGCTGAACTAAGCAAAACATTGTCTGACCCCATTGCCAAACATGTGCAATGGGCAACTGGTGCTCCTGAAGAGCATATTTTGAATCAGGCAGCAGATTCGGTTGTATCCAATTTACGCGATACCATGAATCAAATCAGTTTTGAAATTTTTAATCAGGTCGTTGAGTTACTGGCTGATAATAAACGATCCATTCATCTGGTTGGAGGTCGTATTACGCATTCCTTTTCGGATTATTTAGGCACGCATCTTGAAGTAATCAGAAAAGCTGTTTTCAAATTACCGATGTCTGTCGGGCTATGGCCGCATCATTTATTGAATATAGAAAAAAATGATGTGCTGGTGATTTTCGATGTACGTCGATATGAGGCTGATCTATTAAGTTTGGCTGAGCTGGCAACTCAGAAAGGGGTGGTTGTAGTTTTATTCAGCGATCAATGGTTGTCTCCTATCGCCCAGTACTCCAATTATACTTTTCCCTTACGAATAGAGGCACCTTCCGGATGGGATTCCGGAGTAGCAACTTTATTTGTGATAGAAGCTCTTATTACAGCTATAGAGAGAAAATTATGGCCGGATGCTTCAAAACGTATGCAGGAACTTGAGAATGCATTCGATTATACAGGACGATTTAAACAGGAATCTAAATGACTTTTTTCAACATGATCCTGTCTCTGAAGAAATAAGCAAAATTATACTAAGTCTGACAGGCTCCTGATCAACGTAAAGTCGTAAGATAAGCTGCTAAAGCCTGTACTTCATTTTGAGTTAAAGTTTTAGCAACACGAGTCATAGGCGAATCAGCTCTTTTCGAATTAAATGAAGTATAGCTACTTAAAGTTCGAACAACATAGTCGGCCGGTTGGCTTGCAATGTGAGGAATATCCTCTTTTCCGTATCCTTTTTTTCCATGGCAGAAAAAGCATTTAGTTGAAAATATCGTCTTACCCTTTTCAAATAGTTCTGGTTTATAGGGAGTCTGGGATTTTAGCTTTTGATTCGAATAAAATAAGGCGATATTCACTTTATCCTCAGCGGTTAAAAGTTTAGCCATTTCATTCATTGTTTTATTAACTCTTTTTCCGCTAGCAAAAAATTCAAATTGCCTGATAAGGTAAGTTGTGTTCTGTTGTGCCAGATTAGGAATACTTGTTTTCTTGCTATTACCATCAGTGCCATGACAAAACTTACATAAAAGTGCTCGTTTATCACCTGCTTTAATGGCAGCAGCTAAAGATTGCTTATTTGCTGTTTTTTCTTTCAGTAAATCCAGCAATTGCTGTTCATTAGCCAGTAAAGGCATTGATAGAAATGTTAAAAAGATAAATATCAGTTTTGTCATTGATGCACCAGTAAATATATCAAATTCTAATCTATGTGTGAGTTTAGCTTAAAAAGTCTTCATGTAAATATTAGCGTCTCAGTAATGAGAACCAGCGCCAGAAATTTAACAGACTGGCTAACGAAGCCGCTACATAAGTCCAGGCGGCCGCTTTTAAAATCTGACGAGTTGCAGGTAATTGCTGAGGATTGATATACCCCGTTTTAAGAATTGGGAGTGCTTTCTTAAAGCTCGCATCCAGTTCAACTGGTAGAGTAATTAATTGTACAACTAAAGCAAAGCCCATAATTAGAAAAGCACCGGTAATATTCAATATGGCGACCGAAGGCGCACGCGTGAGTATAACCATAAAGGGTGCCAGGAATAATAAAAAAGACCCCAGTCGAGTTGCCCATATAGCCAGTTGAGCGAGTCGGCTTCGTAGCATAAAAAGAGGTTCCCTGGCTGCATGTTGTAAGGCGTGCCCACATTCATGTGTAGCAACTGTAATTGCTGTCAGCGTTTTACCTTCAAACTTATCGTGTGTAAGCCTAACACATTCTGTGACAGGATCATAATGATCACCAAAATTTGTGATTTCTACCTTGACATGCCGTAAATCAAAGCGATCGAGCAAATGTCTGACCAGTTCACCTCCTGTACCACTAAAGTTTTCTTCATCATGCTGATTGTATTTATGCAATACTCTTTTAACCCAGTATTGAGGTAAATAAATAATCAGTAAAAAAATTAGCAGCAATATAATAATGTGCATAAATTTAAAATAAGTTTTCAGTATTTTATTATAAGCTGAATCACTGCCAACTCTATAGTTTAATATGGTTTTATTAAGCTGGAAAAATCGATTGACTTGTCAGGCAATACAAAAACAGGAAATTAAGGTAGTCCTGAATGAATTCGATTCTATTTACAATTGCTAAAGCTAATCCCCCCGAGTTACTGATGGAAATGGCATGAACCTGGCGGGCCAAAAGCTGAGTCAATATTCCTTTTTTTGCCAGATCAGCATATCCGCTAAACTCTGCAGCAGAATTAATAAAACTTCCGATAGTTTTTAAGCTAGACTCTTAAATCTAGTCATTGCATATATAACAAAAGGGGATAAAGCATGCCATTGAGTCAACATACTAACCCGCTAACTGATATTGATATTGCTCGTAAAGCTAAGACCAAAGCGATCCGTAAAGTAGCAGCTAAACTTGGCATAAAAGAAAAATTCCTGCTTCCCTATGGCCATGATAAAGCCAAAATATCCTTACCTTTTATTGAAACTTTAAAAGACAGGCCCGATGGTAAGTTAATTCTGGTAGCAGGGATGACACCTACAAAAGCGGGTGAAGGTAAGACGACGACCTCGGTCGGACTTAGTGATGCACTGCAGAAAATAGGTAAAAGTGCCTCAGTCTGTCTTCGGGAGCCTTCACTAGGCCCTTGTTTTGGTATGAAAGGAGGTGCTGCAGGAGGCGGTTACGCTCAAGTTGTACCTATGGAGGATATTAATTTACATTTTACAGGTGATTTTCATGCTATTGGTGCAGCCAATAATTTGCTGGCCGCCATGATAGATAATCATATTTACTGGGGTAATGAGCAAAAACTTGATTTTCGCCGGGTAACCTGGCGACGTGTAGTGGATATGAATGACCGGGCTTTACGTGAAATTACCAATGGTTTAGGAGCTGTAACTAATGGTTTTCCACGCACAGATGGCTTTGATATCACCGTAGCCTCTGAAGTGATGGCTATATTCTGTCTAGCCACAAGCCTTGATGATTTACAGGAACGTCTGGCAAATATCATTATTGGAAGTCGACGTGACAAAACGCCTGTGTATGTTCGTGATATCAATGCACAGGGCGCAATGACGGCTTTACTCAAAGATGCTTTACAACCCAATCTGGTACAGACTATCGAGGGTACTCCAGCGTTTATTCATGGTGGACCATTCGCTAATATTGCGCACGGTTGCAATTCAGTACTGGCGACTTCGACAGCATTAAAGTTGACGGATTATGTCGTCACCGAAGCAGGTTTTGGAGCAGATTTAGGGGCGGAGAAATTTTTTAATATTAAAATTCGAAAATCCGGATTAAAGCCAGATGCCGCTGTTATCGTCTGTACTGTGCGTGCGCTTAAAATGCATGGCGGGGCAGATCAGCAACAAATTGAGGAAGAGAATATTGCTTCCATGGTGAAAGGTTTTGATAATCTGGCTAGACATGTTGAAAATACAAGAAAATTTGGTGTTCCTGTTATTGTTGCTATCAATAAATTCAGTTCGGATTCTAAGGCTGAAATAGATTTGTTGAGACAACTTTGTTGTGAAATCGGCGTCAATGCTATTTTATGTGATCACTGGGCTATGGGCGGCAAAGGTGCGATTGAGCTGGCAAAAGAAGTTGTAAAAATGATAGAAAATGAACCTGCTGATTTCCATTTTCTCTATGAAGATAATATGCGTTTATGGGATAAAGTCCGCACTATTGCTCAGGAAATATATGGTGCCCAGGGGATTATCGCTGATCAAAAAGTAAGAGATGAATTCGCCAGTATGCAAAAGGAATATGGTCATTTACCGGTGTGTATTGCTAAAACGCCCCTGTCATTTTCTACTGATCCGGATTTAAAAGGAGCACCGAATAATCATGTTGTACCTATTCGGGAAATACGATTATCAAGTGGTGCCGGTTTTCTGGTTGTTATCTGTGGTGATGTTATGACTATGCCGGGATTACCGAGAACTCCTGCTGCGGAGAAGATCTGTGTAAATAAACAGGGACAGATTGAAGGGTTATTTTAACCTGGATGCCGCAGTTGGACGAGCTGAATTGCAGGTTTAATCTTTTAAAATTAGACTGTTACGCATCCTTTTCATGTTTAACTGGTTTTCCAGGTTTTATCTTCCAGTATGAATAAATATTAAAATCACATCGTGTTTTTACAGATTAGGAAACAGTAAATGAATTACGCTGCCCAGACTTTCTTTAGCGGCTAAATCGAGTTCAGTCAATTGATCATCATGAATTTTTGTGATTTTAATAGCCTGTTCATTAAAATGTACCAGGGCATTGTCTATCGGTAAATTTCTGGAGAATAGACTGGTCATGTATCCGGCGATATTTAAAACAGCAGCATCCATTTCGTGTCCTTCTGCTTCGGAAGGGATTAATTGATACTTGATAGCCATTGTCAGATTTTCTGGGAGATTCCATTGATGCAATAATTCAGCACCAATTTCAGCAAAATTAAAACCAATAATTTGTTTCTCTGCTTCGTGAATAGGTATTTGCTGTTGTTCGGCTAGCTCTTCAGTTTCTATAATCAGGTCGGGGATAGACTGGCGCATCATTAAATTGCCAATATTATGTAACAAACCAGCAATAAACAGTCTATCACTTCCCTTATCTTCGGTAAAAACGCCCAGATTTTGAGCAAATATTGCACAATATATGGATTCCGTCCAGAAATCGCGCATATTAAAAGCTGCAGTATTCATATCTCTAAATGTATCAGCCATTGAAGTTGCTAACACTAAATCATGAACCTGTTTAACCCCGACATAATTAATCGCATGGTTTATGGTTTCTACTTTTGCATTCAAACCAAAAAAAGAGCTATTCACCATACGCAGTAATCTTGCGGTGATCGCAGGATCAAAGCTAATCACTTCAGCGATATCGTTTAAAGAATAGTCATCATCAGCCAATAATTGCTGCAGTTTTAAATAAACTTCAGGTAAAGAGATAAGTTGGCAGTCGGATATGACTTTTTCCCAGTTAGTCTGCATTTTAATTATCCATCTGTAATATAACTTTAAGCATAGACTCTATCGGTAATTTTGCAGGAAATTTTGTGTAGATTCCACTGAGTGATATTGACAAAATATTAGCCGTTGTTGTTAGAGTTTATCTAATGCCGGTTTAATGATCTCGTATATAGCTGGTCGATTTAATTTAATTTCCTCTATTGTTAAACCTTCCAGAGAAAATGGAAATTTTATCCAGCTATTGGTGGTATGAATGTAATAGTCAGGAATCCGACTGGTTTCATTTTTGTCTGGTTTGTACCAGGGTACCGCTATTCGGATATCTGAAGGTATATTTTTTCGGCATTTATTTTTCAATTCAGTGATTAATGCTTCAATAGTTCGGCCGGTATCAAATACGTCATCAACTATTAACAGAGGATCATCACGATTAAGATTTTTTAGCAGATAGCCCAGGCCATGAATTTTGACCTGTCTGGACTGGTCTTCAATACCACTATATGACGATGTCCGAATAGCGATATGATCTGATTGAGTTTGGCTGTAATGATCAAGAAACTCCTGAACTGCAATACCTATTGGTGTACCACCTCGCCATAAAGCGATAATGGTTTTTGGTCTGAAACCACTCTTGAAAATTTGCTGGGCCAGCCTGAAGGCATCGTTATGCAAATCTTCTGATGATAAAAATATTTTTTCAGCCATGCGATAAATTTACAGGATTAGTTGGTTGAATCGTTGTGAGATTATATACTCGAATGCTATTTCAGGTTGCGATATTTTAATGCATAAGATTTTTATTACTTCTGAACAATTATTGCTGGATTCGTACAGACTTTCGATGCAAATATTTGAAAGTGGCTTTCGTCCGGATTTCATCGTGGGTTTATGGCGCGGCGGTAGTCCTGTAGGTATTGCAGTACAGGATTGTCTGGATTATCTGGGAATAAAAACAGATCATATATCAATTCGTACTTCTTACCGGGGACAGGAATCCTACCAGTCAATGATCGACAATGCTGATTCAATTCGAGTACATGGAACTCAATATTTAACAGAAAATATGAATGCTGAAAATTCATTGTTAATCATTGATGATGTTTATAGTTCAGGCTTGAATGTACAGGCTGTCATAAAAAAGCTGCAAAGAAACTGTCGCAAAAATATGCCATCGGATGTCAGAATAGCCGTACCCTGGGTAAAGCCGGAAAAAAATATTACCGGTCGAATTCCTGATTATTATCTCTATGAAACAGATAAATGGCTGGTGTTGCCTTATGAGCTTAATGGCTTAACTGAACAGGAAATTGCACAACATAAACCACTGGTTAAAACACTTGCAGATGCATTGTTGTAGAGTCTGTTAGCATTTGTATATTAAAATTTTTGGTGCTTTTGCACTTTATGGAGTAAATATTGAAGTTCAACGTTGATCAGTTCCGCTCATGGGAACATAAAAAAGTTA
The DNA here is from genome assembly GCA_050291745.1 of Gammaproteobacteria bacterium. Classification (GTDB taxonomy): domain Bacteria; phylum Pseudomonadota; class Gammaproteobacteria; genus JACNJF01. Next base: position 46,427 of record JBNKKI010000068.1, on the reverse strand, counting down.
CTTTACTGGGCATGTCGGGTGTAGGTAAGTCTTATCTGTCAACCATGTTGAGAAATGGCGCTAACTGGTTCCACTATTCAGGTGATTATAGAATTGGAACGCGTTATCTGGATGAGCATATTCTTGATATGATTAAACAACAGGCCATGCAGGTTCCTTTTTTAAAGGAGTTATTTCGTAAAGACTGGATTTATATCAGAAATAATATCAAGGTGGATGATCTGGGGCCGGTATTAAGCTTTGTCGGTAAACTGGGAAATCCGGAATTGGGTGGAGTTGAATTAGAGGACTTTATCAACCGTCAGGCTTTATATCGTGAAGCTGAAATCGCGACTATGCATGACGTCCCAGAATTTATCCGTAAAGCACAGGAAATTTATGGATACCCCCATTTTGTGAATGATGTAGGCGGTAGTTTATGTGAGTTGGAAAAACCTGGACTGGTAGAAGAACTGGCCAGGCATACTCTGATTTTGTACATTCAGGTGACCAATGAAGAAGAGGAGAAGAAATTAATTCAAAGAGCCGTTAGCTCTCCCAAACCTCTGTATTACCGGGCGGAATTTCTGACTGAATACCTGGCTAAATATTTAGCTGAAAATAAGCTGGATTATGCTGCAGAAATGGATCCTGATGAATTTGCTCGTTGGGTTTTTCCGCATTTATTTCACTCCAGAATCCCTCGCTATGAGAAAATTGCGAAACAGGGTTATACGGTAACCTCAGAAGAGGTATCTCAGGTTAAAAATGAAAATGATTTCCTGGCTTTGCTTGAAATGGCCATACAGAGAGAAAGTTAATGCCTATCGTCTCACACAATGATTTACCAGCTTTCGAAAAACTACGAAAAGAAGGTATTCTTATTCTGGATGAAAAGCGTGCAATGAATCAGCACATTCGTGAATTGCATATTGGTTTGTTGAATATGATGCCGGATGCTGCTCTGCAGGCTACCGAGTTGCAATTTTTTCGTTTGATTGGTGAAAGTAATCCTATTGCGCAATTCTTTGTGCACCCTTTTACGCTGGATGCTTTACCTCGTGGAGAAAAAGCTCAGGCTCATATTGATACTTATTATGAATCCTTCAGTCAAATTAGAGAACAGGGGCTGGACGGTTTAATTATTACAGGCAGCAATGTTAAAGGCCCCGAATTATCTAATCAGCTATTCTGGGAACCCTTGATCGAAGTTGCTGACTGGGCTTATAACAATGTTACTTCTACGCTGTGCTCCTGTTTGGCTACACATGCCCTGATGGAGTTTCGCTATGGTCAAAAAAGACATCCACAGGGGGTAAAGAAATGGGGTGTTTTTAAACATCAAGTGACTTCCCTAAAACACCCTTTGACTATCGACATTAATTCACATTTTGATGTGCCTCATTCGCGCTGGAATGCCGTATTGCCGGAACAGTTCGCCGAGTCAGGTTTGCTGGTTCTGGTTACAGAAGAAGATGATAGTTGTGTACATCTGGCAACCAGTGAAGATGGTATTCGGACCGTTTTCTTTCAGGGCCATCCTGAATACGATACGATCTCCTTATTGAAAGAGTATAAACGTGAAATAAATCTTTTCATTACTGGTGAGCTACAGGATTACCCACCATTTCCTCAAAACTATTTTGGACCTTTTGAACAGGCGGTTTTGAATGAATATCGCTATTATTTACTTCAGGCAATTAAAACTGGAAAGACTTTACCTGAATTTCCAGAACAGAAAATTGTTCAGTATTTAAATAATAGCTGGTGTGATACAGCAGATGCAGTCGTAGGTAACTGGATAGGTTTAATATATCAGTTGACACATATCGATAGGGATAAACCTTTTATGGATCATATTGATATTAAAAATCCTCTTGGCCTTGATCTGTAGCGATATAAAAAACTGAAACAATGGATTCAGATAAAAGTTATAAAAATTTAGCTTTTTACTTTATTTTTGCTTTATTAGGGGTATTATTATCGGATATAACAAAAAAATATTTGCTAATATTAATGATTGATATAAATTATTAGTAAAATATTGATTAGGTGTACTCAATTTTTTATAGATAAAACTAGAAAATAATTAGAAAAACTAATAAATCTTATCGAATAGATAAAATTTATATAGTTGAAATAATTTTTTAATAGTCAACTAAGGGAAGGGGTATGGAAGAAGAAAATAATAAACCGATAAACCCAGATCAATTACCATTTGTTGCACCATGTAATAAATTACCATTGTTTGCTGCTTTTGAGTGGTTATCTTTAAGCTGGGAAGATTTTAAATCAGCACCAAAAATCAGTTTGATTTATGGTGCTATTCTGGTGTTGATTTCTTATCTTCTGGCTATCGCCAGCTGGTATCTGGGCGGAGCAGTTTTACTATTTAGTCTGTTATCCGGCCTTGTTTTTATTGCGCCTGTTTTAGCATTGGGGCTGTACTCAGTGAGTTGTCAGATTGAATCTGGTTATACCCCGAAACTGGCCTATTGCATTCGAGAAGGAAAAAGGCATCTGGGTAATGAACTGGTTTTTTCAGTGATTTTACTGGTTGTTTTTTTATTGTGGACTAAAGCGGGAACAGGGATTCATATTTTTTTCCCTATGGAATCTGACTCTCAATTATCTGATTATTTAACTTTCTATGCTATCGGAAGTTTGATTGGTGCAGTATTTGCGGCAATTGTATTCCTTGCAAGTGCATTTGCACTACCCATGATGATGGACCGGAAAGCTGATGCGATAACTGCTGTTATAACCAGTGTTAATGCGGTTTTACAGAATAAAATGCCCATGCTTATCTGGGCGGGCATTATAGCTTCCAGTGTGTTAATCTGTCTATTAACTGCCTTTCTCGCAATGATCGTGTTAATGCCGATACTGGGGTATGCTACCTGGCATGGTTATAAACAAACCATAAATGCCGGATTGTGGGAAGAAAATAAAAAGCTGAATGATAAATATCCTGATCCTGTGGGTGATCAACTAATCCATTAATTAACCAGAGGTTCAGCTGTATTAATTGATGCATTCTGAATTTCATTGTTAATAATAGTTAATCATCATAAATTAAGGATCTCATGAACGAATCAGTGGCTGGTTTCCATGCTTATTTTGTGATGGCGCTTATCATGCTGGCTTTAATCCTTTTTGCAAATGACAGGATTCGTATTGCCAGTTCAAGTTTATTTATTTTAGTTTTACTCACACTCGTTTTTGAGCTGTTTCCCTTTTCAACCAGTACTGGCATTTTAAATAGTTTTGAATTTTTAACCGGTTTTGGTCATCGAGCTTTAATTGCTGTGTGTGCTTTGATGATTGCAGGGCAGGGACTTGTCAGAACGGGGGCACTGGACCCGATTGGTCGCCTGCTGGCTCATTATTGGTCGAGTAGTCCGATATTAGTGTTTTTATTAACATTAATCACTGCTGCTCTGCTCAGTGCGGTCGTTAACAATACGCCTATAGTTATCCTGCTTTTACCCATTTTGATTACAGTTTCGATTAAAACAGGCGCTTCAGCTTCTTCATTATTATTACCGGTAGGGTTTGCAACTCTGATAGGAGGAATGTCTACCACTATAGGAACTTCCACAAATTTGCTGGTGGTATCTTTTGCTGCCGAGTTAGGTGTCAGGCAATTTAACATGTTCGATTTTTTTGTTCCTGCGATAATAGCTGGCAGTGTCGGAATCGTATATTTATGGCTAATTGTTCCGCGAATCATGCCAAAAAGAGAAGCACGCCTAACATCTGTTTCCGCTCGAATTTTTACAGCTCAATTACGTATTCAAGCAGATGGCCCGGCTGAAGGTGCTACACTTGCTGAGTCTATTGCAATAACAGATGGTGAAATGGAAGTTATCGAATTACTAAGAGGAAAGGATGCAACCCATTTAATTCCTTTGCCCGATATTATTTTACGTACTAATGACGTAATTGTTGTTAAAAATACACCCGATAAATTAAAGAGTTTTGAAACATCATTAGGGGCAAAATTATTCGCTGGAGATAAGCCGGTCGATGTGGATCACCCGTTACAGGATAGTGAGCAGCAAATCGCCGAAGTTGTTGTAGTACCAGGTTCAACTTTAGATGGTATGACACTAAGAAGTGTGCGCTTTACAGATCGTTATCATTTATTGGTTTTAGCTCTACATCGAGCCAATCGCTGGAGAAATCAACCGGGAACCAGGCATACAGAAGATGTGAAATTAAAATCAGGAGATGTCATTCTGGTACAGGGCTCTAAACAGAGTATAAAAAGCTTAAAAGCCAGTCGTAATATTATGGTACTGGATGCAAGAACTGATTTGCCTCGCTCAAATAAAGCTTATTTATCTTTAACTATCATGTTATCGATTATTTTTTGTGCAGCGACAGGATTATTACCCATAGAAATAAGTGCTTTAAGTGGTGTTTTTATCATGGTGGCTACTGGATGCCTGCGCTGGAGAGATGTAACCAGAGCCTTAAGTGCGCCGGTTATACTGATAATTGTTACCAGCCTGGCTATGGGTAATGCTTTATTACAAACTGGTGGTGCAGAGTTATTAGCGCAACAATATGTATCTATGACCAGTAGCTGGTCGCCCATTGCAATTTTAAGTGGCTTAATGTTTTTAATGGCTATTTTAACGAATATTGTTTCGAATAACGCGGCAGCAGTTATAGGCACACCTATCGCAGTAAGTATAGCGAGTCAGTTAGGGCTCAATGCTGAAGCCTTTGTACTAGCTGTTCTGTTTGGTGCTAATATGAGTTTTGCTACGCCAATGGCTTACCAGACAAATCTACTGGTGATGAATGCGGGTAATTACCGTTTTAGTGATTTCGTTAAAGCAGGTGTTCCACTTACAATACTCATGTGGCTTGTTTTAACTGCTACATTAGTCTGGATATATGATATTTAGTTTTGATTACATTGCCGTTAATTCGCTAAGTTTCTTCACCATTTCATCTGAATTCCAGTCGATTCCACCAAATAGTGTGTAGATGATTTTACCCTTTTTATCCAGGATGAAATTTGCTGGTGCAGCAAATACTTTCCATTGATTTATAGTGCTACCGTCGCTATCCAGGAAAACAGGAAAATCAACTTTGACTTCCTTTAGAAAGTTCTCAATGGTTTGTTTATCCTCAGCCATATTAATGGTCACAATTTTAAAAGGTTTACCTTCCATTTTTTTCAGTAGACTATTCATTGTGGGCATTTCTTTTCTGCAGGGAGAGCAATAAGTCGCCCAGAACTGGACTAGTACAATGTTTCCCTGATACTCAGATAATGAATGCTTTTCATTATGCATATCAGTCAGCTTAAATTGTGGATTAGTCAATTTTCCTGAATATGGTTTTAAGGTACCACTGGCAGCAAATGAAGATGATGAAAAGAGGCTGAGACAAAAACTCAAAACTAAGATTTTAAAAATATTCATTGTGGGAAGCCCCTTAATTTATTGATATTCTGATCGATTAACTGATCAAGTTGACTGGTTAATTTTGACTCTGCGGGTGTTTTTTCCGGGCGTAAGTAGAAAAAGCCCCTTACTCCTTTAATCAGATCAGTATGAACTGTACTTCCAGACTGGCCCAATTGATGACTTAAATGAGGTAGCCCCCAGCGGTTTGGCGTTCTTTCGCCTTCCAGAATTAAAATTGAATGTCGGGATAATCCTGCTTCTTTAATATATACGGGTTCTGCACCTGGCTCAGGTGATTTACTATTAATTCTTGGAGAGATCAGTAAGGCTCCTTTTAATTTTTGGTCTGCTGCAATTACTTTCTGATCAGATAATCCTTTAATCACCGGAACTGCAGAACGAGCTCCACCAAGCAGGTAAATTTCTTTTGAATTTGATAATTTCACTATATGTTGAATGACTTTACTTATTTCTTCAGTAGGTACTTTAGCGATATTTGAAGGCGTTGGTGATAAAAAATGTGTACTTAGCATATCAGGAAAATAGAATTGATAACCATTTTTTGCCAGTTTGCGGGCCGTTTCATTTTCAATGGTTTCGTCACCCTGATTACAGGTAAACCAGATGATAGCCACTTTTGCTGGCTCACCAATCTGTAGTATATCAATTTCAATATCCTCGTTAACTTCCAGTGTCAAAGTAGTATCAGCCTGAGCCTGAGCAAAACTGAGTAAAGTCACTAAAAGAAAACTGCTGAATATCCAACGATACCCGAATGAAAGAAACATCATGGTCAATATTACTTATGATTGATATAGATTAATATATTCTATCATAAGCACCAGGATAGCCTAATATTGTCTTAATATAGCTTGATGTGTATCAGATATTTAAACCTAGATTCCGCAGTTGACCGCTCGCAATAGAGGTTACCCCACTGTTTCATAAACCATTACAGTTGATGTGTATAGTCACCCAATAGGTGAATCCCACTACGAACTGAATTGCACTTTTGAGGTGGCGTATCTCTTCGTTGTAACTCCTTGGAATAGCTGGCTATTCCGCGTCATTACGCCTTGATCTACACCACCTCAAACGCACAATCAATTCGTCCAACTGCGGATTCTAGGTTAAATTTTGATAATACACAGAAAATTTACCTTGATCGTAAGTACCGGGAATGCACGGAGCATTTCCCGTTGCGACCGCCAGGGATGGAGGGAGTGCTGGGAGTGCACGGATCAATTTCCGTTGCGACCGCCAGGGATGGTGGGAGTGCTGGGAATGCATGGAGCAATTCCCAGTGCAAATAAATTTTCTGTGGTTATAAATTTTACTGATTGAGAAAATAAATCTTGACTATATTAGTATTTGCTAATATATTACTGCTCATCGAATTTAACTTTATTTTTTACTTTTTTTGAGAGCTTTAATTATGAAAAAAATCATCACTGCTGCTGCAATTTTAGTCGCTGCTACATCTGCTCAAGCTTCCTGGGACATGCCTTTTTTTGGTAATAACAATAGTAACAATGGTAATGGTTACGGAAATTACTATGGAAACGGTGCCTCTAACGGAACAGGTCAGGGCGATTACCGTGGTGAAGGACGTGGTCAGGGAACTGGACATGGCAAAGGTCGTGGAAATGCTGATGGTGAAGCAACTTTCTCTATGAGTTTCAAAGGTCGTGCTAAAGGCGACATGGATACAGATATGGATGCCAACTCTGACTGGAATGGTAACAGTTATGCAAACGGAAATAGCTATTACAATGGTAACGCTTATGGAAATGGTTATAGCAACTATAGCGGTAACAGCAATGGTTATGGAAGCAACCCATATTATGGTTATGTGCCTCAACAGGCTCCAGTGGCACCTGTAGCTGCTGCACCTGCAGTAGAAGCTGCTAAGTAATTTAATATTGCTTGTGTGTTTCCTGAAGAGACCACTCTTCAGGGAACTAACTCAGGTCGTTTTAATATCTCCTTTTTAAAACGGCCTGATTTAGTTTTATCCTCTTGGTGATTTTGACGGGCTTTTAAGCCCGTCTTTTTTTGACACATGGAACTGCTTATGCAGGGATAACTGTATGGATATAGGTATTGCCTTTCATGATTTAACCTTGAAAAATCAGTTAATCATGAAAGTCCAGGTAACAGCTTAATGCAGTTGATAAAATCAAAAACACGCTCATCATTTATCAGCTGAATACGGTGTTTTTGATATTCCGGCAATTGCTCCTGCATTGCTCTAACTACAGCCATCCCTGGCTTAGTCCAGGCACATCAATCTGTTACGCATCTTTTCACGCTCAACTGATTTTTCCAGGTTTAACTGCTTTTTCCAGCTTCAGGAATGATTTATATGAATATATGCTTGCAGAAATTTCATTCTCGTTTTATTCTCCCTACTAATGAGAATAAAACGAGAATTATATTATGTTAACAACTCAGGAACAGAATACACTTCAATTCATACGTAACTATATTGCTCAATTTGGTTATGCCCCTAAATTTAAGGAAATCGGCTCTGCTATCGGGGTTAATTCGCAGGGTACAATTCATCGCTATGTTCAATCACTGGAAGATAAGGGTTATATTAATCGATCCAAAGGAAATTCCAGAGGGATGTCTCTGGTTGACTTACCAATGGTTAGCCCTCCAGTCATACCACTTGTTGGAAAAATAGCAGCTGGTTTACCGATCGAAGCAGTTGAAGATCAGCAGGAACTGAATTTAGCTGAAATGTTTATGGGACCAGATTTATTTGCCCTGAGAGTGACCGGTGATTCTATGATTGATGCAGGAATACTTGATAATGATTATGTCATCATAAAAAAACAACCCATCGCACATGATGGAGACATTGTTGTTGCTATGATTGATAAAGTAGAGGCGACTCTTAAACGATTCAGAAGACGATCTAATTCAGAAGTTGCTCTTATTCCTGAAAACTCGACCATGGAAACAATGGTGTATTCTGCTGATCGGGTAACAATACATGGTGTTTTAGTCGGGCAGATGAGAAGCTATTAATCAGGTTTCAGTTTATTCAAATAGCTCTTGCCAATGGCCAGAGGTTTTATCTTAAAAAAAGCGAAATTTCATAGTCATATGTTAATATGAACGGTTTATGAATATTGTAATCCGGTAATCTATGAAGCGCTTTATAGCTATGATTTTTCTACTATTTTCTCACTCTGTTTGTTGGAGCTATGAAAATATTGATATAGACCTGGAAACAGGAACCACTTTAAATATCACTCAATTTGAGGGTGAAGGTGAAACCTTACTATTATGGCTTCCCTCAGAACGTGGTTTTGGAGAGGGTTATATCACAGTCGCGATGAATTTAGCTGTTCTTGATTATGATGTCTGGGTTGCCAATTTACATGAGAGTTATATCGTTCCAACAGGTAAGGACAGCCTTAATGAATTTGATATAGAAGACCTGATAGAGTTAATTGACAAAGCTGAACAAAAGGGCTTTAAGGAAGTATTTTTTATCAGTGCTGGTCGGGGCGCATTACTCAGTTTAAAAACGGCCTATGAATATCAACTTTTAAGAAAGCATTCAAGTTTGCTTAAAGGGCTTTTGTTTTTTTCTCCACACCTGGTAAAAGGGCGAACTGAAATGGGAATGGATGCAGAATATGAAAAGATCGCCTCTGTCAGTAATCTACCCGTCTATCTATTACAGCCACAGTATTCCACCAAATTTGCCCGTAGTTGGGAAATTGCCAAGCAGTTGGAAAAGGGCGGAAGCCCGGTATTTATTCATTTTTTACGTGGTGCGCAAGGCGGTTTTTTCATGCGACCAGCGCAAGATTTAACGAATACAGATTTATCAATACGTGAGAATTTACCTCAAATTTTTGATAATGCTGTTAGGTTGTTAAAACTGTCAAGAACGGCTGCTTTATCCGATTCAGTCCTATCAGATAGGAAATCCATTGATAATAAAAATATTCCATCCTTTAAAGAGCCTGCTCTTCATGCTTTTAAAGGTGATAAAACTGCTCCAGCTCTGGTCTTAAAAAATTTACAAAATGAAACTATTAATTTAAAAGATTATAAAGATAGTGTCGTACTGGTCAATTTCTGGGCTACCTGGTGTCGTCCCTGTGTAGAAGAAATTCCTTCATTGTCTCGTCTGGTAGATAGAATGAAGGGGAAGCCATTTAAAGTTCTGGCCGTCAATATTGGTGAATCGCCTGATGTTATACGTAATTTCGTGAAGTCTATACCTGTTAACTTTGAAATTTTACTTGATACCGATGGCATGGCTCTTCGTAACTGGAAAGTTTATGCCTATCCCTCCAATTATTTAGTTAACCAAAATGGTGATATACCCTATGCCTATCGCGGAGCCCTGGAATGGGATTCTAAAAATATTGTGGATTCAATTGAGTCTGTTTTTGATGAAAAATAAACCTATTTTATATATTTAATTCATTTCTTTCCTATAAGATTGATTTAGCTCCTTTTAGATGAATTTATCAGTAGTTAAAATTTTTTAAATCAGTAATATTCTATATAAATCCTAAAAGGGAAAATATTCCCAAGTATTTAGGTTTGTTTTTATATGTACTAATTAATCAGAAATTACTTCAGATCTCAGAATTTATTGATCAATAAATTTTGAGAGAAAAGTTGACGATATAAATCTACTTCTGTTGATGAGATTTTATAAATTTTATGGATGTTACTGCTAAACCCATCACAGTGTTAAAAGTGTAGCTACTGTATTGTTATAAGATTTTTCTGATAAATCTAGATTTTTTAAGGTTTATCAATTTATTGAAGGTGAAGTATTTGCTGATTTAAAAAGGGGGGCTTTTTATTGTGCATGTATTTAAAAGTTTATTGGGTGCTGAATGAGTTTAGTTTCTGACGTTTTACAGGCTACTATAGTTCGTATTTTAAAACCTTTAACCAGGGTTTTGTTACGCAATGGAATGGCCTATGCTACATTTGCGGATATTGCGCGCAAAGTTTATGTTGATATTGGGTTTGAAGAAGTCAGGAGACAGGGGCATAAGCAAACGGTTTCAAATGTTTCTATTCTGACCGGGATAAACCGAAAAGAAGTTAAAAGATTAAAAGAGGCGTTGGCATATAATACCGATACCTCTTTACGTAAATTTAATCGTATTGTGAGGGTTATTGCTGGTTGGCAGCATGATGAAGATTTTCTGGATAAAAATCATGAACCGCGAGACTTATTATTGGATAGTGGGACCAGCTCATTTACTAATCTGGTCAAGCGTTATAGTGGAGATATGCCTGTGGTTGCTATGTTGAATGCGCTTATTGATAGCGGAAACATTTGTGTTATTGATAATGGTAATATTCAATTAATTAATCCTAATTATCTGCCAGCAAATGATTCTGATAAGAAATTAAATATTCTGGGTATTGATACGGCGGAACTAATGCAAACTATTGATCATAATATTAATGTTAAGCATGCGGATGATGCCTGGTTTCAGCGTAAGGCTTCTAATACTCATGTTAATATAAATGCATTACCCAAGATAAAACAACGTATTGGTAAAAAAGCTCAACAATTACTTGAAGATATTGATGCAGAATTTTCTCAAAATGAAACTGAAGATAGTGATGCAACATGTTCAGTAAGTTTTGGTATATATTTTAATCAGGCAAGAGACAAATCCTGATAGGTGTTTTTTATATGATTATTTCCCATAATTTTTTAAGCAGACTCAGAAAATTATTAATAGTTTCTGCTTTAAGCCTTTCAGTTTTATCCTGTGGTATAGAAAGTATAATAACTGCAGGAATTAGTGGAACAGGTATTGTTTATGGGACTATAACGGGGTTCGGTAGCATTTTTGTTAATGGTATTGAGTATGATATTGATGAAGCGGTTTTTGATGTTGACGATGGAAACCACTATATCGGCCTTGATGGGCAAAGTAATCTTGAAATAGGGATGGTGGTTAAACTAAATGCGACGACTTATGACAATGGAACCGGTCTTGCTACTTCAGTAACCTATGATGAATCTATCGATGGGCCGATTGCTGATTTTCCGGTTGAATCAGATACAGACTCGAACGTGAAAAATTTTACTATACTGGGTCAAACTGTCAGCATAAATGCTTTAAAAACCAGATTTAAAAGTGAAAATGATGCTGAGTTTGGTTTCGATACTATAAATAAAGATGATCTGGTTGAAGTAAGTGGGTTTGTTGAATCTCAGACAAATACTATAGTTGCGACTCATATAGAAAAGAAAGGCGTATTCCTGGGTGACAGCAGTGTAGTGCAATTACACGGATTGATTGAAAACCTTTCTCAGGATCATACATTATTTACAATAAATGGTATTGCAGTTGATAGTTCCCAGATAACATTAGGTCAATTAAAAGATATAGAATCCCTGAGTAACGGTCTGTATGTAGAAGTTAATGGTATGTATCAGGGGGGAGCGATCCAGGCTACAGACATAGAAGGTGAAGAAGATGATCTGGCGGATATCTTTAGCACAGATACCGGTAACTTTTTGAGTCTGGAAGGTTTAGTTTCTGCCTTTACTTCCAGCAGTGAGTTTGAAGTCAATGGTGTCCCTGTCTACGTAGACTCTTCATTATTTCCTGCTGATGATCTGGAGCAAATTAAAGAAGGACTTCATGTCGAGATCTATGGAGAAATGATTGATGGTGTATTACAGGTCAGTAAGTTAGAAATTGAAAATGATGATGATTATTATGATTCAGATGATCATCATCACTCAGATGATAGTGATCATGATTCAGATGATAGTGACCATGATTCAGATGATGATCATCACTCTGATGATGACCATGATTCAGGTGATGATTAATTCAGGCTGCCGAAGCTGTTTTTAGTGTAGAGTCACTATCCTGAAAGCGATAACTATCAATTTTCCATAAAGACTCAGTTGCAGTTAAAACCAGGCAGGATGCTCCACCACGAGTTCGAGTATCTCCCGCAGCCCCTGGATTAATAACCCAGGGCATTCTAAAGTCATCTATTACTTTCCGATGGGTGTGCCCATAAACCACCAGACGGGCTTCAGGATGGGCAGCTCGTAAATCCTCATGTTCAGGGATATGCATGTCATGTATATGACCATGTTCTATCTTGACCAGACCTCCGGGTAATTTCAGGCTGGCAATTGAAGGGATCTTTCTAACAATTTCTGCCTGATCAGCTGGCCAGATATTTTGATGATCATTATTACCAACTACAGCGACAACTTTTCCGGATTTCGGTTGAATGGAATTCAGAATATCTGCATTACCAATGTCACCAGCATGTATTGCGACATCACAATAATGAATGAGTTTCTCAATTTCGGGATGAAGAAAATCATGTGTATCCGAGATTATAGCGACTGTAACAGAGTCATTTAAACCAGTAATCAGCATATGGCTACTCTAGTTATCCGAGCATTTATCTGGATCGCCCATTACGGCAGCAGCCAGTTCTTCTTCTTTTTGCTTTTCAAATTCCATGATTTCCATTTCTTTACGAATTTTGAGAATTTCTTTACGCTCTTCTAAACGTTTTTCCCAGGCTCCTTCTACTTCCGGAATACTCAATTCACCATATAAAACCTGACGCATCAATTTAAAACCAAACTGCATTAAAGCCAGGTCATCAGCTTCCACAGCCTTGTAAAACTCCTCACCCAGATTGTAAGTCTTGCGGAAACTATCACTTGTTACAAATCGACGAAAACGATCCATATCGTAACTGGCCATAAAAAATAATTGCAGGCTCATTTCTGAAGGCTTACCTATTGCAGGACCAGAAGAACGTTTCTTTAAAACAATGACATACCATTCACGGTTGTAATCGTCATAATCGATAACACCCTGATTTTTACGATATTCCTGTACAGTTTGAACCTGATCTTCCTCATGTCCTTTACAGTGATCTTCTTTAATCAGCAGGAAAGAGCGTTCATCGACATTTTTATCGATAGCACGCATTGATAATAAACCAGAAGGATAATAACGACAGGCAGTCGGCCGATTATCGTAAACAGAACATCCTTCGTCAGTCATGAACAGACATGCACCATCATTATCTGTACGTAGCTTAATACCTGGCATACTGCTTGAATCCATTTCAAATGGTACCGTATGATTTGCCAGTACTTCAGTGGTCGTAGTGCCAAGATGTTTCTTTAGACGGATAATGTCATAAGGCGTGAGTGTAACATTGGCTTTTGAACAGCATGCATTCCAGCAAGAAACCCCTTTATGACAACGAAATTTAAGTTTGTCATTAGCTTCCAGACGGATAGGTTCTATCGGACTGTCGACAGGTAAATCAAATTTATTAGTTTCGTCACTCATAACATACTCATAGATTTTAAATTAGCGAATCATTATATAGTAATTATTCTCATTCAGCTATCTAGTATATTTCTGTGGATATTAAAAGCTTTGATAAAAATAATCCTGGAAAAATCAGTTGAAAGTGAAATAGATGCTGTATGGGGTGGTAATTAGATAAAGCTACATGAGATATAAATATGTCTGTCCAGATAGGTTTAATTACTTTATCAGAAAAAGGTATAAGCTTTTTTAAGCCTTGCGAATCTTTGCGCCCTTTTCAGTGTGAATTTCATCAGACATAAAAAAAGCCCGAACATCTTTCAATGTCCGGGCTTTTGAACTCTAACAGTTCAATAAGCTAATGCTTATTTGAACAGTTTAGACTTGTCAACTAAGTCAACGTGTGCACGCTTGAAGCATGTCCATTTCTTAGTATTCTTGTCATAGATAGAGTTAACGAAGCAATGCCAGTTCTCTTCGTCGATAAAGTTCTTGTCTGCACGATAGTAGAAACCAGGATAACGAGATTCTTCGCGGAACTCGATGTGCTTCATATGCGCTTCAGCAGTTAAGATTCTGTGATAGTTTTCCCATGCACGTAGTAATTCGTGAAGGTCCTTAGCACGCATCTTGGCAGCATCTTCTTTCAGCATATCTAGCTTCTCACCAGCAACTTTAAGCATTTCTGCGTTAGTTGTGTAGTAAGTAGCAACACCAGCTACATATTCATCCATAATCTTCTGTAAACGGAACTGAAGCATTTTTGGAGTGATATAGTTTGGATTAACATCGATTGCAGTTGTGTAATCTTTGTATTCCAGGTAAGTCTTAACTGGCTGATAGATTTCAGCAACTAGAGTTTCAACGTCTGTGTCCAGCTCAGGAGTGAAATCAGCGTTATCCAGGCAATATTTAACCATTGCTTTAGCCGCCATACGGCCTTCAGCATGAGAACCAGAAGAGAACTTGTGACCAGAAGCACCAACACCGTCACCAGCTGTGAACAGACCAGACACTGTAGTCATACCACGGTAGCCCCAGTTCCAGCCAGAAGGCAGGTGATCAGGTACGCCAGGTTCAGTTTCTTCAGTAGGCGCACCTACGTCAGTAGGACCAGAAGTCCAGATACCACAACAACCAGAGTGAGAACCTAACAGGTATGGTTCAGTTGGCATCAATTCTGAGTTTTTCTTCTCAGGTTCGATGTTTTCACCAACCCAGATACCACATTGGCCAACACACATATCAAGGAAATCTTCCCATGCTTCAGCTTCAAGGTGTTTAACTTCACGAGGAGATAGAGTTTCACGTAGATTAGCCAGTGCTGTAACTGTATCCATGTAGATAGGTCCACGACCTTCTTTCATTTCTTTCAGCATCAGGTGGTTACGTAAGCATGAAGCAGGAACTGCAGCCTGACCATATGGAGGATAGTCATTCAGCATATCTTTGTTTTTGTCCATGTATGTTTCGCCGAAAGCGTTAGTAGCTTTAGCTTTGAATAACAGGAACCATGCGCCAACAGGGCCATATCCATCTTTAAAACGAGTTGGTACGAAACGATTTTCCATCAGTGTTAACTCAGCACCTGCTTCAGCAGCCATTGAGTATGTAGAACCTGCGTTCCATACTGGGTACCATGCACGACCTGTTCCTTCACCAACTGAACGAGGACGGAAGATGTTTACACAACCACCAGCTGCTAACAGAATAGCTTTTGCAGTGTAAACAACGATTTTGTTTTCACGTACTGAGAAACCAACCGCACCAGCGATACGTGAAGGATCATTCTTGTCGTTAATCAGTTTAACAATGAAGATACGTTCTTCGATGTTTTCAATACCCAGTGATTTCTTTGCAGCTTCTGCAACAATCCACTTGTAAGACTCACCGTTGATCATGATCTGCCACTTACCAGAACGTACAGGTTTTCCGCCTTCTGCTAAAGGAGTCATACCTTTAGAACCGTCAAAACGCTCTCCGTTTTCATCAGTTTTCCAGATAGGTAAACCCCATTCTTCGAACAGATGTACAGATTCGTCAACATGACGACCTAAGTCGTATGCCAGATCGTCACGGGTAATACCCATCAGGTCGTTAGATACCATACGAGCATAATCAGCTGGATCTTGCTCATCACCGATGTAAGTGTTGATAGCTGATAGACCCTGGGCAACCGCACCAGAGCGATCCATTGCTGCTTTATCAACTAATTTAATTTTAAGATCAGTACCTTTTGCCCACTGCATAATTTCAAATGCAGCACCACAGTTGGCCATACCGCCACCGATCATTAAGATGTCGACCGTTTCTTCGACAACTTCAGGATTTCCAAATTCACCTGCCATAATATTATTCCTCAGGGATTAAAGATTGATTAATTCGCTACGATCACCAGCACGGTAACCATTGTTTTGACAGAAGAACATGTTTTCTTCGATCTTTGACATATCTGCATCTGGCTTGCCAGCATAAGGATCGATAGAACCTTCAGCAGTTGTACGAATTGGGAATTTAAAACGTTTCATAGTTCCGTTACGGAACTTGATAGTCCACATAATTGAATCTGTTCCACGTAGAGGCTGTACAGAACCACCAAGAGGAACAACGTCAGCATAGTGACGACATTCGATAGCATTCTGAGGACAGATTTTGACACAGGAATAACATTCCCAGCACTGCTCAGGCTCCTGGTTGTAAGCTTTCATTGCATGACCGGTATCTGAACCGTCCATATCAAGCTTCATAAGATCATGTGGGCAGATGTACATGCAAGCAGTCTTATCTTGACCCTTACAACCATCGCATTTTTCAGTACGAACAAATGTAGGCATTAATTTTCTCCTAAGTTATTTTTTTTTACTGCAGTAAAAAATATCGATTCTTGAAACAGGATTATTTCAACTTTCAATAACTGTTATATAAACGGTAAAAAATGGGTCGAAAGAACCCTGTATAATATCCACCGCTTACTGAACGCGTCGTAGAATATTCCTTTTATCAGAGAATTCAATACGTTTTATCTTGTGGCGTCATAAGTTAGATTTATTCATATTCCTTTAGTGATATAAACAGAGCGTAAGGCTTATACCACTTGATCAGGGAAGGTAAAAATCAGGGTAAAAATCAGGAAATTAATTGACCTAAGTCAAATTGCCTATAAAATTTATTTGGGTTTGACTTAGATCAATTTAATGTCGAGTTTACGCTTTTAATGATTCTGTTAAATGAGGTTGCAGTTTTCGTGTTAAATCAGCAAATATTTTGGGGTTACCGGCCACGATATTACCTGTTTTCAGGTAATTATCATTACCGCTAAAATCACCAACCAGACCACCGGCTTCACGAATGATCAGAACACCAGCTGCCATATCCCAGGGTTGTAGCCCTATTTCCCAGAATGCATCGAGACGTCCGGCAGCAACATAGGCCAGGTCTAATGCCGCTGAACCTGCTCGTCTTATATCAGCAGCCTGATTAAAAATATCACCGAACATGGATTGATAAGCTGGATAATGTTCTTTTTGTCGAAATGGAAAACCTGTTCCGAGTAAAGCGCCCTGGATATTGACGGGTTTAGTTACCCGTATGCGCCGGTTATTTAAAGTTGCTCCATCTCCTTTACTGGCACTAAATAATTCCTGTTTCATAGGATCATAAATAACAGCCTGCTCGAGTCGACCTTTATGGGCCAGGGCAATTGATACAGCAAAATGTGGGAATCCATGGATAAAATTTGTAGTGCCATCCAGTGGATCGATTATCCATTGATAATCGCTATCACCCTGTGAACCGGATTCTTCGGCCAGAATGCTATGGTCTGGATAAGCCTTTAATAAGGTCTCAATAATTTTATGTTCAGCGTTTCTATCAACCTGAGTAACAAAATCATTGGTATCCTTGGACTCAATCTCCAGATTGGGGATGTTATTCACCTGACGTGAAATATAATCACCTGCTGCATGAGCAGCACGAATTGCAATATTGAGCATGGGTTGCATGAGAATAGCCTGGAGGATCATGAATTAGGCGCGCAGTCTATCAAAATTGTTACTTTAATAAAGTAAAAGATGCTTATAAGACTATGCTCAATGTCACTAAAGCAAAACATTAACAGCTTAACAGTGGATTAAACATGAATATATCAGTTAAATCATGTCAGGGAGTTAACTATTCTGAACAATAACGACATTTTCCGCATCCGGGTCTCATATCATAATTTGCCTGATAAATTCTATTTGATGCCTTAAGCGTCTACGCCAGCTAAGCCCCTTTTCATGCTCATCTGTTTTATACTGGAATATTGTTATTTTAATTATCTGAATTCATGAATATTAAGGGTCGTAATCTCATTCTGAGCGCAACTTCTGCTACTGATTTTTTCAAGGTAGAAACTTTACAGAATTTATGGAGTGGCTATGGCAGTATTGACCGGTATAAGCTTATCGGCTCAACCATTGACACTATTATTGTTAAACATGTGCGACTTCCTGAGCAGCATAAACATCCTCGGGGCTGGAATACTCATTACTCACATCAACGAAAATTGCATTCTTATGAAGTAGAAACAACCTGGTATGAAATTTGGGCCAATCAGTGTAATAAGCAGTGTCGTGTACCACACTGTTATGCTGTCGCACATCAGGATGATGAAGTAATCATGATTCTTGAAGATTTAGATAGCAGCGGATATCCAGCGCGTAAAAATTCAGTAACACAGGCTGAAATGAATACATGTTTAAACTGGCTGGCCCATTTTCATGCCCTTAATATGTGTAACCCCCCCCGGGGCTTATGGGAGACAGGTACCTACTGGCATTTGGATACCCGACCGGAGGAACTTCAGACAATGGAGGATGGCCGCTTAAAACAGGCTGCCAGTCAGATAGACAAAGTATTAAATAATTCAAAGTTTCAAACTATTGTTCATGGGGATGCCAAGCTTGCAAACTTTTGTTTTTCAGAGGATGGAAAACAGGTTGCTGCAGTTGATTTTCAATATGTTGGTGGCGGTTGTGGCATGAAAGATATTGTATATTTTATTAGTAGCTGTCTTGATGAGTCTGAATGTGAATCTCAGGAGCAGTATTTGCTGGACAACTATTTTAAATATCTTGGGCAAGCTTTGTCAGAATACCAGCCTGAAATCAACCCGCTAGATGTTGAGCAGGTCTGGCGTCCAATGTATGAAATTGCCTGGACCGATTTTTATCGTTTTTTGAAAGGCTGGAGTCCCGGGCACTGGAAAATCCATCGTTATAGTGAACGACTGGCAGAAAAAGTTGTAAATCAATTATGCGGTTCTCAATATGAATGATCTGGATTTAGAATTATTGTGCCAACTGGCTATAGATGCAGCCTTATCTGCAGGCGCAGTAATTTCCGGTTATGCCAAAAAAGAAGTTGAAGTTGAGTACAAAGCTATTAGCAGTAGCCTTGCTACACAGGTGGTGACTGAAGTTGATCGTCAGGCGCAAACAGCCATATTAAAAATACTTCAACCTATTTGTGATAAATACAACCTGGCTTTATTATCTGAAGAGTTAGCAGATGATGGTTTACGTCAGCAAAAGCCTGCATTCTGGTGTATTGATCCGATGGATGGCACTCTGGCATTCATTAATAAAACCAGAGGGTATTCTGTTTCCATAGCCCTGGTTAGCCAAACCGGAAAACCCTTAATAGCTGTTATTTATGATCCGGTGGAAGAAAATTTATATCATGCTATTGATGGTCAGGGGGCTTTTAAAAACAGAAAGACTATTTACATACCAGCAATTAATACTGATCAACCGCTAACTCTACAAACTGATACGAGTTTTTCTGATCACCCCTGGTATGAGCAAACGCTTAATGGCTTGTTGGATATAGCCAGCCAACTGGGACTCGATGGAGCTGAAATTGTATATAACAGTGGGGCGGTTATGAATGCCTGTCGAGTATTAGAACAAGCCAATGCCTGTTATTTTAAATATCCCCGCAAAGGGAATAGTGGAGGTAGTCTGTGGGATTATGCGGCAACAGCCTGTCTATTCATTGAGGCTGGGGCAATAGCAAGTGATATTTATGGCTTTCCTATGGCACTTAATCGAGCAGAGACCACATTTATGAATCATCAAGGTATAATCTATGCTGGCAATAAAAAGGTTGCCGAGTTGATAATGCAGTTAGCCAGTGGGCTTTTGAGAAGTTGATTTTTACTAAATTAGTGAATTTCCAGTTAAATCTGATTGATTTGAAGATTTAATACCAGACCGGACTGGAGTAGATTATAACCGATAATTAATGTGCTATTTATCTTAAGACATGATTAGAATAGCTGTTATAGAACAATTTATGGAAAAACCATGGAACAGTTCCTCAATGAAATAGGACAAATTATCCTGGAAAAAGTAGATTCTGTATTTACTATATTCGACTATTTCGTACTGGCAATCAATGCACTTATATTAGTCCTTTCTACCAGCATAGTGACTAAATTTGGCTATGTACCAGGCGAGCGAAGACACAACTCTGCTGTCTGGATGCTGAGACTGGTTAATATGACTTTGTTTCTGCTGTATTTTCTGGCAGTTTTTTTTACAGACAAAGCTCGTCCTCTATCCATTACCGGTTTAACCTTGTTATGTGCCTATCTACTGGTTAATCTTTTTCAGCTACATGTGCGTAAGCGCTATGGCCGGGTCAGGCAAATTGATGAAACTGAAGTACATTCACATACCTACCAGTCAGAAGTTCTTGGTTTGACAGGCTGGATCATTGCTTCTGTTATTTCATTTCTTATTATAATAAATAGCTGGGAAATGACGAACTGGTTACAGGCGACCTCGGTACTAGGTGCAATCCTGCTTATCATATATTCGACTAAAGATGTCTGGGCCGCTGATAATATTAATGGTTTAATTTTACTCTATAACAATGATGTTGAAGCCGGTTCAGTCGTTCAGATTAAAGAACTTGATTTGCTGGCAGTGGTAATGCGAACTTCTTTAACTCAAACGGTATTCAAGGATCTTCGAAGGAAATATAAAATTTTACTGCCAAATTCCCGGTTTCGTGCCTGTAAAATTGAAGTTCTGACCAGTGATTCAAATGATAATCTTAAATGTTACGCTGATTTTAAGATCGGTTACGGCTTTTCCAGCGAAACAATAGAAGGGTTTCTAACACAGGTCTGGCAGTATGCCTGTGACAATAGTTCTTTAATAAATATCGAACGACCTCCGCATGTACAAATCGTCGAAACCGGGGATCACGCCGTACTCTGGCGCTTAAGTTACCGTATAAATAGTGCGTATAGACTGATAGAAGCCGAGTATTTAATGAATAAAATTGCCTATGATATGTCACTGGAAGAGGGTATAGGTTTGAACACGCCGATGACACATGCTTTAGAAAATGTGACTACATTGAAGTCATTGGCTAAATAGTAACTCCCCCATCTGATGAAATTTCTGTCAGATGGGGGATGAGGTTTATTTACGTCCTAGCATTCGAGAAAGCGTTCCATCTTTATCAATATGTTCATGTTTGATAGCCCCGGCAATATGTAAAATCACAAAGGCAATGATCAATTTTCCACCTAAACCATGCATGATATGCCCGATTTTGGAAAGCGTTTCAATTTTCTCTCCTGAACCAGAGATAAGTTCAAAGCCAAAAATACCCACAGCATGTCCTCCACCTATGGACATGAAAATGCCCGAAATTGGCATCATGACTGTGCCAAGCATTAATACCAGTAAAGTTATTTTTGCGATAATTTCCTGAGCTTTAGTCATTTGCCCGAGAGGTTCAGGGTAGGTACTGATGACGCGCCATCCAATACGGATGAATGCCAGAGCCAGAATTATCATACCTATAGATTTATGTAGACCGATAAGTTCTCCTTTTTCCGGGCTGCGAGGCAAGTCTTCAAGATACAGGCCAAATGCAAGCATAGCTATCATTGCGAAGGCTATGATCCAGTGTAATCCAATTGTTGGTAAGGGTATTTTTTGAAGGGGGGTATTCATGTCTATATCCGTCAGTAAAAAAATAACGGAACTCTAATCAACCTGTAATGCAGAATCAACTAAAAATTAATGTTATCAATGGTATAAATAACACGGATTACTTTTTGAGATTTAAACCTGGATTCTTTGAGATTTAAATCTGGATTCCGCCGTTGACCGCAGCACAAGTCATATTGCCGTGTTGCCTGGATTAATTCAAAAAAGCAAACTATTTCATCTATTGATTTATGACTGTCAGAGGTAGGATACTTTTTTCTAAATAACTGATGTATCAAATTAGTTTCTGCAGTGGCAGGATAATTTTTTACTAACAATTAATTTTAAAATTGGAGAACAAAATGAAATTAGGGTTTCTATTATTGAACCTTCTGTTGAGTACTATGGTTTTTGCTGCTGACACTACGATTCCGCTGAACCTGAAACAGGATGTCCATCTATATTTAAACACTTTGAAAGATAGTTCTATCAGTAAATCTCCCTTTATAGAAGCAGGTATGAATTATGCCGATTTTGATCATTCAAGTGCATTTTCTCTGGGGGCAAGAGCCGGATTTCCTTTAGATGATAGACTGGAAATACTGGCCGATATGAATTTTGTTAAAAGAGACCCTGATGGAAATGCAAAAAGTCAGTCAGGATTAACTGATCTCACCATGGTAGGAAAATATCTGTTAATACCTGGTCCTACTCAAGTTTCTGTAGGCGGTTTATTTACTCTGCCAATTGGTGAGGATGACTTAGGACAGGGTAATTTTAATTTTGGTGGCTTTGCTTCTTTAAGGCATCCTGTATCAGAAATTGTGCTATTAACAGGAGGTGTTGGTCTGGACATTATTGAACTGCATACCGGTGCTATTTCTACTGACCGAAAGGCTTCACTTAATTTAAATGGTGGTGCTATCATCGCATTGAATGAGCAAATTCATGTTATCACTGAAGCTGAAATTAGAACGAAAACTGATGAGTTTATGTTAACTGCTGCTGTGGATATGGCATTAGAAAAAAAAGTGAGGTTACGAGGTGGTATTGGACTGGGTGTGGATGATGCTTCACCGGATTTTACCCTTGCTGGTAGCTTTCTAATTAACTTCTAGTCTGTATGTGCTATTCAGTATTCGTAAAAGTATATTACTAACTGCTTATAAAAATGGTAGTCAATTGAAAATTTTACTGTTCATTTCAATATTTATCATTATGACACCTTTTGCCATTGCCAATGAGCAATGTGGCTATATTGCAAAAGCTACAGAACAGTATCAATTTCCACAATGGGAGGTATATGAAAACTGTGCCCGGTATGAGAATGGAAAACTCATAATTGCTCCTGATCATTTGCAAAATATTAAATTTGATTCTTTCGGGATTGCAGCTTTCTGGGTTCAGGGGCAATATTTCTATGTTAAAAAAGGTGGAACTTTTATTCCTGTCATTTTTTTTGATAATGGACCGGACTATTTTGAAGAAGGTTTAACCCGCTCACTAATTGATAAAAAAATAGCCTATTACAATAGAAAGTTTGAACTGATTATTCCTCCAAAATATGACTGGGGCTGGCCTTTTTCAGAAGGGCGTGCCCTGGTCTGCTCTGGCTGTCGTATTCAACAGCCGGATAAATCTGCTCACAAACGGGTTGAAGGTGGTGTTTGGGGGTACATTGATAAAGCTGGTAAAGAAATTGTACCTGTTAAATATTCAGCTGCAGAGCTACCAATCAGATAATTTTTTCTAAAGAAATTTCTTATGATTACATGCCTTGTACTTAATACTAATTAATTTTTGTTATGACTGAAATTACTGGAATTGATCATATCTATATCTGTGTTTCTGATATGCAACAGTCAGAAACTTTCTATGATCAGGTATTCCTTGAGACACTTGGTTTTAAAAAGAAATCATTTATCCTTGATGATGATCCTCACATCCAGTATTTTAATCGATATTTTGGCTATGTTCTGCGGCCATCTCGTCATCCATCAGAACATGATGCCTACGCTCCCGGTCTTCATCATTTTTGTCTGCGTGTCGACTCCATAGATGATGTTATTAAAGTGGCAAATCGACTTCGTAGCATAGGTATTAATGCTTCCAGTGCGAAACTCTATCAGGAATATGCTGAAGATTATTGGGCAACATTTTTTTCAGATCCTGACGGGTTAAAACTGGAAATCACAAATTACCGACAGGAACGTCGGCAGCGTCATGATAACTGGAGCTAGAAATTAATTATTAACTGGGTATTAGATTCATGGCAAGGATAAAACTAATTTTATTACCCTATGATTCGGGCCTGTTTGAAACCCGGCATGGGCTTGGACCAAAAGTATTCATTGAAAATCTACTGGTTGACAGGCTTGAGGAAGATGGTCATCAATTGAATGTGCAATGGTTACAGGATGATTCGAAATTTCAAACAGAAATCAGTACATCTTTTAATCTTTTAAATCAATTAAGCAATGTTGTTAAAGAGGCTCAGGAGAATGCTGAGTTTCCATTAATTATTGCAGGGAACTGTAATGCGAGCGTAGCTGTTGTAGCCGGCCTCGAAAAAAAGGATTTATCTGTTGTGTGGCTAGATGCTCATGCCGATTTCAATACGCCTGAGACAACGGAAAGTGGATTTCTGGATGGTATGGGATTAGCTATGATCGCCGGAAAATGCTGGACTAATATGTTAGCGAATGTGGCGGGTTATGAAGCTGTCAATGAATCAAATATTGTTCTAGCCGGTGCTCGAGATAATGATCCACAGGAAAATGATGCATTATTGAATTCAAAAATCTTTGTTTTACCAGATATTACTGACCAAAAAAGAGAACTAATGATTGCAGGGTTACAAGCTGGAAAAGAAGATTCTAAGGTACATATTCATTTAGATCTTGATGTTTTCAATCCTGCTGAAGCGCCTGTAAATCAATACCAGGCACCAGGTGGGCCATCTGTGAAAGAAGTTCACAGTTTGATTGAACAGATTATTCTAAATAATCAGCTGACAAGTTTGACAATTGCTTCATATAATCCATCTGTTGATCCTGAAAGGGTAACGACTAAACTTACTATTGATTTAATTTTATCCTTATTAAGACGGCTTTGATCAGCACTATTTTATGATCTAATGTGTAGACCTTGTAAAGGTGGATTAGCTTTAACCTGGAATTCACAGTTGGACGAGCTGATTGTGCGTTTGAGGTGTTACCCGGACTTTCATGATTAACTGATTTTTCCAGGATCATACACATCAACTGTCGTGGTTTATGAAACAGTAGGTTAATCTCTATTGCGAGCGGTCAGCTGCACAATCCAGGTTAAAGAGTTCGACACATTGTCGATAAAAAGAATTATATAAGTTGAAGATTTGATGGGAGGTATCATTCAATGAGTGGTTTTTACATGTTAGCTGGAACCTTAACCAGTGATCAGTCACTACAACAGATTTTAGAGAAATTAACAGAACTGGGTTTGCCGGGTAAGATAGATGATGATGAGCTAGAACTTGATACACCGGCCAGCTTGACTATTCGAAGTGGTTTCGATCATGAATATATTCTGGTTGGCGATGCCCTGGAAAGAGAATTATTGCAGGCAGAATGCGAACGTTTGTCAGGATTACTAAAACAAATGCATATGAGTCATGAAATGGAAATTTACGATACCCGTAATGAACTTATTAACCAGATTGATTATTCAATCGATTAATCTGGCTGATCCTGTAATCTCATATTAGTCAAAGAGAGAAATCAAATATCGAGGTAAACTTATTGAAGACATTCTTGCAAACATGCTTTGTATAAATTGCCAGTCTCTCAAGTTTTTAATCAACCGGGGCCAGTATCATATTTCTATGCGAGAATGTCGAAACGATGCTTGTTACAGTATATATTCGCCGTGATGATTTTCAATTTTAAAACAATCAGGATAAAACATGACTTCTCCAGTAATTCGGCCGATAGCACCTCAGGATATGAATCAACTTGTTGAGCTTTGTGCTTTACATGCAAGTTTTGAAAAAGCTGAATACATTAAAAATGGAAAATCTGATAAATTAAATCTAGCCCTTTTTAAAGAATCACCTTCGTTATATTGTTTTGTTGCTGATGTTAATGGAGAAATTGTCGGTTATTCAACTGTAACAAAGGAATTTTCAACCTGGGATGCGGATTACTATCTTCATATGGATTGTTTATTTATTATGGAAAACAGCAGGTCTTCAGGACTGGGTTCTCTATTTATGGCAACAATAAAGAAATTTGCTATTGATCATTGTTGTACGCATGTTCAATGGCAAACACCAATCGATAATTTCTCGGCAATTGAATTCTATAAAAAAATGGGGGCAGTTAGTAAAGATAAAAAACGATTTTTTTTGGAATTATAGTAATCAATCATTTTGTTGAGTAAATTTAACTGAATACACAATTTTTTTTACTGAAAGTATTTATTGGTTATAATCCTAGAAAAATCAGTTGAGTCATGAAAGTCTATGTAACAGCTTAATGCACCTGATAAAATCAAAAACACACTCTTCACCAATCAGGTGGCTACGGTGTTTTTTATTTCGCCAGACACATCAATCTGTGACGCATCTTTTTCACGCTCAACTGATTTTTCCAGGATAATTGTTATTCTAAAAATACATCAAAACAAATTTCACTTGAGGAAATGTTAAATGAAACAATTCTATACTCTGCTTTCTGCCGTCATTCTATTATCTTTTGTTAATATCGCAAATGCCCATGTGGGAGCAGATGGCCTGGCTGGTGGTTTTACTAGTGGTTTTATGCATCCAGTTCTGGGTTGGGATCATGTTATCGCTATGGTGGCAGTAGGACTATGGGGTGCATTTCTGGGGAATCCTTCAATCTGGGTTCTTCCCGTTGTTTTCCCGCTTGTTATGGCTTTTGGTGGTGCGCTGGGTGTTATGGGAATTCCTGTTCCTTCAGTTGAAATAGGAATAGCTCTTTCATCTGTAGTTTTAGGTGGTATGGTTGTTTTTGCTGCTCGTCCACCGATCTGGATTTCAGCAGTTATTGTTGGTACTTTTGCAATTTTTCATGGACATGCTCATGGTACAGAATTACCTGGTGCAGCCAGTCCACTTGCTTTTAGTCTAGGCTTTGTAATTTCTACCGGTTTACTTCACATATCAGGAATTGCTTTTGGTTTACTTGTGCGCTGGCCTGTTGGAAAAATGGCAGTTCAGGCAGCTGGCGGCTTAATTGCTTTGACGGGGATGTTTTTCCTGACTGCAGCTCTATGATCAATCGATTAGTCGTTTGCTCCTGCTGTTTTTTATTACTGTTTACACCTGGTTTAGCCTTAGCTCATAGCCCGATTAAAGGCATCGATAATTTTTACAATGGAATTTTACATCCTGTCTTTGTGCCGGCACATTTGCTTTTATTAATCGCGGTGGGCCTTTTTATCGGTCAACAGGGATTAAAGAAAAATCAACTTGCTGTGGCAATTTTTATGGGCTCTACCATTATCGGGTTGATCATGGCCTGGTTTTCTTTAGCTGATGATATGCAGGTATGGCTTTTAACGGGGGCAGCTATAGTCGGTATTTTAACTGCCATTAATCCGGTGGTGGGTTTATTCTGGTGTTCTTTTATAGCCGGACTGGCTGGTATAGTGCTGGGGCTGGATTCAACCCAGGAAACATTGTTAGGTAAAGAAAGGATGGTTGCATTATTTGGCAGTGGTGTTGGTATTTATTTTCTACTTTTATACCCGCTGGGCCTGGCTGATCGCTTTAAGAACCGGCATTGGCAAAAAACAGGCATAAGAGTTATAGGTTCCTGGGTTGCTGCCAGCTCATTGCTGGTTTTATCTTTATCTCTTTCTCAAAAGTTATAGTTTTACCTGATTATCCTGCTGTTTCAGTTTATTCAACCTGCAATTCAGTTCGTAGCGGGATTCACCGATTGGGTGATTATCCTAGAAAAATCAGTTGAGCGTGAAAAAGATGCGTAACAGATTGATGTGCCTGGTCTAAGCCAGGGATGACTGTAGTTAGAGCAATGCAGGAGCAATTGCCGGCAAATCAAAAACACCGTAGTCAGCTGATTGGTGAAGAGTGTGTTTTTGATTTTATCAGCTGCATTAAGGTGTTACGTAGACTTTCATGATTCAACTGATTTTTCCAGGATAATAAATTCTATCCAAAAAAAAACCGACCAGAAGGTCGGTTTTTTTAAGTTTAAGTGTGAGGATTAATTCAATATATCAGCCCAGTTATAAGTAGTTGAAACACCATCCACTGTAACTGTGAATTGCTCACAACTATCATAAGTTACACTACCTGTGCTTCCTCCTGAACCAGTGTAAGTGATTGATCCAGGATACGGCATACCATTAGAACAACTTCCCATACTAACATCACCAGATATTGCAATATAACCATAATCAGGATCATAAACTGTTGCAGAGACTGAATAACCACTTCCATCGAAACTCACATTCGCATTTTCAGTACGGTAGGTCCGTCCATCCGGTCCTTCAAAATCACTATTCCAGGTACAACCGGATTCAGTGCATACCATAGTCATATCCATAGAGTAAGTTTCGCCGTCAATAGTCACAGTAAAGTCAATATACTGCAAGGAGAAATTAGTATAGCTATCACCACTATCAGAATTTAAAATTACCGTACCATTAACTATCTCCCCATCGCTGTCAGCCACAACACAATTATTATAAACCATTGTCACATGGGTTTGATCTTCATTGAAAGTGATATCAGCCGAACCAGAAGAGCACAAACCGGGGATTGCCTGGTTGGCAGTCCGGTTAGCAGTAGTAACAAGTTGCTTTAATTTTTCTGAAAAATCCAGCAGAAATGCTTTTTCAGGGGAAGGTCTAAATCCTGTCGTAGCTCTTGCTTTTTCTTCGGCAATAGCCTGCCCTGCACCGGCAGTTGATGCAACGGCTAGTTCGTCAGAGTTTTCGGTTGTGACAGTTGCCTGAGTCGTAACACCATCAAAAGTTAAATTAGAAATATTTTTATCCTCATCATCACTCCCGCCACAGGAAGCTAATAATAAACCTGATAATAATACTACTGGTAAATAGAGTTTTAATTTCATTTTTTATGCCCCTTAATTCTTTAAATATGAACTGCTGAATATAGTCTTTTAAATACAGATGTCAGTAAACAATTTTACTTTTTAGTTAAAAAAACGAACTTTTTATCAATATTCAATCGAAAACGCATCATTACCCAAATGTTTTTCGAGTACAAGAATACATTCATCATTTAGCTCCAGAGACCAGTCATTAGTCGTTAATTCAAAATCATAGCCTTCTTTTTCACCACAAATAATCATATCAACCCTGGCTTGTTGCTGGTAGGGAGTAAGATTTTTGGCTAATTTATCAACCGCTTTATGTTTCAGTGCAGAATAATTAATACGTAAAGCTTTTGCATGATTCATCCGGTAAGTTTCAAGTAATTCAACTTTGCGAGCTCTAATACGGATACCATTGTTAAAGTCATCATAAGAGATACCACCTTCCACTACCCACATCACATCCTTTTTGACTATTTCTTCAATTTCCTGAAACATTTCAGGAAACACCCGAACATCTATTCGTCCTGTACGATCATCCAGCGTTACAAAAACTTCACGTCCATTATGTGCATTACGGGTTCGTATACCGATCACTAAGCCCACCACAATGGCATTTTCATCTTTTCTTCTATAACCTGAAGTTGAAGAATCTGATGTATCCAGTTTCTGTAACCATTGCCCCAGATTGACTGACACAATTTGTTTTAATTCCTTGCGGTAGAGATCGACTGGATGTCCGGTTAAAAACAGTCCCAGACTTTCTTTTTCTTTCATTAATTTAGTTTTCTGATCCCAGGCCGGTACCTCAGGCAAAGGTTTTACTTCATCTTCTGGCTCATCCATAGCAAACAGATCAACCATTCCTGCATCCTGATTTCGTTGCTCCTGATCGGCAAACTGTAAAGCATAAGGTAAATGAGACTGTAAAGCAGCACGATTTGTTGAAAAACAATCCATAGCCCCGCAGGTCACCAGTGCTAACATAACTTTCTTATTAGCTTTGGACATATCAACACGTTTGCAAAAATCATCCACTGAGCGGTATTCTCCATTTTTACGCTCATTTATAATGCATTCAATGGCTGCTTCACCGACACCTTTTATCGCACCTAAACCATAAATAACTTCACCTTTTTCATTCGCTCTAAAATGATAACCCGAGCGGTTAACATCAGGTGGCAGTACTTTTAACTTCATACTGCGACATTCTTCAATAAGAATAACCACCTTGTCAGTATTATCCATATCAGCAGATAGGACGGCTGCCATAAATTCAGAAGGATAATGCGCCTTTAGCCAGGCAGTTTGATATGAAACCAGTGCATATGCGGCTGAGTGAGATTTATTAAAACCATAACCAGCGAATTTTTCCATCAAGTCAAAGATATAGGTCGCAGTCTCTTCATCGATATTATTCTTTAAGGCACCTTCAGTGAAAATAACGCGTTGCTTGGCCATCTCCTCCGGCTTTTTCTTACCCATTGCCCGACGCAGCATATCGGCTCCACCCAGAGTATATTTCGCTAGTACCTGAGCAATTTGCATAACCTGTTCCTGATACAGAATAACGCCATAGGTAGGTTTTAAAATGGGCTCAAGAGATGGATGCGGATATTCCACTTTTGAACGCCCATGTTTACGATTGATAAAATCATCAACCATACCTGATTGCAATGGCCCGGGACGAAACAGTGCAACCAGAGCAATAATATCTTCAAAGGTATCCGGTTGCAGACGCCTGATGAGATCTTTCATACCTGCTGATTCAAGCTGAAATACTGCCGTCGTCTGATAAGCCTGTAATAAATCGAAACTTGCCTTATCATCAAGCGCAATCCGTTCAATTTCCAACGGTGGATCCTGTTTTTGATTAATGGCTTTGACTGCCCAATCGATGATGGTCAGAGTTCGTAGTCCAAGAAAATCAAATTTGACCAGCCCGACATCTTCTACATCACCTTTATCATATTGAGAAACAAGACCGGCGCCACCCTGTTCACAATAGATTGGTGTAAAGTCGTTTAAATCACCCGGAGAAATAACAACACCGCCGGCATGTTTACCGACATTACGGGTCAATCCCTCCAGTGATCTGGCCATATCCATCAAGGCTGTTACTTCTTCATCTTCCTGATAAAGGTTTTTAAGATCTTCTTCCTGCTCCAGAGCTTTATCCAGCGTGATACCAATTTCAAATGGAATTAACTTTGCTATTCGATCGACAAAGCCATAAGGATGCCCCAGCACTCGACCGACATCACGAATAACAGCTTTAGCTGCCATGGTGCCGTAAGTGATTATTTGCGAAACCTGATTCCGGCCATAAGTTTTTGCGACATACTCTATAACCCTGTCTCGTTTTTCCATGCAAAAGTCGATATCAAAATCGGGCATGGAAACACGTTCAGGATTGAGAAATCGTTCAAATAGCAATTCATACTGAAGAGGATCTAAATCAGTGATTTTAAGTGCATAGGCCACTACTGAACCGGCACCGGAACCACGGCCCGGACCAACAGGAATATCATTATTTTTCGACCATTCTATAAAGTCGGCAACAATTAAAAAGTAACCAGGGAACCCCATCTGGATAATGACATCCAGTTCAATATTAAGTCGGTCGATATAAGCCTGACGATCTAAAACTTCGCCATCAGGCAATTGTTCCTGCAAAAATTTGAGACGTTCTTCAAGTCCTTTCTCTGAAACTGAACGGAAATAGCTGTCGGTTGTAAACCCTTCTGGTATTGGAAATTCAGGTAAATAATTTTTACCCAGTTTAAGTGTTACATTACAGGCCTTTGCAATATTAACTGTATTTTCAATAGCTTGTGGAATATCTTTAAAGAGTTCTATCATCTCTTCAGCAGAACGTAAATATTGCTGATCAGAGTATATCTTTGGTCTTCTGTTATCATCCAGGGTAAAACCACTGCACACACAAACCCGAATTTCATGTGCATCAAAATCACTGGCATCAATAAAACGAACATCATTAGTCGCAACCAGAGGTAAGTTCTTTTCAC
This sequence comes from Gammaproteobacteria bacterium, assembly GCA_050291745.1. Taxonomy (GTDB): domain Bacteria; phylum Pseudomonadota; class Gammaproteobacteria; genus JACNJF01. The sequence goes on along the minus strand of JBNKKI010000068.1, from coordinate 14,578 downwards.
GAGATAAATTCACCACCTGCTGAATATACTGCTCCTCAAATGGCCGGCCAGTACGTTGTAACTCAATAAAAAAACGTCCCGGAAAAAGCTGTTGCCAGTCATCCAGATATTTTTTTGCCAGGTTTACATCCATTCCACGGATAGCAAGCCCGACATCCCCCTCTAAACCGGCTGAAAGACACAATAAACCTTCTGTTTTGCCATCCAGCCAGTCAACTAAAATAGTGGGTCTATCAGCGACCTGTCCTTCCTGAAAAGATTTTGAAATTAATTGCTTCAGATTCAGATAACCAACATCATTCTGACACAGCAAAACCAGTCGACTTAAATTTTGCTGACGTCCTTCATGGCGTATCCAGACATCGCTCCCAAAAATGGGTTTAACGCCAGCCGCAGTGGCAATTTTGAACATTTTTACCAGTGCAAATAAATTTGACATATCAGTCAGCGCAATCGCACCCATACCACGTTCTGCTGTCTTAGCGATTAGCGGCTTCAATCTGATGGTCGAGTCAACCAGAGAGTATTCAGAGTGCAGATGTAGATGAACAAATTGAGTTGGCATAGTGAGTTTTTTAATTCTTCAGGAAATGCTGTAGAGAGAAATATGATGCGTTTTGCTATGGTATAAATTATAAAACATCTTTCACCGGTTTAAAGCTACGACGATGAATGGGAGAAGCACCATGTTCAATCAATAATTCTCGATGCAACCTGGTCGGATACCCTTTATGTTTTGCAAACTGGTATTGAGGATAAAGACTATCCATCTCCAGCATTTGTCCATCTCGATATTGTTTAGCCAGGATAGAAGCCGCACTTATACAGGGTTCAGTTAAATCCCCTTTCACAATGGCATCAACATCATATCCAGTTAAATCTGGTTCACGATTGCCATCAACCAGTACTTTTTGAGGCTTAATATCTAAATTTAATACAGCTCTTTTCATTGCCAGCATACTGGCCTGTAAAATATTGATATCGTCGATTTCCTGCTGAGAAGCTTCTGCTATCGACCAGCTTAAAGCTTTTTCCTTAATTTCAGTTTCCAGTAGCTGACGCTTTTTCTCGCTCAATTTCTTAGAATCTGTCAAACCGGAAACAGGTTTTAAGGGATCGAGAATAACCGCTGCAGCCACCACAGAACCGGCAAGAGGCCCTCTTCCAGCCTCGTCAACACCGGCAATCAGAGTTGTCATTTTATTATTATTCTGGTCGTGAATTGTAGTTTTCAAATTTATAAAAAGCCGTCATTAGGAAACAGAGAACAGTAGATCAATATTGCCCGTGAGACTATACTCCAATAGGTTTATTTTTCATATTCTCAGAATTCATGTCCACTGTTAAAAATCCCCATATTATGCTGCTCGCCGGTGAAACTTCCGGTGATGCTCACGCTGCTGCTTTTGTCACAGAAATAAAAAAAATTCAACCTGACATAGAATTCACGGGTATGGGTGGAAATGAAATGGAAAAAGCGGGCGTAAATCTGTTTTTTGATTCTACTCTTATATCGGTTATGGGTATGGTTGAAGTTCTAAAACACTGGGGTGATATAAAAAAAGCAATGAAGTTGATAAAAAAGCAGCTTGAGTCAACTCGCCCTGATTTGCTGGTATTAATTGATTACCCTGAATTCAATCTCAAGATGGCCAGTTATGCTAAATCTATCGGTATCAAGGTTCTTTTTTATATCAGTCCTAAAGTATGGGCTTCTCGTCCTAAGCGTATTTTTAAAATAGCGAAGGCAATCGACCACATGGCCGTTATTTTTAAATTCGAAACCGATATTTACCAACAGGCCAATATACCAGTCACCTTCGTTGGTAACCCGCTGGTTGATAAGGTAAAAATTAGTGACCAGGCAGAGCAGATAAAACAACAACTTAAAAAAAATAAAGATGGCCGTGTTATCGGTTTATTTCCTGGAAGCCGTCATAGTGAAATCAGTAAATTATTACCAGTTATGTTGCAAACTGCAGAGTTAATGACAAAACAGGACCCTGCATTACAATTTGTATTACCGGTTGCATCCAACCTGGATAGCTCAGAAATAAAAAAACAATGTGACGGAAGTGATATTGCACTGACTATTACCAGCGAAAATCTTTACGATGTTATCAATAGTTGTGATGCCATCGTTTCCTGCTCAGGAACAGTCACGCTGGAAATAGGTTTACTGAATGTACCGGTCTGTGTAATTTATAAATTTTCATGGTTATCCTATCTGATAATCATGAGGATAATTACCATAAAGTATTTTAGTCTGATTAATATCATCGGCGGCAGACAGATAGTGCTGGAATTATTACAGGATGCAGCAAATGCTGCAGCAATCAGTCAGGAAATGTTTAAATTGCTGGATGACGAGCAATATAGGCAAAGTATTTTTCAGGGTTTGCAGGAAGTTAAGGAAAATCTGGGACCCGGAGGCGGCTCTAAAAAAATGGCTGAATTATGCTTATCGCTTATAAAATAGTAACTAAACCTGGATTCCGCAGTTGAGCGCTCGCAATAGAGGTTAACCGACTGTTTCATAAACCATGACAGTTGATGTGTATAAACCTGGAAAAATCAGTTCAGCGTGAAAAAGATGCGTAACAGATTGATGTGCCTGGTCAAATCAAAAACACCGTAGTCAGCTGATTGGTGAAGACTGTGTTTTTGATTTTATCAGCTGCATTAAGCTGTTACCTGGACTTTCATGATTAACTGATTTTTCCAGGTTCAACTCATCCAACTACGGATTAAAGCTTAACTCATTTATATTTCAGCTTGAAACCAGCTTTTAATACTTCCTGCTTTTCCTGTTTTAAATCTGCTTTTGTTAAGGGGTGATTTTTCAGATATTTTTTCGGGAATTTCAATTTTAAAACATCATCCTGAAGTTTAATTTTAATCTTAATTGAGGTATCCCAGTCGCGACTTCTTTGTAGACTGATGGCCAGCCTTAAAACAATAATGCCCATCACTATATCCTTGTGACTGCGAGGAAAATCATTAATTAAATCCATATTTAACTTGCCTCGCTGCAAGCGCAACATTAAACCAAGTGTATTTTGTAATTCGCGGGAAAAACCAGGCATATCAGATTGTTCAACAATATAACCACTATGTTTATGATAGTTATTATGAGAAATGGACAACCCTACTTCGTGTAATTTACAGGCCCATTTTACCAGTAAACGTAAAGCTTCATCATCCCCCAGATCGAGCTGATCAAGAAGTTGCAAAGCAGTATGAGCAATACGCGCTGACTGAGCTGAATCAAGGTGATAACGAATTTCCAGATTGGTAATTGTATCTTTACGAATATCATGACCTTGAGATATTTCGATCATATCATTCAGCAAACCTTCTCTTAAAGCACCTTGAGATGCCACCATACTATCTATTTTTAACTCTTCAAAGGCCCCCATTAATACGCATAATCCACCAATGATAACTGGAGCTCGATTTTCTGATAGACCCGGTAATACAATATGACTTATGTGACCGGCTGTAACAAACAATTCACTGAGTTTTTTTAAATTTTCATAATCGATAACACCATCGGTTTGATAATTTTCTGTCAATATTCGGGATATTGTCTTTATGGTTCCGGAAGAACCAATACATTCCTGCCAGCCTGCTTCAAGATAGTCATCACTAATCCATTCGAGCTTACTACGTGCATTTAAAATCGCATTCTGGATTTTTTCTTCTGTAATTTCGCCAGTTGCAAACCACTTATTAGTAAAATTCACACAGCCCATATTTAAACTTTCCATCATCACGGGATTATAATCCTGACCAATAATGAATTCGGTACTGCCACCACCAATATCGATGACGAGTCTGTTTTTCTCAGTTTGCACCATCGAATGTGCTACTCCCTGATAAACCAGACGAGCTTCTTCCTGACCAGCGACAATATCAATTGGAAAACCTAAAGCTTTTTCAGCCCGAACAAGAAAGGAGTAGGAATTACGAGCTTTCCGTAATGTCATGGTACCCACAGCAGAGACATTTTCGGGTGGTAAGTCTTTAATGCGCTGTCCAAATCTGCTCAGACAGGCTAATGCCTCTTCAATTTTTTTTTCTGAAATAAAATTATTTTTATCCAGACCCGCCGCCAGACGAACCATTTCCTTGATCGCATCTATGGTATGAGGCTGGTTATTTTCCAGACGAGCTACCATCATATGAAAACTGTTCGAACCCAGATCTATGGCTGCCAGCTGGCGTTTAGTATTTATCATCAAGTTTAACGATTACGTTTTTTTCTATTAGTCGATTTATAATTTATTTTTTTATGGGCGCGAGCTGATTTACTTCTTTCATTAGCCAGTTCTACCATTTTTAACTGTGCGCAAATTACAGTATCAGAATTTTCCCCACGGCGTTGAATATAACTGCCATCCTGCTGTAACTCCCAGGCTGAACAGGTATCATTCAGGCAGGTATTTAATATTGTTCGACATTCTTCACGGTGCACTTCCTCTTCTATCGGAGTCAGTACTTCTACCCTGTGTTCGAGGTTTCTGGTCATCAAATCAGCAGACCCCAGATAAAATTCTTCTTCTCCACCATTTCTAAAGTAAAAGATACGGCTATGTTCCAGAAACCGGCCAACAATGCTAATCACTGATATATTTTCTGAAAGCCCCTTAATACCCGGACGAACTCGACAGGTATCACGAATGATTAATTCTATTTTCACTCCAGCCTGAGAAGCTTTATACAATTCCATGCAGATATGTTTATCTTCCAGAGCATTTGCCTTAATTCGAATCAAACCCTGAGATTTATTTTTATGGTGTTTTATTTCACGTTGTATTTTACCTATTAATGCCAGTTTTAATGCCTTTGGTGCAGGTAAAATTTTCTGGTAGTTTCTTTGCGGGGTAAAACCGGTGGTCAAAAAGTTAAATAACTCAGTTAAATCCCGACCAATATCTTCATCACAGGTAAGCAGCCCAACATCGGTATAAAGTCTGGCTGTTCCTGCATGATAGTTTCCAGTTCCCAGATGGGCGTAACGTCTCAACCCTGAATAATCTTTACGCACAACCAGAATCACCTTACAGTGAGTTTTCAGACCAACGACACCATAAGTCACATGGATACCGGCTTCTTCCAGACGACTCGCCCAGCGTATATTAGCCACTTCATCAAATCGTGCCTGTAATTCAACGACCACGGCAACCTGTTTACCATTTTCAGCGGCCATGATTAAATAATCGATTATTTTGCTATCCTGCGAAGTTCTATATAAAGTCATTTTTATTGCGTGGACTTTAGGATCAACACTGGCTTCTTTCAGAAATCGTATTGCACTGGATGCAAAGGATTCATAAGGATGATGAAGAAACAGAGAACCTGCATCTCTAATCGCATAAAATATGCTGGTGGCACCACGTAATTTGACATGCTCTATTGGCCGATGTGGTACATCATGTAATTCAGGAATATTAATCCCTACGATTTCCCAAAGGTCTCTTTTAGATAACATCCCTTTTACAGAAAAAGTATCATTTTCATCATCCAGACCAATTTCAGCAGATAACATACCGCGTCTGACCGGATCCATCGATTCTTCAACAATCATTCTGACGACGGTAGCAAATTTTCGATTAAGCATTTCAGATTCAATGCTGGCCAGCAAATCATCTGCTTTTTCTCTTGATGTACCGACATTTATATTTCTTACCACACGAAATTTTTCGCAGGCAATAATTTTCATTTTAGGAAAAAGTAAGTCCAGATTATTGGACATAACATCTTCCAGTAACACATATTTATGTTCTTTCCCCAGTCGAATAAAACGCTGTATACCTGAACCACCACTCGGTACCTTAACCCTGGCCAGCAAATTTTCTTCATCTTCACGATAGCGTAGAGTAACCAGTAAATTTAATGAAAAATTTGAAATAAATGGAAAAGGATGGGCCGGATCGACAGACTGGGGAGTAACCAGAGGAAAGATATTTTGCAGGTAATATTCGCGTAATTCAGCCTGCTCTTCAGTGCTGATATCTTTATATTCACATATATGAATTCCCTGTTCAGTCAAAAGAGATTGTAATTCAGTGTAGAGAAGATTAATTTTATCTTCCAGTTCATGCACAATTTCATAAGATCCAGCTATTTGCTGTTTGGGAGTCCGTCCATCAACCGATATAACAGGAATACGCGATTCTAACTGTTTTTTCAGCCCCCCTATTCTCTTCATGAAAAATTCATCAATATTGCTACTGACAATCGCTAAAAACTTTAATCGTTCAAGCAGAGGATTATTTTCATTTTCAGCTTCTGCCAAAACTCTTCGATTAAATTCCAGCCAGGAAAATTCCCTGTTTAAATAATATTCTGAATCATAAAGATCAAATTCTACACATTCAATGGCTTCTAAAGGAGCTGCTATTGACTCACTAGAAGATTGCTGGCTAACAGGTGTTATTGACATATCAATTCCTTACTAAATATCGACAGTTTGATGTAATATGCACGGCTATTTTTTTAATCCTAAATCAATTTATCTATATTTTCATTACATTTCAATACGATGAATGACTTTCTTCATGTAACTACTCAATTAATAACTCGTGTTGAGTCAATTTTAATCATATGCATTCTTGCTATCGCATTCATCATCTACCTGAATCGAATTAGAATCAAACATTCCTGGACTTTATTTCGTACACAACACTGTCTTAATCAACTGGGGCTGGAACAACTTTCCAATCTGCAGTTTGATGACGGTTTAGATCACTATTTTACGATTGATCGCCTGTTATTACGACATGATGGCATCAGTCTGTTAATGTATAAAAAATACCCCGGTAAAATATTCTGTGCCAAACATATTGATGAGTGGACTCAAATGTTAGGGCAGAAAAGTTACAAGTTTAAAAACCCTTTATTTGAACTGGAATATCAGATCAAAGCAATTTCAGCCTTTTTACCCGGTGTTAAAATTGATGGTTTTCTTTTCTTCGACTATACAGCTACTTTTCCGAAAGGGCATCCTGAGCAAGTTATTCACCCACATAGTATTCCCCTTGAGTTACAGAAAAATAACAGGCACAAGGTTGAAAATCAGGTAATGTATGGATGGAAAAAATTGCAGGAATTAACGAAATGATAATTCAATGATAAAAGCAGGCATTAACAGGAATGTAATTCATCTGGCTTTTGCCCAGGCATTAATGATGTCAGTCAATACTCTATTACTGACCGCATCATCTATTATTGGCTTTGAGTTAGCTGATAATAAAGCACTGGCTACTTTACCACTGGCGATTCAATTTTTTTCCAGTATGTTAAGCAGTATCCCGGCTTCTTTGATGATGAAGCGCTATGGTCGCAGAGCGGGTTTTATTTTTAGCTCTATGGTTGGTTTAGCCGGAAGTCTGCTGGCAATTCTGGCTATTACTCAACATTCTTTTATTCTGTTTAGCTTCTCTACCGTGTTGTTCGGCATTTATACGGCTTTTGGAAATTACTTTCGTTTTGTGGCAACCGAAGTTGCTCCCGCTGGTCACAGTCATACTGCAATTTCTTATGTATTGGCTGGTGGTGTTCTGGCAGCATTTATTGGCCCAAATCTGGCTAATCACAGTAAAGATATTTTTGAAATTGCGTATCTTGGTAATTTTATTGCTGTTTTTATTCTGTATATTTTAAATCTATTTAATATTTTAATGATTGATTTGCCCAAACCGGTCAATCAGGCTCTGAATGATTATGCGCGTACTTTATCTGAAATTGTAATCCAGCCAAAATTTATTGTTGCACTATTAGCGGCCAGTATTGGTTTTAGTATGATGTCATTATTGATGACTGCCACACCATTATCGATGAAACATCATCAATTACCTTTTAGTGATGTTGCTTTTGTTATTCAATGGCATGTACTCGGTATGTTCGCTCCTTCCTTTTTTACCGGGCATTTAATCAAAAGATATGGTGATGATCGAATCATATTCATTGGTGGAATACTGATACTCAGCTGTATAGGCATCAACCTGACGGGTACTTCTCTGTGGCATTACTGGTTTGCCTTATTCACCTTAGGCCTGGGGTGGAACTTCATGTTTATCGGTGGTACCACTATGTTAACACAAACTTATAACGAGGTAGAAAAGGCTAAAACTCAGGCACTCAATGATTTTGTCGTATTTACCTGTGTGACAGCTGCTTCACTTGGTGCAGGTGTTTTACAGTATCAACTGGGCTGGATAATGGTAAATATCAGTGTAATTCCCTTTATTTTAATCAGTTTATTTTCAGTCATCTGGTTAAAGTCTCAACAGATAAAGCAATAACTGGTCAATTATCATTTGTTTGATATCACTATCAGGGACCTTCAGCCTGTAAAATTTCATCGTACAATTCCCAGGCGAGTTTTGCTTCCTGCTCTGACATCTTTTGAATTGCGTTACCCATAGAAATCATGAGTAAGTCTCCAACCTTAACATCATCCTCCATCATCAGAAAAAGGCTTACTGTCCGCTCTATTCCTTTAGCTTCACAAAGGGCATTATAACCATCAATTTGTTTCACTCGCATGGGTATGCCCAGGCACATATTCATTCTCCTGATAGTCAAAATGTGTTATAAAAAACTAATCTACATTAATCAAGCTAAAAACATATTGATATAGATCAATACGTTTTTCGTTATAGCGTTTATTATGTTATAGATAATATGGATTGAGTTTTTTATGTTTACAAAGAAACAGCATAAAAATAAAACACTGATTTTAGGAATCGGTAACACCCTGCTTTCTGACGAAGGAATTGGTATTCATGTTCTGCGTGAATTGCAAAAAAATAGCAATACTCTGGAAGACATTGAATATCTTGATGGCGGTACTTTAAGCTTTACCCTCGCCAGCCCCATTGAAAACTGCAATCAATTTATTGTCATTGATGCATCCGAAATTAATTCAGCAGCTGGCGATGTAAAAGTCTTTGAAAATGATGAAATGGATACTTTCATCACCTCCGGTAATAAAAAAAGTGTCCACGAAGTTGGTCTGGTCGATGTCATGTCTATCGCTATGTTAACCGGCAATTTACCTGCTAAACGGGCATTAGTTGGAATACAACCTGATTCACTGGACTGGGGCAACAATCCCACTGAAGCGGTACAGCAGGCAATACCTTATGCCTGTCAACGAGTTAGAGAGTTACTGGTAAAATGGCAATCATGAACCCTCAAAATTTTGCTGTGGAAGTTTCTGAACCCGAAACAGGATTTGCAAATGCAGTTTTACAGGAGTTGATTGCGCAGTTACAGGTATTTGCAGAAACAGGAAGACACCATGTCATCGATTTAACCAGTTTACCCATAAATAGCACTGATAAACGCAAACTGGAAACAACACTGGGTCAGGGAGAAGTCCACATCACTTTATCCACCATTGGTGAAAGCCATATCAACGAAACAGCTTTTAGCGGAATATGGTGGGTTAAGCATTACAACACCGAGCAAAAGATAATATCAGAATTTATTGAAATAACCGATGTTCCAGACATCATAAAAAGTCATCCCGAAGATATCAAAAAGGCTGCAAATAAAATAACGACAATAACCATATAAGCTATACAGGAGAATATCTATGAAAGAAGATAAACAGATTCTCGCCAGTGAGTTACAACGTAACGGTATCAGCCGGCGAACGTTCCTGAAATTCTGCACCAGTATGGCCTCTGTCATGGCGCTCTCTCCTGCACAGGCAGCTCAAATGGCTGATAAGCTTGCAGTCATAAAACGACAATCAGTCATCTGGTTATCGTTTCAGGAATGTACCGGTTGCACGGAGTCTCTCACTCGCTCACATAAGCCAAGCCTTGAAAATCTCATATTCAATTTCATTTCACTGGATTATCACCATACCTTGCAGGCTGCTTCAGGTTCTGCAGCCGAACTGGCGCGGGAACAGGCCATGCATCACAATCAGGGCAAATACATTCTGATTGTAGACGGCTCTATCCCGATGAAAGATGGCGGTATATATTCAACCATCGCCGGTATGACAAATCTGGATATGCTACAACAGGTAGCAAAGGATGCCGCAGCCATAGTTGCTATCGGTACCTGTGCAACCTTTGGCGGCTTACCTAAAGCATCCCCCAATCCAACCGGGGCGGTTTCAGTATCGGATATTATTAAAGATAAGCCTATTATTAACATTCCGGGCTGCCCCCCAATTCCTGTTGTAATAACCGGTGTTCTGGCCCATGTTCTCACCTTTGGTATTCCTGAACTGGATAGCCTCGGACGTCCTAAAGCATTTTATGGTGACTCTATTCACGACCGTTGTTATCGACGGCCTTTTTATGACCGGGGTCAGTTTGCAAAAAGTTTTGATGATGAAGGTGCGCGTAATGGCTGGTGTCTGTATGAACTTGGTTGCAAAGGACCGACTACCCATAATGCATGTGCAACCATCAAGTGGAATAACGGTACATCTTTTCCAATTCAATCAGGGCATGGCTGTATAGGCTGCTCCGAACCTGACTTCTGGGATGCTGGTGGATTTTATAAAGCCATTTCAACAGGCATTGGTAATCCGGGTCAATGGGCTGCAGGTGCACTAGCAGCTGGAGCCGCTGCTGGCATTGCTTCCGCATACTTAAATAAGTCCACCAAAGCTGACGCAGAAAAAAATCATCAGGAAGTCACCCTTGAAGACATGGGAGCTAAAAATGAATGAAATTGAATTACTAAACTGGGCTAGAGGTCCAGGCCTTGCCTATGCCACCATCATTATGGTTTTCGGTTTAACCTTGAGAGTTTTTGAAATTTTATCACTCGGTAGACCAGAAGAATTAGCTGAGACAAGAGATACGGGAGTCGCAGATGGCTTTAAAACAATTCTGAAACGTTCACTACCAGAATTAAGCCACTGGAAATTTATCACTGCATCCTATATTTTTCATGTCGGATTACTTATCGTCATATTCTTCTTTATTCCGCATACACAGTTATTTCGGGATGTATTTGGCGTATTCTGTACTGGTTGGCCGAATTATATCATTGATTTTTTCACTGTTCTCAGTATTGCCGCCATGCTTTATACGCTGGTTTCGAGACTGTATGATCCCACACGTCGCATTCTCACCAAAATGTCAGATTACTTCGCCTGGCTGGTAACATTTTTACCTTTTATAACCGGCTATATGGCATTTCATCGTTTAGGTATGGATTATACCACCATGTTAGCCGTGCATATTTTATCCGTAGAATTGCTAATGATTTCTTTACCAATCAGCAAATTATCACATGCTATTACTTTTGCTATGGCTCGCTGGTATACCGGCTCGAATAATGGTCGTAGGGGGATACAATCATGAGCACCTCATTTGAAAATGGTATTAATACTCTCAAAGAAGTAATAGATGCGCCAATCGCATCTTATTTATCCAGTTGTACTAATTGCGGATTATGTGCTCAGGCCTGTATTTTTTATACCGAAACCGGAAATGCTAAATATACCCCAATACGGCGTGTCGAACCTATGCGGCGTGTATGGGAACAGGAATTTACCCTGGTTGGCAAAGCTAAAAAAGCACTAGGCATCAGCAAACCGGTTACCGAACAGGATTTAAAGGACTGTGTGGAACTGGCCTTTGAAAGCTGTACAACCTGTGGGCGATGCAGCATGGTTTGTCCAGTGGGCAATGATATTGTGTATATGATTCGACGCATGAGAGAAGGATTAACAGCTGCAGGACTTGCTCCAAAATCTTTGCAGGCTGCAGCAGTTCGCACTTTGGAAAAAGGCAGTGTTATGGGCTTTCCTATGGAAACGCTTGAAGCTATGGTAAAAGCGGCTGAAAAAGAAACAGGTATAAAGATCAATATTGATGAACCCAATGTTGATTATCTACTACTGCTTTCTTCAGCAGAAGTTATGCAGTTTAATGAAATTATCGCTTCTCTGGCACAAATTTTTCAGGAAGCAGGTATAAGCTGGACTCTCAGTACAAAAGCGCATGAAGCAGGCAATCCCGGTATGCATATGGGTGCATCTGAAATCGAAGCTCAAATGATTAATCGGATTGTTCAGACGGCAGAAGAGTTAAATATTAAAAATGTCATTAGCCCTGAATGCGGTCATGCCTATATGGCTATTCGCTGGGAAGGACCTAATGTGATTGGCCGTCCCTACCCGTTCAAGGTATTTCATATTATTGAAGTTCTAGAACAATTACGCGTAACAGGCAAACTTAAAACCACAGGCTGCGAATCTGAACGCATCACTTTTCACGATCCCTGTCAGGCTGCCAGACGTGGAGGAGTTAATCAACCTCAACGAAATTTACTCAATATGGTTTCATCCAACTTCATTGAAATGAAAGATAATATGGCCTGCAACTGGTGTTGTGGTGGAGGTGGTGGAATGAATACCATTGAATCAGCCGAACCGCTGATGGCAAAAGTATTCAACAGGAAAAAGCGTCAAATTGATGAACTCGATGTAACCACCGTCGTTACCATGTGTGCAACCTGTCGCAATACTCTGGAAGAAGGCATTGAAAATAATAATATGAATGTTGAGGTCGTCGGGCTAACCGAACTGGTTGCAAATCATCTGCTGAAGGAGAAAAAATCATGAGCGAACGTATAGTTGTTGACCCAATTACCCGTATTGAAGGCCATTTACGTATCGAAGCTGAAACCGATGCCAGTGGAAATATCATTGGAGCCTCCAGCGCCGGAACCATGGTACGTGGTATAGAAATCATATTAAAAGGTCGCGACCCAAGAGATGCCTGGGCTTATGCACAGCGTATCTGTGGTGTCTGTACTCTGGTTCATGGTATAGCGTCAGTCAGAAGCGTGGAAAATGCACTGGATTATAAAATCCCGCCCAATGCACAGCTTATTCGTAATCTGATGATTGCCGCCCAGTATGTACATGATCATGTCATGCATTTTTATCACCTGCACGCTCTGGACTGGGTTGATGTTGTATCAGCACTTAATGCTGATCCCAAAGCAACTTCAGAGCTGGCTCAATCATTATCTAAATGGCCAAAATCTTCACCGGGTTATTTTGCCGATGTGAAAAAGAAAATCAAAAGCTTTGTGGAATCCGGTCAATTGGGCATATTCACCAATGGATACTGGGGACACCCTGCTTACAAATTACCACCGGAAGCCAACTTAATGGCTGTGGCCCATTATCTGGAAGCTTTAAGCTGGCAACGTGATGTAGTACAGATTCACACAATATTTGGTGGCAAAAACCCTCATCCAAATTTTCTGGTTGGTGGTTCACCAAGCCCGATAAGTGGACTTGGTGGAGAAATGGGAGCAACCGCGCTCAATGTGCTGGGTTTACAGGAAATCAGTAGCATTATGACTAAAATGATGGACTTTGTTGATAACGTTTACGTACCTGACACCATTGCCATCGCAGGGTTTTACAAAGACTGGTTCAAGCGTGGCTCCGGTGTACGTAACTTTATGACATTTGGTGATATGCCTGAAAAAGGTATGGATGACCCATCTACTTATTTCATTCCGAGCGGTGCAATACTGGATAGAGATCTAAGTAAAATTCATCCAGTTGATTTAAATGATCCCGAACAGATTAAAGAATTTATCGCGCATTCCTACTACGATTATTCAGCAGGTAAAGAAGAAGGGTTACATCCTTATGAGGGAGAAACTAATTTAAATTACTCTGGCCCCAAACCTCCTTATGATTTCCTGGATATTGAGAATAGTTACTCCTGGTTAAAATCACCTCGCTGGAAAGGACAAGCTATGGAAGTTGGACCTCTAGCTCGAGTATTAATGTTATATGCCAGTGGTCATGAACCAACTAAAGAACTGGCTACTGCGGTTTTGACTAAACTGGATGTACCGTTGGAAGCTTTATTTTCAACACTGGGTAGAACAGCAGCCCGAACTCTGGAAACAAAATTGATTGGTGATCAAATGCACACCTGGCTTAATAATCTGATTATTAATATTAAAGCTGGAGATGTTAGTGTTCATAATGAGGAAAAATGGGATCCATCAAGCTGGCCATCTGAAGCTCGTGGAGTTGGTTTTATGGAAGCACCACGGGGTGCATTAGCACACTGGATAGTCATCAAGGATCAGAAAATTGAAAACTATCAGGCTGTTGTACCCTCAACCTGGAATGCAGGTCCCAGAGATACAGACGGTCAGGATGGCCCTTATGAAGCTGCGCTCACTGATAATCATCAATTGCATGATCCAAAACAACCGATTGAAATTCTCAGAACGATTCACAGTTATGATCCCTGTATAGCCTGTGCAGTACATGTTACGGATCCGGATGGAGAAGAGTTGATAAAAGTTAAAGTCAGATAAAATTTAAACCTGGACATAGTCACCATCCTGTATCCTGATTATGCCAGGTTTAACCTAGAAAAATCAGTTGAGCGTGAAAAAGATGCGTAACAGATTGATGTGCCTGGTCTAAGCCAGGGATGGCTGTAGTTAGAGCAATGCAGGAGCAATTAATTGCCGGCAAATCAAAAACACCGTAGTCAGCTGATTGGTGAAGACTGTGTTTTTGATTTTATCAGCTGCATTAAGCTGTTAC
>JBNKKI010000067.1:0-29771 GCA_050291745.1 Gammaproteobacteria bacterium | reverse complement strand
AGGGAAGCCCCCAAATCCCCCAATCCGGCGTTGCAGTTCTTGACAAGGGAGGCGCCATTGCCTGCAAACTGCGCCTTGTCTTGGGAAATTTGGGGGCTTCTATAATCTACATACAGTTTAGGACAGTACACTAGGTTCAACAGAATCATCAAGCGACAGTTGTAATTTTTACAAAGCAGCATTCTGCCCCCTATTGCAGGCCATATTTTGGAAGCGGCATTTTCTTTCAGCCTGGAAAAATCAGTTGAGCGTGAAAAAGATGCGTAACAGATTGATGTGCCTGGTCTAAGCCAGGGATGGCTGTAGTTAGAGCAATGCGGGAGCAATTGCCGGCAAATCAAAAACACCGTAGTCACCTGATTGGTGAAGAGTGTGTTTTTGATTTTATCAGGTGCATTAAGGTGTTACGTAGACTTTCATGATTCAACTGATTTTTCTAGGTTCAGCACAACATCCGGGGAGAAGGCTAGATTTAAAACCTGTCACCGTATCCTTCAATCAGGATTAATTTTGTTGTCGGTTAAGCGACAATAATATTTCCATAGCACGCGACTCTCTCCGTAAGCAACTGATTTATCGATATAAATGCAAAAACAGGTATATGGTATGAATTCTGCATAAAGGCTTTTTACTACATTTTTTGAGAATTTATTTATGTCATTACTGGAAAATTATAAATCCCATGGATTACTGTTTAATTCAAACTTTCTCGAATCTACCAGCCAGTCCGCTGTTGATGCTTATCGTGGAGAGCTTGTTTTGATTGAAGGTGAAGTTGCTGATAGTAAAGGTCATAGCAAACCGCCGGTAGAAATTATGCGCAGTGTTGCCTTACTGGCTTCGGATAAATTAAAAATGGTTATCGGGGCAGTCGATAAACTCGATTTATTGTCCACTTTCCTGGAAAAATATAAAAATGATTTTGATGCTGAAATTAAAATTGTATTGTTTGTGGTCAATATTGAATCATCAATGCAACTTGAAGCTGAAGGTGCAAGTATCACTTTAATTCCTCTGGTTCAGGGTGTTCCCTGGAATGAAATACTGGATGAACTCGGTTTAGATAAAAGTGATTTTAAAGGCCAGTCTGCGGCTGATAAAGTAGCCACATTGAACGATGAATTAAAAAGCTACAAACCAAAATATCCTGTCGTAACACTTGAAGAAGCGCTAGCTTCTACCATTGATATGGTCCGTGAAGGCTGGGGCGCGATCTAATCAGCACCATGAAAACAATTCTGGACTGGTCAAGCTATAAAGATGCCGGCATGGGTGATGCCTATGCCGACATTCCTAAACAGGGCGGAGACTTTGCTAGAGCGGTAGCAGTCTGTATCAATAGTGGTCAATGTGAACTTGAAAGCAGGAATGTTATGTGTCCAAGTTATCGCGTTACTCATAATTCACTGCTATCTCCACGAGGGCGGGTAAAGCTTTTAAAATCTGCCTTAAATGGACAGCAAGACCTTGATAACTCCGATCTACTGGAAGCCATGCATTTATGCCTGTCCTGCAAAGCCTGTAAACGTGAATGCGAAAACAATATCGACATGGCCATGATTAAGGTTGAGTATCTGGCACAATACTACCGCCACAATAAACTACCTATGCGTACCCGGCTGCTTAGCAAGCTGCCTGAACTACTTAGTCGCTACCCTTTAGTTTTTAAATTTATTTCTTTACGAAATCGAATTAAGGCAATTGCCAAATTAGCCGAGTGGTTAATGGGTTTAAATGCCGATAGACAATTACCGGTACCTGTGAAAAATAAATTTAACTCAAAAATCGATTCAAATGAAGCAACGGAAAACCACTTTCACTCTGAGGTTGTTCTATTAATCGATACATTTACTCATAATTTTGCACCGCAAAATGCCGAGGCAGCAATAGCTGTATTAAACCGTGCCGGTTACAGGGTTCATACCACTGACAGCAATTCATTAAAAAAATCTGACCCCTTATGTTGTGGTAGAACCCATATTGCTAATGGCCAGGTTGAGTCAGCACAGAAAGAGGCAGAAAGAATGCTATCAGTGCTATACCCGCATGTTCAGGCTGGCCGTAAAATTTTAGGTCTGGAACCGGCCTGCCTGCTCGCTATTCGAGATGACTATCGTTTTCTCGGCTTTGGTGAAATAGCAGAAAAGGTATCACAACAAGCTTTTCTACTGGAAGAATTTATTGCCAGAGAAGTTTCCGCCAAGCGTTTCAATGTGGCATTTAAAACCATGGATAATGATCAGGAACCTATACTCATTCACGGTCATTGTCACCAGAAAGCAGTTGGTGCTATGAAATCCATGCGCAAAGTTCTCAAACTGATTCCTCAACTAAATTTTGAATTTATAGAATCATCCTGCTGCGGTATGGCTGGTAGTTTTGGCCTTGAAAAAGAACATGGAGATCTCTCTTTACAAATGGGAGAACAGTCATTGTTTCCAGCCATACGGAATAAGCCCGAGGCAACTCTGGTAGCCAACGGTTTTTCCTGTCGACATCAAATAGCAGAAGGCACACAAAGGCCATCAATACATATCGCTCAACTTTTACAGCAATCTATGGCCTAACAATCAACCAATCAACCTGATAACCCTGTTGGAGATACTGATGAAAACTGAAGAAAAAATACAGCAGCAAATTAACGAAAACCCAATCATGATTTACATGAAAGGTACCCCGGATAATCCTGAGTGCGGCTTTTCTGCAAAAGCATCTGCTATATTGAAGCAGACCGGTGCCGCTTTTGGATATTTGAATGTCCTGCAATCACCATTTATTTACGAACGTTTGCCTGCTTTTTCCAACTTCCCCACCTTTCCTCAGGTTTTCATTAATGGTGAACTGATTGGTGGTAGCGATATCGTTGAAGATATGTTCAACTCTGGTGAATTGCAAAAAATGATATCGACTGCAGGATAAGCAAGATGGAAGAACAGCAAATATTAGATCGCATTAAAACTCTATATCCTGATGCTGCGATGGAAGCCAGCGGCGAAAACTGTAACTTCGAAGTTTTTGTGGTCAGTGAAGAGTTTGAAGAAATGAGTTTATTGAAACGACAGCAATCTATTCTGTCTTTATTCAGTGAGGAATTAAAAACCGGTAAACTCCATGCTTTAGGCGTTAAGGCAAAAACGCCAGCTGAACTATCAAAAGCTCCGAGTAATTTAATTCAACTGGGCTGAGTATGAGTGAAAACCAGCTCGACATCGTCAGTGCTTATCATGAGCGAACAAAACATCGCTTAAGCGCTTATGCGCGTGGCCCTGAGTATCTCGACTGGGAAAACCAGCCCGACCCATTTCGGGTTTTTCAGGGCTGTGAATTAACCGAGTTACCTTTGCTGGAAACTCTACAACCACCTGACCCCGGTCACCTTAGCATTACCTCAGTTGCCAACCTGCTTGAGCTTTCACTGGGCTTATCTGCCTGGAAACAATTTGGTCATAATCGCTGGGCACTTCGCTGTAATCCATCTAGTGGAAATCTTCATCCTACCGAAGGTTATATAATTACGAATGGAATAGAAGGTTTACAGAATGGACTTTATCATTATGCCCCTCATGATCATGTTCTTGAACTGCGCGGCGTTACTTCGCCCACTAGTGATACAACAGCATCTTTATTTATTGGTCTCAGCAGTATTTTCTGGCGTGAAGCCTGGAAATATGGTGAACGGGCATTTCGTTATGTACAACTTGATGTCGGGCATGCCATTGCTGCAATTAAAGTTGCCGCAAGCACGCTTCAATTAGAAGTTTCAACAGTTTCAATGAATGATGATTCTCTATCCAGCCTGCTGGGACTGGATCGTGATCAGGATTTTCAAAATGCAGAGCGTGAACATGCTGATATTTTATTAGAGATTAGCATGAAACAGAGCAATCAAACTTTTACTCTGCCAACAGTTAGTGACTGGAAAGGTCAGGCTAATTCACTAGGTGGTGAGCCATATCATCAATGGAAAGTCATTGAAGAAGTTGCTGAAGCGACAGCAAATAGAAAAGCATTTCAGCAAAGGAATAAAGAAAATTTAGCCGCTATAGATTCATTCAAAACCTGTATTGAGCATGCTGATCAATCTTTAATTTCACTGATCAGACAACGTCGTAGCGGACAGTCATTTAGCGCTAAAAGCAGTAGCATTACTGAGCATGAATTTTATTGTATATTGAACTCATTGCTAATAACTGATGATATGACTGCCGCCAGATACTGGGATTTTCCAGCACTATTACACCCTGTTATTTTTGTGCATCGCGTCAGCGGTCTGGAACCCGGACTCTATGCGCTACCGCGTCATGATCAAGCTTATCAATTGATGCAGCAAATGATGGAGCGCCAATTTTTCTGGACTAAGCCAGCTAATTGTCCACCTCATTTACCACTCTATCAACTATCCTCTGAAGACTTACGCAAACAGGCCCGTAGCATTTCCTGCCATCAGGAAATTGCATCCAGTAGTGCCTTTAGCCTGGGCATGTTAGCCGAATTCGATAAGGGATTAAGTCGCAATGCTGAGGTTTATCGGCAATTGTACTGGGAAGCAGGATTTCTGGGACATCAACTATATTTACAGGCTGAAGCTATAGGAAAACGCGGTACTGGTATCGGCTGTTTCTTTGATGATGAATTCCATAAGATACTGGGACTTGAAGGTAGCAACTTTCAGGATTTGTATCATTTCACTGTCGGTGATCCAGTCATTGATGAACGCTTACAGACTCTCCCTCCTTATGCGCATTTAAATAATCGGGATATATCATCTGCACGGATAGATCAGCAGAAAATGCAATCTATAAAGCAAAAAATAGCAGAGACGGTGAAGCAACGTGACAAACTCAAACAACAACTGGAAAATGGCGAGATAAAACCAAAAACAGGATTTACTCAACTCGGTAAAATTGATATCGAACTATCAGAGCTGGATAGCCAGTTCAAGGAATTATGGGACAAGTACAATACTTCATCAGAAGTTTAATCCTGTAGTCATAAAGTTTTTTTCCAGCCGATACCTGCCAGATATGAAAACACTAGCGTTATTAACAGGCCCATTGCAAAACCAGTTAAACTGATCTGTAAGATAATAACCGGTAAACTTGCTGAAGCCCTTAATTCCATTACAAAAAACAGAATTAAATTAAGCATAATAGAATATAAAATTGAACCGCTTAAAACTAACCACATCAAGTTGAGTTTATTATATTTTTTCAACAACAAGATGAGTGGTGCACCGACAATAAAGCATGAGATGTAACTTGTTACTATCGTTATTGTATTTGCAATAAACCAGGTTTCCGCATTGAATTCTTTATGATCATAAGTTGCCGGGTATAATAATATAATAATTCCAAAAGCTAATGGCCCTGTTAGCGGAGCAATGGAAAATCCTGTCCATATTGATCGTTTCATTTTTATTGATTTAACTCACGCCAGTAAGAACCTGTAATTTTATCCTGGAAAAAAACTCCATAACTTGCGGATCAGCACAGGTTTCCTCAAACAGAGGAAAATCTGCTTCAGTCCATTGCCTGAGTAATAAGCATTCAGTTTTTAATTCAACAGGCTTAGTCATTTATTATCTTCCGGGATAAAATGACTTACCTAGACTGGCTGGTGAATTTAATTTTATTTTGGACTGATCACTGGAAATTATGACCAGCACAATAACAGTAGCCAGATAAGGTAGCATAGACATCACCTGTGATGCTATACCAATACCCAGAGCCTGAGCATGTAATTGCAGGATAGTAATACCACCAAACAGATAGGCCCCCAGTAAAACACGTCCCGGTCTCCAGGTTGCAAATACAACCAGTGCCAGTGCAATCCAGCCACGTCCTGCTGTCATTTGCTCAACCCACATCGGCGAATAGGCCAATGATAGATAAGCACCGCCCACGCCGGCCATAGCTCCACCAAATAGAATCGCAAAAAAACGAATTTTAATAACTGGATATCCCATAGCATGAGCTGCATCATGAGAATCACCAACTGCTCGCAAAATTAAACCCGGCCTGGTTTTATAGAGAAACCACATTACCACTGCAACCATAGCGATAGACATAAACACCAGGATATCGTGTTTAAATAATAAATCTCCTAAAACCGGAATAGAGCTTAAAACCGGGATAGAAATCATTGGCAGGCCATCATAAGCAACGCCAATCATACTTTGTCCGACCAGGGCACTTAATCCTATACCAAAAATAGTTAAAGCAAGACCTGTTGGCACCTGACTGGCGTGAAATTTCAAAACCAGTAAAGCAAAAACAGATGACATCAATGCACCGGCAAGCAGACTGGCCAATATTGCCAGAGTAGCACTTCCTGTAAGATGCACAGTCACAAACCCGGTAATAGCACCCATCACCATCATTCCTTCTATACCAAGATTAAGTACACCGGATTTTTCTGTTACCAGTTCACCCAGAGCAGTAAATAATAAAGGTGTCGCAGCTGTTATAATCGTCAAAATAGCGGGGATAAAAAGTTCCATTATGACTTCACCATTTGCTCAGAGGTAAATTTCTTTTTAAATTGTAATCGGAAGTGAATTAACACATCACTGGCCAGCAGAAAAAATAGTAATAAGCCCTGAAAAACGCCAGTCACAGCAACCGGTAAATTCAGACTCATTTGAGCTTCTTCTCCACCAAGATAAGTCAATGCCAGTAATAACCCTGCCAGCAATACACCCACTGGATGTAAACGCCCGACATAGGCAACAATAATTGCAGTAAAACCATAACCCGGTGAGATAGATGGCAGTAATTGACCAATAGGCCCGGTTACTTCAATAATACCGGCAAGCCCCGCAACACCACCACTCAATAATAAGGTAATCCAGATAATACGTGATCGACTAAATCCAGCATGTTCACCGGCAGCAGGGGCATCGCCCATGACATTAATTTGATAACCCAATAATGTTTTGGAAATAATTATCCAGCCGGCTCCCACTAACAATAATGCAATCAAAGCACCGATATGAAATCTTGAGCCCTCAAACAGAGTAGGTAACAAAGCAGAATCACTTAACATGCGAGACTCGGGGAAATTATAGCCATCAGGATCTTTCAGGGGGCCATGCACCATTAAATTTAATAGCAGCCCGGCAACATAACTCAACATTAAACTGGTTAAAATTTCATTGGCATTAAACTGGGTACGTAAAAAAGCAACTATCGCGGCCCATATCATTCCACCTGCAATACCTGCCAGCAGGATTAATGGCAGAATATAAAAACCGGTTTTTTCATAAAATAATAAAGCCACTGAACCACCACAGAGACCACCAATAATTAACTGGCCCTCGGCACCAATATTCCACACACCTGCTCGAAAACCCAGAGACAGAGCCACCCCTATTAATACTAATGGTGTAGCTTTGACACCTAATTCAGAAAGCCCATACAGACTGGATACAGGTTCAATAAAAAAGGCATGAAGAGCGGTTAAAGGAGAAACGCCCATTATTATAAATAACAGCACACCAGCCAGCAGAGTCAAAACCAAAGCAAGCAATGGCGATAAATACACCATCGTTTTTGATGGCATTTGACGCTTAATTAATTCAGGCAACATGTGGTATATCCTCCTCAAGACAGACTCCAGCCATTAACATACCAATTTGTTCTGTTGTTATATTATTGATTGGATAAAAGCGTGATAGTTTGCCACCACAAATTGCACCTATTCGATCTGAAATTTCCAGTAACTCATCCAGATCCTGCGAAATAACTAACACAGCCGCCCCTTCTGCAGCCAGTTCACGTAATTCCTGCCTGATTGATAAAGCCGCTCCGGCATCCACACCCCAGGTTGGTTGCGATACAATCAGGATATCGGGATTTTGCATTAACTCCCGTCCAATAATAAATTTCTGTAAATTACCACCTGATAAACTGGCAGCCGGTACATCACAACCGGGGGTTTTTACAGAAAAATTCCTGACAATTTTTTTAGTGAATTGAATTGTTTTCTGTTTATCGATTAATCCATGCCTGAATAATCTCATGCGGGTAAATGCTGTTAAAAAAGCATTTTCAATTAAATCCATATCTGGAACAGCACCATGGCCTAATCGTTTTTCCGGTACACTGGCAAGTCCTGATAAGCGACGCTCGTTAGGTCCCATCTTACCCACCGAACGGCCTTCAATAATAATACTGTCAGCCTGAGTACTTCGTTTCTCTCCATTTAAGGCTGCCAATAATTCATCCTGCCCATTACCTGCTACTCCCGAGATACCAACAACTTCTCCTGCTCTGACTGTAAGTTGAGAAATCTGTAAAGAGATACCTAATTGATCGGCTGAAGGAATATATAAATCCTTGACGGACAGGCGTATTTCTCCGGGTTCTGTTTTTTTAGCATGACGAAATTCTTTTAATTCCTTACCCATCATCATGGCGGCCAATGTTTGTGTACTTTCTTCTTCCACCTTAACAGTATCTATTCTTT
The DNA here is from genome assembly GCA_050291745.1 of Gammaproteobacteria bacterium. Taxonomy (GTDB): domain Bacteria; phylum Pseudomonadota; class Gammaproteobacteria; genus JACNJF01. Next base: position 21,305 of record JBNKKI010000067.1, on the reverse strand, counting down.
TTCCATGTCGCAAAATAGTGGCATTACGACATATGGCTTTTATTTCATTCAACTTATGACTGATATATAAAATTGATAACCCTTCTTCAGAAAGGCGTTTTAATGTGACAAAGAGTTTATCAACTTCCTGTGGTGTTAACACAGAAGTCGGCTCATCCATTACTAATAATCTGGGCTTCTGTAACAGGCAACGAATAATTTCGATACGCTGCCGCTCTCCCACTGAGAGTGAATAAACATGTCGCTGTGGATCTAGTGGTAAACCATAGCGATTTGAAAGCTCTGTGATTTGCCGGGCCAGTTCTTCCATATCACAGTCGTGATCCATGCCCAGAGAAATATTTTCAACAACCGATAGAGAGTCAAACAGCGAAAAATGCTGAAACACCATTGCCACACCTAATTCACGTGCCTGTGCCGGTGTTTTAATTTCAACGGCTTTCCCATCAAAATAAATCCTACCTGCATCTGCTTTTAATATCCCGTAAATCATTTTTACCAGGGTCGATTTACCTGCACCATTTTCACCCAGTAAAGCATGTACTTCTCCGGGTTTTATTTTTAAGTCGACATTATCTGTCGCTAAAACACCGGGAAATGATTTTCGCATTCCCTTTAGTTCCAGAAGATAGCTTGATGTTGAACTCATAGTTTTAAAAACTCTCTATAACAGTCTGTTGGACAGTATTATTTTTATTGCTTAAGCTTTGCTCGTAAATTTGAATTAATTCGGCAGCCACGGCCAGTGCGATAGCTGCCGGTCTTTTTGAATTGATTCCACTGATCCCGATGGGACAAATCATTTTCTGCAATTGCTTTACAGTAATATCACGTTCCAGTAATCGATGTTCAAATTTCTTTCGCTTGCTAAGTGATCCAATTAAACCAAAGTATTGAAAATCATCTCTGCGTAATATTTGCTCTGATAATTTTTGATCCAGACTATGATCATGCGTCATAACCAGAAAATAACTACCGGCTGGCGCTTCATCTATCACTGCTTCAGGCACATCGGTATTAATCGTTAAAACATTAGAAGGTGTTTTTTCAGGCAATTGATCATCCCGACTATCCACCCAGTTTACCAGACAGGGTTGAAATGCCAGCTGATTGATTAATGCCTCACCTACATGACCGGCACCAAAGATATAAACATTAAAATCCATTGCTTTCACAGGATCAAATATATATTCAATATTATCTATTGTTGCCAGCTTTGTATTGTGATGATGTGTCAGCATATTTCTGGCGGCACTGATTAGCGTATTGTTTTCATTATGCGCTGGAAATACTGATTCTGCCGTGACTATCATTCTTGCAGCTTCAGTAGTATGCGACAGGGGTATGAGCTGAATAAAATCCTCTTGTTGTGATATTATTTTTTTAACTGCCTGTATCCAGCTATCGGCCTGACTCAACACTTCAAAAAATAAAGTCACTACACCACCACAGCATTGTCCTAAGCCTGCGCCCAATGAGAAACGCTGTTGATGCGCAGATTGCCTGGTAGAAGTTCGGGCATCTTCGGATAGCATATTTCGAGCAATTTTAATTGCCTGATATTCCAGCTTTCCACCACCGATGGTATTACTGATCTGATTCTCACTGATCAGCATTTTTGCTCCCGTTTCTCGAGGTGCAGAACCTTTGACAGAAATCACTGTAACCAGAACTACTGAATGATTACTCTGTAACAATTCCTCTAACTGTAAAAACCACTCAGCCATTTATATGCTCTTGACAGTATTCAATGCAATTTAATATTTCTTCAGGCGTTGCAGGAGCATTCAAGGGTGGATTAATTTTATAATCACAAACACTGGCGATAGCATCTCGAATGGCAAAAAACACAGAAAAACCAAGCAGTAATGGCGGCTCACCTACGGCTTTAGACCTCATGATGGTATCTTTAATATTCTCATTATGATAAAGCTTCACATTTAAAACAGGTGGACAATCACTCACTGCCGGTATCTTATAAGTTGAAGGCGCATGAGTCAGTAATTTACCCTCATGATTCCATAGCAATTGTTCAGTCGTTAACCAGCCCATACCCTGAATAAATGCACCTTCAATCTGTCCCGCATCAATCGCCGGATTAATTGAATTACCGGCATCATGTAATAGATCGGCTCTTAATAAACGAAACTCTCCGGTTAAAGTATCTATTGCTACTTCTGAAACAGAAGCACCATAAGCATAATAATAAAATGGATGACCGGTAAGCGTTTTATTATCCCAGTGCAAGCTCGGTGTTTTATAGAAACCATCAGACCATAATTGAACTCTGGATTCATAAGCCTGCCGGATAACACCTTTGAATGGCAGAATATGTTGAGCGATATTCACCTGATTATCAGTAAATCTAATAAGCTTTTTATCGACATTATATTTTTCTGCGAGAAATTCAATCAACCCAGTTTTAATTTGAATTGCCGCATTCTGTGCTGCTTTGGCATTTAGGTCCGAACCGGTTGAAGCTGCTGTCGCTGAAGTATTGGGTATCTTGCTTGTATCAGTCGCAGTGGATCTAACAAACTCAACCGATATACCCAGTTCATGCGCAACGACCTGAGCAACCTTGGTATGTAACCCCTGCCCCATTTCAGTACCACCATGATTTACTAATACAGATCCATCAGTATAAATATGTACCAGAGCACCAGCCTGATTAAAGTGCACCACATTAAATGAAATACCAAATTTAACCGGCGTCAGTGCCAGTCCTTTTTTAATCACCGGAGAATTTTCATTAAAGCTTTTAATTGCTTCTCGTCGTGCACGGTATTCACTGCTTGATTCCAGTTCATCAACCAGTTCGTGAATAACATTATCATCAACTCTCTGTCCATAAGGCGTGATATTATTTTCATTTTTACCGTAAAAATTATTTCTACGGACATCCAGTGCATCCATACCGGTACGACGAGCAATATTGTCGATAATAACTTCCGTCGCAAAAGCACCCTGCGGGCCACCGAATCCTCGAAAAGCAGTATTCGATTGCATATTCGTTTTACAACAGTAAGCACTCAAATCAAGCTGATCCAGTGAGTAGGCATTATCAACGTGACAAATAGCACGAGTGGCTACCGGGCCGGATAAATCTGCGGAGTGCCCGCTACCCAATAACATTTTTAAACGTAACGCAGTAATTTTTCCAGTATCATTAAATGACACCCGGTAATCATAATCAAAGTGATGACGCTTACCGGTCATCAGCATATCATCATCCCGATCCAGGCGACATTTTACCGGTCGATTTAATTTTTTTGCGGCGATGGAAGCGATACAGCAAAACTGCGCTGACTGAGATTCTTTGCCTCCAAAACCACCGCCCATACGTCGCATTTCAACCACCACCTGACTGGCATCCATCTGACAACAATCTGCTACCAGATGCTGCATTTCAGTTGGATGCTGAGTTGAACACCATAACTGTAAACAGCCATCTTCTTTCGGCACAGCATAAGCAATCTGACCTTCCAGATAAAAATGCTCCTGTCCGCCGACTTTAAACTGTCCTTCCAGTTGTAAACTGGATTCGCTGAATATTTTTTCTGTATCACCTTTCTTTAAAATCATTGGTGGCAACACATAGGAAGCATTTTTATCCGCCACATGCAAATCAAAAACTGCTTCCAGCTCCTGATAAGTCACTTTCGCTTTTTTTACTGCTTTACGGGCATTCAGATAACTATCTGCAACAACTGCAAAAATGGGTTGGCCAACATAATTCACCTCATCTCCAGCCAGAATAGGATCATCATGAATAACAGGGCCACAGTCATTCTGACCCGCAATATCATCCACGGTTATAATACTCACAAAACCATCTGCAGCTTCAACCGCTGAATAATCAATAGATTCTATTTTTGCATGTGCTTTTTCACTGCTAAACAGCGCAATAAATAATGTACCAGCCAATTGTGGAATATCATCAGCAAAAGTTGCATCACCTGTAACATGCAAATGAGCAGATTCATGAACTATAGGCTTCATCCTGTTGAACCCGCCTCTAAATCCTGTAATCGCAACGGTGCCGAAAATTCATCTTTTGTTTCCAGATAAAATCGCCTTAACAGATTTTGTGCTATTTTCAGCCGATAAGATGATGTTGCTCTAACATCTGTTAAAGGAGAGTAATCCTCAGCCAGCTTTAAACCGGCTTCTGAAACCATTTGCTCATCCCATTGTTTTCCCAATAAAAAGCTTTCGGTCTGATGCGCTCGCGCGGGAATGGCCGCCATACCACCAAAGGCTAGTCTAATATGAGTAACTTTGCCCGCTTCATCCAGCGCTATCACAAAAGCACCACAAACAGCTGATATATCCTGATCATAGCGTTTACTAATTTTGTAACTGGCCAGTTTATAGTGGTTAATATTCAGTGGAATTCGAATCGCTTCTATTAATTCGCCAGGGCTTAAGTCTTTTTGCTGATAGCCAAGATAGAATTGATCTAATGCCAATTCCCGCCGGTTTTCTCCTTTTCGTAATATTAACTCAGCCTGTAAACAAAGCAGGATTGGCATTGAGTCACCAATAGGTGAACCATTGGCGACATTGCCGACCAGAGTGCCTGCATTTCGAATCGGTTTTGATGCGAAACGTCTAAATAAATCAGTCAGTTGCGGGTAATGTAACTGTAAAGCCTGGAATGCATCAGTGAGTGAAACAGCTGCTCCAATCGTAATGTCACTAGCAGATGACTGAATGTTTTTTAAGGCTTCTACCATCGATAGTGAAATGACTTCAGGCAACTCACGTAACTGCTTATTCACCCACAAACCGACATCGGTATTACCTGCAATTAATATTGCGTCCGGTTTCTGCTGACGTAGGCTTGCCAGTTCAGACAGTTTTAACGGTGCATAATAACTTTTGCCCGCATAATGCAAATGTAAACTTTTCGAAGGCCTGATAGATTCAAGTAAATCAATCAAATGCTGCTCATAACTATCAATGACCTGAGCCGAATTTTGAGCGGGTTGATTTAACCAGTTTTGCGGCTGCCCGGTTTTCACCGTTTGCATTTTTGTTGCGGCATCAATAATCGGCCTGTAACCCGTACAACGACAAAGATTTCCCGATAAGGCATCGGTAATCTGTAATCGATCCGGCTTAACCGTCGTTTTAAACAGCGCAAAAAGAGACATCACAAAACCGGAAGTACAAAATCCACATTGTGATCCATGGCTTTCCAATAAAGCTTGTTGAACCGGATGTAAGGCAGAGTCATTATCCGGCTTTAATGATTCAACAGTAAATAAAACCTTGCCATGTAGCATGGCGACAAATTGAATACAGGCATTCACACTATGCAGGCTGACCCGGCCATCGATTAATTCACCAATCACCACAGTGCAGGCACCACAATCTCCTTCTGCACAACCTTCTTTAGTACCGCTTAGATATAAATTTTCGCGCAGATATTGTAACAGGGTCAGAGAGGGGTCAATATTACGGACTGAAATGACTTCGCCATTCAGAATAAACTGAATTATATTATCACTCTGTGCCTGTTTATCGATAACTGACATGTATTAACTGCCACGATAAGTGGAATAACTCCAGGGTGACACCAGTAAAGGTACATGATAATGCTGATCAATATTGGCTATGCCAAAACGTAGCACGACTTCTTCAACAAAAGGAGGATCATCTACGGCCAGACCACTTGCTGAAAAATATTCACCCGCATGAAAAATTAATTCATAACGACCTTTGAGAAAACTTTCATTTTCCAGTAAAGGTTCATCCAGACGTCCATCGGCATTAGTCACAGATTGTCTGATTAATGAACGACCCTGCTCAAGGTAATATAATTCAACTCGTATATTGGCTGCGGGACAACCATTCGCCGTATCCAGCACATGTGTAGTTAATCGACCCATCGCTTTACTCAATCAACCTGAAATAGTTATTTGACATTAGACTACAATATTGTCAACAATAAAGCATCAAATTGTTAACAATCCTGAAAATGCACCATTATTAACCCTGATATGGACCAGCAAGAAACCGTTTTTCAGTACATAAAAAAAGCGATTATCGAAAATCGATTACCGCCGGGTACGCGCTTACGGGAAATAAAACTGGCTGAAATCTTTGGTGTTAAACGTGGTCTGATACGTAAGGTTTTAAATCGTCTGGTTAATGAAAAACTGGTTGATCATCAACAAAATATTGGCGCTCAGGTTGCCATACCCACATTGAAAGATGGTCAGGATCTTTTTGCTACCAGACAAATCCTTGAACAGGCCGTCATTCAAACCCTGTGCAAAAAAATAACAGATAAACAGATTGCTTATTTAGAAGAATACCTTAAAAATGAACAACTGGCTTATCGACAGGGCGATCATAAGCTTGGTTTACGCTGGTCCATAGATTTCCATTTAGAACTTGCAAAAATGACAGGCAATTCAATCATCGAAGAGTTTTTGACTGTAATTATTAATCGTACACCGCTGGTACTGCTTTCTCAATTTGGTGAAAGCCCGCCTGATAGCTGTGTTAATCATGAACATTTTGATATCGTAAAAGCGCTATCACAACGCGATAGTGAAACGGCGGTAAAATTGATGCAAAAACATCTCTCTCATCTGCAAAATAAATTCAAGATAAAGCCACAACAAACAACTCCTGACCTGGAAGAGGTTTTTAGCCTATGACACCCACATATCCCAGAGACCTAATTGGTTATGGTCAGTTTCCACCGCATGCAAACTGGCCTGATAATGCAAAAATTGCTGTGCAATTTGTTTTGAACTACGAAGAAGGTGGAGAAAGCTGTGTACTGCATGATGATGATTATTCTGAAAAGTTTCTTTCTGAAATAATCGGAGCAGAAGCCTATCCTGATCGCCATATGAGCATGGAATCCATCTACGAATATGGTTCCAGAGCAGGAGTCTGGCGAATTTTACGTGAATTTGATCAACGTAAACTTCCGCTAACAGTCTTTGCCGTTGCCATGGCTTTACAACGCAATCCTGAATTAACACAGTATTTTATAAATTCAAATCATGAAATAGCCTGCCATGGATTGCGCTGGTTACATTATCAGAATATTGATATCTACACCGAACGCGCACATATGCAACAGGCTGTTGAAATTCTTAAAGATTTAACCGGCAAACAACCGGCAGGCTGGTATACAGGCAGAGATAGCCCGAATACCCGACCGCTGGTTGTTGAACATGGTGATTTTTTATATGACTCCGATTACTATGGTGACGACCTGCCTTTCTGGACTCAGGTCACTTTACCCGATGAAACGATTAAACCTCATTTAGTTGTCCCTTACACGCTGGACAGTAATGATATGCGCTTTGCGACTGCCCAGGGATTTAACACGGCAGATCATTTTTATCATTATCTGCGTGATAGCTTTGATGTACTTTATAGCGAAGGTGAAGAATCCCCTAAAATGTTATCCATCGGTTTACATTGTCGACTGGCGGGCAGACCGGGACGTTTTGCAGCTCTGCGACGTTTTCTGGATTATATTCAATCCCATGACAATGTGTGGATATGTCGACGGGAAGATATTGCCCGACACTGGATGCAGCAACACCCTTATATCTCAAAATCCTGATTTCATGACGACCGTTTCTATAGATCAATTAAACAGCCTGTCTAAAACTGAATTTATTCAGATTTTAGGCGGCATTTTTGAACACTCACCCTGGGTGGCTGAAAAAGTGTATACAGAAAAACCTTTTGATTCTGTATCAACGCTACTGGAAAAAATGATCCAGATTGTCAGCACAGCAAGTCATCAGCAACAACTCGCACTTATTTGCAATCATCCTGAACTGGCGGGTAAGGCAGCTGAACAAAATGCATTAACAGATGAATCAAAGAATGAACAGGCCGGTGCAGGGCTTAACAACTGTAGCAGTGAAGAACTGCAAAAACTTCGTTTACTCAATCAACAATATCGAAACAGGCATGGCTTTCCTTTTGTCATAGCAGTAAAGCAATTAACCCGCTATGACATTTTAGATGCCATACAAATGCGTTTACAAAACCCCACTGAAGATGAATTCAAAAATTGTATTCGGGAAATTGCTAAAATAGCGAAATTTCGCCTCAATCAATTGATAACAGATTAAATGCCCACTCAAACAACGATACAACAACTGCTGGATCTTTCAGCAGTCCATGAAGAATGGAAACCCCTGTTAACTAAAGCCCTGCAAACTGTCGATGCTGATTATCTTGGTACATTGATAAAGGATAAAGACTGGCTTCCCGGCCCGCAAAAAATATTTGCAGCTTTCCAACGGGATTTAACAAACTGTCAGTATATTTTATTTGGAGAATCACCCTATCCCAGAGCAGCTTCTGCCAATGGCATAGCATTTTACGATGCCGATGTAACAGATCTATGGTCGGAAAAAGGATTGAGCAAAGCTGTAAATAAAGCAACCTCGCTCAGAAATATTATGAAAGCCGCTCTACTGGCTGATGGATTAATACAACCTGCCAGCGATGGAAAAATACCTCAGGAAATGATTGCCAGGGTAGATAAGCAACATTTAATTAGCAGCATAGCGCAATTATTTTCAGCTCTGGAGCAGAAGGGATTTTTATTATTAAATGCAACGCCTGTTCTGTCTGAGAAGCGAAAACCCGCCATCGAAGCACGCTACTGGACGACATTTATTGAACAGTTATTACTGGAAATTAATCAGTGCAGCAGTAAACTGCCAACCTTAATTTTATGGGGAAAAATTGCTCAACAAATCGAAAGCATCGCAATTTCAAATAACTTTCCGAAACTTATCAGCGAACATCCTTATAATATTTCTTTTATCACTAACCGGGTTATTCAGAAATTATTTAAAGAATTAAAATTCCTGCAAAAGGATTAATCAGTGCATGCACCAAAAAGAGTAAAAGCCTATTTAAAGCACTAAAATAATTCATAAATCATTCTGAATTCCAGTTTTCATAGAAAAATTATACAGAAAACAAAATATTTGATATATCAAATGCACCTAATTTACCGGAAATGCATTATGAGTGAAAATAATCCGCAATCCTCAGAATTAATTTATCACCTGAATGATCGGCCACCACCGGTTGAATCATTTTTCGCTGCCTTACAACATGTACTGGCCAGTCTTGTTGGTATTATGACACCACCGTTGATTATCACCTCGACACTTGGCTTAAGTATTTCTGACTCTGCTTTTATTATCAGTATGGCTTTATTTGTGTCTGGTTTAGCCACTTTTATTCAGGCCAAAAAAATAGGCCCGGTGGGTTCCGGCCTATTGAGTATTCAGGGTACCAGCTTTGCTTTTCTCGGGCCGATTATTGGCGCAGCTATGACAATCAAAGCTGATGCCGGGGCTGAAGCCGCCCTGGCCACGCTGTTCGGCGTCATTATTGCCGGCTCTTTTATAGAAATGTTTTTGAGTCGATTTCTGCATCTGGCTAAACGCGTAATAACGCCGGTTGTTACCGGAGTCGTGGTCACCCTGATAGGCTTAACCCTGGTCAAAGTTGGTTTAATTTCTATTGGCGGTGGATTTTATGTAATGACCAACATACCGGATGCTTTTGCCAGTTTACAAAATTTAAGTCTTGCAGGATTAGTGCTTATCATCATACTTTTCCTGAATATGAGCAAAAACCCACTCTTACGTATGAGTTCAATCGTCATTGGACTGGCTGTAGGTTATGCTGTTTCAGTCGCGTTGGGGCTGGTAAACTTTTCAAAACTGGATTCTCTCAGCTGGCTGAGCATACCTGTACCTTTTAAATATGGGCTGGATTTTAGTTTTGCTGCATTTATCCCGATAGCCATTATTTACCTAATCACAGCTGTTGAATCAATTGGTGACCTGACAGCAACCTCGATGATTTCGCATGAACCGGTTGCAGGTGATAAATACATGAAGCGAATCAAGGGAGGTGTTCTTGCCGACGGGATCAACTCAGCATTAGCGGGGATTTTCTGCTCTTTCCCTAATACCACTTTTAGTCAGAACAATGGTGTTATCCAGTTAACTGGAGTCGCAAGCCGCTATGTGGCATTTTTTATTGCGGGAATTTTTGTATTACTGGGACTTTCGCCCATGTTAGCCGGTGTTTTTCGCATCATGCCCGAACCGGTACTGGGAGGAGCCACCATACTAATGTTCGGTACAGTCGCTGTTGCCGGTATTCGAATCCTGGCGACCCAGCACCTGGGTTCACGAGAAATATTAATCGTAGCAGTATCACTTGGTATTGGACTTGGAGTAACCATGGTACCCGATATTCTGAAAAACATTGCACCAGCGGAAATCAAAAATGTATTCGCATCAGGTATCACATCCGGCGGCTTAACAGCCATACTATTAAGCTTAATCCTGCCTCATCGCAAACCTGCTGAACCTGAAGCAGAAACAGCCAATCAGGAAGCCTGAGACTGAGTCGATTTTCAATTGTGGCTATCCGGCTTGCATGGATAGCCACATTGGTGAAAAAACAGAATCAAATAACACCGAAATTACCTGAAACTTCCAGAAGCCATTTTAGATGAAAGCTGTTAAACTACGCGTCGCTAAAAAACGCTCGTAGCTTAGTTGGGTGAGGCTTGACCGATATGACCTAATGTCATATCGCAGCAAGCTGAACGCCCGCCATGGAAGGCGGGCCGGAGACATTGCTACATGGACGTACTTAGCACATTATTTTAGAATGCAATACCCTTCACGCGCTCGTAGCTCAGTTGGATAGAGTGTTGGCCTCCGAAGCCAAAGGTCGTGGGTTCGACTCCCGCCGAGCGCGCCATACATTGAACCTGGATTCCAGGTTGAACCTAGATTCCCGGTAATAAAGCGAACCCATTCACGAGTCTTAACGCTTACATTAAGACTGCACTTCTGAGATTCCAAAGCACAGGCTCCCCGTGCATTTTAAAATCATAACTCATAAATAAATACTTTTTGGTCGGATAAGCAAAGCGCCATCCGACACAATAAGCAACTACCCAACCAGACTTGATGAAAAGCCAACACATTGGAAATGTTTTGTACGTCCTTTTACAACCTACGCTTCTGGGTTATGGATCGCCATATCCTGTTATTTAGAATTTACATGAAGAATTTTATACCCCAGGAAGTTCATTATTTACAGAAGTCCGTCAAAAATGTACCATCGCTTCATAATATTGCTTACAACAGGATCTGGATCACTCCAATGGAAAGGAAAAAACTACCGATTGTTATACTAGCGCTACTGATTAATGGATGCAGTTGGACTGAGGCTGAGAGGCTATCATTTCAAGAAAAATGCGAAAATTCTACAGAATTCTTTCAACGTTCAGTCTCATTCAACGGATTTAATTATGATGAGCTCAAATCAATCACAATGGAAGTAAGCAATGCTGAGAACCAAATTCTTGATAGTAAAACATACTCATTGAGCGATACAAGTTACTGTTATGGGCAAGGTTACTACAGAATAGAACTACCATTGGAATACGACACAAGCAATAGTTATAACTTTGTGTTGAATGATGGTTCGATTTATCACATACACGGCATGAAGATGGCTATATTTCCCGATCCCTCTATGTTCTCTAAGCATTACGGTTGTGAGTTGAGCGAATACTGGATAAATGACCAGCATTATCACGACTTTAGTAACGAGATTCAAATTGAAAAACAGATCCTGATAACCGATAAATTCTAGTCTAACCTCTCACCTATTTATTTCAGGACCAGAGATCAAACTATAAGTAGCAGTTAAAACATTCTCTTTATTTATAATTATATCAAGACCATGTGTCTGGAATAAAACAACTTGCAGGTCATCCATAAATAAAACTGACAGTAACTTTTTTACTGTCAAATTTCAAATTACCTGCATGGTGCGCGTTATGCCTATTCCAGGGAAAGCACTGGTTACTATTGAAGATAATTCCTATTAGCACTATGTTTCTCGTTGCATTCGATTTGTTCCTAATTTTATATCCAGCAAGTTCATCAATAGCTTAACAAGGTCTGATCTGGTTTATCCAGATCACTGTCATTCCATTTAACAAAAAGTATCCCTACTAGAAATCAAAGTTGAAGACACTTTTTTACCACAGGAATTTTCCGATAGAACTAAAGTAAATATGGACTTTTTTAAAAAATTAAACCTGATTTCAATCGGGTTTAATTTATCTGTTTGAGACTCACTTCATATTTGCCAGAACTGGTATTTGACAGTATAAAAAAGAAGAAGTACTGTCCATTGTTGTACTATCGATGCCCATAGTTTTCGCTTCGGTTAGTACCAGAGTACATACCCTGTCTGTAAAACTATTAAAATAACTGGAAAGAAATATGAAGCATTTTGGCGTAATATCTGCGCTCGTAATATCTCTTACTCTCCTGTCTTGCAGTGAAAGCGATAACAATTCATCCTCCGATAATAATCGGGAATCTATTTCAAATAGCGGGGCAATTAAAGACTATACAGATGGTGTTACATACTCTGAAGGCTTTTTTGTGGACGCCGTTGTGGAAGGTATCAATTACGATACAGGGAGTGTAAGCGGTGTCACTAATTCTAGTGGATCATTTCTTTATCAACCTGGAGAGAATGTCGAATTTTCTGTTGGAAATATCATTTTGGGTTCAACTAAAGCGAAAAGCCTGATAACTCCGGGCGACCTATCCGAATCAGGTAGTACTAATATTGCCAGTTTTCTAATCAGTATCGATAATGATGCTTTTCCTGATAACGGAATTCAGGTTGTTGATAATGTAAACACAGCAGCTGATCAGCTATCAATTCAATTTAATACAAATGTAGATAATTTTTATAGTAACGAAAATGTTAACTCTATCGTACAAAATCTTACAAATGAAACATCCGCTGGACAACGTGGTCTGGTTACGCAATCAATAGTTACTGAGCATTTAACAAGTTCAAATCGAGCTATTATCGCTTCACATTTATTTAACATCCCTATTTCAGATATTGATAATTCTACTTTAGGTGCGAATTATAATTACAACCCCTGGCAAACAGCTGATTCATCTAGAGATGGTTCCTGCCTTGGTTATGATGGCGGACATTCTGGACTGGATATACAGACTAAAGATGTTGCTGGCAATACTAAAACCGCTAATAGATATTTTTATTCATTATCGGAAGGGATTGTTATTAATACCGGAAGTACAGACAGTGGTAATAATTATGGACTTATTGCTGTTTACGATGAAAACAATGATCGAACAGTAATATATTTACATGCTAAATCAATATCTGTACAAAAGGATGATATAGTTTCTGTTGGTGACGAATTAGGTATTCAGGGAAACACCGGATTAAGTAGTAACCCAAATATGTATGAGCACGTACATGTTGAAGTTCGTAGCAGCAGAAGAACCGGACCAGCCTGTGGTGCTACTACAAGCATTGAGCCTGAAATGATACTTGTTGACTATATAAAAAATAAAAAGGAACCTGATATTCAACCGAACCCAATAACTTTAACTGGACATGTATACAACAATAACGACGACCCAGTTACCCTTGCACAAATAAGTACAAGCTTAGACTCTTCAACAGCACTAACAGATAGTAGCGGATATTTTAACCTTGTTACCTTTACAGAAGCTTCTGGTAACTACCAGAATACCCCTTATACAATCACAGTGAAAACTGCAAATTATCAGGGTTACAGTAATTTAGGATCAACCAGAGTTTGGGGAGAAACCCCTTCAGGGTTGGAGTTTAAACTTGCAAAATATGAAAACAAACCTTTTTCAATTACTTATCCAGTCAATAATGGTTCATTTGATTTAAATGATGGCACATTTAAATGGAACAGCGATAGCAGAGCAGATAAGTATTTTATTCGTGTAATGAAAAGCGGTGGTAGAAGTATCTGGGAAATGCCAAATATTCAGGGAACAAGTATCGTTTATGATATAGATGGATCGGCTTCTGAACCTCTACAAACGGGGACTAAGTATTGGGTTAATTTGTATTCGCAAAAACACGACCAAATAGACTACCCTAATAATAAAGATTATATTCAAATGACCGGTGATGTTGCATTTACTGTGAGATAGATGAATCCAGCAATCACTTTAAGTTATCAAGTTTATAAATTGAATTCACTGTATCTAAACAGGATAGCTTTAAAAAATACTTAAACTTAGGTATTCGAGATACATAAATGAAAGAATATTTGAACCTGGAATCCGGCTGTGAATAAATACATAGGCCCATTTTATAATCATCGCATACAACTTCTATACCTGAATCTGGAAGCTTTTTTTGTAAATACAGACACAATGCTTTTCCATACATGCCATCGTTAACTAATTCTTCATTCCCTTCTTCAAGTACATGAAAGTGGTATCATATTTTTTTCGCTATTGAACTTGATACAAGATCGTGAATTGCTCGCCTATCGTCTCTAGCCGGTATTGTTAAAATTGATATTATTCCTAAATAAATTTTTAAAATATAACGAATATATGATCTCCACAATGGTAGCTTTTTATCATTTGATAATTGTCTTACTCTAAATTTAAATATCAGCTGGCCTAAAGTTACCAGATAAGATGTAAAAAACGGTTCATAAAGCAGAAATGGAATGATAAATAATATGATTTTGCTGTTATCTTCTAGATCCTGGGGTAACATATATTTCCCTATCATAACTGCAATAGAAAAAGCTAAAAGCATATCTATAAAACTGGCAAAATAACGACTGAATAAGGATGGATATTCATTCATCTTAAAATTTCCTTTTTTAGTTTAACTGGTTGTAGAAAAAGCCGTATTTTTACAAACCTTCCCAACAACTAATTTATTCACTTTGCCTGTTTTCTCTAAATATTTCAAATCAATTTAAAGTTTCTTCCCCATGCTCATACAAGCTTATAGCTTCGGCTTAATACTCAGAAAGCTCTGATCAATTCATCATTATCATTATACTGGCTAGAAATATTCAGATTCATCCCTAAGATCACGGCACCAGAGCTACTCACCATTACTTTGAAACAAATCAGAACATTTCTATTTAACACTTAAGGAATGCGCACATCATCTTCGCTGAATGAACCTGTTTCGGGTTTGGCGTGACAGGCTTTGCAGTTACTCAGTGAGTTAACCTTAGGGTTTCCTGTGATATCACTTGCTGATAATTCATCATGCTTATTGATTATATAAGGTGTTTTAGTAATTCGTAATGGAGTATCACTGTCGTTTAATGACCTCATGATTTTTACCGATCTTTTATAATTAGAATGATCAGCTGCGTTAGCCATTGCATATTGGCTAAGCTCATTTAATAGTTCAGTATCTAATTCTGCATTTTCCCCAAAGTGGTCATCAAGACTGGACATTATTTTCTTCCATGATCGAGCAGGTAATAATCCAGGTTGATAGGGAAAATGACAACTACCGCATTCATCAATATATGCCTGGTTCTCCACCGGAGCAACACCTCGAGAACTCTTCCCACCGAAGATCCCTCCAAAAAATCCATCGGCATATGTCATACCTGAAATGGATATTAAAATTAATCCTGATACGGTTGAAAAAGTTAATTTTTTTAAATTCATATGTTTTCTCTGATTCACGATAAGTTAAACTGAGGAGAAGCATACACTACGAAACTTAATTCAATCTGAAATTTCATAACAAAAAAGCTCAACACCATAATTGTTATATCCTCAGGTGATTTTTGTCAGCAATATTTTTTTATAAGTAGCTACACTTCCCCTAAAACCTCTGGATTAATTTTTACCTACTCAATATCGACACGCTCAGATGATAGTAAATAGAAATTTATTTTATGTCGGACTCAGTATATGTCTGTTATCTACTTGCGGTGAAAACTCTTCCAATACGACAACTGATGAAAACAATGAAGAAACTGTTATTAACCTGGATTCCGCTGTTGACCGCTCGCAATAGAGGTTAACTCTCTGTTTCATAAAACCATTTCAGTTGATGCGTATAAACACACAATCGGTGCATCCCGCTACGAACTAAATTTTCCAACTGCGGATTCCAGACTAAATTCAATAAAGGTGGCATGGTAAGCGGAAATAGCTATTACCTGTATTTAATCCTGGAAAATCCAGTTGAATCATGAAAGTCCAGGTAACACCTTAAAACAGCTGATCAAATCAAAAACACAGTCTTCACCAATCAGCTGACTACGGTGTTTTTGATTTCCCGGCAATTGCGCCTGCATTGCTCTACCTACAGCCATCCCTGGCTAAGACCAGGCTCATCAATCTGTTACGCATTTTTTTCACGCTCAACTGATTTTTCCAGGTTAATGGGTGGAGATAATCAACATCATGGTAGCTATCCAATAACTGCCTAATAGTAGTTTTATACACTAATAAAGCTGCAAATATTACTTCGATAACGAATGAATATATTTCGCTATCAGTTTTGCCTGATCATCACTAATATTAGTAAAGGAAGGCATCTTTCTATCAGGGCTGGGGCCACCCTTAATTTTGTGCCTGATCTGTGTAGGGCTAAGCGGTTTTGGATTGAGCATTTTGTTCTGGATTAAAGGCGGAATACCTCTTAAAAACTGACCAGCCCCGCTTTCTGTATGACAGGGTGCACAATAATAGCCATACAATTCCTTACCTGTTGTAGGTTGATCGTTTTTGGATGTACAACCACTAAAAAGTGACAAACAATATAGGCTAATTAATATCCGTGTTATTAGGCTCATTATTATTCTCTTTAATCAAGAGCATATCTTTAATATAAAAAAATTTACAGTCGACATATCACTTCTGATTAGAAACCGAAGCTTATATCGACAATATATACCGTATCTTACATATTCATTTTTCACTTCAAAAAAAGACAGTCTTGATTATAATCCCCCCCGAGTTTATCAATAATGTAACAGGGTTTTACTCTTCATTTCTTTTTAGACCCTGTATTTGCTGTAAACGATTGTGATCTTCCAGTAATTTTTCCAAAGCCCTTGCCATCTCAGCAATTTCATCATCACCATGAACAGGAATAGAAATAGCTGTAGACTCTATTGTTTGATTTCGCAAATAAAAACTGATTTTATGTAATCTGGCAATTGTATTTCGATGAAAATATTGACTGATAAATACCATCAAAATCAGGCTGGCAAGCATAAAATATAAAACAAGATTTTGTCTCTTCTCTGTTTCGGAAACTAATTGATTTATCTTTTGAAGATAATCAAAGTTTATACGACTGGACAGTTCATCAGAAGTAATTATCATCGTCTCAATCTGTTTCTCCAGCTTTGATCGATATTGATTTAATACCAGCTGCTTTTTATCTATATCGGATTGGGGTAAATCTGAATGCAGCAATTGACTACGTAATCCGGCAGTTATATGCACAGTATTACGAAATAATTGATTGATCTGGTGTAGATCCAGAATAGCTGCCCCGCTAGTCGAATGTCCTAGATTCACCACCAGTCTATCGACCGTGTCCAATAATCCAAGTATTTTGCTATAACTCTGATTTACTTCGTTTCTATCTCCTTTAAGTAATAAATGGATTTGATGCTCAATCAAAATGCACTGCTCTAACAGCTTTTGCCCATCCTGCATGGTTTTTAAATGTACATCAGCCAGAAGACTATTATCTTCTGCAGAGAACCTTAAGACAAAGATAGCAACAGTACCAGTTGAGATAATTAACAGCGCCATCACAAAAGAAGCAATAAAAAACTTCCCTTTTAAGGTTTTTATCGGGCTAGTAGAACGTGAATTCTGGACTGGCATATGAGAATTCCTTAACGCCCCCAAATACGGCGATAAATATCCCGGTACCCATTGTCAGGGTCATAATTAAAATTTACACCACCTTGTTCAGTCATATTTTTTGCCGTTATAAGATGCGGTGGAATGATATAACCACTCACAGGTTTACTCTCTATTAGCCGATTCAATTCATCCACTAATTGCCAGCCGTGAAGATTCAAAGGTTCAGCCACCGTGCTAGTTTGAAAGGTACCAGACTGGATACGAAGGAAAGCTGCACTACTACCATCACCAGCCGATAACAGATGTACATTTTGAACAGTAGAATCTGCCATTATGAATTCAGGTACGGCATAGTCAAAATAAATATCGTTAATCGCCAGGCCATGTGTCCAACGCTCACCATAACGAGCGATTAACTCGTGAGTAAGAGGTGGCATTTTCGTGGCGCTCTCAGAAATCGCGACATCGAGAACTTCCAGTAAACTACATTCCCCACAGGAGCGGACAACATTAGCCATAGTATTTGCTTTTGCCATAGCTATTTCATAGTTAGAGTCGGTGAAGATGACAACACCAGCCTTACCATCTGCATCAACAATTGCCGCCATGGCTGTAATTTTGGCAACTTCAAGCGGATCAGTGGATACATTCATTGCGACAATACCATCCATCGGACCAGCCACTGATCCAACATGCCAACCAACTATCGGTATACCTTGTTCAGCAAAAGGTTGCAGAAAACTGGACATCACCTGTGCATCAGCGCCATTAAGAATGACCCCATCAGGATTGTATTTAAGCGCATCCGCTGCCGCTTTTTGTCGCCCATTCAATGTTCCACCCGAATCAAACACCCTGACTCTCCATCCCAAAGTCTGAGCCGCTTCCTGAACACCATGTGCAACGCCAAGAATTCCACCATTTCTTAAATCTTCAGCAATAATGGCTATTTTTCTACCTGGAGCAGCCCTGGGACCGCTTTCTGGTCCACTCCAGGGTTGGGTGGCCGCGCTAGCTGATAAAACGATTTGGCGCATTTGATCCAGGGTCATCGTGGATTCAGCTTCAATCCCTGTCGCTTTTTGCATTGATGCACCATATGCAAGCCCTGAAATTAACGTTAAGATGAAAGCAAGGGACAAATACTGCTTATAAATTTTATGCATGATACTTACCCACAGAGTTTGAACTAATATGTATAGATTTAATACTAGTTGATACTGCAAGGTTATCAAGAAGAATGTATCTAAAATAGCCTTCATATATGCAGGCAAATAAAATTCTATTCCGGCTGCATCGAGATAGCTCAGAACCAACATACATTTGATTAGATGATCTGCGGATATTTCCCACTAATTGGCCAAAATATCCCTGGTTCACGTAATTTATTGCAATACCATCTCATCTTCGACCCAATCATCCATTAGCATCGCAGCATGTAAGCCACAATGTATTGGAAAAGGCACGCCCAAAAATTAATTCTTTATTTTTTTCTCTAGTTGAGTCACGAATTGCACATCTTAGGCGGTCAATGCTAAGCTCACCTGTAAATATTGCGGAGAGCGTTTTTGTATAAAATGGAGCTACGCGACATACACAAAAACGAGCGCAGCAATATTTGTCCTGTGGAGCGTATTGTTAGCATTTTTTATTTATTTTAAAACTTTCAATTTCTTGCGTTGAAGAAAGTTTATATTTGGTACCTTTAAAATTGTTAAAAAGCCGATTATGGTAGCTATACGAAACAGATGTTTCTCTATTTTTATATTCAGATGCCCACTTCAACAACATATTAATGTCAGTATTCATTGCCTGCTCTGTATTACCTTTTGTACGATTGAGCAAGTTAACTTCACAATTCTCCCATTGCAGGTCTAAAAAAATAAGGCATTCTGCCGCAGGAATAAACATTTCGGCCAGGTCACCAAACACCCCTTCAACTATCCATTCAGGCTGCACTAGAACTTTAGATACCAGTTCTTTTTGAGAGCTTATATTGCGTATTTCTGAAAAGCCTGAATCATGCCAAAAAATCTCGTCAAGATTTGTTGTCTGAACACCAATTGTTCCAGCTATTTTTTCAGAAAGCCATGTTTTTCCCGTACCAGAATTCCCAATAATCAATAATTTCTTCATGGCTTTTGAATGCTAACGTTTCAATAACCGGCCCGACGTAAGGAGGGTCCGGCGCGCATGTTTTTGCGCGCGTAGTTTATTGACTTGTTAGCTAATTTGAGAGTTACCATATTGTTTCCATTTTAGATTCGTATAATAAGCCTAACCACTCTTGAAACTCATATTCTTCCATTTGATCTTCAAGCCAGAGATTGGAAGGACATTCTGGATTGAACACATACAATTTATTCTTGCCTTTGATAAATCCTAATTCTTCACCACTAGTGGAATTTGCAATAAGCAATATTTCCGGGAATTTATTTTCTGATTTCGGGAACACTTCATGTGACCATGATTCAATATCTTCTAGGTTTAAAAAGTTAAATGAAGAGCCAAAATCGCCATATTCATACTTGAATGACCCAATTTCCATTAGAAATTCTTTATATTCTCTAGGTAACGTCAAGTCATATCTATTTTCAAAGGACTCTATTTCCTCAGATGAATAGACATGTTTGACCGTAAACCTCTCCTCAGATTGTATTAGTGAATTCAATTCATTAAGGATCTGGTTCATATTCTTTTTAGTTATAACGCTGGCGTCACAGGTGGAGGCGCGACAGCACCGGAATCCTGTGCACGCCCTTGCTAAGTGATTTACTTATGGCCGAGAGGGTCAAACCCATTTTGCTCCATGTAATTTTCATATGCGTCCGGGCCATGCACCGTAATCATGTGACTTTCTTCTTCCGTTAAAGGCACTATAAACAAGAACTTTATTGTCTCATTTCGATAAGTTGCATCTGAACACGTTGAATCGGAAAAAGACGGACGGAATAGAATTTTACTTACTTCGGGAAAACAAGGCACTTTGCCTGAGTCTCCAAGACTGTGCCACCAATCTAATGTAAGATCATTTGCAAATGGGTATTCCGCAACATTGGCTAGAAACTTTGCAACCTCATGAATTTCTTCATTTGTTAAATTGCCCCGAATAGCAAATTGTAACTCGGCTCTATTACCTAATTCAGAGCCACCCATTTCAACCTCAGACATGCCGAAACTTACAAATGAATTTACATCACATTCCTCATCCGATGGCCAAACACCAATATGTATTTTTTCAAGTGCGCATTTTCTGCCTGCTAGATTTGGATCGAACCAAATAAGGTGCTCAGGTTCTCCCCATTTTTCAGTGAAATGGTGGTAGAGCGCTTTCATTCTATCTGTTGGAATTGATGCTTGATTTTGTTCCATGCTCATTTTCACTTAGACAAAATGATTCCCTGAGGTGCTAGCCTCTAGAGTATCGCGGGTTAGCAAAGCCAGAGCCATAATATATGCTCTACACATATAACCGGAGGCTAGCATGAGTAAAGATACACTAATTTTCATTGGTCTGGATACCCATAAAGAATTTTCTGAAGTGGCTTATACGGACGA
>JBNKKI010000066.1:0-55735 GCA_050291745.1 Gammaproteobacteria bacterium | reverse complement strand
CAAACGTGCAATTCAGTTCGTAGCGGGATGCACCGATTGGGTGATTATACACATCAACCGTAATCGTTTATGAAACAGTGGGTTAATCTCTATTGCGAGCGGTCAACTGCGGAATCTAGGTTCAAGGGTAACTCCGGTATTGTCTACTATTTTAAATGAACTGAATTTGCCACTTTAATAATTGTTGTTAAGAGACCGGTTAAATTCCTCAATGGGAACAGGTTTACCAAACATAAATCCCTGAAACAGTTTGCAACCTTTATTTATAAGTAATTTAAATTGCTCTTCAGTTTCTACACCTTCAGCGATTACATCCAGATTCATGCTATTAGCCATAGCAATGATTGTTCTGACAATCGTTCGATCATTGTTATTGTTTGCAAGATCTCGTACAAAAGATTGATCAATTTTGAGTTGATCCAGTGGCAGGCATTTAAGGTATTGCAGCGATGAATATCCGGTACCAAAATCATCTATAGAAAAATTCATCCCCTTGTTTTTAAGCCTGTCCATTTTTTTAATAATATCATCCATGTTTTCCAGCAGTATACTTTCAGTTATCTCCAGTTTAAGTTTCACAGGATTAATACCGCTTTCATCCACAATAGCTAATATCTCATTAATAAATTCAGATGCTCTTAACTGTATGGCACTGAGATTAACAGATAGCGTTAAATGTTCTGTTTGAGGTCGTGAAGACCATTCGGCCAGTTGTTTGCAGGCCGTTTCTAAAACCCAGCGACCTATTGGAATAATTAAACCGGAATCTTCCGCTATGGAAATAAACTCGAGAGGAGAGATCATGCCTCGCTCAGGAGATATCCAGCGGATTAATGCTTCAGCACCGATTACCTGTCCATTCAGATCTACCTGAGGCTGGTAATAAAGCTGAAACTGTTCCTTATTATTCATGGCATTTTGTAGTTCCGCTTCCATACGGGATCGATTCATTAAGGTTTGTTGCATCTTATGATCAAAAAAATACAGTTCCTTACCACCGGCTTTTTTGGCAAGATACATGGCCATATCTGCTTTTTTCAATAGCTCATTAGTATCTTTAACTGTACCATCGAATAAAACTGCTCCAATACTCGGGTAGATAATATAGCGACACAAACTCAGCTCATAAGGCTGACTTAAACTGGATAAAATTTTCTTCCCGACCTGTTCAGTCTGGGCTGCCGTCACTATTGCCTCATCGTCAAGATTGAGTAATACAACCACAAACTCATCTCCGCTGAGCCTGGAAACAGTATCGCTTTCACGAACGCAGCTCTTCAGGCGTTGAGCAACCTGTTGCAATAATTGATCCCCCATATCATGACCGAATGAATCGTTCAGAACTTTAAACTTATCCATGTCGATAAACAGTAATGAGGCGCCCTTGCCACTATGAGCAAGCGAAGCAACAGCTTGTTCTAATCGATCTAACAATAATCTTCTGTTTGGTAGTTGAGTAAGTGAATCATAAAAAGCAAGTTTATTAATCTCGTCTTCAGTTCCCTTATGTTCAATGGCAATACTGACCAGACGTGCTGATTGCTCAATAATCTCAATATCTGAATCTGACGGTGTATTAATTTCAGAACTATAAATTGCAAAAGTACCTATCACCTCATCTGATGATGAAAATATTGGCTGAGACCAGCACGATCTTAAGCCGGCACTTGATGCCAGTTCTTTGTATTTTGCCCAATAAGGGTGCGATTGAATATCTTCAACTATGACCCGTTTTTTTATGAATGCAGCCGTGCCGCAGGAACCTGCTGCCATACCAATTTCAAGGCCATTAACACGTTCGTTATAAAAATCAGGCAGGCTGGGGGCGATTCCCTGGCCAAGATGTTTGCCTTCTTCATCAAGCAATAAAATGCTACAAAGGGTTTTATTATTTATTTTCTCTACGCCTTCTACAACAGCTTTAAGAATTACTTCTAATGGTTCCTGATTAGCCAGTACCTCTAGCACATGACTGCGAAATTTTTCATAGCGCTCTATCTTTTTTCGTTCATAAATCTCCTGATTCAATATATTATTCTTATCATTGAGATCTCTGATTTGATCATGAATATCGGTCTGCATCTTGCCAATACTACCAGCCAGGAGTCCTATCTCATCCTTGCTGCTTATATTGAGCGGAGCTGGTTGTTGATTAGCGGTGAATAGTTTAACTGATTGCACCAGTTGCTTGATAGGCTGGATAATAACTCTGGTAATTAACCCTGATAAAATAATTGCCAGTAAGCTAAAAGCTCCTACAATAAGGCTTCCATTTTTATACAGAATACTGGTTTCTGCCAGTACAAAATCCAGTGGAGCCGTTAAACCAAAAATCACAAACCGGTTATATTCCTGATTGCCAAAAAGTACCTGAGTAAAACCGCCAATCATCTGACTGTTATTGCTATTATCAAAACCTTGTACGGCCACAGTTTGTGACTGTCCGGAAATAATTTCAGAGGTTGCTTTAAAGTCATCCTGAACCAGATAACTAACACCAAAATCAAAACCAAAAGTCAGCGATTTATCAGGATGCATAAGGTAATCACCCGATTGATTGGCAAGATAGAGCTGGTATTGCTGCTCTAAATCCGTCTTAAGTTGCAGAAACATTTTATTCAGATCGACATTAATAACGATAACAGCTAGAGCAATTCCATCCTTCCCAATAACTGGTGTTGCAACCTGTAAGGTGGGTTGATCATAACCAGCATGAACACCTTTTTCACGATTTATAAATATTTTGGAGAAATAGGTTTTACCGCGAGTTAATTTCAATGTTTCGTAGACATAAGGGTAATGCTGTTTTTCCTGTAAATTTTGTCTACCAATAATTGAAATATTTTCGCCGTCACGATCTACTCTTACCAGTTCGATACCATAATCGTTGGCACTAATAAGTCGAATCTGGAAATATTCTGCATGTACTGAGAGTAGACTGACAAACTGATCTGCCAGTGTTTTTCTGAATAAATCTCCATCCGGCAGGTTATTTGCGGCCTGTAAAACCAGATAGGACTGCGCGAAAAACAATGCATCATCTTCTACGGTTTTCCCCATAGTAGAGAATCGGCGGCCTAGCACCTGTGCCGATGTAATCATGTTTTGCGTCGCTTTTTTAGAGAGGATATCGCGTGTCGTATTAAAGGTATAATAGCCGGTTAAGCCACTGGCTAAGACTCCAAATATAGCCAGTAAAATACCGAGTTTAATGCCTATGCCAAATTTAAACATTTCTGCAGATTTTGTAGATGATCGAAACACTTATTAAAATCCACTCAGCACTTCACCGGAAATTATCTTGTCCCATAGTGATTTGCGCAAATCAGGGTTTTCTACCTGTTGTAACCAGATAATTTTGTCGGATTTCTTTAAATTAGGTGAATCCTGTATTGTATTGGGTAAACCCTGGCGTAGTGTTAGTGCCTGGCTGACAGAGGGTTCCAGTGTGTAATTGATCCACAATTCAGCCAGTGCTATATTTTTTGCATAACGTGTTATCGACCAGCAATCCAGCCATCCTAATGCACCTTCCTTAGGAATTACATAGCCAATATCGACACCTGCGTTGCGTAACTGGGTCACCTGTTGAGAACCATAATTGGCAAACAATAATACGATATTATTTTTTATGTAAA
This sequence comes from Gammaproteobacteria bacterium, assembly GCA_050291745.1. GTDB lineage: Bacteria > Pseudomonadota > Gammaproteobacteria > JACNJF01. Next base: position 52,097 of record JBNKKI010000066.1, on the reverse strand, counting down.
GATCAGTCGCATCCTGTGGTTTTTCATAATAAGTTAGAACATTACGCCTTAATGAAATTAAATGTTGGCTAAGTTTTTTAAAGTCTCTATCTGGAATGTTAAATGGACTTTGCAGCCCCATGGTAAGTGCCGCTAATGAAAAATTATGTTCACTTCCGCCATACATTAAAACCCTTCTTTGATAGCGTTTATCCCACATCAATGAAAATGAATCGGGAGGTTCAGAAAATTCTTTAAGGTCATAGATTAAGCCCATCTCTGAATAGGTATAGGGAATAGCGTATTCTTTTCCATTTCGGGTCAACCCCGGAATTTCCTGTAGATTTTGAAAACGAGGAAGTTGTTTTGCTGTATTAGGAATATTTGATGTATTTACTGGAATACTAATGCCTCGATCGATATATCGTTGTAACTGGGCCGTATTAACCGCAAATACATCAAAATTTACATTTTTTTCTGCCGTCAGGCGATTCCACATGACATCATCGGTTTCTATAAATGTTACTTCGACTTTAACCTGATAACGCTTCTCAAAAGATTTAACCAGATCTGCATCAGCATAACCCGGCCATGTCAGGATATGCAGCGTTTCCTGCCCATAGACTATACTTGAGCAGGCAATCAGGATGAAAGTTGTGAATAGAAAACGTATAAATTTATAAATTTTAGCCATGCTAATTATTAAGTCTATATTTGAAGAATAATCCTGGATTCCGCAGTTGACCGCTCGCAATAGAGCTTAACCAACTGTTTCATAAACCATTACGCATCTTTTTCACGCTGAACTGATTTTTCCAGGATCATCACCCAATCGGTGCATCCCGCTACGAACTGAATTGCAGGTTTGAGACGGCGTATCTCTTCGTTGTAACGCCTTTATCTACACCACCTCAAACGCACAATCAACTCGTCCAACTGCGGGTTCCAGGATAATATTTACACAATTAAGTATAGATAGAAAAAAGCTTTTCTTTCTTCTTATCAACAGACTTTTACCATTTTGTCAGGAAATATCCGTATTGTTAGAAAAAATGATGATAATTGCGTTAAAATTACTGTAAGCAGTAGCCAAAGTGTTTAAAACGGAGTTATTAGTAAAAACAAAGGAATATCTTTTAAAAGCTTTTTCAAATCAGCATATAGACTCGATCCGCGCTTTGCATTCAGTGTTTTTCAAACTTTAAATTCAGAATAAATCTCTGATCAATAAAAGTGTGATCTTTGGCTCAAGAATGGCCTTATGATCTGTGTCTAAATGCACATACTACGGCATTTTTTGATTTGTGCATCAATATAGTCTTTCCTTAAGCTGTCGTATTCTTCACATATCATTTCCATCTGTGGATAGTCACATTCGGTGATTTTCTCATTAAATTGATCAAATTCTGGCGGAATAAAACTTTCAATTTCCTCAGCTAATTGCGGGTTTAGATTTGTCTGATCATAGTTCAGCGACCAACTATTAACTAAGCTATTAACTAGAGCTTCGATTGTCTCTGCGCCCTTTGGCTGATAAATCTTGAACTCCAGAGTAAGCATTAAGTTTTTCGATATTGCAATGTGCAAATATTTTTTATCAAAGATGCTTTTATTTATTACGTCATATGTAATGCAGTAGTGACCATTTATCAGGCACGCTTTCCAATTACTAAAGCTTATTGGATTAAGCCGGGTTTCTTCATTCTCATCCTCATCATATTCATCCGCGGATACCGGCATTATATAGTTGGAGAAAAAATAGTGAGCAGCTGCTCCAGTTAAGCACTTTCCGTTAAACAAATCGTTATAATCAGACATTTTTTGCACACTGATTTTTAAAACTACACCATCGGATACTTCGCCATCAGACCTGTAGTACACCCAGCAGCGTCGCAGGTAATCTTTGTAATCATATCCAGCATCATCAACCGCTTTAAATTTATCCATATCAAAATCAATGTCGAACGCGATCCATCTATTTTCGCTATTAGGCAGAGGGTAACGGTACTTTAATATGCACGCATCCAGATTTATTTCCGTCTCTACAGGTCTGTAAAGCCGGGGTCCGATACGGTAATTTTTTAACAGATAGCGATAGATTCCAGTAGCAACTAATGCGCCCAGATAAAAAAACAAATACAGTGAAAAATAGAAAAAGTTTTCGAATAGAATCAATGCCAGAATAAATAAAATAACAACGCCATTGATGATCAGACCGATTTTTCTGTTACTCCTGCCATATTGATGACTGAAGTAGCCAGATATAAGACCAAGAACAGGCATGCATGCGCTAGAAACTTGAAACAGTAGCGTATTCACAACTGTGTCTATGACTACTTTATCGATAACAAAAAAATCCAACACTTAATTACATCCAATATTTTGAGAGTGATAAGAAAAAAGCTTACCCTGGTAAGCGGTGGCAAGGATAGCGCATCAGCTAATTACTGTAACCCCCCCTTATCAGTATCTCCGGGTTCTAACAAACCTCTGACCTATAGATGATTTTACGCTGATTAGAAATACTCTGATTTGCTTCTGAGGCCCTGGCCATTGGTTATAGCTTTTTAATCACTACCCTGAGACGCTTTTTTGAATGTATTAATTTCGTCCAGTTTCAGACCGCTGAATTTTAGCTCAGAAATATTGGATGAGTTTTTGTTACCAAATCTATATATTCCTGATTTTTCAGAAGATAGTGTTATAGATTCTTCAAAATTTTCATCCTCATAAATCGGCAGCAGTGCAGGGAAGCTGTTAACTAAAAGTTGGCCATTGTATTTTCTGGCTGAGTATAACAAGGCTTCATTTTTATCACCTGACCAGATAACAAAAGCTACTTCTTTATCTGAAACTCCATAAAATTTCCCTCTCACAAATTCAATAAATGTAATTTCCTGGCAGGTTTGAATTTGAACCGTTGATCCTTTGCATGTCCTGTCTTCAATTTTATAAGCACCCAAAATATTGCTTTGTGGAGGCAGGCTTGCGCATCCGAAAAGCAGGCTGGAAGTTACTAATAAATAGAATATTCGAATCATAATCTTAAACCTGGAATAATCAGTTGAGTCATGAAAGTCTACGTAACACCTTAATGCAGCTGATAAAATCAAAAACACAGTCTTCACCAATCAGATGACTACGGTGTTTTTGATTTGCCGGCAATTGCTCCTGCATTGCTCTAACGACAGCCATCCCTGGCTTAGACCAGGCACATCAATCTGTTACGCATCTTTTTCACGCTCAACTGATTTTTCCAGGTTAAACTTTTCTTGGGGGTAGAATTATATAACAAGCAGCCAGAAAGATTACAGGATGATTCGAAGCTATGTTGAGCAGAATAATTTTTTTTAAGCTGCTGATCATAAACTTTATTATCAGGAAGTGTAAAAAATAAAAGTGAAATAGTCTGGATTATCGCTTTAACCGTAAAAGATATTGATATAGTTTATTAGTATTTTTGACAGTGCTTTAAAACTGTTATTTATATATGATCCTAGAAAAATCAGTTGAATCATGAAAGTCTACGTAACAGCTTAATGCAGCTGATAAAATCAATCTGTTACGCATCTTTTTCACGCTCAACTGATTTTTCCAGGATGATGATTATTACTCTTTTAGAACTTTATGCATGAACATATTTAAATCAGGCCTTTATTGGCAAGGTTTTCGAACTGGTACCCCATTTATTATTGTTGTTGGTCCTTTCGGATTGCTTTTTGGTGTGGTTGCTACAGAAGTAGGCTTAGATACTATTCAGACAATGGCAATGACTGTTTTAGTTATTGCTGGAGCAGCCCAGTTTGCTGCGGTTCATTTATTGGCAGAAAATGCGCCAGCATTAGTCATCATTATGACAGGAATAGCAGTCAATCTTAGAATGGCGATGTACTCTGCTTCAATTGCACCGCATATTGGCAAAGCAGCCAGATGGCAGCGTATTCTGATGGCTTATTTTTTAGTCGATCAATCCTATGCTGTTTCGGTTCTCAAATATGAAAGTGAACCCGAATTAACCTTGTCTCAAAAAGTGGCTTACTTTTTTGGTTCAATGACCCCAATTGCACCAGTTTGGTATGCCTCAACATATATTGGTATTATGGCTGGATCTACCATTCCTCAGGAATATGCCCTTGATTTTGCCATACCCATTACTTTCCTGGCTTTAGTCGGGCCAAATCTTCGAAGTTTTCCACATTTAGCTGCGGCACTGGTTTCCGTTTGTGTTTCATTATTACTGAATGATTTACCTTATAATCTCTGGTTAATTATTGCTGCATTTTTAGCCATGGTGACGGGAGCTTATATTGAAAAAGCAACAAGGGAACAGTCATGAATGATCAATTGATTTGGATAGTTATAGTCGCTCTAGGCATAGGTACTTTTCTGATTCGTTATTCATTTATTGGTATTATTGGCGATAAAGAGTTACCCGATTGGATGCTGCGACATTTACGTTATGTACCAGTTGCTGTTTTACCTGGGCTGGTAGCACCGCTGGTTGTTTGGCCCGCAGCAACGGATGGTAATCCCGACCCTGCGCGTTTAATGGCTGCTGCAATGGCTTTGTTAATAGGTGCTGTTTTTAAGTCTACATTAGGCGCTGTGTTTGGTGGAATGGGAATGCTATATTTGGTGCAATTTTTATTAGCTTGAGTGATTGTTATAATTTTAGGTTTTGTTGGATAAGGTTAGAAAAATTGTATGGAAATCTATCTTAGAGGCGCCTGGTTATTCATAATAGCTTTGTTCTTTTCGCATTTTCCTGGCCTCTTCTTCAGCTTTTTCCCTACGTTTTTTTATAATAATTAATTCTCTGAAGCGGTTAAGGTCTTTCGTATACTGCTGTTGTACTTTTTCACGCTCTATTAGTTTAAGTTTTAAATGTTGTATTTTTGTAGTTACTTTTTCGGTGAAGTATTCAATTTTCTGAGCCAATCCACCAGGAACAGGAAGATTTTTATCGAGATATGATTTCTGCGCTTTATTTTTCTCTGAGTCAAGTTTGCCCTGCTCGGTTATAATATTTTTCTTTAGCAGAGAAATAACAGAGTCTATAACAGATAAACGTTCATCCTGCGCCAGAATTATTTCTTTTTCATCGGTGAAAGTCATTAAAAGTACATTATCATGATGCTGTCTTATGGCTTCTTCTTCAGCTTTTTTTTCAGCTATTCTTTTTTCTTTTTCTGCCTGACGTCTTTTCTCTGCCCGCTCCTGTTTCGTTTCTGCCGGGGATTTTGATTCTTCTTTGGTGGATATAACTGTGCCATCAGGGGCGATTGTCTGGAAGCTCTTTTTAGCTTGTTTTGCTGGAAGTGTATCGCTATAGCGAATTTTTCCATTTTCATCAATCCATTTATATAAAGTACCTGCTGAAACCACTGAGGGATTTATTAGACAGACAAAAAAACAGTAAGAGAGTAGCATCATATTTGCTAAGCATTGAGTTTTTGCTTTATTGATGATTATTCTCATATCAGGTTCGTTGATTTAGATATTTACAATAGTAGTGAATGGTATATATACCATTAAGTTAAACTGATTAAGCATTGATTTTATTAAAATAAAAAATAATTTTTCAAGTTTACAGGCTTCGGACTCCAAATAATAATCTATTTAGAAAAATTTGTAATCCCGTATGCAAATCTGATTATTATATGACTTATAGAGTACTGAATATTGATTGTATGTATTCGCCATTGCTATTTTTTATAATGGCCGCTATACCCAGATTATCTGATTTCCACTGTGGTTTTATCAATATTGTCGTGGAGATTTCCGGTTTTAAATCCTGTTCCCGACTTAAATAGCGTACAACACGCTGATGGGTCATTTTACTACCAGCGTTTTCACCTCTTTTAATCTTTTGTGTAATATTGTTTTCAAAAACAATAAATTGAACGGAGAATTGACTTTCGGGGTTAAACTGACTATCCAGTTTTAATTCGATTTTGTTATCCTGCTGTTGTAAATGGAGAAGCAGCTTGACAGTTGAAGGTTTTTTGTTGGATGCCTGGATTTTTTCGACAACGCCTGTTGTTCCTCTGGCTTCGACTTTATTGACAAAAAATTCAGGCGTATAAATCGTATTTTGCTGATTGATTGATGCCAGATAACGTTGTCTTCTAGTGAAATCGGGTTTTGCATAAATATCTTTCCAGCCAATGTAATCCCAATAATCGACATGAAATGTTAATGCCAGCATATCCAGTTCATGATTTGCTTCTATAACAAGTGAATTAAGCCATTTCTCGGCTGGAGGGCAACTACTACAGCCTTCCGAAGTATATAGTTCCAGCAATGCAGATTGATACTGTCCGCTTTCTACCGTTTTTTTATCACAGGCAATTGTCAGAACCGGTAAAAGCAGTAAGTATAAAAAAAATGATCTAGAGATCGTGGACGGCAATATGTATTTTGATCCTGGCATATGTATGTGACCAAAACCAATCTCTTAGGTTCCGGATCAGAATTTTCCAGGATAAGGCCTGTCTATCATTAATTTATGCCATAAAGATCCCGATACTGCTTAACCGCCTGTAGCTGCTTTGAATCACCTTTTGACTCCAGATAACTCATAATATCAACCAGTTTAATAATAGGAACGACCTGAATGCCCTGTTGGCCAAGTTCCTGTATGGCGGATAACTCTCCCAGACCTTTTTCCTGCCTATCCAGTGCTATGGCGACAGCGGTTACCCTGGCGCCTAATGATTCTATCAACGACATGGACTGGCGTATTGCTGTTCCTGCCGTTATCACATCATCGATAATTAAGATATCACCTTTGATTTCAGCGCCTACGATTTGACCGCCTTCTCCATGATCTTTTTTTTCTTTGCGGTCAAATGCGTAGGGTTTATTTATCTGAAAATCTCTATACAGACTGCTTGATGTAATCGCTGCGAGCGGTATTCCTTTATAGGCCGGGCCGAAAAGTACATCGAAATTAATATCAGCATGAGTGATGGCCTGTGCATAGAAATTTCCCAGTGCATCCATGTCCTGACCGGTATTTAGCAATCCTGCATTAAAGAAATATGGGCTTATACGACCCGATTTCAGAGTGAATTCTCCAAATTTTAAAACACCTCTTTGAATGCAGTAGTCGAGAAATTGCTGTTGAAATTTAAGCATAGTTCACCTGTCAATTAATTTGTGATGTATGATAACCAATCATCCTGGAAAAATCAGTTGAATCACGAAACTATAAGTAACATCTAAATGCACCTGATACAATCAACAGCACGCTCTTTACTAATAAGGTTACTCCGGTGTTTTTAATTTCTCGGCAATTGCTCCTGCATTGCTCTAACGACAGTCATCCCCGGCTTAGACCATGCACTTCAAGCTGTTACGCATCTTTTTTATGCGCAACTCATTTTTCCAGGATGATGAGCGTAGAATCCGTAGTTGGACCTTATTTAAAACTGGAAAACTAACTTCAAAGCATTTTCCGGCCAATTTGCATATTTTTTATCAACATATAAGTCAGTAATAATGAAAGTTATTTCAATTAATACAAATGGTATAAGGGCTGCAGCCCGTAAAGGTTTTTTCGAATGGCTAAAGGCTCAACAGGCAGATATTGTTTGTGTCCAGGAAACCAAGGCGCAGGTTGATCAACTGGAAGATCCTGTTTTTCATCCCGAGGGTTATGTCACAGCCTATTATGATGCCCAGAAAAAAGGTTATAGCGGTACTGCAATTTACTCCAGATACAAGCCGTTAGAAATAATACGGGGTTTTGGTGATAGCGAGTTTGATAATGAGGGTCGTTATCTGGAGTTTCGATTTAAAAATATTTCATTTATTTCATTATATGCACCATCTGGATCATCCGGTGATCATCGTCAGGAATCTAAAGAAAGATTTATGAAAAGTTTCAAGCTGCATCTGCAGTCTCTAAAAAGGAAACGAAGAGAATTTATAATTAGTGGAGACTGGAATATTGCACATAAGGAAATCGATTTAAAAAACTGGAAACCCAACCAGAAAAATTCTGGTTTTTTACCACACGAAAGAGCCTGGTTAACTGAATTATTTGATGAAGTAGGTTATGTCGATGCCTTCCGGGTGGTGGAACCCGCTGCAGATATGTATACCTGGTGGTCAAATCGGGGGAAATCCTGGGATAAAAACGTCGGCTGGCGTATAGATTATCAAATTGTGACACCAAAATTGAAACCTTTAATTAAGACAGCTTCAGTGTACAAAGATGAACGTTTTTCTGATCATGCACCTTTGATTATGCAATATGATTTTGAGGTTGCACAATGAAAATGAAGGAATCGCGACATAACTGGGTTGAGTCGTTTCTTGTTTATCTGAATCCGAAAGTAATTTCTATGCTTTTTCTCGGGTTTTCCGCCGGGTTACCAATTCTACTGGTGTTCGGCACTTTATCCGCCTGGTTACGGGTAGAAGGTGTTGATAAAACCACGATAGGTTTTGTTAGCTGGGTAGCATTGGCTTATGGTTTTAAATTCACCTGGTCGCCACTGGTAGATCGATTACCTATACCGTGGCTAAGCCGGATACTGGGCCAGCGTAGAAGCTGGATGTTAGTGGCTCAAATTGGCGTCATAACCGGTCTGATCGGTATGTCTATTAGTGATCCTGTAAATGGATTGCAAACTGTAATACTGTTTGCTGTGTTGACTGCATTTTCATCAGCTACACAGGATATCAGTATTGATGCCTGGCGTATCGAAGCAATTGAAGAGGATTTTCAGGGTGCGATGGCAGGTACATATCAACTCGGTTATAGACTCGGTATGATCGTTGCCGGCGGTGGTGCATTTAGTCTGGCGTACTTTTATTCCTGGTCGGATGCTTATTTATTTATGGCAGGATTTATGCTGGTCGGGCCTGTTACTGTTTTTTTGATTGCCGAGCCGGAGCGAGCAGAAGTTTTGCTTAAGTTTGATAAACAGATGACCCTGTTTGGACGGCTTGAGCGATGGGTTGTAGATGCGATTGTTAACCCGTTCGCTGAATTTTTTACACGTCAGGGAATATTTGCCATCATAATTCTGTCATTCATTATGGTTTTTCGAATTAGTGATATCACTCTTGGCGTTATGGCTAATCCATTTTATATCGATATGGGTTATAGCGAACTTGAAATAGGGCTAGTTACGAAAACAGTAGGGCCGTTTGTGACTATAGCCGGAGCGCTTATTGGCGGAGTACTGGTTATGCACTTTGGTAAAATGCGTATGTTAATGACAGGTGCTATTCTGGTTGTTTTGACCAATCTGTTATTTGCCTGGCTGGCAGTTCAACAGGCTGAACTTATCGGTCTGATTATGGTAGTGGGCGCAGATAACCTGGCAGCTGGTATTGCGACAACCACGTTTATTGCCTATCTTTCTTCATTAACGAATAAAGCTTATACAGCCACTCAGTACGCCCTTTTCAGCTCACTTATGTTGATATTAGCCAAGTTTGTCGCAGGATTTTCCGGTATGGTAGTCGATGCCAGTGGTTACCCGAGTTTCTTTATTTATGCATCTGTACTGGGCCTGCCTTCAGTATTACTTATTTTGGTGTTAATGCATCATGAAAGAAATTCATTAATAACTAAGGCTGATGAAAATTAAACCGCTTATTTTTTATTTGAAATAAATCCAGGGCTTTTTAGTGGAAAATAAAAATGTGGAGTACAAATCTCCTGTTGTTTTGAGCTTTTCAGCACATGATGCGACAGGTGGTTCCGGCCTGACAGCTGACATCGAGGCCATAATCAGCCAGGGTTGTCATGCCAGCACAGTGGTCACTAGCCTGTTAGTACAGGATAGTATTGATGTTTCCAGTATCATTCCAATAGATGAAGATATTGTGATACAAACAGCACGAGCAGTACTGGAGGATATGCCGGTAGCCGCTTTCAAACTGGGTTTTATGGGCAGTGTCGAAGTGGTTGAAGCTGTTCACTCTATTCTGTTTGATTATCAGGAAATTCCGGTAATTTTTGATCCTTCATTATTTAGTAGTGCGGGTACCGATCTGGCAGAAGATGATTTAATTGATGCTATTAAAAGTCTGTTATTACCACTGACAGATGTATTAACCCCGAGTCTGGCTGAAGCTGCTGCACTGATGCCGGAAGCTGATTCTGCGACTGCTATGGCTAGCGGGTTACTGGAATATGGCTGTGATCATGTTTTACTCACGGCAGTGCATAGTGATACAGCAAAGGTGATAAACCGTTTATATCATAATCATCGAGAGATTGACTGCTATGAATGGGAGCGTTTACCTAATGAATATCATGGTAGCGGTTGCACACTCTCAGCAACTTTATCGGCTTTAATGGCTCAGGGACTGGATGTTTTATCGGCTGTTCGTGAAGCACAACACTTTACCTGGGAGACTCTCAATCATGCCCGACGACTGGGTATGGGGCAGTATTTTCCTAATCGTTTGTTTTGGGTAAATCATCAATAATCCGGAATGATAGACTGAGCCTGATCTAAAAAATACTGTCGGGAAGTTAGCTGTAATAGCCAGAATGACTAATTTAGTCGACCCGAGCTGTTCTCTGCAGCTTTTTTTCCGTAGAATAACGCGCTTTAAAATACGATGGATGGCAACATGAGCTCAACTATAAATAAGTCTGAAGAATTATATGATCGTGCTAAAAAGACTATTCCGGGTGGTGTCAATTCTCCGGTTAGAGCTTTTAATGGTGTCGGTGGCACGCCTATATTTATAGATCATGCTGAAGGCGCTTATCTATACGATGCAGATGGTAAAGCTTATATTGACTATGTCGGTTCCTGGGGACCTATGATTTGCGGTCATGCCAATCCTGAAATTATTGAAGCAGTCAAAAACGCGGCTGATAAAGGCTTAAGTTTCGGCGCACCCACTGAGCTTGAAATTGATCTTGCTGAAAAAATCTGTGACCTTTTACCGGGTATGGATAAACTGCGAATGACCAGCTCAGGCACTGAAGCGACTATGTCTGCTATTCGCCTGGCCAGAGGTTTTACCGGTCGCGATAAAATTATCAAGTTTGAAGGTTGTTATCACGGCCATGGTGATTCTTTACTGGTTAAAGCCGGTTCTGGTGCTTTAACCATGGGTGTGCCAAGTTCTCCAGGTATTCCCAACTGTTTAGCTGAGCTTACCCTGACTCTTGAATATAATAATATTGATCAGGTTAATGAATTATTTGCTGAAATTGGAGATGAAATAGCCTGTTTGATTGTTGAGCCGGTTGCCGGGAATATGAATTGCATTCCTCCTGTCGAAGGTTTTCTGCAGTGTTTACGTGATAATTGCACAAAACATGGTGCGGTTTTTATTATCGATGAAGTTATGACGGGTTTTCGTGTCGGTTTGACAGGTGCTCAGGGGCATTATGGCGTTATACCTGATCTGACAACTCTGGGTAAAGTTATTGGTGGTGGAATGCCGGTAGGTGCTTTCGGTGGTAAACAGGAAATTATGGATTTTCTGGCACCGGTTGGTCCGGTGTATCAGGCAGGTACCTTATCCGGCAACCCGATCGCCATGATTGCAGGGTTAAAAAATCTGGAGATCATCAGTCGCCCTGATTTTTTCAAGACAGTTTCTCAAAAAACTGATTTTCTCGTTGATGGAATTTTAGCTGAAGCAAAAAAGCAGAATATTGCCATGACAGCGAATAAAGTTGGTGCAATGTTTGGTTTATTTTTTACAGACCAGCCCAAAGTAACCTCTTTTGCCGAAGTAGGTTTGTGTGATATTGAACGCTTTAAAAAGTTTTTCCACGGGATGCTGGATGCCGGCGTTAACCTGGCACCATCAGCTTATGAAGCAGGTTTCGTTAGTTCTGCTCATGATGAGAGTATATTACAGGCTACCATTGATGCAGCAGCTAAAGTATTTAAAACACTGTAATTTATTTGTTAGAGTTGAGTATTGCGAATGAGCTTTTCTGGCAATGCTTATACTCTGACTAACGATATATTACTAAGACCTTATGAGGAGCAGGATGCTCCTTCACTGTATCAGATAAATACAAATGCTGAGATTCAATACCTGATAGATCCGGGAGTTGAAAAACTGCCTTTCAGAAAATTTAAAGAAAAGCTGGAAAGGCGCTTAGATTACCGCTGGGATCATTATTTCGTGGTAGAAAGGCGCAGGGATAAACAGATTATTGGTTTTGTTTATTGTTATGGTGCCATAGAGGATAGTGCGATAGCCTATCTCTGCATTTGTATTGATAAACCCTATATGAACTCAATAATCAGTCTTAGGGCGAGTTATTTATTTTTATCTTATCTATTTGTTGAACAGCATTACAGAAAACTTTATGCAGAAGTGTTTGACTATAATTCTCAGGTAATTCAGTTACTGGAAAAAACCGGATTTGTCAAAGAAGGTTGCTTAACTCAACATCAGTTGTGGAATCATCGATTCTGGGATTTACATATTTTTACTCTTACTCAGGAAGCTTATAAACAGGCCTGTCAGGAAAATCTGTCTCTGGTCAAGAGGTTGTCATGCAACACTCAGAAAAATTAATTCACTTACTTTATGTTCCTACAATTTACTGTAATCTGGGGTGTACCTACTGTTATCTGGGAAAACAGACCGATGAGAGATTGCTGAAAAAAGATTATGGGCTGGCTGTTTCAACATTAAAGGCGAGCATAGAAAAATTTTCTAAAGAAGATATTGTTCCTTTCAATATTTCACTGCATGGTGGCGAAGTGACAACGCTACCCGGCCAGATTTTAACTGAGCTTTTTGAAATAATTAAGAATCATTATAAGCAGCATAAAAACCTGTTAAGCAGTAATAATTTTAATAAGACGTCACCTCATATCAAAACCAATCTATATAATTTTGATAAGCATTATGAGTTGTTTGAGTCACATCAGGTTTCTATCAGTGCAAGTGTCGATCTGCCGCTTTCATTGCATGATAAATATAGAGTCAGCAAGCAGGGAAAGTCGACGCTGCGTAAAACCCTGAATAATGTCGAGTTACTAACCCGATATCCTCATCATAAGAAAATGTCGGCCGTGCTTTACGATGAGCACCTGGATAGAGTTGATGAAATCATTGATGATATCTGGATGCTACATAAAGAAACTGGTTTTGATATGAATCATTTTAACTTCATGTTTGGTTTTGAATCAGCATCCAATTATCAGAAATTTAAGGCAGATGATAATCTCAATACGAGAGCAGTGAGTGATAACCGGCAGGTCGATTTTTATCGGCGTTTAAAGCAGGAATTTTGTGGGACAGAGTTAGAGCAGGGGTTTCATAAACACTGGTTTGAAGAATTTACGCCAGAATACTGTACCAACTCGTTTAACTGTGGAGAAAAGTTTTTTCTTTTGCAAAGTGATGGCAATATTTACTCCTGTGTTAGAGGTCAGTCATCTGAAGAATTTCATTACGGCAATATACATACTGACTCAATTGCCAACATAATGAAAAATGCTGAACAGAAAATTGTCAATGTGCATCGTTCTTTGGGTATGCATGAGGATTGTAAAAGCTGTCAGTATTTGTCTTTGTGTAATACAGGCTGTCCTTATGTTAAGCATGAGGAGCGACGGGCTAAATCTTATACCTGTGCTTTACAGAAAGAAATATACCATCAATATCCGGATCTTTATCCGCCTACTGAGATTGAGAATATCACAGACGAATTAAATAATTATGTTGTTGATATGCATCCTCAGCTGATATTAACCGATTTACAGGCAAAGCAGGATGATGTGGTTTTACCGAATGATTTATATCATTCCGGTAATAGTCTTCAGCAATTAATAGAAAAAGATTCGATCTTACAGCAAATGTTTTCATCTGATAGTGTCATCATGACTATCAACGATGAACCCTTGAATCTGCAACCTCAAATCACTAAGGTTTCTCGTAAAATTATAACCCTGTCAGAGGCGGATCGAATTGCAATACATGTCACAGCTGATTTTTTTAAAGCGGCCTGTAATGACCCGGTTCGGAACACATTACACCTTCAATTTTTACGCGATACAGCAGTGATATATGGTGATGAGCAACGAACAAAGCAGGAGCATCTATTCAATTTTGAAGTTTTTAATGGGCAGTTAAAAAGTAGTCAGCTTTTTGGTCAGGAAGTGATGAGCTATGATGCAACGCAACTCTTTAGAATGTTATCGGCATCATATTTACCTGGTGTACTTAATAATTTATTCATTACGACACATTATTTACGAAAATATCATTATGAAAAACATCAGGCAAATGCGTTTTATCATATTCAAACCATAAACTTACCGTTTCAAAATATTGAATATTACTGGGTTTAGAGGCTATCATAGTGTTAATTAAATGTTTGATTAGAGTTAACATCAAGGAGAATTTATGGACACCAGGCTTTTAGATAATAAAATTCAGTCATTTATGCATTTTCTGAATATCTATTCAGATCAGGAAATTGCTGATGAAATATCGCGATTTTTTTCCACAAAAAAATCACAGGGTCATAAAGAAGTTATCTATGATAGAGGGCAATTGATGTTAATGTCAGCAGGTAAACAAATCTCAACAATCAATGTAGCTGTTGAAAATGATCGAGTCGTAAAGTTTGATGGAGCTAGTATCGAAGAAGTGAATCCTTATGCCTATATTGAGGGTTTTGAAATACAAATGAAAGGTGGTGACTCTCGAAAGAGAAGGCGCTCTAGAAGCTCGGGGGGAACCAGTAGCAATAACAACAATAATAACAATAATAACGGTTAAACTGGAAAGCATTTTTCTCTTTTTCCACAAGCTTGTGCCGTAACTGATGAAAGTAGTAATCTAAAAGCATAGGCTTCGAGGATTACCGCAGTGTTATTGAATAGATTTTGATAGCCAGAGGGTGGTTTAAGTCTGATTAAACCTGGAAAAATCAATTGAACGTGAAAAAGATGCGTAACAGATTGGTGTGCCGGGTCTAAGCCAGGGATGACTGTATTTAGAGCAATGCAGGAGCAATTGCCGAGAAATCAAAAAAACCGTAGTCAGCTGATTGCTGAAGACTGTGTTTTTGATTTTATCAGCTGTATTAAGCTGTTACCTGGACTTTTATAATTAACTGATTTTTCCAGGTTAAACAGAAAGAGTTAATTTCGAAGTGTTATAAAGAGCCAGTATATCCTCTAATGGCATGGGCTTATAAAACAGGAATCCCTGAAATTCACGGCAGCCCATTCCTCTTAAGAAATTAAATTCGGCACGTGTTTCTACACCTTCGGCAATAACATTCAGATCGAAATGTCTGGCCATTGAAATGATGATGTCAACAATCGCTGCATCATCAGGGCTACTGTCAACATCCGTGATAAAAGCGCGGTCTATTTTAATACGATCAAAAGGCAGGCTTTTGATATAACTCAAAGAGGAATAACCAGTTCCAAAATCATCAATAGAAAAACGAATACCAGCTTCCCTTAACTTTTTCATTTTGATTATGGTGTCTTCAACATTTCCCAACAAGGTGCTTTCGGTAATTTCCAGCTCAAGATTGTGTGGAGAAATACCTGTTTGTTCAATAATTGATAAGACTCTTGATACAAAATCTACCTGATGGAACTGTTTGGCACTGAGATTAACAGCCAGGAATTCATGCTTTTTAATAATGCCTGCTTTATTAAGTGACTTGATCATATTGCAAGCACGTCTTAAAACCCAGTCACTTAACGGCATGATAAATCCTGATTTCTCAGCCATAGGGATAAATGTATCCGGTGAGATTAGTCCTCGAGTTGGATGTGACCAGCGAATCAACGCTTCGGCACCAATAAATTTACCTTTGTCATTCACCTGAGGTTGTAGATAGAGTTTGAATTCATTTTTCGATATTGCTGTTCGCATTTCAGCATCCAGACTCAATCGATGTTCTACATCGATACTCATGGACTCGTGATAAAAGTGCAGAGAGTTTCGGCCAAGACTTTTTGCTCTGCGTAGCGCTGAACCAGCCTTGCTCAGAATTGTATCAGCATCACCATAGTTGTTACCAAAGATGAGAATACCAGTGCTGGCAGCAACAGTGATAGAACGTCCTTTTATTTCATTAGGTTTTTCAATACATTCCTGGACAGTTCTTGCCAGTTCAATAGCTTGATGTCGAGCGTCTTCATTAGTGCTGCTAATATTAGAATACAAAAGCCCGAATTCATCCCCACCAACTCTTGCGATGGAGTTAGAAAGCATACACTGAATCGATAAACGATTGGCAATCTGATTGATTAAAGCATTTCCAAATGGGTATCCAAGTGAGTCGTTAATATCACTAAAATTATCCAGACCGATATAAAGCAGCGCACTAAATTGCTTATTATTATCGGATTCATTCACGGTATTAATTTGTTTTAGAAAATCTCTACGATTGGGCAGGCCGGTCAAATCGTCATGATAAGCAAGATGCTCAATTCGCTTTTCTGCCCGTCGTCTTTTATCAACTTCAAGTATGACGCGTTCATGATCCATCGAAGCCTGGCAGGCTTTTCGTAAACGATCGAAAACAGGAAATAATGCATTTAACAAGCTCTCGGGTAAAGGCCCATGCACTCGCTCAAGAATCAGAATACCTGCATTTGAAAGCGGGTAAGCATGAAAACACAGATCTGCGTCATTAAATATTTCGACCTGCTGGTTTTGAGTATCGCCGTGGAAAAAGTTCGAAATCCAGTCTCCTAGTACTGGAATTTGCATAATATCATTATGATTTCCTGCCGGCATAAAAAAGTAAAAAGACTGATCCGGCCCTTGAAATGTTTCAGCTGGAATTGTGTCATCTTCATTATGTCTCAGAAAAAGATGGATGCGTCGTATGGAAAGTCGACGTAAACAGATTTTCATAATGCTGCGTATCATCGGTACTAGCTTCGGGTTTAATCCGATATTCATCGCTAGCTCATGCTGAATAGACATTAAATTCAAAGAATCCAGATGAGTTTTCATACTTGTTAACCTAAACCGCCAATGACTGTAGTCTTATTTAGAAATTGAATTGTACCCTGTGAAGAGTTTGTAACTTCACCTATTGATAAGACACCAATAATTAGAGCTTTTTCTGGTAAATTATTACGTATTGCTTTCAACTCAAGCGGGAATTTTTCTCCCATTACAACTAATCGTGAAATACAGTCAATAACAAATACATAGTTATTTTCTTCTGTCAGGTATCTTGTTGATAATTCCTGAGTCAATTGTGCTGCTGCATCTTCAGCTGCATTGATTAATTCATCAGTATCGGCATTCAGGATATAGACCATGGTATTGGTGGGAATATCACCGGCACATTCAATGGAGTCAGCAGTAAATTGAAGTGGATCCCGGACAAGGAATTCACTGTCCAGTTGTTCCATTCCAAAAGGATAATGACTCGCTGCCTGAACGAATTGCTGCTCATCTATATCGATATTCGAGTGCTGTTTAAGCACCTTTGCATAAAAAGGTAAGGCAGGTTGATAGTTAATACTGTTAATAGTTGTGCCTTCAGAACCTGTAATCAGGAATGGACCGGCAACAGGTTCCCAGCCATGTCGAAAACAGGCTACAAACGGTTCAGGCTGAAAAATTAAAAGTGCTGCATTTGATAAGCAGCCCTGTGCAGTAATAATACTGCCTTTTTGTGAAAAATCATGATGTCCACTTCCTCCCCCAATGACTTTTACATCTGGCCCCAGATAGTTATATAAGGAAGAGACAAAGGTGTCTACACCTGGTGATGTACCATCGATAGCAAGAAATGCACTATTGCTAATATGCGCATCAGTTAACTGACTGGCCAGCTCTTTGTCGAGTTGAGCTTCCGGTTGACTGATATTGCTGAAAACAAAAGTCTGGCCAGCAGACAATAGTCCGCAGATGATGACTGCATTATCATAAAGACTGTCTTCAAAAATAAGCCCGGGGAAAACAGCTGCGACAGAGGGAACCGGGAGTTCACTTAATACGCCCGGTAAAAGGTCAAGGTTAATGGGACATTTACTGCCAATGAGTATTAGAATCCCCTCAGTATTACTTGTAAGTGAGGAATGAATGCCAGCCACCAGACCATCTATTGTTTCTGATTTATCAAGGTGAATACAGGAAAAGGTTTTATTCATTAGAAATTCATTTTCAAAATGAAGCGTGGAGACAAGTAGATTAAATATAGCATATTGTGGTTATTTTTGTCCTTGTTGATAGTATTTAAAAACTAAAAAGTATATCTTCGAATATGTAATCATGATCTTTTTGCGATTGGTGTCTATTCATGAGTCATGACCTGAAGACTAATCACTTCTTCATTCAGTGAAGATCATATTGAAAAAATTATTTTTTAATAAGTATTGCATCACAAATAATTTGAACCCTAAAACCTTTTCCATACATAAATTCAGGTTTTGTTGAGAGCTATTGAAGCTAATATTTAAAACATTATGAAAAAAATTATACTGACTATTTTCTTATCCGTCGCTTTTATATCGTCTGCCTTTGCATCAGCTGATGGTAAAACTTTATATCAATCATTATGTTCAAGTTGTCATGTGCCTGAGGGGCAGCCCACACTGGCGCCACCTTTATTTGGAGTAAAAAATCATGTCATGGGTCGCTATCCTGCACGCGATGATTTTATTAATTATGTCGTAAACTGGGTGAAAAACCGGATGCTTCTCGATCATTAATGCCAGGAGCAGTCAAACGTTTTGGTGTCATGCCTGTCTTTCCGTACACAGAGGATCAGCTGCGGGTTGTGGCTGCATTTATTTACGATACTGATTTAACCATGCCGGGCTGGTATCAGCAGCATTATCAACAGCAGCATGGAACACAGCCTCCCAATACTCAATAAGCCTTAAACAGCAGGGGGCCAGGGTCTTTCAAGCTCACTGTCTATCCAGCTTTGAGTCCATACATCAGGCTGTGGCTTCCAGTCGCTGGCCTGCAGTGCTGCAAAGATTCTGCTGGTGGAGATGGTTTTCCCTTTTTCGGTAACACCAGTGCGAATTAGAGCAGAAGAGGCGGGTTGTCCCTTGACCCACATGGATTGAGTCAGGTATACCCAACGTTCATCATAATAGCTAACCTGAGTACGCATGGTGACTTTTTCGAAAACCCGTATACGTCGACGATATCGAATTGAATTGCCTGCAACAACCAGTCCCCATCTTTTCTGTCTTAGAATTTTGCCTAATCCAGTTCGGATGGCAAGATTAAAACGTCCAAGATCGTACAAAGTAATGATCCTGCCATTGTTCATTTCCAGAAACATATCCAGATCCCAGGGCATGCAGTAAAAGCTTGTTTCACAGATGCTGTCAACACTGACAGGCTTTGACAGCACCCCTTTAATCGAAGAATTGAAGAATCTTAGGAATGGGTACATATTGTTTCCTTATGCTATTAATCGAAAAGTAAGCAGAAATTTGAAAGTTTATAAGTGAATACAGTGGTTTCGATTAAAAGCTTACTCAGGATTTTATGATATAACTTATTTTTGCAGATATTAAAACCTGCAGGGTAATTTTTAAAGGTTTGTTTAAGGTTAATCGCGTATAGTCATAGCCTGTATAAATCGATAAATCAGTAATTCTCGTTGATATAATTTTCCAATTTTCTATTTTAATATATAGTGAAAAAATTTAGTCTCTTTATCATTGCCGGTCTGACATCCATAACATTCTGGATATTAGAGTCTTTTATCGATTTAGAAATGGGGAAAGTTGATAGTTTAGAGTTATTACCAAAAGATAATAATGAGTTATGGATGAGACTTCTCATAGTTATTTTAATAATGGCAATGAGCTTATATGCTCATATCTCTCAGGCAAGAAAACTGAAAATTGAACGAGAGAAAATGCAATTACATGAGCAGTTGCTACATGAGAAATTTAGTCATATGGAACTCATCTTGAACAGTAGAAAGCTCACAAAGGAAGCCCTCGATAATTTTAACCTTAGTGTCATGTCTATAAAGAAAAAAATCGACAGTGACGAGGTTTTATCAGGGAAGGAAATAAATCACCTCAGCAAGGTTATAGAATCCGTCCAGAATAAATTGAATAGATTGTGGGGTTAAATAACCCGGTGACCAGTGTTAGCCATTAAACCAGGATTCGAAATGCGAGCTCATTATCTACAGCATGTACCCTTTGAAGGCTTAGGTAGTATTAAATCCTGGCTTAAAAAATCAGGTTACGAAATTTCAAACACCCAGTTTTTCAATTCAAAAGTCCTTCCTTCTATTGATGAAATTGATTTACTTGTGGTTATGGGTGGCCCGATGAGTGTGAATGATGAAGCAAAATATCCCTGGCTTGTAGAAGAGAAGAAATTCATCAGAAATACTATTGAAGCGGGAAAGTCCGTTCTTGGAATCTGTTTGGGTGCGCAACTCATAGCTAGTTCAATGGGGGTCAAAGTTTTCTCAAATTCTGAAAAAGAAATTGGTTGGTTTCCTGTTGAACCTAGAATCCGCAGTTGACCGCTCGCAATAGAGATTAACCCACTGTTTTATAAACGATTACAGTTGATGTGTATAATCACCCAATCGGTGAATCCCGCTACGAACTGAATTGCACGTTTGAGGCGGCGTATCTCTTCGTTGTAACTCCTTGCAATAGCTGGCTATTCCGCGTCGTTACGCCTTGATCTACACCACCTCAAACGCACAATCAGCTCGTCCAACTGCGGATTCTAGGTTGAAGGCCTTAAACAGGAGAGTTCTTCATTGTTTCGATTTCCAGAAGAAACAGAAGTATTCCACTGGCATGGTGAAACCTTCAGCCTGCCGACAGGTGCTGTCCAGATAGCTAAGAGCAACGGTTGTGAAAACCAGGCCTTTCAAATTGGCAATCATGTTATCGGTTTACAGTTTCACTTGGAAACAACGCCAGCATCAGCGCAGGCAATAGTCGAAAACTGTAGAGAAGAGCTTGTTGATGGAGTATATATTCAAACTGAGGCAGAGATTCTTTCTGCTCCTGAAGAAAGTTATTCATCAATAAACAACTTAATGGTAAGAATTCTTGAACATTTACAGGCGTACAATGGCTAACAGGCCTTCCAGTGAAAGTAGTGTTGTTATCGCTGCAGCTGTTCCGCTGTAGGTTGACGTAAGTGAGTTATAAATCATAGGAATGTTTGAGCCATATCGAAAAACGAGGGAAAGAAAAGAAACAGATTATAAAATTGCTAAGGCACAAGATATCGATTTGTCTGGTATAGAAAATATCACTATTGAGAAAGAAGGTAGAGAATTCCAAAAGGAGATTGTGGGGTTACAACAATATTTGCTGGACGAATCAACTAAACTTTTTGTTGCGAAAGTTGGAGAAGAGGTTGTAAGGTTTGGGAAGTCGCATTTGTTTATTGGTAAAGAAATCAATATGAAGGGTGGTATCTTTCAGGAATAATCGTTAAACAGGTATATCGCGGTTATGGTATTGCTCATGCGCTTACAAAAGGCGAATTGAAGAGTTTAGAGATATTGCAAAAATAATTTACTATTTCGTTAATTCATCTAATTCGGATGTCAGCTGTAAGCCGGAAACACAATGAACTGCTTTTTAGCTGTAAACTTAGTCGGGCAAGCCCCCTAAGAAAAGTGGTAAATGGGATTTTTTTATGACTCTGGTTTATTTATCAGTGGGAACTCGATTTCTGGCATAAAAGCATTTAAAAAACTCGGGCTGCTGGAAAGCCTATCCGCTCCATCGTCGCAACAAGACGTCCGCAATTGCGGGTATCGTATATCATAGGAGATTAAATTATCTATCAATGGCGGGAACTTATTCTAACTTTTCTGAAATTTGCACAAAGTTCTATGATTTAGTGATTGACCCAATTGAAGTAGCTAATTTCGTATATTCGAAAATATCTAATCATAATCACCAAAAATGCCTATTTGTAGGTAGTTTTTTTCTAGTTGCTGATGAACTTCAAAAATTAGGTATTGAAATTGTACTGACTGATTATTCGAAAGATATGATTGCTGAGGCAAAAAAGCGCTTTCCAAATACAAGGGCGGAGGTTGCCGATCTTCGATACCTCCCATTTCGGGGTGAATTTGATGCAATTATAGTTATTGGCAGGGTTTTTACTCATATGCTCACTTGTAAAGATTCAACACAAGCATTAATAAGTATGCACAAAGCCCTAAAGCCTGGCGGGATAGTTATTATAGATAACTATGAAGATACCAAAATTCAAACTACAAATTATTTTAACGGCAGTATCACTGTTGAAAATTCTACCGCTAAAATAATCCGTGAATCCTCTACAGATTTGATTAGCGAAGATCCCATGATTGTTAATTGGAAGGCAGTGTACCAGGCAACTCTCGAAGGTAATTCAGTAGTGTTCGAAGATGAAATACTACATCGAGCTTTTTCTCGTAGTGAAATATATCATTTATTTGAGGCTCATGATTTTAAAGTGATTAGCCAAGGGGATAACTTTGATGAAACAAGCTTTTATACAGTAGCAAGCCATCGTGATCTAAAACACAACAAAAAAGACTAGGCCACGCACAATTGCAACTTAATCCATTGTTGGAGAGCGTAGCCTGTCCTAAGGTGCAAGCCCCAAGTGGACATTATATATAGTAAATAGCTTGAATTTGTTTATTTGAGTTGACGATGACAGTGAGCATTTTATAGTGTCAGAGTGATACCATCCGTATCAATCGTTTTGATTTGCCGAGTGATCATGCCAGAGATTCATAAGCATTTCGATACCACCTCTATCGATTTAATGTGTCAACTTTTTGAATTATGATTAACAGACTGGCAGCATTTAGTCACTGGATTTTTATTCTGGTTCCCATGCTCTGCGTGGGAACCCATATCGCTCGCATTCAATTTGAAATCATATGCATTCCCACGCGGAGCATGGGAACGAGAGAAAAATCAATCCTATGGTACTAGCCGGTAATTAAGCGCTGGCACTTAACACATAAAAAAGGATACGATTCCACCAGTGTAAGAAAATAGGGTTTAATTGCTCAGTAGCGACCATATCCGGGCAGGTATTAAAAAAATTCTGACAGTTGCCTGAAAATACGCGAATACATCACGATGTTTTTTTACTTTTACCTTACAAGGTTAATTCGGTAGTATAGCGATTATTCAATTGTTTAAAATGGACTTGATCTTGACTATTCATCACGCTCTCCACGATAACAGCACTTCAAAATTGCGGGCTTACTATCGAGTATCAAACAGGATCTTCACTTTTGCCGCGATAATGGCTTTGTCCAGTAAGGTAAATCCGCATGAAAAAATTTAAGTTACTCCACTTCCTTACGCAACATAAATTTTCCATTGATTTCGAGTGTTATGCGACTGGTGAGACTGGTCGGTGTAACGGTAATTTAACAACTCCCTATCGCAAGGAATACTGACCGTATGGAACATAAAATGGATATAAGCAAAGAAGTCGAGGCAGGGCAGGCAGTTTATTCTCCGGCTGTTTTGGCCATTTACGATTTGTATGTGTTTGGCTTATCAAATAGATTTGTATGGAAGTGTAAAACGGCCAATCTCTTACAAAACTATAACGATAATATATCTGGCAACCACCTCGAAATTGGTGTGGGGTCCGGGTTTTTATTGGATCGATGTCGATTTCCAATCGCAATGCCAGGGATAGTATTAATGGATCTAAATGAAAACAGTTTAAAGGTCACTGAAAAGCGCATAGAACGTTATGCTCCTACCTCATTTCGGCAAAACGTTCTTGAACCATTCTCGATTGGTCAACATAGCTACGATTCTGTTGGTATCAACTATCTGTTACATTGCCTCCCTGGAACAATGCGGTCAAAGTCAGTTGTATTCGATAATATTATTGATGTGCTAAACCCGGGAGGGGTTGTTTTTGGTGCAACGTTGGTGCAAACAGGAGCCCCTGTCGGAACATTAGCCAGAAAAATAATGAATATCTATAATCGACGAGGCATTTTTTCAAATACTGGGGATGGCGTTGATGATTTGGATACCATTCTTTCGACTCGCTTTGCACAGCACTCTATAAAAGTTTGCGGCTGTGCGGCTATCTTTGCGGCAAGACTATAAAGATGCCGTAAAGAACTGGTAGTTCAACCGGGTATAAAATAATGACCTTGGTCGCAATGGTGACGCATAACACATCCAATCCGCATCGGTGATGTCGAGACTCCTCGGTTGAGCTTAGTGCTATGAGGATACGCTGGTTTGGTGATTTGAGATAAACTTATTATAACAGCATCAGCAATATAGCTATTAGGAATTAATCACACATAAGCAAGAGTAAATTATGAAAATTATATTTTTCTTTTCCATACTTTTAATTTCCGTCAGCGCATTTTCTAAAGACGAGTGCGGTTATACTCAGTTTGAATTAAATAAATGTGCTGGCGATAAGTTCAGGATTTATGATGCTGAACTTAACAGGCTCTACAAAATCCAGATGGATTATTTAGAAACCTCGGAAGCTAAAGAGGCACTTAAGAATGCACAATTAGCCTGGATAAAGTTTAGAGATGCTGCCTGTGCATACGAAGCGCCTTATCATCGAGGTAGTATGTGGGGTATGCAGCTTGGCTTATGTAAGGCGCATCATACTAAGGCCAGGATAAAAAACATGGAGTATTACTTGTCCTGTAGAGACAATGGTTGCCCTTACTAATATCCAGTATGTGACTGCTACGGAAATTTTTCACTGAGGCTCTCAAATTTCCACAGAACTGCTTGTCAGATGGCAATAAAATTAAACACTATACGTATTCAAATAGAATTGAATCTGGAATCCGCAGTTGAACGAGTTGATTGTGTATTTGAGGTGCTGTAGATCAAGGCGTAACGACGCGGAATAGCCAGCTATTGCAGGGCGTTACAACGAAGAGATACGCCGCCTCAAACCTGCAATTCAGTTTGTAGCGGGATGCACCGATTGATTATACACATCAACTGTCATGGTTTATGAAACAGCGGGTTAACCTCTATTGCGAGCGGTCAACTGCAGAATCCAGGTTAAAGCTGATTAACCTTTAATCATTTTCTAACACAGTATTCGTAACCAGCCGCTTAAATTAATTTGCAAGTTCTATAGACATGTTGATGGTATGTCCGTCAATGTCAAATGATAGCGGGTGATTCTCTCTCTCAACGATTTCGATCGATAAACTGAGTGTCTCTTGCATAATATAAGCCTTATGTTCATCGATGGTTGACAGCAAAACGGGGGAAGCATGACATGTGATATTGATTCTATCTGTCACATTGAATCCTGCATCTTTACGGGATTTCTGAATTCGATTAATGATTTCCCTCGCGAGACCTTCTCTGATCAATTCATTATTTAGCGTACAGTCAAGATCAATGGATACAAAACGATCTGATAGAGTATTTGTACCCTCACGGGCTTCTCTAAATACAAGAATATCATCACTGTGTAACTTTTCGTCATCAATGACTATTTCGCCATTTTCCTGAAAAGAATTGATTGTTTCGCTGTCCAGGGCTTCAATCTTCTGTTTAAAATCCCTGAATCGTTTGCCAAATCTTTTACCCAATACAGGTGAATTTGGCCGGGTGAATAGCGTGATATAGCGGTCTTCCTGCTCTGAGTATTCAACTGATTTCACATTGAGTTCGGATTTTATATAACTGCCTAGTTTGCCGATCTCTTCCAGTAGTTCAGTATCCTTGTGTACAACTGTTAGTCTCGAGAGTGGAATCTTTGTCTTTATCTTTTCCTGGTTTCTCTTTTGGCGACCCAGTAAAACAATATGTTGCATGCGAGTAACAGCCTGTTCCAGAAGTGGCTTGATTCTGAATTCATCTGATCTGGGATAACTGCATAGATGGACTGACTCAGCTGTTGTGCTATCACCGAGATTTTTCAGTTCCTGGAAAATGGTTTCAGACAGAAAAGGTGCAAATGGTGCCATACTCAAACTCAGCTCATAAATTGCTGTGTAGAGTGTGGTGTAGGCATTAGCCTTGTCCTCTTGCATTCCCTGTGCCCAGAACCTCGAACGGTTCAAACGAATATACCAGTTTGTTAAGTCTTCGATAAATTCGAATAAGGCAGGTACCACATTATACAGATGATAACTTTCCATCTCTGTTGCGATGGTAGCCTTAAGTGATTGTAGTCTTGAGAGAATCCACTGATCCATAATATTGTCAGAGTCAGCCCTGTCGGCTTCAGGATGCCAGTTGTCAATTTCTGCATAGGTATTCAGAAATTTGAATGCATTTAGCCATGGTAATAGGGCTCGTCGTACCATGTCTTTAACGCCCTCATCGGTAAACCGTTGTTCCTCTGCACGAACCAGGCCTGAATTTATGAGATATAACCTGAGAGCATCGGCACCGTAGGTTTCCATGAGTTCATCGGGTGGCGTGTAATTACGCAGCCGTTTTGACATCTTTTTGCCATCTTCAGCCATAACAATGCCATTTACGATGACATTCTTGAAAGGTTGTTTGCCATATAATGCTGTACCGAGAACAATCAATGTATAGAACCATCCTCTTGTCTGATCGAGTCCCTCAGCGATAAATTCAGCCGGGAAGCCTTTTTCAAAAAGTTCTTTATTTTCAAATGGGTAGTGCAATTGTGCATAAGGCATGGAGCCTGATTCAAACCAGCAATCAAGCACTTCTTCGATGCGATGGTAGACACCTTCTTCTCCATCAATAGTAAATGTTAATGGATCAACATTCTCGCGATGCAAATCTTCGATGGAAGCATTCGTGTAGTTCATCAATTCCTGACGCGAGCCAATACATATCTGCTTAGCTGTTACATCATTGATCCAGATAGGCAGGGGTGTTCCCCAGTAGCGATTCCTGGATATTGCCCAGTCGATAGCACCATCCAGCCAGTTGCCCATTCGACCTTTCTTAATATGTTCAGGAACCCAGTTAATTCCCTCGTTAGATTTGGCGAGGTCTTCGCGCATCTGCTCAACTTTTACATACCAGGAATCAATCGTCCGGTAAATGATGGGCGTGTCAGAACGAGGGCAGAACGGGTAGCTGTGATTGATGACTTCCTGATTATATAGACTCCCATCTTCCTTTAATCGACGGATAATATGTTTATCGGCATCCTTTACGTGCATACCGGCAAAATCAGGGACTTCATCAGTGAACTGACCACGCATATCCACAGGGCAGACAGTGGCATTGATATTTGCTTTTTTCAGTATTCTAAAATCATCCTCACCAAAGGCGGGTGCCTGGTGAACAATACCGGTACCGCTTTCGGTTGAAACATAGTCATCAGCCAGAATTGAGAAAGCTCCTTCGTTTTTCAGATTTTCGAAATAAGGAAATAATGGTTGATATCGTTTCCCCACCAGAGATTCACCTTTGAATTCTTCAAGCACTTCCAGCTGTCTGTCTTTGCCTACAGATTCGAGACGTTCTTTTGCAAGAATGATGTTCTTGTTGAGGTCAGCATCATGCACTTTGATGTAGTCAATTTCACTGCCAACGCATAAAGCAAGATTGGATGGTAGGGTCCAGGGTGTTGTTGTCCATGCTGCTATCCAACAGTCCTCAGTTTCAAGCTTGAACAGGACTGTGACGGCAGGATCCTGAACATCCTGATAGTTTGATGCGATTTCGAAGTTGGATAACACAGTTCCAAGTGCAGTTGAGAATGGCACAACCTTTTCACCACGATAGATCAGGTCTTTTTCCCAGAGTTGCTTTACGACCCACCATACGGACTCCATAAACCAGGGTTCCATAGTTTTATAATCGTTATCGAAATCTACCCATCGACCAATTCTGGTAATAGTCTTTTCCCACTCTGAAGTATATCGCTGGACGATGCTTCTACACTCGTCGTTATATCCCTTGATACCGAGCTTTTCTACGGCTTCCTGGGAAGACATACCCAGTTTTTTATCGATTTCGTGTTCAATAGGTAAGCCATGGCAGTCCCAGCCAAATCTGCGTTGAACATGGCGCCCGGTCATAGTGAAGTATCTTGGGACTATATCCTTGATGGTCGAAGCTACAAGATGTCCATGATGCGGTAACCCGGTTGCGAAGGGAGGACCATCGTAGAAGATGTAAGGCTCGCAATTTTCAGTTTGATCCAGTGATTTTTGAAAAATTTTCGATTCTTTCCAGAAATCGAGTACTGCGTGTTCTGCTTCAAGAAATGAAAATTTATCACTACCTGGTTTAGCGTTGTTGTTCACTATTTTTCCTGCCTGATTAATTTACTTATACATTCGTTTTACGATCTGCTTGTTTCTGTCATGTTTAAATTTTCTGTTGCAGAAACAAAAAACCCGCCGAATGGCGGGTTTTTGATGTCAGTCACACAAGCATCAACCCACCACCGGGTAGTGAATAATGCTTATAATTATAATTTCTCTATTGTAATAATGTTTTCTCATAACTTAAGGATAGACATATCATTCTGCTTGTCAAGAATTGTCAGCAGGAAACTACCTGAATTTGCTGTCCGGATTAAAAACCGGTATTTTGAAAACGTGATAATCTTACATGGAGAATTTATTTCTGGATCGGGTTGAGAGTTTATGACTACATCTTTTTCCTGGTTGTCGGGTGATATATAGTGACTGCTCAGAAGCTATGTAAGTCATATGATCAAACAGACCATTTGCATGGGAGAACATAATGCCTATAGCCAACTGTTTAGTTCAAAAGGGTTGTTATCAAAAAGTTAGCAGGACTGAAAGTTTGATTGAATTGTGGGCGGCTGAATCAGGTATATCGTCTGAACATATGACGGTCAATTTATCCCTGTGTTCTGAACAACGAGGCAATGCCTATAACATCATGGCAGTTTTATACTTGCCATCAATCTGGTCTAAACAGGATATTGACCTGTTACAAACAGGGTTGGCTTATGCGCTAACCAGATACTTTAATGTTGACGTCAATACTGTTCATATCATGACTCATATTCTGCAATCAGGAATGGTAGTAGAAAATGGTGAGATTGTAGAATGGAAGTGAATCTATCTATAACTCAGTAAATAATCAAAGTTGATGGGAATATGTTAATTAAACACTTACAGTTTTTGTATACATGCCTTTATTCAAGGATTAATTTTCGAGAATATTTCATGTTTATGTGTGTTTTTATTCTTAGTGGTTGTTGGTGTGGAGACGAAGCAGTTAATGTTGAGCAATCGCGTGTTATAAAAATTCAGAATTTGTCTACCACTCTTCACGCAAGAACTGAAAACCCGTGTTATTCCAGGGGCAATCACTTTATTGGCACTGCATTTCGCGATAATATTTATCGGGTTTTTCTGGATCTGCCGGGACGTATTGAAACTAAAGTTGAAGAATATAAAAAATTAGATCATCTACCAGATTCTGATGAACTGAAGATTGCCCTGCAAAGCCCAAGGAAAATCATATTTTCACAAAACAGTGATCGAATG
Organism: Gammaproteobacteria bacterium; assembly: GCA_050291745.1. GTDB lineage: Bacteria > Pseudomonadota > Gammaproteobacteria > JACNJF01. The sequence continues at coordinate 22,714 of JBNKKI010000066.1, read as the reverse complement.
GCATTTCACAATCCAGATAAGAATCCTGGTTGGTACATTTTCTTTTTGCTGCCTGGGGGTGGCCCCGGCTTTGTTGAAAAGAGCAGGGAAAATGAAAAGTCATTAGCCAGCGTTTCCTGGGACAAGATACCCACTTCTCGCTTCTTAGCCGGGGACTTTTTAGGTAATCCGAGGAAAGGTGATACTTTATATAATCAATCATTTTGGAAGGCCCTAATATATGCCCAGGGCGATGAGGAATTAGATTTACAATTATTAGAAGTTTTAAATGAGAATGTTCAAAATTTCAAATACATTCAAGAGAACTTTACTGTCAGGGCTGCTCCTGAATCCAGGGTTAGCAATGAGTGGCGTCAGCGCCTGGATGAATATCTACAAAAAAATATTGATGTAAATAATTTTGTTGACGCTGATGATATTGAAATCTGTCTGGCTGCTCGAGAGTACTGCTCAAGACATGCACTTGCTATTGATAGACTGATGGAAAAATATGATCCCGAGTATGGGCACTATCCTCTTGTTTTAGCAAAAAAGTACCTGAATCCATCGCAAAAAGAAGCTTTACTTGATCGCTATCCTGACGATAAAGTTATTGCTGATTTTTTTAAAAATTGAGCCAGTCAATGCAGTTTCTCCATGTAGCCAATTAAGGATTTGGCATCTGTACAGTCAATATTATGATCGAATGCGATACTAAATGTCGGGGGAGTGAATTGAGGGGCTTCCTGACAGTTGTTATTGTGCTGTTCATGTGTATTTACTATGGCAATAAACGCCTGCCTGCCACCCTGTTTTTCGAATGTTAAGCAATCAGGCGAAATATCAGTTTCATCAAGCAGGGTATTCTGATTTGCCATATCAGGTTCAAACTTTCTTCATGAAAAAGCGAAATGCTTCACAGCAGTGGTCACTATCCGCCTTATGTGAGTTTCTCAGAAGTCGACGTTTTATTAACCGCTACAGCTCTGATGATTTATATTTGTGACGCTTCCGAGTTACTGTGATAGCTAAAATAGTATAATGAAATCAGGTGCTTAGTGGGCAGGGAAAGCTTAAATCGAAATCTCAGGATTATCGGCTTGAAAAAAAATGTGAACTTTTTGAGCTCATCCGGGGTTGCGCCTCCTGTCAAAATTATACATATTATCTCAAGCTTTATAACTGAATGTAACTATCTATAAGATGATCACGGGTCGATTTTGTCGTTGAAGTGTGAGGTTGAATGATGGAAATAAAACAATTTAGGAGCTGTAAATATGCTGCGACATTTTATTGACCATTCCAGTCTTTTTTTAACTAAATGTTTTTTAATGACGGCTTTTATCATTCTGTTAAGCGCCTGTAGTGGAGGCAGTGGCAATTCACCTTCAGAAACCCCCTCAGGGAATAATACAGGTGGGGATAATACTGGAGGAGGTAATGCAGGAGGAGGTAATGCAGGAGGAGGTAATACGGCTGGTTCTGCTATTAGCAATCGTATCGTTATTACATCGGCACCATTTCCCGGAAGTAGATCTCCAGATGCGCAATTTAGTTTTAGCGGTCCAGCCGGGGCTGAGTTTGAATGTAATCTCGATAATACGGTTTTTGCAAGCTGTACTAGTCCCCATCAGGTAACAGTATCTACTGGTTTTCACGATATGCAGGTGCGTGCCGTAATAAATGGGCAGGCATCAAGTTCAATTGCAAAATGGCATTGGGAATATGCCAATGATCTGAATTTGCTGGCATCGACTGAAAGTCCATTTTATAACAATGGCACTGCGGTACCGGTAATCTCAAATCTGGGTAGCTTTTCAGCTCAATGTGAAGCGCTCACTACTCTGGAACTGCGTAATGATCAGAACCTGGATCGCAGCTCAGATCTTGCCTGGAGTGGGGTAGCAATTCCTCGTGAACTGGATCTTAGGGATAGTGCTAATCTGGTACTGGTTGGGCCTGACGAAACTCTGGTGGCTGCTCAGTTTCGCCCTCTGGCGCGCTGGAATGCTGCAATCTCTGATAGTACTGCCCCACTCAAATGGCTGGAGGTGGCAGCCGTGACTGCAACAGATTCCAGTAGCTCGGCTAACTACTCATTGCGCTATTGTTCAACTCCTCCAGCAGTAACCGATTCCAGCGCTCTGCAAGTGACTACCAATCCAGACGCTACAGTGACCGTCAATACCGACATTAGTCAGGTGATTTTCGATCCGGCTGAGGCAACTGGTATCAGCAGTGCTCAACTCGGTACAGCCAGCCTGAGCGTCATTTTGAAGATTGAAGGAGGAGCAGGGCAGACAGGTACAGTTTCTGCCAATAGTAGCGAATTTATGGTGGAGGAGAGTGGCCCTGTAAAAACGGTGATCCGTGCTCGTGGTTATGTCACTGGCCTTACTGGCCAGAACTGTACCGATCCACTGAGTTATACTTTACGCTGGACTCTGCAACGGGGTAGTGCGGATATGGATGTTGAAACCGATCTGGTCAATGAATGCGGAGATGGTATGTTCCCTGCATCATCTGGTGGAGCAATCGATGGCTCAGACTGGTGGAGCCGTACTCAGGATATCAGTAATATGAATCTCGAGTTTCAAATTAATGGTGTCGATGCTAACAGCATTCTGACCCGTTCAAGTCAGGACGGGATAACTGTAAGCAGTTCAGGCGGTACAGGCACTACACAGGCGCTGGCTGTTCTGCAACAGAACAAGGGAGCCATCGGTAACGCCTCAGGCAGCGACTGGCGCTGGGCGAGAGAGGAAATCACCACGATTCCAGCAGGAGGTGGAGGAGTGACTGATTCTGAATATTTCGATCTACCGGTGGCTGCTGTGAGTGATGCAAATATGACTGTGATGGTACAGCAGCCATGGATGCGATTTCGTGAACCGCAGGGACTGGCTGCCCTGAGCAACTACGGTTCTGATACTGCTTACCTTAATTTATATATGATCAGCTCTGATGCTGCTAATCCATTCATTGTTGGTGAAGCGCAGGGAGTGTGGGGGCATGGTCGACTATCCATCGATATGGCTAACTTGAGTAATAACGAGTTTAGCGCTCGTGCACAGCGAAACAATGCCGCTCTGGAACGAGGTTTATTGTGGCATGCACCGCTCTGGTATCTTAATCAGGCGAAGATCTATCCCGAGTTACCTGACATGAATACTGCAGAAATGTCGACTTTGCTACCTTTGATACAGGGTGCTCACGATAACTCAGTTACTGACTCTATTCTTGGTGGCGCGCAACGCGATCGAATGAAAGCTTATTCTCTGGTCGGCTGGATTGATTCAATGCAGGAAGGTATCAAGGATACGCTTAATGCCAGTCTTAATGAATACTCTCCCGGTAGTAATATCTGGAGCCCTACCAATACAGAACTGATGATGTGGTTTGTCACTGGTGATCCGGAATGGGTGTGGGACTATGCGCTTCCGGCTGAATGGAACCTGTGGAAAAGTAATGCTTACAATACCGGAAGTCGCGGTACGGTGGGAATCCGTAATGGACTGGTGATTGCCTCCAGTAGTATTGGAGATGGTGCCCGCTACCGTTCTGGATATGGATCAGATGACAAGTTTTATAATCAGGGCTCAGGTAAAGCTTATGTGATACGTCCATACCGCTCTCTGGTTGAACGCTTCCGCGCAGCAGGGGACACAGTGATCAGTCGTTATGCTGACCAGCTTGGCAATCGTGAAGATACAGTCTCTTCAAGGGTGATTACTCGACAGGTCATGCAGCATTTAAATGCATTACGTTTTGCCGCTGAATTTTCGCCAGACAATGAGGTCGCTTTACACAATAAGTTTGATGCGATGATGCAGGAATATGCGACCGATAATTTATCTCATGGTAGCTTTTGTTACAGCGATGATGAGAACTCTAACCAGCATGACTGTGCATTTGCTCCCAGCGGTATATTTCATTATGTAGCACTTTGGCAGGAATTATTTTACAACCACGCGCTTGATCTGCCACCAGGAGATTCAAGACGTGAAACCATCTTCAACGCTCTGGCTAATACTGCACGTCTCATTGATTCAGGCATTCCACGTGATAGTAATAACGAGGTTAGTGATTTTTCCCCCACTGCCTGGGGTGACAGTTATGTCTGCGACTTTAGTAGTGGCAGTGACATTGTCAGTCAGTGTAGACAGTATAACTGCACCGGATTTGCTGATCCGAGTGGTGGCAGTTGCCCTACCGATCCCACCTATGATAATGCACATCTTAACACCCTGGGAACAGTGATGATTGGTCATGCGATTGATTCGACGCTGGTGACTGATGAGCGCTGTACTCAGGCAAGACAGGGATTTAATACTAATTTAAATGGTTCCACAGTAGCTGGACACCTGCGCGATAGTGGATTCGGTTGGCATAAGGATGCTTCACAAATGGTGCAAACAGTACTTTACGCCATCGCTGCGGCACAACAATGCAATTAACCCAAAAACAGGAAAATACTATGAAACCCGGAAATCATCACTTATTACTTTTTCTCAATCAGCAGAGCATATCAAGGCCTGCGATGTCGATAGCTAAATTTCCATTTTACCTGCGTCATCTGCTATTGCTAATCGTCGGCATTGCTTCACTGCTCTCACTAAATGTACAGGCTGCGGAAAAAATAATCATAAATCGTGCTCGACTGACCGATCATCAGCTTACTCAGCTTGAACAACGTCTTGCTACAAAAATTTTACCGGGGCGCTACTGGTATGATGCCCGCTCAGGGTTATGGGGTAGGGAAGGTAGGCCCAACGCAGGACAACTACAGACCAACCTGCCGATATATGCACCTATGCCTGCAGATATTTCTGGCGGAGGCACTGGCGTTTATGTGAATGGCCGTGAAATTCATCCTGATGAATACCGATACCTGTTGCGTGTGTATGGTAGAGTCACCCCTGGTCGTTACTGGCTCGATGCCAGCGGTAAAGCTGGATTCGAAGGTGGCCCTGCTGCTTTCAATATATTTGCTGATGCCCGAAAGCGAAAGGGGGTTAGATGGAGCAGTGGCCACACTGAAAGAGGTGGTAGTGTCATCGGTGGTGATGGTGTAGTCGGCTTTATCGGTACCGATGGTGATAGTGTGATTTGTGAAGGCGGTTCCTGTACCTTCAATTAACCTGGAAAAATCAGTTGAATCATGAAAGTCTACATAACACCTTAATGCATCTGATAAAATCAAAAACACACTCTTCACGCTGTCCAACTGATCTTTTTAGGGTTACGCATCTTTTTCACGCGCAACTGATTTTTCTAGGATTAATTGTGTCAGTGTCCAGTCCCCTGAATTCAGCTCTAACCGAGTTTATCAATAATTGATTTCAGATTAGTTTTAAGTTGCACAACCTGGTCAGCAGGTATTTGTGACAGCAGGGCTGTTTCTTCTTCAATGGCCAGAGCCTGCATTTTTCCACCGATTTCTGAACCCTGCGGAGTTACTTTTATGGTATCAGCATCGAGTAATTCAACCAGAGCCTTTTCTGCCATCCAGTCTGCTGTGTATCGTAAAGATTCTTTCGGTTGCATAACCATACTGGCTAGTTCACTGATTTTAATGACAGGAAAATTGATTAAGCGGGCAAGAATTCTCCATTCTTCAGGGTTGATACCCAGTTCTTTCTTAAGCTTTGGATAAAGGTGGGCGCTAAAGCCCTGATAAGAAACACGTAGTAAGTAGAGCAGGTAATCATTCACAAAGTCACCTTCTGTCGGGGTGTTCTTATATGACACGGATGATTTAACCACTTCAGGATGCTGTGCCGAAATTGCATAACTCCCTCGTGCGAAAACCAGCGGTTGGGTATTATCGTTATAGCGATAATCGATAACTTCACCCACAAGTATCATGTGATCACCTCCATCATAGCTTGCCCAGGTTTTACATTCTAACTGTGCAGCATAGTCATTCAGTAAAGGAGAGCCACCTAAGCCGGTAGAAAAAGATGCGTTAGCGAACTTGTCATCCCCTCGACTGGCAAAGTTATTTGATGTATCAACCTGATCACGGCCCAGGATATTGACAGCAAAATATTCTGCATTTTGAAAAATTTCAAGACTAAGAGCCGTTTTATCAATACTCCATAGAATCAGAGGGGGATTCATAGAAACTGAGTTAAAGCTACTGGCTGTGACACCTACAGGTTTAGCATTCTCATCCAGTGTTGTGATCACAGTTACGCCAGTAGGAAACTGCGAGAGCGCTCGGCGAAAATCTCTGGGATCAAAATCAGTATTGGACATGCTGGGTCACCTTTATTAAGTAATGGTCGGTTATATTATTAATTCGTAATAAATAAATTTATACTTTATATGTTAACTAATTATAGAGTCAGTCTGTGCAGATGGAATATGTTTTCCGCTGCTTTATTGGTACTTTTCATTGGCATATTTAAATTTTTAAATCATGGCAAAATTTGCCGGCTGATTGTAACTTATTGAAATAGTGATTATTTTTTTTCATCTCTATACTGGCTTGCGGTTACACCGGCATTTCTGCGGAAAAACCTGGCGAAATAGGCTGGATCCTTGAATCCTAATTGATAGCATATTTCAGTGATGGGTGCCGAAGAATAACTCAGTAAGCGACGAGCTTCCTGCATGAGACGTTCAAGAATTAAGCGCTTAGAAGGTAATCCTGCCAGACGTCGGCAGATTTCGTTAAGACGAGCTTCGGTTACGCTTATCATTTCTGCATACTGGGTTAAGTTAAGGTGTTGACGAAAGTGAATTTCGATCAGTTCGTTAAAACGATTGAAGATACGTACATCTTCTTTGCGAGTGTTTTGCTTAAGCTGAGTGTGGCCTGATAGACGGGCTATATCGATTAAAACCAGCTGCAACAGGGCTTTTAAAGCCAGAGTGTGTTCTCTACTGTTATGGTCATTTTCTTCTGCCATCAAGTTTAAAAGATGTAGCATGCGCTGAGCACTGGAATCATTCTGTGGAGATAATGCAACGCAAAGAGGGCAGTTCATAACACCATTGTTACACCACCGGGTTGGAGACATACCGCCCATTAAATCCCAGACCAGTTGCTGACTGGCCGTAATCACATGTCCGGTTGCATCATTCTCTGTGACAAAGGAATGAGGCACAGCGGGTGGTGTCAGGAAAAACATTGGGCCATTTACACGGTAACTAGTTTCATCAAGATGAACACGTACAGTCCCATTTAAAATTACGTGTATCTGATAGAAACGATCATGGTAATGAACAGGCATATTTCGCCCAAAAAAGTCAGCCAGATTTTTCAGATGATCATAATGAATTTCAGAATCGATATAGCGATGATCATAGGCTTGACCGATATTGATGTTCGGTATCTCAACTGAATTGGAAGTTAGTTTACTGGTCATGCCTCTACAATCTCAGACCCGGTTCTGTGAGCTGGTCTTAAGCAGAAAATATTGACCGATACTCCAGGATTTGTGCAATTAAGGAAAGTCTCTCCAGGCGCATGAAAAAATAAAAACCATATAATTCAAATGGTTAAAACCTGATTATCATTGCTGTATCGGTATAAAAGTTAAAATGTACTTTATATGTTAACAATATAAAGTGCAAGTGAGCCTGTGAAAGATCCATTTCAATTCACTTTAATGAAGACAATAATGAGCTTAAACCTGGAATCCAGTTCGTAGCGGGATGCACTGATTGGGTGATTATCCGCATCAACTGTCATGGTTGATGAAACAGTGGGTTTTCCTCTATTGCGAGCGCTTAACTGCGGAATCCAGGTTAAATGTTATGGCCTAAATCAATAAACAATCAGCCATTCAGTCGTTAACAAATATGGTAATCAAAAATGCAAAGAAATAATCCCATGCTTGATAAGTTGAAAAAAATTCTACCAGCCATTGCGGCTAATGCCGTCAAAGCTGAACAGCTACGTAAAATACCTGATGAAAATATAGCGCTGTTGAAGTCGATTAATCTTCACCGGGCTTTTCAGCCGAAGGCTTATGGTGGGCTGGAATTATCATTACCGGAAGTTACTGATTGTATCGCTGCGCTGGCCGGTGCCTGTGGTGGTACTGCCTGGGCATTTAGTTTGTTAATCACCCATAGTCACCAGATGGCTATGTTTTCAAAACAGGCACAGGATGAATTCTGGACAGAGAACCCTGATGCGCTTGCCAGTAGTTCGATAGCACCATTTGGAAAAATAGAAGAGTGTGAAGGAGGTGTGTTATTTAATGGCGATATGAAGTGGAGTTCCGGATGTGATCACGCAGACTGGGCGATTTTAGGTTTTAGACGAAATAACAAAGAAACAGGGGAATTTGATTATTGTTTTGCTGTGGTACCGAGTAGTGATTATGAAATCATAGATGACTGGTATTCGGCAGGAATGAAATCATCGGGTACTAAAACCCTGAAAATGAAGAAAGATAGTTTTATACCGGAGCATCGCATTGAGCGAGCTAAAGATATGATGACAGGAAAATCTTCCGGTTTTGGATTATACCCTGAAAGCAACATCTATTATTCACCATATCGTCCTTACTTTGCCTGTGGTTTTGCAGCCTTATCTCTGGGTATTGCAGAACGTATGCTGATAGTCTACAAAGCACTGACAAAAAACCGTACTCGCGCTTATACCCTGGCAAGCAGTGGTAAAGAGATTCCGCCACTTATGCGGCTGGCTGAATCAACCCATCAGGTCGCTGCTGCTCGTGCTTTTATGGAAAAAACATGGGATGAACATAAAACATTTGGTGAACAAAAACGATACCCGTCTGATGAGGAACTGGCCTTCTGGCGAACAAATCAGGGTTATGCCATCAAGATGTGTTGTGAAGCGGTAAACAGGCTTTTTGAAGTGTCTGGTGGATCTACCTGGATACACGATAATGAAATTCAGCGTATCTGGCGAGATGCTAATATGACGGCAGCACACGCCTACACGGATTACGATGTTTGTAAGCAAATACTTGGACGCTCTTTAATGGGCCTGGAAGCTGATCCTACTATGGTGTAATGGATAGAGGTATATTTTGAAATAATCGTGTAAATAGAGTAATGCAGCAATGCTTATCAAGGATATATTCAGGAATTCAAAGATTTTTGACGTTTTAATTATGGGTCTTTTTATACTGGCATGAGCTGAATATGGCATAATTTTGACTCATCAGTAACACACTATTCACAAATTAGAATGTCACTATGGTTATTAATCATGCTTAATTTATTGTGACTGAGCGATATTTCCTGTTTAATATTACGCAATAAAAAAGTATGCTTAATCAGTCAGAAATTGTATGGGGTGAGTGAAACCTCTTCTGGCATCAGAATTACAGTATCAATACAATAAAAAACTTTAAAAAAATATTAATCAAAATAAATTTTGAAGTTTTCCAATAATAAGTAATAAATGACCAATAACCAGAGATAAAAACCATGATTAACAAAACAATAAAATTAATATCACTCTTAATATTTTCTATATTTTTATTTACTTCTGTACAGGCTTCAACGGCTTCTTCAGTATCTAAAAAGCCTATCCGAATGGCAACCACGACCAGTACAGAAAACTCCGGACTATTATCCTATCTCTTACCTGAATTTAAAAAAGATACAGGCTATGAAGTTCATGTAATTGCGGTAGGTACAGGCAAGGCCTTACGATTAGGTCGTGATGGTGATGTTGATGTTGTACTGGTGCATGCACCTGGGGCAGAAAAAGATTTCGTTGATCATAAATATGGTGTTAAACGTTTTCCTGTTATGTATAACGATTTTGTCATTATAGGAAGCCCTTCTGACCCGGCCGATTTAAAAAATAGTAAATCAATAAATGATGCTTTCAAGAGAATAAAAAATACTAAAAGTTTATTTGTATCACGTGGAGATGATTCCGGAACGCACAAAAAAGAAAAGAAAATCTGGCAGGCAGTGAAGGTAGATCCAAAAGGCGACTGGTACCGCGAAGCGGGTCAGGGAATGGGCAAAGTCATCCAGATGGCTAATGAGCTGGAAGCTTATACTCTAACGGATAGAGGAACCTGGTTAAGCTATCAGGACAAGGTACAAATGAAGATTGTCTATGAAGGTGATAAATTACTATTTAATCCCTATGGTATTATTGCGGTAAACCCAGAGCGTTATTCGGATCTCAATAATAAAGGTGCAGAGACATTAATTGAATGGATAACTTCAAAACACGGGCAGGAATTGATAGGTCGTTATAAAAAGTTTAATCAAGTGTTGTTCACACCTAATGCAAATACCAGTAATGTCGTAAGTAAGTAATTTTTTCAAAAAGAAATTGAGCAGCGTAGATAAAACTACGCTGCTACCCCCTCTTTAAGCTTATGGCGTTATTCGTAAAGTTTTTAATTCATCTGGAGACTCAGTTAAGCGGTCAGCCAGAAAATTTAAAAGTACCCCATAAGCAGGCAGGAATAGTAACAGACTGATAATCAGTTTGAATGAATAGTCGACCAGGGCTATTTCTATCCAGTTTTCAGCCATAAAAGCATCAGGGCTCTGGTAAAAGGCGATAAAGAAAAACAATAGAGTATCTAGAGCATTGCCCAGAACTGTAGATGCAGCAGGTGCAACCCACCAGCGACGATTAGCTCGCAAACGATTGAAAACATGTACATCGAGAAATTGACCTAACACATAAGCAATAAAACTGGCCAGCGCGATACGTGCTACAAATAGATTAAATTCGGCTAGCTGCCCAAAGCTTTGGAAAGACCCTTCGTAAAATAAAACCGAAAAAGCATAGGATAGAAATAAAGCAGGAATCATGGCACGTAAGATAATACGTCGTGCTGTCTGAGCACCGAATATTCTCACGGTTAAATCGGTGGCAAGGAATATAAATGGAAAACTGAATGCTCCCCAGGTAGTCTGAAAACCGAACAGGGAAAACGGCAGTTGCACCAGATAATTGCTGGTAGCGATAATCAGTAAGTGACAGCTGACCAGAAAGGCCAGGGCTTTATTTGCTTGCGCAGAGCTTAGAGTATTCATATGTACCTTTTTGTTAATGGGGGCGAGGGAACCCAAATTGCAATAAAATCTTATGTCAAAAATAACACAGGGAGTGGATTATAATCAAAGTTGAGGGTTTGTACAGTCCAGGTTATTGTTTTATGAAAACTTGATCTGGAAAAATATTCAGATAAGCGGAATCAAAAAATTAAATATCGCCAAATATCGCTTTGTTGAGTTAACCGATATTACTGAAATTGAAAATATCTGGAATACCCAGGTATTTTATTGAACCAGGCAATGCTTTTCTCAAAAACTGTGAATCAAAACTGGATAGCTATTGATATGTTGCTGAAACTGCTTTTAGCGCTTAATGTATTGCGTCACTCAGGAAGAAAATGAGATCACAGGATTCACAAAGATATCTGTTTATTGTTGCTGAATAACTGCCAGGAATAATCATAAAGTAAATAGCTTGAGCCGTTTCAGGGAAATGTAAATGAAGTTGAAAAAAATTATTTTAGTATTTTTAATAGGCATATCTTACCTTGTGCTACTAGCAGGCAATTATGTTTTTTTTAGCGCATATATTAATGCCTATATGGTATCGAAATATGGAGAGCGTGTGGATGTTGAGATTGTTGAACTTCTGCACGGATCGGGTGGAGGATACAAAGGATATACGTATAGGGTAAAACGTGATGGCCAACTTAGTGAAAAGTTTATAAAATCGAAACTTGATATGGATGAAACTGTCAGCGTTATTTTATCTCCAACAGATCAAGGTCGAATGTTTTTGTTGGAGGGAGAGGGTAATATTGTATCCGTATTTAATGGTATAACCGGCTCCTGGCTTATGTCCTCTCTGTTCATATTTTTGCATATTCTTATTCTTAAAATTAGTTGGCAGGTATTTGTTAAACTGCCTTTAGAAGCATTTCAAAAAAATCAAAAGGCCAGTTAATATATTATTCCTGTAGGATATTTTTTTGACTGGCAATTTTAAAATTTCTACAAACTATGCTGTTAATAGAGGGGGATAAAAAATGAATATCACAAAATTAAATACACTCGTTACTTATGTTACAACTGGGAAAGCTAAAAACTATCTATTTCAATTAGCTGATTGCACTGCTACTTTTTTAATAATAAGAAAATCTCTTAGTTTTCTGATTTTGATTCTGCTTACTGGTTTTATTTCAGTCCCTGCGATTTGTCAGGAAAAACCATCCTTCCAACAGTTATCACAGGAAACTCGGGATATTGCCACTAAGTACTTTGCTGCCTACATTGCCCGTGACTGGGATAGTCTTGAACTTTTATTGGCAGATGACGGTGGGTTTTCAGATCCGACAGCTGAACCTGTATTTGGTCCCGTAGAATACAGTGGAAAGCAGGCAACACTAAAAAACTTTCGTGATAACTATGCGGCTATTACACATATGGATTTTAAGGAAAATCGTGTTTTAATTTCTGGTGAGTTTGCAATCTTTGAAGGTACTTTGAACTGGGGGTTATCCCTGTCTGGAGGAAAAGTAGTAGAAACTAACAACACGCCATTCCTGACGATTTTGCGTGTAAAAAATGGTCTGGTTGTCGAGCACCGTGATTATGCTGACTACGCGCCATTTCTAACGGCGTATCGTAAGGCTAAGGCAGCTGATTAGTCGTAGTTCAGTTTGTAAACAGGGTCTTGTTACAAACTGAAACAATTAGTTACCTGCACGAAAGGTAATAGATGCTAAGCAGGCATATTATTTAATCTCCTTTAACTCGATTGGAGATTAAAAATGAAAAAAACTAACAAAATCATTATTGCAGTCATTAGCGGATTTATCCTGATTACTGGCATGTCAGCATGCAGTCATTTTCGTGATCCTCAGGCGCGTGCAGATTATGTGGTAGAAAAAATCAGTAGCAAGTTAGATCTTAACGAAGCTCAGGCTTTACAACTCTCGCAATTAAAAGATGAAGTGATGGATCTTCGCCAGACATTGCGCAATGATCGGGATGCTGTGCTGGCAGAAGTTGATGAGATATTTGCTCAAAGTACATTAGACCAGCAGCGCGTCAACCAGTTGTTGCAAAAAAAGATTGATACCGTTAATAGTCGAGCTCCACAGATTATTAACGCATTGGCCATATTTTATGATGGACTTAATGTCGATCAGCAGAATATGATTCGTGAAGAAATTCAGAGTCATAAAGATCATTCCCATCACTGGAACCATTAACAGGAGAAGTACAATGAAAAATTCAGGATTTTTTAAGCGTTTTTCCGGTAAATGCGGACAGTTTAAAAAAAGGTGGTTTATTAAACGGGCAACTAAAAAGCTCATGCTTGATGATTCACAACAGAATAAGTTGAGCGTTTTAATCGAGAAGTTTCAAAGTGATAAAAATGATCTTGAACAAACCGGAAGAAAAAGCCGAAGTGAAGTTCTAAGCTCATTGCTACACAATGATGGCGAAGAAGTGGGAATGAATCGTGAACAGGTTAAATCGATGTTAAAAAGTGGTTTTGTCACGATGCAACAGACTGTCAATAACATGATTGATGATGTTGCTGATTTTGTCGAGAGTCTCGATTCACATCAACGAACACAACTCCTGCAGTATGTCAGTAACTGTCATTCGCATCGATCCTGTCATCGTTGCCATCATTAAACTTTTACATATAAGGATGGGCTTGGTGAACAAACCTAAAAACAGTTAAAATGAAGTCATGTATCGAATTCTTCTAATAGATGATGATGAGCGTCTGGCTGAATTACTGGCTCGCTTTTTTGAGCGTTATGAGCTGGATTTTGATAGTGCGTCATTACCGGGTGCCGGTTTGAAAAAACTGGCCAAAGGAAATTTTGATCTGGTTATTCTGGATTTGATGCTACCGGAAATGGATGGTTTTGAAGTTTGTAAGCTTATCCGTCGGGAGAGTGAGATTCCTATCATTATGCTGACAGCCCGTGGCGAAGTGATGGACAGGATTATCGGACTGGAACTGGGTGCTGATGATTATCTGCCTAAACCGTTTGAGCCTCGGGAACTTGTGGCTCGAATAAATACGGTTTTAAAACGCAGCAATCATACAAGCAGTAATAAGAATTCATTCTGCTTTGGTAATCTCTGTGTAGATACTGACTTAAAGCAGGCTACACTATTTGAAAAGCCATTAAAACTCAGTAGTGGAGAATATCAGTTACTGGAACTACTGGTGAAAAATCCAGGCAAGACTTTTAGCCGGGATGAAATTATGAATGAAATGCGTGGTACCGAAACAGAAATTTATTCGCGTGCTATCGATATTCTGGTCAGTCGCCTGCGTTCTAAATTAAAACCTGATGAGTATATTCGTACCATCCGTAATCTAGGTTACTGTTTCGTTGGTAAGCCCACATGATCAGATCTGGAAAAGAAAGATATCACACCCTGTCTGGTCGACTGGTCATGTTATTTATTGGTATGACCATTCTTATTTTAATCATTACCGGCTTATTCATAGGGGTATCATTTCGAACGCATTTTCAGGAGAATATTCGCCCCCACCTGACGCAGTACCTTAATTACATCCAGAATGATCTGGGTTCACCACCTGATCGTGAAAAAGCCCTTGCACTTGCGAACAGGCTCAATGTTGAAATCCATTACAAGGGTAAAGACCAGCAATGGAGCAGTAATCATAGTCAATTAAATCTGGCTGACATTAATTATCAACAACAGTTTGTCCAACAGGATATTGAGTATGGGTTTGGCTATGTTGATGACCGTGAATACCTTATCAGCCGACATCCTGATTATACGCTGGCTTTTTCTATCCCCCTGCATGATAAATCCAGTTTAAAAAGATTTATTCCTCTACTGGCGATAATGATCTCACTGGTATTCTTATATCATTTTACTAAACGGTTATTTTCCCCGGTCAAAATTATTAAAGAAGGCGTCGCTCTGATAGGGGCAGGTGATCTGGGCCACCGTCTAAAAATTACACGACGCAATGAACTGGGTGAACTGGCGGATAGTATTAATAAGATGGCTGATGATATTGAGCAAATGCTTGAAGCAAAGCGACAATTACTGCTCGCTATCAGCCATGAATTACGTTCACCTCTCACCCGTGCCAAAGTCGCATGTGCAATGATTGATGAGCAGTCTCAACAATCAGAGATCGAACGAGAGCTCAATGAGATGGAAGCATTAATTGAAGAAATTCTGGAAACAGAACGTCTCAGTAGCAGGCATCATATTCTGAATAGGTCTGCAACAGTAATTCAATCACTGATAGAAGAATTAGTTGAACAGTATTTCCCGGATCAGTTAATTACAATTGAAATGCCGGATGAGTTAATCACTGTCATGGTGGATAGCGCCCGGATTAAATTACTACTTAAAAACATTATTGGTAATGCCTTGCAACATAATCCATCAGATAGCAAACCACCGGTTGTTAGACTGCAAAAAAAGGATATGTCGATTATCTTCACTATCCAGGATTTTGGAGCAGGTATTGACGCTGAGCATCTACCTCATTTAATGGAACCATTTTATCGTACCGATGCGTCACGACAACGTCAGACTGGTGGCTATGGACTCGGGCTCTATTTATGTAAAGTAATTGCTGAAGCCCATGCAGGTAAATTAAATATCTTCAGTAAACCTGAAGAGGGAACCAGGGTCGTTGTTGAAATACCACAATAAAAAAGGGAACCTCTAAACAATTCATCCTGGAAAAATCAATTGAACGTGAAAAAGATGCGTGACAGATTGATGTGCCTGGTCTAAGCCGGGGATGACTGTCGTTAGAGCAATGCAGGCGCAATTGCCGGGAAATCATAAACACCGTAGTCAGCTGATTGGTGAAGACTGTGTTTTTGATTTTATCAGCTGTATTAAGCTGTTACCTGGACTTTCATGATTAACTGATTTTTCCAGCTTAAAATGAATACCTTAATTCTGCATACAGATATCGACCGGGCATTTTAAAATCATCCATTTCACCCAGACCACTGGCCGGTGAAGGTTCATAGATATCTTCATCAAATAGATTGCGAATACCGCTACTAATTTTGAAATTTTTTTCCATCTGATAACCTATTGATGCATTAAGCATTGTATAGTCCGGTACTTTCTTTCTGGTATCACTGGCTGCACGTTCACGGTCAGCAACCCGGTACAGTTGTATATCGGTATACCAGTCCCTGGCAAAATTCCAGTTTGCACTTGCATGAGCTAACTGTTTGGGCGCATCGGGTGCCGCATGATTACTATTATTAATTTCAGTGAATCGATATGCATAATCAGCCTGTAGCTTAAGTGCACTGCTTAGCTGGTAGCTGATTTCTATTTCACTTCCATAACCTCTTTGTTCACCGACATTGTCGAGTGATGAACCAACTGAATCAATAATATCTTTTGCTTCATAGTAATAAAAGTTAATCACTGAACGAAATTTATCATTTGGAAAATAATCAAATGCTATCTCATAGGTATCTATGGTCTCAGGATCTATATCCGGATTACCGTTACCGACTGGATTGTTTTGTGCATAAATATCCACAAAAGATGGTGCTCTAAATGCACGACCATATAATAGTTTTGAGGTAAGAACTGGCGATGTCTGCCAGACTAATGCCAGTCGAGGATTAATAGTAGAGCCAAAATCAGAGTAATTGTCATAGCGTACCCCGGCAGTTAAGTTCCAGTCATGAGTAAATGCCCATTCATCCTGTGCACTGAAGAAATAATTTTTGCGATCTACATCAGGTAAATAAATTGCCTCTGTGCCAGTCTGTTCAGTTAAAGTTCCATCGATGGGGGTAATGCTGCCATCTATTATGCCGGGTCCAAAATTAGCAAAGGCTGAAACTTCAATGTCTCCATAACTGTATCCGCTACTCAACCGGATAAGATGTTGCTCCACTGTTTCAATCATCAGAGTGGCTTCATAAGTGCTAATGTTTTCTGTTTCTGTTGGTGTTCCAATATAGCCATCGGTGAAATACACCATATTACGGGGTGGTGTCCCAAAAAAGTTACCATCAGTACCAATGGGTAAAGTAGCACCAGCTGGAAAAACATATAAAAAGGTATCCAGGTCCTGATGAGAAATCGAAATTTTATGCTCCAGGGATAAATTGGGATTAAAATTTTGATTAAAATATAAATCACCCTGAATACGAAAGTATTCATTCTTTCCTTTTGGATCCAGGGCATTGGCAATACCTGAACCAGTTTCACCAAAATAGGAACTCGCAAATAGATTAAACTCAAAATCTCCATTAACAACATTGGCGTTTAAATTATAGCGTTCAAATCCTGTATTCAATGGTCCCGGTGCATTAGAAGCTGTAGAACCAAAAAAGTTATCATTAAGGGTTTGAGCGTCAGCTTTCATAATGCGATCTTTATCTCCATCACTTTTCATGGCTGAAAGATTTATAGCGAAAGTATGTCCTGAAGCTTTTGATCCGTAATTAAGCCAGGCCTCCGATGAATTAAATGCACCATACCGTATACCTGCTTGACGATTATTGGCAAGATACTCAGCATCCTTAGTAATAATATTAATGACTCCGGAATAAGCATTTGCACCATAAATGACAGAACCGGGGCCACGAACAATTTCAATTCGTTTAATAGCGCTTAATGGAACATTTAATCCAGTAATCAGATTATTAAATTTTAATCCCTGAAGAATGCTACCATTCATTAAAATCATTATTTGAGAATTGAATTTGGTATGAATACCGCGAATATCATAACTGCCTGAATCTCCTCCTGTCGCTGCAGGATACACATGTAACCCCGGGACTCTTGCCAGGATTTCATTGATTGTTCTTGCGGTCGATTGAGCTATTTGTTTATCAGTAATTACAGTGGCTATAGCTGGTGCCAGAGAGATGGGCTTATCTGTGCCTGTGGAGGTGGATATAGTTAAACCCATCATTTCTTCAAGCGAAAGAGATTCAATGAGATCAAGATCACTGTCAGCCTTAGCAATAAGCGGAAAAAATAAAACTGCAGCCAATATTAGTTCTGCGCTGAATTTCATTACGTCACCTCTATTCACAAATAAAGTTTAAAGGGGGTAAAAAACATTACGACTCTTCCTCTGTCTTATCTATAAAAGGTAAATGCAGTTCAAAGGTTGTTCCTTGATCTTTTTCACTGCGCATATCAATACTGCCACCAAGCTTTTGAGTTATCAGATTGTAAACAATGTTCATTCCTAATCCTGTACCACCAGCATTGCGCTTGGTCGTAATGAAAGGCTCAAAAATTTTATCCTTAATAGCCGAAGCAACTCCTTTACCGTTATCAGAAAAACAAAGTTGAATTTCACTGTCTGATACAGTCAGCTTTATGGTGATTTTTGCGTTTTCTGGTTTATCTTCAAAAGCATGTAAAATTGAATTATTAATGAAATTATTTAAAATTTGAGCATACACACCGGGGTATGAGTAAATAAAAACTTCATCGGGGCCAATAATTTTAACATTGGCAGGAATATGTTTAAGCTTGTTATGGAAGGTCAGAATAATCTCTTCAATATATCCTCTTAGATTAAATTCACGCAGGTCATCAGTACTTTGATCAACAGATATTCGTTTAAAACTGTTAATGAGGTCAGCGGCCTGTCTAATACTCTTTTCTAAAAGCAGTGAACTCTCAACAATAATATCAAGTTTGCTATCCATAATTGAACGTTTTAGAGTGCCCTCTTTCATTGCCTGTAGAATGGCTTTACTCTCTCTGGAAATAATAGAACTTCCCATAACCGCATTTCCCAACGGAGTATTTACTTCATGTGCTACGCCACTGACAAGGTTTCCCAGAGCGGCCATTTTCTCAGATTCAATCAGCTTGATTTGTGTTTCACGTAAAGAATTAAGGCTTGATTGTAATAACTGGGTTCTTTCTTCAACCCGGTCTTCCAGCTCGTCAGTCAATGACTGAGTCTCAATAAGCATCAAATTAAATGCTTCATAAAGCGCAGAGACTTCATTTTTCCCCGGATATTTTACTCTGTATGAAAAGTTACGTTCATCTGCCACCAGTTTTGCACTTTCTGCCAATGAAAGAATAGGGCGTAACATGTGCTTACCTAAATGTCTGGAAATGACTAACACCAGTCCAATTAAGATGACTGAAAATATGAATAGGGGTAACAGGAAACGCTGCACTGATTTCGCTATTCCGGCTGCGCTTTTTACAACATAGAAATAACCTAAAAGCTCATCCTGATAAATAATGGGGACAATAATGCGATATTTGGCTTTTAAGCTAACCCATGAATTATCAACAAAGCTGGCCGATTCCTTAAATTCTGTTGGCGCAGGTAGATGATAAGGATTTGCTTCAGCAAAAAGTATCGGAGTAGACTGGTAAATGGCTACATGAAGAATACTTTTTTGTTTAATAATAGTATTGAGCGATTCTTCAGCCCCTTTATTATCAAAGAAGGCCAGATGAGAGAGCATGGTTTCAGCTAAAAAGTTAGCTTCCAGTTGGCTTTCACGAACAAAACGTTCTTTCTCATTAAAGAGCATAAAAAGCACGATAAAAACAGCTGCCATTAATAAAATGAAGCTGCTCACAGCTGAGAGCATCACGATAAACTGTCTGGTAATCGAGTAATTACTCAGTCTCATGATTTTTCACCGGAATTTCAACAACCTCAGCAAGTTTCATTAAGCGATAGTCAGCCTTTAATTTTTGACTTTGCAGAGATGTTTTATTGATAACTATTTTAAATTTATTTTTATCAGGAAAGAGTGTTACTGTAGCTCCGTTATAAATATCCTGCTCATTCCCGCTGACGATTAACAGGCCTTCACTTTTAGTTTCTTCTATGTTTTTCGTAAATAAGCGGCTTTTTTCATTAGCAAAAAAGATGACCTGACATGAAGTCAGTGTTGATATGGTTGATGCTTCATCAACTGATTTAACTTCAATTGGTAGACCATGTAATTTTTTTTTGCGATAGAGTTGTTGAAGATGCGTAACAAAAGAATTATCACCCACTATGCAGACTGTCATTGTCTGATCAGGTAATTCCGGCCAGTTAATAAATGAACTGATGCGTTGCAACATAACGCCCTGAATATCCATGACGGTCAGAGCATGTGCGTGCGGGTAAAAAAGTATTAAAACGAGGGCAAAAACTTTTTGGAAGCGGCCCATTAGATCAGATCTGGTTTAGGCTCGCCTAAGTAGTAACCCTGAACATAATCAACCCCCATCGCTTTGACGATATTAAAAATGGCTTCAGAGTGTACAAATTCGGCTACTGTTTGAATGTTTTTCTTTTGCGCAAATAGTAAAATTGATTCTGTTACCAGGCGTGAGTTTTCATTGTTGTCGATATTTTTTATAAAGCTGCCATCTATTTTTATGGTTTCCAGAGGGATAGTACCCAATTGTGCGAAATTTGAACAGCGAACCCCAAAATCATCGATACTGATACCGTAGCCTAATTCAATTAACTCATTGAGATGATTCAGAATAACTGGAATTTCCAGAAGACTGCTATCTTCTAATAATTCAAAACTGACCCGGGAGGCATCAATATTATACTGCTGACGTTTAGCTTCCAAATAGGGGATGAATTCATTCTCCATTAAATCAATATCAGCCAGGTTAATTGAAACTTTAATATTGTTATGCTGGAACATAGCAAATGATTTATCAATCATTCGTCGTGTAATTTGATGTAGTAATCCAGCATGTCGAGCAGCTGTTAAAAAGGAAAATGGAGAATAGATAGTGCCTTCATGCTCCATTCTTACCAGCGCTTCATACTTATCAATTTTACCGCTAACAGGATCCATAATCGGTTGATAATAAGCCAGAACCCGGTCATCAATTAAAGCGTTATGTAACCATTTTGTCCATTTATTATTGTTATGAATCGCATTAATGATTTCAAGATCATGAGAGTAATACTGTACCCGGTTACGACTAATGGTACGTGCTTCCCTTAATGCAATCTCTGCTTTTTGAATCATATTACCCACATCATTGACGACTACACCAATGGTCACATTTAACCGTAATTCCAAAGGTGGAATCAAAAAAATATGTTGAGATATTTCGAGGCGGGCTTTACTGACAATTTTATCGGTTAATTCATAAAGTGATGGTGGTATCAGGATTGCAAAAACATCTGCAGTTAAGCGATAAAGTATGAGTCCAAACTGTTTTAAACTACTTTGCAGGTTTTCGCTAACCTGTAACAGAACCTGGTCACCTATATCGAAGCCATAGGCATCATTAATCAGACTAAAACCATCAATATCGACCAGAATCAGTGACATCAATGTATCAGTGTCCAGATCCTCCGTTAATTTAAAGCGGTTGGGTAAGCCGGTTAAGTTATCAATATGTAGAGAGTGATAAAGCTCATTTTTTCGATTTTCCAGTTCAATTAACTGTTTAAACTGAGAAAGAGCCGTTCGCATAGTTGTATACAGGCGTTCCGTGGTGAGTTCAGTTTTCTCCTTATAGTCATTGATATCATAATGATCTATCACAAATCTTTCTGGAGCTTCTCCGGGTTGCCCGGTACGAATGATAATGCGCGCCATATGATCCTTAAGGTGATGACGGATATATTCAACCAGCTTGAGTCCGGCATCGTTAGATTCCATGACAACATCAAGAAGAATAACGGCCATATTTTCCTGAGCTAATTTCTGCTCAGCTTCTTTACCACTAAAGGCTGATATAAATTCAAGTGGGCGGTTATTAAATGTGAAATCGTGCAGAGCGAGTTTAGTAAAAGAATGAACCTCTTTGTCATCATCGACAATTAAAATTTTCCAGCTATTTTGAATGACTTCTCCATCGTCATTCTGCTCATCTACTTCCGGAGCAAATAACAATTCGTCTGTCATACAGAGAACCTGTTCATTTTCTTGTAAAACTGAAATAATTTCACTGCAGAACCATCATTTAAGAATTAAAAAAACTAAAGGAACAGCTGGTTGTGAGAACTAAATGTAAAAACTTAGCACTTATTATAGCTCGTCTTTCAGAATAAATTATTTTAATGCAAGTCATCATTTATCTATATATCTAATGCACTATTTTGGTGTTAAGAATCCAAGTATAGATCAACTTGTCTAAATTATCTTATTAAATATAGGGTTATTATTGTGGTGAAAAATAGCTAGACTGGATTTCTGATTTTGGGTGGATTTAACCATTAAATGACAGTTATGCCGGGTTATGGTAAAAATTTGTAACTGACAATTTATCGCCCGGAAGCTGCCTTATAACGCCTTTGTCAGTTGCGTTGTGGTTGTCGTGGAGTTATGGGGTAAATTTTCATAGCCACCCCAAAACGAAGCGAAGATTAAAACGTCAACTGGACAAACTAGTCAGAACTGGAGTTACACATGGTCTTTATAACTAAGCTCCATGTTAATAAATTGAATTTTGAGTTCAATGCCGCTAGAAAATAGTATTCTGTGTTCCAAAGCGTTTTCAAGAATTTCTACTTCATCATACCCTGGATCCCCATACCCAAGTGGGCCTGGCAAAGCTTTTTCCTGATTCACTACGCTCTCAAAAAAAGTTACTCCACTATATGAAAGAGTTATTTCCCGTAAATTACTCTTCCCGTCATCATATCCTAGAAAAATCAGTTGAATCATGAAAGTCTACGTAACACCTTAATGCACCTGATAAAATCAAAAACACACTCTTCACCAATCAGGTGACTACGGTGTTTTTGATTTGCCGGCAATTGCTCCTGCATTGCTCTAACTAC
>JBNKKI010000065.1:0-65699 GCA_050291745.1 Gammaproteobacteria bacterium | reverse complement strand
TAAATAATCAGATATTGAACCTGGAAAAATCAGTTAATCATGAAAGTCCAGGTAACACCTTAATGCAGCTGATAAAATCAAAAACACACTCTTCACCAATCAGCTGACTACGGTGTTTTTGATTTGCCGGCAATTGCTCCTGCATTGCTCTAACTACAGCCATCCCTGGCTTAGACCAGGCACATCAATCTGTTTCGCATCTTTTTCACGGTCAACTAATTTTTCTAGGTTTAACGAAGTATAGACGAAGGATTATCTTTTTGTTTCGAGTCGACAATCTTGTTTGATTGAATAAAAAACTGGATATAAATCATGAAGCCTGTTCGTCTTTCCTGTTTCATGCCTTTTGCAGCTAAAAAGAATTATTCATTAATGCCCAGTAGCTCAACATCAAAGATAAGTACGGACCCTGGCTCTATCTTACCTGCACTTTTATTGCCATAAGCCAGATTAGCAGGAATAAATAATCTGGTTTTTTCACCTACAACCATTAGCTGTAATCCCTCCGTCCAGCCTTTTATCACCTGATTCAAGCCAAAGGAGATAGGTTCTCCTCGGTTCACCGAACTATCAAAGACAGTACCATCGATTAGTGTGCCATGATAATGTACTTTCACTCTGTCTGAAGCTTGCGGATGCCTGGAACCAGTTCCGGCCTGTAATACCTGATACTGTAATCCGGAAGCTGTAGTTTTCACAGCTTCCTGCTCAGCATTGTCCTGTAGAAATTCATCACCCTTTACAAGATTACCCCTTGCTGCTTTCTTATTGCTGATTGAACTCCACCAAAAATAGCCCAGCAATATAAGTGCTGTGAAAATAATAATTTTAATCATAAATAGATACCTGAAGAGTCCTCTCTGCTTAAGTTATCAGTAAGACAGGACTTGAGTTTAGAAAGTTATGAATTTTGAACCTTAGTTTAAGGTATTTCACTGGATATGGATGTATAATTATACTTTAATCTGGAATCTGCAGTTGGACGAGTTGATTATGCTTTTGAGTTAGTGTAGATCAACCTCTATTGCGAGCGATCAACTGCGAAATCCAGATTTAATGCTCTTCATGTATATTTTCGAGATTTCCCTGTGACCAGGCAATTGTACTTTATTTTTAACATTGAACACTTCAATTTCAAGGATAAGTAATGAAACTGCTAAACATAGCCATCTCCACTAAAACCATGCAACATGGAATGATATTACGTGACTTTTTTAATGAAGCTATAGCGCAAAGAGTACCGGGGCTTCCATACGCTGATGAACAGGGTCAAATTGTTGGTCGAATATCATTGAGAAACGTCTATAGAAATATTGCCGTACCGGATAATCTCTTGAAATATGCCGATATGCTCGGTGATCAAACAGATAATTATGATTTACAGGAAATCAAAGTTAGCGAAGCGCTGGCAAGACCTGTAGAAGAGTTTTTACTGGATAAAATGCCTACTGTTTCACCGAATTCTTCTATTGTGAAAGCTCTGACTATCATGGAAGTTTATAATAGCAGTTACATCTTTCTCATTGATGAAGGTAAATACACAGGCGTCGTGACACGTATGGTTTTAGCAAAAAGAATGCTCGGTTGCGTGATAGAGCACGAAAAAGAACGCGCTAAGGCACAACAATAATTTCAAAATCACCATCCATGGCAGTATCAAGCATGTTTAATGCAAGTTTTAAACAATCTCACAGCAACAGCAGGATAATTTAATGGCGCAGGCTTCCATCTCAATCACTCCAGCAATGTGGATGGCCGGGGCTATTTTAATTTCCGCCTATATTTTAATTTTCAGTGAAATAATCCATCGAACTTTGGCTGGCGTTATTGGTGCTGTCTGTATGGTGCTGGCTGGACTGCTTGGTGGTTTTTACAGCCAGGCTGAAGCTGTGGCTTCAATCGATGCCAATACCATGTTTCTATTGACTGGCATGATGACTCTGGTCGTGTTATTGAAGCCCACCGGTGGATTTGAGTATCTAGCCATTCGTATGGCCAAACTATCAAAGGGTAGCCCGGTAAGGCTTCTGATCTATATTTCTCTGGTAGTCACCATAATCAGCCTTTTTCTGGATAATGTCACTACAGTTCTGGTATTTGCACCACTGACCGTTGTTATTGCCAGAATGCTGGGGGTTTCTCCAGTTCCCTACTTAATGTCTGAAGCCCTGCTTTCTGACACAGGTGGTGTAGCGACACTTGTTGGTGATCCACCTAATGTGATGATCGGTAGCGCTGCCAATATAGATTTCAACCAGTTCCTTTTTCATATGGGACCGATAGTTCTAATGGCCTGGGTAGTAACGCTTTTATTACTGCTCATCCTGTTCAGAAAAGAGTTAAGTGAACCAATCACCGGAGTTCTTGATCTCGATGAAACAAAAGCACTTAAAGATCCTCGTTCATTAGCTAAAATTATATTTTCTATCACCGTTGTCATATTACTATTTTTTATCCATCATCATTTTCATCTTTATCCCGGTTATGTGGCCTGGATAGGTGTCGCAATTGCCCTTGCTCTCGTCAAACCGGACCCGGATGATTTTTTAAGGGAATTAGACTGGTCTGTATTATTATTTTTTGCCGGATTATTCATTATTGTAGGTGGAGTCGAAGGATCAGGTTTACTTGATTTATTAGGTGAACAATTAGCGGCAATAGCCCGCGATCCAGATGATTTGCTGATGACAGCTTTGTTATTTTTATGGGTCGCCGCATTTCTCAGTGCTGCTCTTGATAATATCCCCTTCACTGTAACAATGATTCCTATCATTACACACCTGGAAACTCAGGGAGTCGACGTTATGCCATTATGGTGGGCACTCGCTCTAGGTGTTGGCTTTGGTGGTAACGGAACACATATTGGCTCAACTGCGAATGTAGTGTGTGTAGCAGAAGCAGAAAAAACGGGTAACCCCGAATACAGAATAACACCATTACTGTGGTTAAAAAAAGGAACACCGGTAATGTTGACCACTTTAGTGATATCCAGTGTATTAATAATTCTATTTTTTGATTACTTTCGTGGCTCATAAATTCAGATGACTGTAGTTAGAGCAATACAGGAACAATTGCTGAGAAATCAAAAACGTCATTGTCAGCTGATTGATGATGAGCGTGTTTTTGATTTTATCAGCTGCATTAAGGTGTTACTTAGACTTTCATGATTCAACTGAATTTTTCCAGGATTATACACATCAACTGTCATGGTTTATGAAACAGTGGATTAACCTCTATTACGAGCGCTCAACTGCGGAATCCAGGTTCAATTCGAACGTCTCTACTAAAGCATAAACTCTATGTAAACCGGTCACTCATATCTCAGCCTGAAATTAACTGGAATTAAACAGCAATTCCTTAATTTTATTGCCCTCACCTATCTAAAGTAATAGATCAATTTCCCTTTAAAAGGTATAAGCTTATAGCTTAACTGTTATAACCCTCCAATGTTTTCCTGAGACCATAGATGACCCTATCTTCCATTTTTCCATTTTTAACCTGGTTTAAATTAATTACCAAAGACAGTATTAAAGCTGATTTTATTGCCGGCTTAACCGGTGCAGTAATCGTCCTTCCACAGGGCGTCGCGTTTGCCACAATTGCGGGGTTGCCTCCGCAGTATGGACTCTATACTGCAATGGTTACACCAATCATTGCTGCACTTTTTGGATCTTCCTATCATCTGGTATCAGGACCGACGACCGCAATATCCATTGTCGTTTTTTCAGCGATTAGTCACTATGCTGAAGTTGGTTCACCTGAATTTATATCAATGACGCTGACGCTGACTTTCCTGGCTGGTGTTTATCAACTGGCTTTTGGACTAGCGCGCCTGGGGGCACTGGTTAACTTTGTTTCTCATACTGTTGTTATTGGATTTACAGCTGGTGCAGCGATTTTAATTGCTACCAGTCAAATTAAACATATAACTGGAATATATGTTCCTAAAGGTGAATCTTTTCTACACACATGGGTATTATTGTTTGATGGAATCGGTCAACTTAATTTCTATCTGTTAGGTATTGCAGTAATTACACTAGTAACTGCAATACTGTCTAAAAAATATTATCCAAAGCTGCCTAACCTGCTTATCGGCATGGTACTTGGAAGCCTGGTGGCAATTTTCCTGAAGAAATTTACAGCTGATATAGAGTTAGTTCCCAGCATACCTGCTGAACTACCTTCATTGTCTTTGCCAGAATTTTCCTTTACAACTATTAAATTACTGGCACCAGAAGCATTTGCTGTGGCATTACTAGGGCTAATTGAAGCGGTTTCGATCAGTCGCGCGGTAGCGACTAAATCTTATCAGCGAATCAATGCCAATCAGGAATTTATTGGTCAGGGTTTATCAAATATATCGGGGAGTTTTCTATCCAGTTATGCCGGATCAGGTTCTTTTACCCGTTCTGGCGTAAATTATTCAGCCGGTGCTAAAACACCTATGTCAGCCATTTTTGCTGCTTTATTTTTAATGCTTATCGTATTGGTTATCGCGCCTTTAACGGCTTATCTACCAATTGCTGCTATGGGAGGAATCATTCTTCTGGTGGCTTATAAATTGATAGACTTTCACCACATTATTCAAACCTTAAAATTTAGCAAATCAGAATCATCTATATTGTTAACAACTTTTTTTGCTACCCTTTTTCTGGAACTGGAATTTGCAATTTATCTGGGAGTTTTATTATCACTCATCTTATTTTTAGCAAAAACATCAACCCCGGGAATTCCAACATTATCCATCGACAATGAGAGTGATAATGATTTACGGAAATTTATAGACATCAATAAAAAACCCGTTAAGCAATGTCCGCAGTTAAAAATTATTCGCATTGATATGTCAATTTATTTCGGCTCAATTAATCATATTCAAAAACGTATAGGCAGAATTACCGATAGTGAAAGAATTTATAATATTCTGATTGTTGCCAGTGGCATAAACTTCATTGATCTGGCCGGGGCTGAAGCGCTGATCGCTGAAAATGATCGTCTGAAAGCTAACAATGGTGGCTTATATTTTGTGAATTTAAAATCTTCTGTGTATGAGTTTGCAGCAAAATCCTGTTTTATCAAACAGATTGGAAATGACCATTTCTTCGACACCAAAGGGCAGGCAATTCATAGCATATATTCCAGACTGGACAAATCAATATGCTCTAAATGTAACGCTCTTATCTTTAAAGAATGTGATGATTTTGTATAACCAGGAAAGATAAATCCTGAAGTATCCATTTGAAACTGTTTTATTTATTTCTTCCTCACCGTTTAGCTATCTCATAGCGACTAAACGGTGAGGATGAGACTAATAAACCTTTGCAACTCAATAGTATTTTTAACCTGGAATCCGCAGTTGGACGAGTTGATTGTGCGTTTAAGGTGGTGCAGGTAGACCAAGGCGTAACGACGCGGAATAGCCAGCTATTCCAACGAAGAGATACACCGCGGCCTCAAACCTGCAATTCAAGTTCGTAGCGGGATGCACCGAATGGGTGATTATACACATCAACTGTTATGGTTTATGAAACAGTGGGTTAAGCTCTATTGCGAGCGGTCAACTGTGGAATCCAGGTTAATCTCTTCAACCTAGAAAAATCACTAAAGCGATAAATAAAATCGACAGCAATGCTGTTTATTCATCATTTTCGCTTCGAGAAAGTAAATCCATCGAGCTATCATAGGCTTCACTTTCAATTTCAAATAACCCCAACAAAGTATGAAAAATATTATCATGCGAGTAATGCTGATCCTTTTTGGCTACATTGGCTGAAAAGTTAATATCCTTCATATTTTCACCTACCCAGATAATAGCCGGCACATGTCGTTGAACATCTGGCGCTATAAAGTTAGGTAAACCATGCAGATATAAACCATTTTCCCCAAGAGACTCACCATGGTCACTGACATAAAACATCGCCGTTTCATATTCATTATTTTTCTTGAGCAATTGAATAACTTCTGATAAAAAATAATCGGTATAAAGAATCGCATTATCATAGGCATTATTCAATTCTTCGTTACTACAGTCCTCGAGTTGATTAGTTTTGCAAACCGGCGTGAATTTTTCAAAATTTTCAGGATATCTTTTATAGTAAGCAGGCCCATGTTGCCCCATTTGGTGTAACACAATTAGCATATCTTCCTGCTGGTGAGCATCGATATAAGACTGAAGATTTTTCAACATGCCGATATCTCTACATTCTTTATCGCATTCGGAATTTATCTCCGGGTTTTTATAGTTTTCATAATCAATTCTGTTGGCGACGCCTTTTGAGCTGGAGTTATTATCTAACCAGAGCAATTTAACGCCTGCATGTTTTAATACATCCAGAACATTTTCAGTGTACTGGCCTTTTTGAATGTCAAATTCAGAACTGTTATAAATTGAAAACATACAGGGCACAGATACTGCAGTTGAAGTTCCACAGCTCCAGAAATCAGAATAACTAATAACAGATTCTTTTTTTAACAGTGGATTAGTTTCTCTGTGATAACCATTTAATGAAAACCGATCGGCTCTACCGGTTTCTCCTACTACAAAAATAATAAGCTCTTTTTTTGAATCAATTTCTTTAACCTTTGCATCCAGTCCTAAAGTTTGCAAACTAAGGTTTTCAGATACAAGCATTTCAGATAAATATTTTCCCATCGAATAAATATAATTCCCTGGATTTGAATAGTAGCGTAATGATTTATGTTCTCTAAAAAAAGAACCAAAGAAATCACTGAAGGCATACAGAACAATCAGTAAAGCAGCTACTGTCAATGTCATCAACTTAAGCCTTGATTTTATTTCCTGCCACCCGGTAGTTTGGATCAGGGGAATTTTATACACCACATAAGATGGCAACAAACCTAGTAGCACAACATATAGAACAAGCTTAAAACTAAATAAATCGAGAGATTCTGCCAGATTCGTATGCATAGTATTGTGAATCATGGACGTATCAATTAGGGTTTTATAAGTATCCATGAAGTAACTGCTAAAAGAAGAGATAATTAAAGTAATTATCAAGACAGGCTTAATCGTATACTTATAACTCGCAACCGATATCATCAGCACTGTCAATCCGGAGAATACTGCAGCAACAGATATCAGAAAAAAAAAGTTCTTACTATTTAGCGGATATAACTGTAAAACATTCGAAAAGAATGAAACATTACCGAACAGCATTATAAACAGGGTAACAAGAAGAATTAACTTATTACCTGAAATACCACGCTTTTCTTTAAACAGATTATTAATAATAATTATCTCAAAAAAATGGGGTAATTTAGATTAAACAAGCCTCAAATACTTTTATTAATACTGGCTCAATTTAATTGCTTAAAATCAATAAATTTTATGACAGTTTTAAAACGTAGGTCATTATAATTTTTCCAGGATTATAGCATGTACTGCCAATACATTTCAGAACAGGATATTAAGGGAAATTAATTAAAATAGATACTGTGTCAATCGAGTACAATATTTTGTTGATAAATCAGCCTCTGCTCAACAGATCGGGCAAACAAAATTTTATATTTTCGAAATAATGTTTTCATATAACCAGGCAATTTGGCCTGAATTATTGCTTGCTTAACCCGATCATAAATTTCTGAGTAAGGTCGTTGAATAGCGGGCTTTCTACCTTCAATCATCACCAGATGAAAACCCTGAGCTGTTTTAATTATTGGGCTGACTTCATTATCTTTCAGAGTTTTTAAAACCGCTTCTATTTCTGCCAAGCCTGTTCCTTCAGCAACCCAGCCAATTTGTCCCGCTTTTTTTCTACCAATGGGATCAACGCTATATTTTTGCGCCATTCGATAAAAACTGCTCCCCTCTTTAATTTGTTTAAATATTGATTCAGCCACAGCTAAATCATCTAATACTATTTGTGAGATATAACGTTGCTCCTTTTGATAAGCAAGTAGAGGATGATTCGCCAGATATTTTTCAGCCGTGGTTGTATCAGGTATCCACTCTTTCTCCTTTCTGGCTATTAACAGAGCAGGTAATCGTTCATGAGAGTAAGTTTTTAAAATCGCTGCCAGATTATCAATCTTTTTTTCAGCAAAAATATTAACCAGATCCAGTTCAAGCTTTTTAAATAAGCTTTCTTCAATATAAGCTCTATCGAAATTTTTATCAGATTCTTTCTGTACAGTTAGTTGAGATAATTTCAGGGTATAGTTTTTGTCAGCTGAAGCAAGAATAGTTTCTTCTGACATGCCTTTTTTTATTCGATCAGTAAAAAGCCTAAGATGTAATTGATCACCTATCTTAGCCAGTGATATCGATCTGGCGAGCCGGTATTGTCTGGCCTTATATTGCGATATAGCTGCCTCCAGAGCAAAGCTATTGCCTTTTAATTTCTCTACCATTTTATTCATAGCAGGTTGTGGAACCTGGATACCTGCCCGTAAATTATTCATGAATTGCCGATATATATATCCTTTTTTATAAGACTCCAGTTCTTTGAGATATGCCGCATTCTTATCCAGCCCAAGAGACAGACTTTCCTGATACAGAAGATTAAGATTAATCAACTTCATCAAAATTTCTCCTCGTAATCCAGCCTGATCTTTTTCATCCATTAGCGGATAACTACCAGCTAGGGGAGAACTATAAATAACCTGATTTATATCAAAATTTGTAATCGGGTACTCTTCAACAAAGGCAATGATTTCCTCCTCTTCATCAGCGTTGATCGAAGTCGAAATAAGCATCGATAATAGTATTAATATTTGCAGGAAAATAACTTCAGATTTAAACATGGTTACGACTCTTATGCTGACTGTTCATTATTTTTGCTTATATCTGTACTCATGAAGCTTTGCATTAATCTTCAGGTATTCTTCCACCCAGATCAGCTGCATTAGCATGCATCCAGGAAACAGCAGCATCAAAATTATCCATAATAGACTTACCTTCCCATTTTTCTTTACTAGCGACTAATGGAACCCCTCTGTCATTAGTAAAATGGCAGGCAGCACACTTTATCGGCCCATGAGATCCATCAGGATTAAACTGAGCAGCCTGTTTATATGTAGTAATGTCCACATCGGAAGTTACCGGATATAAACCATGTGTAGATTCATGACAGGATTGACATGCCAGCCCTGCATGCCCCTTAGAGTAACGCATTAAACTATATTTACCTGGCTGATTAACAGGAAAGGCCACGCCTCCCTGCCCTTCAACATAAGGTGCAGCATGACAGTCGGCACAATGTGGCTCTCCGGCAGATAACCAGTATGAACGACCATCATCAACCATATCATAGGATACGGCGGCTGCACCATCTGCACCCTCTGGTAGAGTAAGTGAGTTAATATTAACGGCTGGATTAGTAGACAGTGGCATAATACAAAAATCACCATCAATATCTTTTTTACCCATTGGAGCACCATCCTTAATGGCTATTACAGCAATATCAGGATGTTTCTCTGCATTCCATACAGCCAGAATATTTGACTTATCACTGTTGTCATAACCTTTATCATTCAGTAATACTTTAGGATCCATCATCGATTCAAGTTCAGTCATATTGATACCGAGACCAGCAGCGATCTCTCCTAGAGATTTATTACGCAATGTCTCACCTTGCTGACTGAAAGCATGTGAAATATTATCACTTTGATATAAGGCTTTAGTTAAAGGGCTATGACAATTAGTACACCACAAACCTTTACCACCCTGGCCATCAGCTATTTTTGATACATTAGACTGCAACCAGCTACCAATTGAATTTAAATGCTCTGTTGTTTCAACGCCATCTTTATCTTTATAAGGGTTTGAGTGAACATCACGTCCTGTAAAGCAACCTTCTCCATCTCGATTATCAGAATCTGCAAAAAGATTCTTTCCATCTGGGGTAATCGGGTAAAGACTCATATCACCATCCTGTCTATGCGAAGGGTGACAACCTGCACAGGCACCAGAACGTCCATGACTATCGGGCATAGGACGTCGTTGAAGATGAGATAAATGCAAGGCTTCTGTTAAGGCAGGAATCGGTTTATCTGGATTAAGACTATCCGCCTGGATGTCACCAACTTTTCTGGATGATAATACGGCTACAACATTATCTGCATGACACTTCTGACAGATTACCGGGTCTGATCCCATCCTGTTATCTTTTGATCGGGATGAAGGATCATAATTTTCCAGAAAGCTGGTACCATGTTTATCATCATGTATTTCCAGAATTGATATTGAAGAACCTTTTAATTCTGCTATCCAGTCACTTGCTCCAAGACTTTTCCAGAAAGCTTTTTCACCTTTATAAAGCGAATACCTTTCACCATTAGCATTCTTATTACTGTGACAATTTGAACAGCCAGGCACATCAATCGGACTAGTGCCAATAAATTTTACCGGCTTGCCATTTACAGCATCAATAATAGTATTACCCGTATTAGCATCAATCAGCTCTGCCCAGGATTCCTGAAAAGGTCGTATCTCACTTTCCAGCATAGTTAATTTATCTCGTTTCATTAAACTATCATTCCACGGTGTCAGTGCCAGACCTAAAGCATCCCAGATACCAGGATTAGTGACGACAAAAGGCAGGTTGTCGAGTACCGGAGACTTGGTAAAAACAATAGAACCTTTCTCTCCTGAATAATTTAACTGACCACCGCTCATTGAACTGGGTATTGCTGATCCAGCCGGTCCCTGATCTTTAAGCACTGGAATTTCAATACCTACTCTTAGCTTTGCACTATCAGCACTGGTTTTTTCAGGATTTGAACCTTTTAAATCTTTATATACATACAGGTGAGTGAAATAAGCATTACCTACAT
The DNA here is from genome assembly GCA_050291745.1 of Gammaproteobacteria bacterium. Classification (GTDB taxonomy): domain Bacteria; phylum Pseudomonadota; class Gammaproteobacteria; genus JACNJF01. Next base: position 54,908 of record JBNKKI010000065.1, on the reverse strand, counting down.
TCTCACTATCACCGTATTTACCATCTCCATTAACATCGTATTTCACATTCCAGTAAGCAAGCTTATCTCCTTCAGAATAAGTGTTATCGGTATGACCATAATTAATTTTCAAGCGTTTTTTTCCATCAATTAAAACGCTATGATCCTTTTCATCTGCAACAAGAAGTTGTGGATATTTTTTCTCATCTGTGGCGGTTTTGATAACCTGAGCCTGGATTGAATTGTATGGTGGTAAAATACAGCAATAGCTAAAATCAAACCCGGTACAGTGCATACCCAATTCACCATTTAAGGTAATATTGTATTCATTCTTAGGTTTATTTTTATGAACCGCCTGCTGATTAGCATCTATCCCATGAGCCCGTAGTTTTATTGGCTTAATATCAGAATCATTCTTTACCCCACATCCCACCACTATAGCTATTGCCAAAACAGTAGTTGAGAATATTTTTGTTTTACTCACACAACTTAACCACCTGATCACATAATAAATACCAATTATCAGAGATCTATCAATTTTATTTTTATATTATCCGAACTATTCTTTCCTATCCCAGCCAAACAGGCTTACACGACTGGATAATAGATTATTTTGTCCTGAAAAAAAGCTAATAAGATAATCCTTATGTTAATTATTATTCCAAATTATTGAAATTTTATAATATCCTGTACTAATTAATATTTTTTCCAGCAAATTACCTGATATAGTCATACTTTCTGAATTAAAAAATCACTTTTTTTATAGCTAGTATTACGGTAAATTATCAACGGTTTAAAAGTTCTTAAGAGCTTATTTTACAGCTTAAACCAGCCGAAAATACCTCAACCCATTAACAGTGGAGTAACTCGAGTAATTTATCATAATGATTAAACTTATTCTTCAGACTTTATGAGCAAATCACGTCTTAGCTTATTAGGAACCATTAATGAATTACTCAGGAAGCAACTACAGAAACGCGCTTTCACAGCTCAACGACGTCTGTATATTGATCAAATTACAGAAAATGTGATCAATGATATAGACCCGCGCCTGCGTTCAATTATGGGTTACAAAAAGATTCTCTACCCCTGTATTGAAAAAGTTTTAAGTTATGCCGATAAAGTCTGTTCCCGAATGCCGGGACCAATGCTATTTAGCAGAGAAACCCATACCAAAAATGCAACAGTACGTACTCTTTTTGCCGACTACAGGGCTATGGCTGAAGTATTTAGTCAAAACTCAGAAATTCAGGCTTTCTTTAACAGGAATCCACAGGCTGATCGTACTTATGTTGTGCTTGGCATGCAAATGAAGGAGATAACAGCTTTTGGCATGGAGCACCGGGGCGGCATCATACTTAAAGATGTAATCCAGAAAAATGTCATCTTTGAAGATTTTAAAATTACTCACCCATCAATTAATGAACATTCTCTCAGAGTTAATCTGCAAAAAAGAGCGGTAAATGAATGTGTCGCACAAACTATTAAAAATTTAATTGCCACACAATCCTATAGCCAGAAACTTGAAGAAGATGAAATAAAGCTGAAGATGCAGTTAAATATGATAAAAAACCAGAATAGTGGGTTAGCTTCAATACTGCAGAGCGATGCAGATCAACTTCAACGCATCAATGAAATTAAAACTAAATTGAAAACCATAGAAAGCAGGCATCAGGAAATTGCGAAAGACGTTGGTACACTCAATGCCACTTTAAATACTGCGGCATCTCTGCTAACACAACCTTCTGAATTAATTGATGTAAAATCAATATCCCTGTGCGTGGATCATTTTAATCACATTATTGAGGATTGTGAAGAAAATGACCAATACCGAATCAATCTGGCTCAGATCACTTTTGGTGAAAATGAAAAACGAGTTGGTGTACTGGCGATCTTCCCCAGAAGCGAGTTAATCACTGACAGACCCAGGCCGGTACTTTTATAATCCTGGATTGCGCAGTTGACCGCTCGTAATAGAGGTTAACCCATTGTTACATCAACCATAACAGTTGATGTGTATAACCACTCAATCGCTGCATCCCGCCACGAACTGAATTGCAGGTTTGAGGTGGCGGCTCTCTTCGTTGTAACGCCTTGATCTACACCTCCTCAAACGCACAATCAACTCGTCCAACTGCGGATTCCAGGATAATATATATTCGCAGATTAAGCCTGATATTATTACTCTGCCCGACTCCAGAAAACCGGTTTTAAACAATTAATCATGTTATAAACTAAAAAGGCCTACGAAAAATCGTAGGCCTTTTAGAAAAATGGTGGGCCGTGGGCGATTCGAACGCCCGACCAATTGATTAAAAGTCAACTGCTCTACCGGCTGAGCTAACGGCCCATTTTTAAGAGAGGGGAATCATACTGATTCTTTTCCTAATATCAAGCTGTTTTCATAGAATTATGCAGAGTTTTATATTTTCCAATCAAATTATCTGTTAATTCGCATATTCATAGCAGAGATTCCTTCTGACAGTGATAAAAATTCCGCTTTTCACCAAAGTCTTCATTTTTTCGATCTGCCCTCTCAGTAGAAATTATTCTGCTGCTATTCAAGCAATAACTGAGTATTCTTATATTCAGTATTTTTCACATAATCCAGAGCAATCGATCCGGAATAATCTTTGATAAACTTATCAGCCTGATGCTTTAATAATACTTTAACAGTTTCATCATGCCCCTGCTTGGCTGCCCAGATCAATGCTGTCCAACCGTTAGTCTTTTCTATTCGATTTACCTCAGCTCCATTCTCTATCAATAAATCAACAATATCCGAAAAATTATTCGAGGCAGCCAGCATCATCGCGGAATAACCACCTTTATCAACCATATCAATCTCTGCACCTTTATTGATTAACTTATCAACTGCTTCATAATGGCCATTCAAAGAGGCCATCATTAAGGGTGTCCAGTGACAGCTATTACGCATATTAACCATCTGGTTTCCTACCAGAAATTGATCCATCACCTGCAAATCACCTTTTTCAGCCGCGTCCAGCAGTGTTGGCATAATTTTACTTTCCTGATCATTATCACAGGCAGACAGCACGATACAAAACAGTAGAAGGGACAAACGTAACATCATTTTAAAAATACTGGCAAAAACCAGTCGAATTTTAATGACCTTCTTTATTCATTCTTTCTATTCTCTTAGCAGCCAGTCTGGATGCCGTACTTTTTGGATATGTTTTTCGTAAATCAACCAGAATCGATTTGGCAAGATCAAATTCCCTTAACTCATAATAAGTATATCCCAGTTTTAGCATAGCATCCGGCACCTTATTACTACGAGGGTATAGTTTCATTACTTTCTGAAATTCTTCAACTGCCTGCTTAAAATTACGTGAAACATAATTTGATTCCCCTAACCAGTATTGTGCATTACCAGCATAGCTACTATCAGGAAAGCGTTTTACAAAATCATTAAATGAAGTATTAGCCATCTTATAACGTCCTTCTTTTAACATATCAAAAGCTTTCTGATAGGCTTCCCGTTCTTCACTGACAGACACTGAAGGTTTTGCCGAGGTCGACACAGTAGCTGGTCGGCTTACAACTGGCTGTGCTGTGGAAGCTGCGCCAGCTTCATTACCGCTAGCTGGTTGTTGAGGACTTGGAGTCTGTTGCTCTACAGGAGTTACAGGAACCGGGGGCATTGTTTGTTCAGTGATAGTAGAAGGCTGCACTGGAGCTCGATTAGAGGTCATTTCAAGCTCACGTAGACGACGATCAGTGTCCAGGTATAATTCGCGCTGACGTTTTTTTAATCCAGCAAGATCATGAGTTTGCTGCTCTAACTGACCACGTAAATTACTAACTTCATCAGCAAGTTCATCCATCCGTTGAAATAAATCCAACAAGGCACGATTATCCAGTAAGCGGTTTAATTTGCTCATATCCTTTTGAACTTTATCCAGCTTTTGCTGGATAATAGTCACATCATTGGATAATTGCTGATTATTTTTGGCTTGCGCATAAACCACTGAACTATTGGTAATAAACAGCCCAAGGATTAGCAGCATCGATGATTTTAAGTATGTAAATTTCATGCTTTTACCTGAGTTAAGTAAAATATTTTAATATCTTCAGCGCTCTACTAATATTTATTTGACACTATATTGAAGCTCAACGCGTCGGTTTTTAGCCCAGGAAGCTTCATCATGTCCCAGTTCAGCAGGTTGTTCTTCACCATAACTAACACTATCAATCTGATCAGAGGAAGCGCCCTGAATAAGTAGAACACGGCGAACTGATTGAGCTCTACGATCTCCCAGTCCAATATTATACTCTCTTGAACCCCGTTCATCTGTATGTCCATTTAAAGTAACACTAACATTTCCATTTGACGCGATAAAATCTCCATGTGCTTCCAGTAATGCCATAGATTCATCACTGACTTTAGCACTATCATAATCAAAATAAATAACTCGAGAAGCAATCGGTGAATCAGCCTGTTCAAGTAACTCCTGAGCTGTTAGTGTTTCCTGTTGCAGGCCAGTTACCTGAGGATCAGTGTCTGCAATAGGTTCTGCTGTTCCATCAGTAACGCCAGTCTGATCAATAATGACATCCTGATCAGTGGCGGGGGTAACATCTTCCTGTTTTGGTGTTGTACAAGCTGTCAGTAGTAAAAAGCTTAATGCCACAATTCCAATAATTCTTTTCATCGTTTATATCTCCTGTGAATGTTCAAATTAATATGATTATCATATCGTTCTATTGCCTTGTTTTTTTATAAGGTCCCCATACAGGCTCTCTTATATCCCCTAATTGATCAAATAATTTATGACTCGATTTACCGTCCAGCGATATCATATACAGGACTCCTTTATTACCCTGAGTTGAGGCATATAAAATCATTCGACCATTTGGTGAAAAAGATGGAGATTCATCAAGTTTACTGGAGGTTAATAAAGTTAAATCATTATCTTCCCGATTTAATGACGCAATTTTATAGGCACCTCCTCCGCCATATACCAGTGCGATAGTCTTACCGTCAGGGGATAAATCAGCAGCGGTATTATATCGCCCATCAAAAGTTATTCTTTTGGGTTGACCACCTTTTACAGAAATTTCATAAAGTTGGGGTGAACCACTTCTATCAGAAGTAAAAACCAGTGATTGACCATCAGGTGACCAGACGGGCTCTGTATCAATTGAACGGTGACGGGTAATACGAGTCAGTTTTTTACTTTCTATATTCATAATATAAATATCCGGACTACCATCTTTTGATAAAACCAGTGCCAGATTTTTTCCATCAGGTGACCAGTTCGGAGCACCGTTAATACCTTTAAAACCTGACACTTTACTACGTCGTGCACTTGCCAGATGTTGAATAAAAATTTGAGGACGTTTATTTTCAAATGAAACATAAGCCAGTGATTGACCATCGGGTGACCAGCTTGGTGACATCAATGGTTCATCAGACTCCAGTACTGTTCGAGGATTATAACCATCGGTGTCGGCAACCTGTAAAACATATTTTCTTGCAGCTCCATTTCGAGCACTGATATAGGCTATACGAGTATTAAATGCGCCCCGAATACCGGTAATTTTCTCATAAATTAAATCACTGATTTCATGAGCTGTTGCACGAACATTTTGCAGACGTACTGGAAAACTATAGCCAAGTAACTGCTTCTTCTTGAGTATATCCAGTAACTGGAACTGCACATCCAGTAAACCGGGAGATTTATTAAGCACTCGACCTACTACTAGATATTCCTGACCAATAGAGCGCCACCTGGCATAGTTAACATCTTTACTATAATGCGGTGAAGCGGGATACTTATCTTTATTTAAAACTTTAAATACACCACTTCGGTTTAAATTATTTGTAATAATTTCGGCTATCTTTGTTGGTAGTCGAACCGGCAGATTACTACTGTCAAATCCAACAACAGAAAGCGGTATAGCACCTTCAACACCTTCAGTAATTTCAATAGTTATAACGGCATGAACTGGTTGGCTCAGCCAAAACAGCATAAAGCACAGAGCTGTAATAAAAATTCGTCTCTTCAAAAATATAAGTATTTTCATCATAAAATTCTAGACTCTATTTCTTTAGTAAACATACCGTTAACTCAATTCTCTGGTTTAAAATTAATCACTAACTCACGATCAAAGAGTTCCGGATCTTCCGGATCAGGCAAAGGATCTGATTTTAAGACTGCAGCTTCAATTGACAACCTGTATTCTCTGGTACCCGGACATTTTTCAAAGGTGACATCGAGAACGATACCTCCCGGCCCCTGTATCACCCTGACAGCACAAAGCGGCATATTTCCGGCATTCAGAGGTTTACGCCAGTTTCTTGAAATTTTCTGTGTAATCTGCCCGATATATTTACTTCTTTTCGAGTTCAATTCCCGTTGCCTTTCTTCGGCAGCTAGCTGTGCTTTTAGTTCCGCTTCTTTTTTGCGTTGCTCGGCTTCAGCTTTTAAGCGTTTTTCCTTTTCTGCTTTTTCGGCTGCCTCCTGCTGCCTTCTTTTTTCTTCTGCTGCTTTTCTTAAGGCTTCTTCTTTTTTCTTTTTAGCAGCATCTTCTGCAGCTTTTTTAGCTTTTAACTTTTCAGCAGCTATACGTTTTTTTTCGGCTTCAGCTTTTCTTTCGGCCTCAGCCTTTTTCTTTTTATCTGCAGCTTGTTTCCTTGCTTCTTCTTTTTTCAGCTGCTCAGCCTTTCTTTTTTTATCAGCTTCAATCTTTTTTTTCTTTTCTAAATCTTTTTTCTTTTTAATTTCTGCAGCACGATTTTTTTCTAATTGATCAAGTCGCTTTTTCTCCAGCTGTTTCTTTTTTATTTCCTGTTCACGCTTATCCAGTTGTTTTTGATCTATTATTTCAGTCTTTATTGTTTGCGCTACTAAACCCTGCTTACTAATCACAGGTTTATCTGGCTCTCCACTGAATTCCAGCAGGGCAAGTCCAATTACTATCAGATGTAAAGAAATCGAAAGTAATACTGCCCGTGGATGTCGTTTGAGAGTTTCCAGCATAAAATTGCTTACCTCTCTTCCGCTGGTTCTGTAACCAGTCCGACCGAGTCAATTTTAGCTTTTTGTAATAAAACCAGAACAGATACTATATTCTGATAAAGTCCATTTTTATCTCCTCGAACCATAACCGGCCGTTTCTTTTCCTTTTGCAACGCCTGCTTAACTTCAAGGACCAATGTCGGACCATCCAGGGCAATATCTGGTGTGGATGAAGTATTAACATAATACAGTCCATTTTTATCCACACTGATTACAACAGGCTCAGGACTCTTCACATCGAGTGGATTTGCCGGGGCAGCAGGTAGATCAACTTCCACCCCCTGTTTCAATAAGGGTGCAGTCACCATAAAAATTATTAACAGCACCAGCATAACATCAATATATGGCACGACATTAATTTCTGCCTTTGCACGTCGCTTATGATTTGAACTCGCCATTTATGAATTCGCCGAAGCCTGTGCCTGACGCTGTAAAATTCCGGTAAATTCTTCCAGAAAATTTTCATATCGAACAACGACTTGATCAATTTCTGTTGCAAAACTATTGTAGGCTATAACTGCAGGTATTGCCGCTAAAAGCCCCATAGCCGTCGCTATCAGTGCTTCAGAAATACCAGGAGCGACCATGGCAAGGGTAGCTTGCTGTACACCAGCCAGGGAACGGAATGATTCCATTATACCCCAGACTGTTCCAAATAAACCGATATAAGGGCTGACTGAACCGACTGTAGCCAAATATGATAAATTATTTTCAAGCGACTCAATTTCCCGGGCCGTAGTAACTTTCATAGTTCGGTGAGAAGCATTAATAATTTCAACCGCATCCAGCTCTGCTTTACGTGCCCTGGCAAACTCTCGAAAACCATTTTCAAAAATAGCTTCCAGACCAAAGCGTTTTTCCTGGCGGGTAGACAATTGGCTAAAAAGATCACTTAGATTAATACCAGACCAGAATCTTCCTTCAAAAGTTTGGGCTTCCTGTTTACTCTGCCTAATAAATGACCATTTTATATATATTAAAGCCCAGGAAAAGATGGAAGCTAATAATAAAATCATTAAAACAAATTTTACTGGTAAACCGGCATTCATCACCAGATGGAAAAAAGACATTTCATTCATAAGTAAGGATTTAATTTCTCTACAATTTCGGAAGGCATCAAAGTTGATTTGAAAAAATGGCCTGTTACACAAACTTCATTTTCCAGCGCACAATTAAACAGTTTATTTTGACCACCCTGAGTGGAAAAAATTTCCTGATTGAACAAAAACCTCGCTTTCATTAATTCAATAAATTTCGTTGTTACAATAGCAACCACATTGAATATGGCTAACTCGATAAAATCAACGTTAATATTTCTCACAACAGTCGTAGTTTTCAGAATTTCTAACTCATCTTGCTCAAAACTTGGCAAACCTGAATATCGGTTACAAGCCCGTTCAAAAAGCTTCAAATATTTAATCTTATAAACGACCTCGCCAGTACCAATATCCTCAAATAAAACTGGTCTATCAAATGTAGGCATGCTGATACTTTCTGAACTATCCTCTAAAATAATTCTCCTTCCACCGGATGAGTATTCTTTGCCGGTTTAAAACCAAAATGAGAATAACCTCTTGATGTCACCATACGTCCACGGGGTGTCCTCATCATAAATCCCTGTTGAATTAAAAATGGCTCTATAACATCCTCAATGGTTCCGCGTTCTTCACCAATGGCTGCAGCCAGACTTTCCACCCCCACAGGTCCACCATCAAATTTTTCGATTAATGAAAGAATCAAACGTCTATCCATATGATCCAGACCACTTTGATCGACTTTCAACATATCTAGCGCAGCAGTTGCTACAGTTAAGTTGATGACACCATCTGCTTTTACTTCGGCATAATCACGTGATCGCCTGAGTAAGCGATTGGCTATTCGAGGTGTACCTCGAGATCGTGTGGCAATTTCTTTGGCTCCATCTTCTGTTACTTTTATTTTTAACAAGTCGGCAGAGCGCATAACAATATGTGAAAGATCTTTAATATTGTAAAACTCCAGTCTTTGTACAATACCAAAACGATCACGTAATGGCGAAGTTAACAGGCCAGCTCTGGTTGTGGCACCCACCAGAGTAAAAGGAGGTAAATCGAGCTTTATTGATCTTGCTGCGGGGCCTTCTCCAATCATGATATCCAGTTGATAATCTTCCATGGCCGGATATAAAATTTCTTCAACAACTGGACTTAAACGATGTATTTCATCGATAAACAGAACATCATTTGGTTCCAGGTTTGTTAATAAGGCGGCTAAATCACCCTGCTTTTCGAGTACAGGTCCGGATGTTTGTCTCAGGCTTACCTGCATCTCATTAGCAATAATGTGAGATAAGGTTGTTTTGCCCAGTCCAGGCGGACCAAAAATTAACACATGATCCAGTGCTTCTTTTCTGCTTCGAGCAGCAGAAATAAATATATCCATTTGCTCGCTAACCTGGGGCTGCCCTACATATTCAGCCAGGAGCTTTGGCCTTAAAGCTCTTTCCTGAACGGATTCATCCGTTTCGACAGTAGCATCTATTAAGCGTTTTTCATCCATTCTCTATTTTATTGCATTTTGTAATGCCAGCTTTATTAAGCTTTCGGCACGATCATCAGAACTGGATTTTGCAGCATTTGCAATCATTTTTGCGGCATCTGCAGGCTTATAACCTAAGGATTGTAAAGCTTCGATTGCTTCATTTTGTTCAGAATTTTTAGTTTGTAAGACTGATCCAGCCGAACCAGCAGGCATTGTCACATCAGCATCAAGTGACTCAACCTTATCGCGCATTTCTATAATCAGACGTTCCGCTGTTTTTTTACCAACCCCGGGTAAGCGCACCAAAGTCGACACATCGCTGGATAGTATACAGGCTGCAAAATCTGATTCAGAAATACCAGATAAAATGGTCAGGGCCATTTTAGGTCCAACACCATTTACTTTAATCAGTAATCTGAATAATTTTCGCTCCTGGTCAGTGTAAAAACCAATAAGCGCGTGGTGATCTTCTTTTATGAGTAAATGCGTCCAGATAGAGACCGCCTCACCTTCTTCAGGAAGCTGATAAAACGTAGACATAGATACATCTACTTCGTAACCAACACCCTGACAATCTATTAATATTTGCGGTGCACGTTTTATGGCTAACTTGCCACTCAGTCTTCCGATCATCGACGATGAGATCTCTTACGGTTAAATGCTTTGGCGGGTATGCCAGTTTTATTCTGCATAGTTTGATGTTGAGCATGACACATTGCAATAGCTAACGCATCGGATTCATCAATTTGTAATTCCTGTTTTAAAGAAAGCAACCTGATCACCATATGTTTTACCTGTTCTTTTTGTGCTGCACCTTTGCCTACTATAGCAAGCTTAACTTCTCTTGCACCATATTCCGCAACTTCCAGACCAGCATGCAAGCCGGCACAAATAGCGGCACCTCTTGCCTGGCCCAGTTTTAGCGCTGAATCAGCATTTTTATGCATAAAAACATTTTCTATGCTCATTTGCTGGGGATGATAGAGCTCGATTAACTCAGTTAATTGCTGAAATATATTACCAAGTCTTTCAGGAAAAGATTCACCCTTTACCCTGATAAATCCACTGTTTATATATTCAATTTTATTCGGGAGATTTCTTATAATCCCATAGCCGGTAATTCTTGAGCCAGGATCAATCCCCAGTATGATCATAATTTTGTATTGAATAATTAGTATTGAATAAAAACAGGAAATGGATACAGGGTAATGAATTTGCTTAATATTTAAAGTTTGACTCTGTCATTAATGGCAAATAATTACCAGCCAGGCGGAAGCTTTTTCTCAATCGTTATATGCTTACCTTCAATGGAGATATAACCACCAGTTTTTAATTCTTTTAATATCCGGTGAACCATTTCTCTGGTTGCTCCAACCCTTAGAGCAATATCCTGTTGAGTCAGCTTTTCTGTTACCAGCTTATCCCCGATTTCTTCGGCATGCTTATAGAGTACGCGAACAACACGGTTATATACATCTTCCAGCGCAAGACTGCTGACTTCTTCTGTTAATTCCTGAATAAGACTGACCAGTCTGTTGATAATACGCATACTTATCGTAGGCTTTGTCAGCAGGGTATCCATAAACACCTGACGGGAAATAACAACTAAAGTAGAGTTTTCAGTCGTGATAATACTTGCCTGACGTGGAATACCGCCTAATGGTGCGAGCTCTCCAAAAGTATCGCACTCAGCTAAGGTATTGATAATAATTTCTTTGCCTTTGTCATTTTGTAAAAACACATCCACTTTTCCTTCAATGATGACATACAGAGAATCAGTTTCATCACCCTGTGTCACCACAACTGTGTTTTTTGGAAATTGGCGTGTTGCAACTTGTTCTGCAAGCTGCCTAATGACAGCGCCATCCAGACCTTGAAACAGGGCGGTCTTTTGCAATGTATCAATGACACTATTTAGATTTTCAGGTTTTTCAAAACTTTCCATTTTAGCCAACTTAACAATAGTAAAAATTAAAAATTATGCATCAAACTATTAAAGATACAACAATCCACCTTCTAAATTAATCCTGTCATGTTTAAACAGAATACTCTTCCAGTAATAATGTTTTACCTTTCATTTTTTTCGGTTGTTCTATCCCCATCAGTTGTAATAAGGTCGGAGCAATGGCTGATAAATTAGCACCTGTAGCCAAATGCCATTGAATTTCATCAATGACCAGACAGGGAACCGGATAAATAGTATGTTGAGTATGCGGCTCACCGGTAACAGGATCAACCATTTCATCACAATTTCCATGATCAGCAGTTAAAATAACAGAATAACCCTCTTCAACAGCCACATCCAGCACACGCCCCACTTCCTTATCCAGTGTCTCTACAGCGGCTATCACTGCATCACGCACTGCGGTATGCCCCACCATGTCACCATTCGCGAAATTTACGACCAGAAATCCATATTCCTTTGATTTTAAAGCAGTAATCATAGCGTCGGCAACCCGTTTAGCATTCATTTCCGGCTTTAAATCATAAGTAGACACATCTGGCGAAGGTATCATTTCCCTGTCTTCTCCAGGAAATCTATGTTCACGACCACCATTAAAGAAAAAAGTAACATGAGGATACTTTTCAGTTTCAGCACAATGAAACTGACGATACCCCGATTGACTCACTATTCCGCCCAGCATGACTTTAGGCGGATCAGGGGGAAACGCTATAGGCGATAAAAATTTTGGATCATATTGTGTCATGCATGTAACGGTTATAGGCTTGAAATCACCCCGATCAAAACAGCTAAATTCAGTTTCTGCATGAGTAAGCGCAGCTGTCATCTGACGTGTTCGATCATTTCTGAAATTAAAGAATATAAATTCATCACCAACTTCAACGGGGATATATTCAGGCAAAACAGTAGGCGTGATAAACTCATCAGTATCACCAGAATCATAAGCATCCTGAATAGCCAGAGTCATATTGAGGGCCTGATTACCCTCGCCTCTTATAATTGCCTGCCAGGCCAGCTCTGTGCGTGCCCATCGACGATCCCTGTCCATCGCATAATAACGACCGGAAACTGTACCTATGACACCACCATATTCGGACAGTGCAAGTTCGATATCAGGAATATAGTTCATGGCGGATTTCGGCGGGGCATCCCGGCCATCCGTAATCAGGTGAACCTGAACAGCCACATGATTCTTTGAACATAATTTAATTAATGCCAGTAAGTGATTAATATGACTATGTATCCCACCGTCGGATAACAGGCCGATTAAATGCACTGGTCGATCCCGCAACTTGGCGCGCTCAATAGCGCCTAAAAAGGCAGGGTTCTTAAAAAAACTTTTATTTTCGATAGACTCATCGATTCTAACCAGATCCTGCTTCATGATAGTGCCACAGCCAATGGTCATATGGCCGACTTCAGAGTTCCCCATCTGCCCAACAGGTAAACCAACTCCCATTCCAGAGGCTTCCAGTGCAGTATGTGAATAAGACGAGAAATATCTATCCAGATTCGGGGTATTAGCTTCGATAACAGCATTATTGACTTTACTTGGATTCAGGCCGAATCCATCCATAATTATCAATAGTGAAGGTCTACGCGGGACGGATCTCGCTTCAGGCATTAAGAGTCCTATTTGGGTTAACTATAAATGCCGCTATTATACACGTAAATATACCCATTTGGAGTTCAAAGCTTTAACTGATTGATTAAGTTTATGGTTTTAGTAAATAGTTCAACCAGGTTCAACAGGGATAAATCGCAAACCAGTTTAAAATAGACTGGTAAGCAATAGGCGATAATAATTTTATTGAGCAGTTAAAATCAGGCAAATGAGTCAAAATTCTGTCCAGTTTCCTGCTTGTCCGACTCTCTTTTCATGGCAGCTATTTCAATATTCGCCTGTTGAATGATTGCAGTTGCCTCGGCGGCAACTCTTCTATCCTGAGCAGAAGGATGGGCGGGAGCCAGAGCTGCACGGACGACAGTTTGTGCCTTTAACAGCGTTGCTCTCGGATCTCCGGGAATTTCTGATGTATCAATACTCACTTCACCCGCAACCGCATACAACCGTCCATTTGGTCCTTTTTCATATGTAAAATTAGCACCAGAAGTCACATAACGTCCACCCACTGATATATGAGCCAGTTCATGGGCTCTTACTTCTCTATCCCGACTTTTTAATTGCTGTAACTTTTTTTGATCAGCCAGTGCGGCAGCGGTAGATTCCTCAGATGCTTTTTGCTCTGAATCAGAAGATGAAGGTTTTTCCTGAAGATCTTTGTTTTTGTCTAGAGTTTGTCGAGAATCAAGTGATCCAGCAGATTTAATCTGTAGATTGTACTGAGTTGACAGACTGTTGACTCGCATCATAATTTATCCAGTTCATTGTTATGATGACACCAATTATCAGGCCATTACATCTAGCAAAGTACCTATTCTCTGGCCTGAAGCCTGCAAAGAACGGGCATTTGCCTGTAAGCTTGAGATAATTTCAGTTTGCTCTACCAGAGCTCGATCCTGTGTGGTCAGATCACGCCCCTGAGATGCTCCACTACTGGCTACTTCAGCAACATTTTTATCAAAGCGCTGCAGCTGAGTTTGAACCCCACTGTATGCACTATTTGCTAAACCTGAAATATCCATTACTTACTCTGGAAAACCAAAAATTAATTTACTTACTAAAGATTGTAGCAAATCAACTCGACTTTCGAAGCTTAAGAAGCGTTTTTGAAGCTAAATACGGCTATCTTTCCGACAAACGGTCTAAAGTATTTAATTTTTCGGCTTTATTTCCACCTTAATATGTACTATGGACTTAATTCTGGAATTCGCAGTTGGACGAGTTGATTGTGCATTTCAGGTGGTTTAGATCAAGGCGTTACAACGAAGAAATACACCGCCTCAAACCTGCAATTCAGTTCGTAGCGGGATGCAGCGATTGGGTGATTATCCTGGAAAAATCAGTTCAGCGTAAAAAGATGCGTAACTGGTGAAGAGCGTGTTTTTGATTTTATCAGCTGCATTAAGGTGTTATGTAGACTTTCATGATTAACTGATTTTTCCAGATTTATGAACAGTGGGATTATCTCTATTGCGAACGGTCAACTGCGGAATCCTGGTTAATAGGCCTGATCTAGAAAAACCGCGTTCCCCCTATTTAATTGGACCTGAAACTGCTGCATTTCCTTTTTGAGTTCATTCAGTGCTTCAGGTTTAAAATAAATAAGACGAGTTTTATAGGAACTCCAGTCCTTAACCAGAGAAATCTTTACTCCTTCAGAAATCCAGTTATATGATTCATCAGTGAAAAACTTACCTTTAATCTTTACTGGTTTGCCATATTTTTCCATCAACTTTTTATATAAAACCGATTGCTTCAAGCCATCAAAATCATATTCAGCGAAAGCAAATCTTTTATCCCTTTTAACAAACCCGAGATAAAGATGATTTGCCCGGTGCAATAGAGAGTCACCCAGATAAATATCATAAAAAGCATCACTACCTGCCGCCTGTACCAGCTTGACACCTGCATTATTTATTGCGCTTCTTAATTCGTCGCGCGTCGCATCAGCTAAATTCACACCAAAGAGCTGCGCGCCATAAGAGGAGGTATAGCAAAAAAATAAGACAAATAGAGTGAATAATTTCATGAGCCGACAACTGATATTGAGATAATATAGTTATCGGCTCAAAATTAAAAAAATGAATTAAAAAGCGCGATTAATGCCCTGAATCGTCAGGGGATGATGCTGGTTTCTCCTTGTTTTGCTTAGAGGAGTCATCATCCTCCTCGTCAAGATCCTGCTCCTCTTCTTCAATACGATCCATTTCAGCTTCCATTTCCGCATCAGTTAAAGGTTCATATTCAGAGTGATCCTGACTTTGAGTCGAATCAACCGGATCATCCACCACATCATAATCATCACCAAATATTGACCCACCGGCTTCATCTTCATCATCCTGATCCTGTAAGGCCTCTTCTTCAGCCTCTCTTTTCAGTCTCTCCGCAAAGAGATACCTGGAGGCCAGAACGCCACTTTCAAATAAAATCCAGATCGGTACAGCCAGCAATACCTGAGAAATTACATCAGGTGGTGTCAACAACATTCCAACCACAAAAGAACCAACAATGACATAGGGGCGTTTTTCAGAAAGCTTATCCGGTGTAGTCATACCCATTGCCACTAATATTATGGTTGCAATAGGAACTTCAAAAGCCAGTCCAAAACCAAAAAACAGCGAAATTACAAAATCCAGATATCGCCCGATATCGGTTGATATACTGACAATTTCAGGTCCGACAGAGGTAAAAAAACCAAAAACCAGAGGAAATACAATATAAAAAGCAAACAACATGCCGCAGTAGAATAGAATAATACTGGATGCTAGCAAAGGTGCAGCCAGACGCTTTTCATGCTTATATAAACCTGGAGCAACAAAACCCCAGACCTGATACAGAATAAAAGGCATAGCCAGAATTATCGATAACATCAACACCAGCTTGAACGGTGTTAAAAAGGGTGATGCGACATCAATCGCAATCATTTGAGTCCCTTCAGGTAAATGACTGGTTAAAGGTACAGCGAGATAGGTATAGATATCATTAGCCCAGTAAAACAGGCTTAAAAAAATCACTAATATTGAAATAACAACTCTTAACAGTCTATCCCGTAACTCGACAAGATGAGACATTAAGCCCATGGATGAAGCATCTACATCATCTGTATTTTGTTCTTCTTCTGACATTATGAAATTACTTTTTCAGCCTGAGTCTCATCTTGCTTTGATGACTCTGGGACAGAATCTTTCTCAGCGACATCTTCCTGTTCTAATTCATTGATAGATTTTTCGACCGAATCCAGGTCAATATCCCTTTTAGTTTCATTCACTATATCTTTTAATGAACTCAACTCTTCCTGCTGTTGTTTGAGCATTTGCTGAAGCTCATCTGTACGGAATTCCCGTTCCACATCTGATTTCACATTAGAAACAAATAGTTTTATTTTCGCGACATATCTACCCGCTTTTCGAGCGACAGATGGCAAACGTTCTGGCCCTATAACCAGCAATGCAACAATGCCGATAATCACCATTTCGGCAAAACCCATATCAAACATAACAGTAAATTTCAGTTAAGCTTTATCTTTATCTTCAGTGGCTTTACCTTCGATGACATTGCTTTCAGCTTTATCAACTTTAGCACCGCCCTGCTCCTCATCCTTGATAGACTTTTTAAAACTACGAATAGCGCCACCCAGGTCACCGCCAACATTACGTAGCTTTTTGGTACCAAACAATAAAACAACAATTGCCAGTATTAATAATAATGACCAGATACTAATTCCGCCAAAACCCATATATCACCTCTTCATTTAAACTATTTATCTTTCCTGGATGCCTTTTCTTCCAGCCCTGAGAGGCCAAAACGACGATCCAGTTCATTTAATACCTGCTCGACAGATAATCCTTTATGTGCCAGCAAAACCAGACTATGAAACCACAAATCAGCCATTTCATAAATCACTTGTTGATCATCACCACCTTTACCGGCAATGATAGTTTCAGCAGATTCCTCGCCGATTTTTTTTAATATGGTATCCAGCCCTTTATGATAAAGGCTGGCAACGTAGGATGAGTCAGGATCTGCCTGCTTGCGTGATTCCAGCACATCCATTAAACGTAAAAGTATATCATCACTCATGTCAGTACTTTAGTTATATATTTCGGAAGGGTCTTTCAACACTGATTCATCAGTAACCCACTCACCATTTTTGAAAACCCGATAAAAACAACGTTTTCGTCCGGTATGACAGGCAATACCACCCTTTTGCTCAACCTGTAACAGTATCACATCAGCATCACAATCTATGCGCAATTCTTTTAATTGCTGGACATGACCGGATTCTTCACCCTTAAACCAGATTTTCTGACGGGATCTGGACCAGTAAACAGCCTGGTTTTTCTCTATGGTCAAGGCCAGAGACTGCTTATTCATCCAGGCTAGCATTAATACTTCACCAGATTCAAAATCCTGAGCAATAGCAGGAACAAGACCATCAGCATCCCATTTTATCTCATTTAATTCAGGATGCATTAATCTCGCACCTCTATTCCCTGGGCTTTCATATAACTCTTAACCTCACTAATCCGGTACTCTCCAAAATGAAAAATACTGGCTGCTAAGACTGCATCTGCTTTTCCTAAAAGCACGCCATCAGCCATGTGCTGTAGAGTACCTACACCACCGGAAGCAATGACTGGAATTTTAACTGATTCTGATACCTGACGAGTTAATTCATTATCAAAACCCTGTTTTGTACCATCTCTATCCATACTGGTGAGCAATATCTCTCCTGCACCATAATCATCCATTTTAGACACCCATTCCAGAGCATCTATACCCGTAGACTTACGACCACCATGGGTGAAAATTTCCCAGCGATTTTCTTCACCGGGCTGACTAACTTTTTTTGCATCAACCGCAACCACTATGCATTGTGAGCCGAAACGATCAGCTGCCTGTTTTACAAAATCAGGGTTAAATATTGCCGCAGTATTAATACCAACTTTATCAGCACCGGCATTCAACATTTTGCGCACATCATTAACCTCACGAATGCCGCCTCCAACAGTTAAGGGAATAAAGACTTCACTGGCAACTGCTTCAACCATATGTACCATCGTATTCCGGTTGTCAGAACTTGCTGTTATATCAAGAAAGGTCAATTCATCAGCACCTTCAAGATTATATCTTCGGGCATTTTCGACCGGATCACCGGCATCCCGTATTTCGACAAATTTTACCCCTTTCACCACCCGACCATTATCAACATCGAGACAGGGTATTATTCTTTTTGCAAGACTCATATTAGTGATTATCTATATAGGACTGGGATTCAGCCAGATCAATGGTTCCTTCATATAACGCCCGACCAATGATGACACCTTCTATACCAGAGCTTTTAACCTTGTTAAGTTGTTTTATATCATCAATATTGGTGACTCCACCTGAAGCGATGACCGGAATAGAAATAGCTTCAGCTAATTGTCGAGTAGACGCCACATTGACACCCTGCATCATTCCATCACGACTAATATCAGTATAAACAATGGCAGAAACCCCCTGGTCTTCAAATTTTTGGGCTAGATATTCTGCGGAATGATCTGATTCTTCTGCCCAGCCCTGAACAGCAACCATACCATTTTTTGCATCTATACCAACAATCACATGACCAGGAAATTCAATGCATAATTCAGTTACAAATTCGGGATTACGCACCGCCTGAGTACCTATAATGACATACTCTACACCAGCAGCGAGATATGCTTCTACTGTTTCAATTGTACGGATACCACCACCGATCTGAATCGGTAAATCAGGATAAGCTTTACAGATACTTTCGATAACATCAGCATTAACCGGCTCCCCCTGAAAAGCTCCATCAAGATCGACCAGGTGCAAGCGCTTAGCACCATGATTAACCCATTTACCTGCCATCGCAACAGGATCATCAGAAAAAACTGTACTATCTTCCATGCGCCCCTGTCGTAAGCGAACACATTGGCCATGTTTTAAATCTATTGCTGGAATTAATTTCATACTAATGCAGAATCCTGTGTTATTTGGATATAAAGCCGAAAGAAGTGGGAAGCATACAAAAGCTTCAAACCTGTTTAAAAAAAGGAGACATTAATCGTAAGCTGCGCCAGGAATAAAGGTTTTGGGGACATCTTAAATGCCATAAAATACAGGACACTTCACTTCTCCTCACCATCCCAGTGAACAAAATTGCTTAATAGTTGCAAACCTGCATCAGCACTTTTTTCTGGATGGCACTGCATAGCGAATACATTATCTTTAGCAATGGCACAGGTAAAAGGTTTACCATAAACGCAATGCCCTATTTCCAGATCAGGTGCTTCAGTCTCGAGATAATAACTGTGCACAAAATAAAAGCGGCTATTGTCTTCAATTTTATTCCACAAAGGATGTTGCCTGGTCTGTGATACCTGATTCCAGCCCATGTGTGGAATTTTTAAGCGATCATCATTCTCATCATGTAAATGTTCGCCAAAATATCTGACTTCTCCAGGATATAAAGCCAGACAGTCAGTACCATCGTTTTCCTCGCTGGAATGAACTAAAACCTGCATTCCCATGCATATTCCGAGAAATGGTTTATTACGCGCAGCATTCAGAATAGTTTCCCGTAAGGCATGTTCATCAATTGCAGCCATACAATCACGAGCAGCCCCCTGACCAGGGAAAACCACTTTATCAGCCTTTGCAACTTCCTGTTGAGAAGAGGTTAAGATGACTTTCTGTTTTTTTTCAACAACATGCTCAAGCGCCTTAACAACTGAATGCAGGTTTCCCATTCCATAATCAATGACAGCAATAGTTTGCATAAGATTACAAACTTCCCTTTGTAGATGGAATGATACCAGCCATACGCTCATCGGCGCTCATTGCTATTCGAATAGCTCGCCCAAAAGCCTTAAAAACAGTTTCTGCAATATGGTGTGCATTTTTTCCCTGTAAGTTATCAATATGCAAAGTAGCCTGAGCATGATTAACAAAACCCTGAAAAAATTCATGCAAGAGATCCACATCAAATTTACCAATACTGGCTCTGGGATAGTCAACTCGATACTCAATGCCAGGACGACCAGAGAAATCAATCACTACCCGAGATAAAGCTTCATCCAGTGGCACATAGGCATGACCATAACGTTGTATGCCTTTTTTATCTCCAAGTGCCGCAGCAAAAGCCTGCCCCAGTGTGATACCAATATCTTCAACCGTATGGTGATCATCAATATGAACATCACCTTTGGCCGTAATCTCCAGGTCAACCAAACCATGACGCGCAATCTGATCCAGCATATGCTCAAGAAATGGAATGCCAGTATTTAATTTAGACAGGCCCGTTCCATCCAGATTAACATTAACGTTAATCTCGGTTTCGAGCGTATTTCGGGTAATAGATGCAGTTCGTTGAGACATATTCCAGCACGACTAAAAATCAGGTTGCAGATAATAAGCTGACAGACTCCAAAAATACAGCCCGAAGTGTATAGTTATTTCAATTTTTCCAGCCATAGACCGATCTCCTTAACCAGAGGTTCTCCCATATCTGTAAAATAATGATTAGCACCAGGCACAATAATTTGCTTTGATAAGACATGTCCCTCACCCATCATTTGTTGGGCACGTATCGCTGCTAACCTCTGTACAGCGGGATAATCGTATTCTCCATAGACATCCAGAACAGGTTTTTTCATACTATCCAGAGGAAAAGGTTTTAACATGGGTTGCTTATAATCAGTAGCGCCCATACCGATTCCGACAAAAGCATCAAAATTGCCCTCGCCTTTGCTATTAACATATTCCATCGCCATATGCGCACCACAACTGTGCGCAATCAGGATAATTTTTTTATTACCCTGTTGCTTTAAAAAATCAATTGCTGCTTCAATTCTTGGTATTGCTTCATCAAAAACAGATACATAATCATAATATTTAGCGGTTTTTTTAAGTACCGGTAATTGAATAGATAAGGTATTCCAGCCATATTCCACCAGTCCCACCCGCAAAGGATTTATGGCATCAGTCCAATCTGGATGAAAACCGCGCCCATGCATGACAAGAACTGCAATATCAGAATCATCAGCTTCGGTATAAATAGTTAAAAACTCATGTTCGCGGGCAGATAACATTTCTACATCACCATCCAGAATGGCATCAACAATTTGATCCATCAAACGTTGCTCTCTTTGCAAATCAGAAGCTTCAATATTTGAAACCAGAAAAAGCAGGGCTAAAAACAGAATCTTCTGCATAATATTCTCTTACCATACATTTTAAATACCCCGATGGAATCAATTCGGCGAGTCATATTTTATTCATGCTGTAACAAAAAAGTTACCGGACCATCATTTTGTAAATGCACCTGCATATCTGCGCCAAAACATCCACTCGCGACATTTTTATGTTTAATGCCGGCCTGTTGCAACATATATTCAAATAATTTTAACCCTCTATCAGGAGAAGCGGCAGAAGAAAAACCGGGACGTCTCCCACGAGTTGTATCAGCAGCCAGAGTGAATTGCGGTACCAGCAGCAAACCACCATCAATATCACGCACAGATAAATTCATCTTATCATCCTGATCTGAAAAAATTCGATAATTCAATATCCGTTCAAGCAAATATTGAACCTTATTCTCATCATCTTCAGGCTGAAAACCGGCAAATACAACTATCCCCTGATTTATTTGACCTACTATTTCCCGACTTATTTCGACTCTGGCCTGCTTTACCCTTTGTAATAATGTGATCATTCAATTAATCGCAGCATCGTATTTGTACTATCAACCAATGCCTTGATTATGCCCTCTTCGGAAACGGCATGACCGGCATCAGCAATAATCTTCAATTGAGCATTTGGCCATTTTTCATGTAACTCAAATGCCTGATCAACTGGACAGATCACATCATATCTACCATGCACAATAAATCCGGGGATATCTTTCAGTTTAAAAGCCTTATCCAGCAACTGGTTTTCTTCAAAAAAACTATTATGCATAAAATAATGGCATTCAATACGTGCAATGCTTAAAGCGATATGCGGATCTGAAAAATAATCAATCACAGAGTTATTTGATCTCAAAGTAGCAGTACTCCCTTCCCAGATCGACCAGGCTTTAGCAGCAGCCATTCTTTCAATCTCATTGTCACTGGTAAGCCTTTTATAATAAGCCTTTACCATATTTGACCTTTCATTTTCAGGGATAAGAGAAATGAAATCATTCCAGGCATCAGGAAATAGACGCGCTGCTCCACCCTGATAAAACCAGTCAATATCTTTTTGGCGACATAAAAATATTCCTCGTAGAATCAGCCCTGATACTTGTTCAGTATGCGTTTCAGCATATGCCAGGGCAAGCGTCGAGCCCCATGAACCGCCAAATACAACCCATTTGTCAATTTCCAGCTTTGTACGAATTTTTTCCAGATCATTGATTAAATCCTGGGTCGTATTATGCTTCAGGCTCGCATGAGGCCGGGATTTACCACTTCCTCTCTGATCGAATAAAATTATGCGATATTTCTCGGGATCAAAATAACGACGATGAACTGGCTCGCAGCTCCCACCGGGGCCTCCATGCAAAAACACGATGGGTATACCATCGGGTTTACCACATTCTTCAATATACAGTTCATGCTCATCAGATACCTGTAAATAAAAGCTGCGAATTGGTTGAATAGCCGGAAATAACATGATTTTCAAGTCCCTGTAGGATTTATCCTACAAATTTATAACAAAATAACCTACAAGCCTTGGCGCGTATAGAACTATCTCATTTTTCAAAAACATGAGAATATATCAATACGTTCTATGGATAGAGCCCAAAAAGGATATCACCGCTTAAGCACGGTTGCTTATTCAGGAAGGCACTATCTCAAGGATGTAAAATTAAGTCAATCAATGACCAGGATGGTCAATACCAGCCTCAATCAAGGATTAGATTGAGGCTTTTTTTTGTCTTCAGTTCAGATAATTTGCCCAATTATTAGAGTAGTGTTTAGTCGCAGTTCGCACTATCATGCCAGTCTTTGTCATTAAACCATCCTGCATGTATATAAAACCTCCCAAAAAACTATTACACCTGGCGGGAAAGGCTATTGCTGATTTTAAAATGATTCGTCCGGATGACCGCATCCTTGTCGCTGTAAGCGGTGGTAAAGACTCGTTATCATTACTTCATATTCTTCAGCATTTTAAAAAGCATGCGCCGATAAACTTTGAACTTGGAGTGATTACCATAGATCCTCAAAGTGAGGATTTTGATCCCTCATCGTTAAAACCCTATATGCAGCAATTAGCAATTGACTATCACTATATCAGTGAACCCATTGTTGAACTTGCATCTAAACACATGATTAAAGATTCATTTTGTGCGTTTTGTTCACGTATGCGTCGAGGACTCATGTATAAGACAGCAGGAGATTTTAATTATAATGTGCTTGCTTTAGGCCAACACCTGGACGACCTGGCAGAAAGCTTTTTAATGTCGGCTTTTCATGGAGGTAAGCTGAAAACAATGAAAGCACATTATATTTCAGATCGGGGTGATATCAGAATCATCAGACCACTAGTCTATGCAAGAGAAAAGCAACTTCGAGATTTTGCAGATAACTCAATGCTGCCAGTCATTGAAGACAATTGTCCAGCCTGTTTTGCCAAACCTACTCAAAGACAACAAATGAAAGAACTTTTAGCTACACAGGAAAGTCAGTACCCAAATACCTTGCAGACCTTACTGTCGACAATTAAACCTTTAATGATGGATGGCACACCTACTGATTAGCGGATAATACCCATTTTCAACCTGGAAAAATCAGTTGAGCGTGAAAAAGATGCGTAACAGATTGATGTGCCCGGTCTAAGCCAGGGATGGCTGTAGTTAGAGCAATGCAGGAGCAATTGCCGGCAAATCAAAAACACCGTAGTCAGCTGATTGGTGAAGACTGTGTTTTTGATTTTGTCTGCTGCATTAAGGTGTTACGTAGAGTTTCATGATTCAACTGAATTTTTCTAGGTTCAACCACAGATCAGGAAATCTCTGATTTATAAAAAAATTATTTTCGCCAGAAACTGGGCGTTAACAAAACTAATAGCGTAAATATTTCCAGTCGACCCAATAACATTGCCAGGCATAAAACCCATTTGGAAAAATCATTGATTGAGGCAAAATTCTGTCCAACCTGATCCAGACCGGGGCCAAGATTATTCAGACAGGCTGCCACAGCAGAAAATGAAGTATCCTGATTTAAACCTGATGCCATTAGCAGTAAAATCATCAATGCGGAAATCGCGAAATAGGCTGCGAAAAAACCCCAGACGGCTTCGATGACTTTATCTGAAACAGGCTTTCGCCCTATTTTAACAGCAAACTGAGCCGAAGGATGAATCAGTCTTTTTAATTCACGTAAACCCTGCTTTATTAAAAGCAAAATCCTAATGACCTTAATTCCTCCACCGGTGGATCCGGCACAACCGCCAATAAAACTGGCATACAGTAAAAGAACCGGTAAAAACCCAGGCCAACTGTAATATTCCTGAGTCGTAAAACCCGTTGTAGTACCTATGGATACCACTTGAAATAAACCTTCAATCAAACTATCAACTGGTGAGTCAAATGTTTTCGTTAATGTGAGGTAAGAGATGGTTATTAAACTGACGATTGTTAATACCAGCATATAGGTGCCGAATTCCGCATCCTTAAGATATGGTTTTAACCGCTTATTGCGTAATGCGGTAAAATGTAATGCGAAATTGATCCCGGAGATCAACATGAAAACAATCGCTATTAGTTCGATACCTCTATTATTGAAATACCCCATACTGGCATCATGAGTTGAGAACCCGCCAATGGCGACAGTCGAAAAAGCATGTGCGATTGCATCAAAGGCATTCATACCGGCTAACCAGTAAGCAATTCCACAACTAATGGTAAGTCCAAGATAGATATACCATAAGGCTTTAGCCGTTTCTGTAATTCGTGGTGTTAACTTGGTATCCTTTACCGGACCAGGCGCTTCAGCCCTGTATAATTGCATACCTCCTATACCCAGCATAGGTAAAACGGCAACCGCTAAAACAATAATACCCATTCCCCCTAACCACTGTAAGAACTGACGATAAAACAATATTGAATGAGGCAAATCATCAATACCGGTAATAACGGTAGCACCTGTTGTAGTTAATCCTGATATTGATTCAAAAACAGCATCTGTTATAGATAACTCATTAGCCGTAGAAAGATAAAATGGCAACCCGCCTGTTGCTCCCAGAACAAACCAGAACATTACGACAA
This sequence comes from Gammaproteobacteria bacterium, assembly GCA_050291745.1. Classification (GTDB taxonomy): domain Bacteria; phylum Pseudomonadota; class Gammaproteobacteria; genus JACNJF01. Next base: position 29,514 of record JBNKKI010000065.1, on the reverse strand, counting down.
CCATAAACCCGTCTCTCAGACGAATTTCTTTTTTGTAGTTTCTTAAGGGTAAAAATAAAATAACACCGACAGCTAATATCAGTTCAAATGCATTAACAAATGGTTTACCGGCATCTTCCTGATATATCCAGTCCACCAGTACTGGCGGAAGCATGGTAATACTGAATACCATCAGTAATAGACCAAGAATTCTGATAATGACGAGAAACTGCATAAGTCTGGAAAAGTTAAATTATCAAAAGAAAGTAATGTCAGGATGAAATAGTTTTTCTACCTGAGCGATATCACGTTTATTGGTAATAAATAAAATAACATGATCTTCAGAATGAATAATTGTATCGTGGTGAGCAATCAACACTTCCTCTCCCCTCACAATTGCTCCAATGTTAGTTCCCTTGGGCAATTTTAGTTCTTCAATTTTTCGACCAACTACTTTTGATGATTTTTTATCTCCATGAGCAATAGCTTCTATCGCTTCAGCAGAGCCTCTACGTAAAGCATGTACCGCTACAACATCGCCTCTGCGAATATGAGCCAACATGGCCCCGATAGTCACCTGATGTGGTGAAATAGCAATATCAATTAATCCACTTTCTACCAGCTCAACATAAGCTGGACGGTTAATAAGCGACATAACTTTACGCGCTCCCAGGCGTTTCGCTAACATAGCCGATAGAATATTAGCCTCATCATCATTGGTTAATGCACAAAATACATCCATCGATTCAATATTTTCTTCAATCAGTAAATCCGGATTAGCTGCATCTCCATGAAATACAATGGTCGAATGTAACTCTGCCGCGAGTTGACTTGATCTGCGCAGATCTGATTCGATCACTTTTACCTGATAATTCTTTTCCAGTAATGCGGCTAATTGACCGCCTATATTTCCACCACCAGCCAGCATGACTCTCTTTATTGGTTTATCGAGTTTGCGTAATTCTGATATCACCGTCCTAATATGTTTTCTAGCCGCCACAAAAAAAACTTCATCATCTGCTTCAATAACACAGTCAGCAGTGGGAGGAAGAGAGACGCCATGACGAAATATTGCAGCTACGCGCATATCAACACCTGGAATATGCTTGCGAACAGTCTTTAATTCATGACCAACAAGTGGCCCGCCATGATAAGCTTTAACCGCAGCCAGTTGAACTTTTCCACCAGCAAAATCCAGTACCTGTAAAGCACTGGGATGCTCAATCAAATGATGAATATACTCTGTAACCAGATTTTCAGGACTAATCGTTACATCAACGGGTATAGAGTCTTCACTGAATAATTGCTGCTTACTCATATATTCCTGTGAGCGAATACGGGCAATTTTAGTCGGTGTATGGAAAAGTGAGTGGCCTATTTGACAGGAAACCATATTAATTTCATCACTATTCGTCAAAGCGATCAGCATATCAGCATCATCTGCTCCAGCCTGCTTTAATACACTCGGATAAGAGCCATTACCTAAAATAGTTCGCAAATCCAGGTGATCCTGTAAATCAGAAAGAATACTCTGGTCAACATCAACTACAGTAATTTCATTACTATCTTCTTTTGCAAGCTCAGTGGCAACCGAAGAACCAACCTGACCAGCTCCAAGAATAATTATATTCATCGTTTTTTATCCGTTTTTCGAAAAAGTCGCTATGTAAAGTGATTATGAATAAATATCAATATTAATCACTCTCTCAATTAATACTATTTCTTAGTCTGTAATCCTAAAGACTTCAATTTACGGTAAAGATTTGTTCGTTCCTGGCCAATTTTTCGTGCTAGCTCAGAAACATTATGACCACACAACTCAAGTTGTTTAGCAAGAAATTTTCTCTCGAAATATTCCCGGGCTTCACGCATATCGAGATCAAGATTAATTGAAATTTTTAAAATATTAGCCGGGTTTTCTTCCACTGACTGGCGACTTATTTGTAAAAAAGACTGAATCTCATCCAGTTCCACTGTATCAGCAGCACTATTCGATAAGACTTGCTTAATAACAGATTTTAGCTCTGTTAAGCCCCCTTGCCAAAAATGGTTTCGAATCATATTTTGCCCTGCCACACCAAAATGGCGATAGGGTAAGCCTTCTTTCTCACTAAAATAAGAAACATAATACTCAACAAGCTCCGGAATATCTTCAATTCGTTCATTCAATGAAGGAATATAAATCGCTTTTCTCCAGTATTCTGCCAGTTCAGGAAGGACTTCACTTTTGTGACTTAATGATTCGTGATCATACTGACTGGCGACGATTAATCGTCCAGAAGACGAAACTGATTCCAGGTGATGAATCAGTAAAATCAACTCTCTTTGCTTTTCCATATTAAGATCAGTCACTTCAGCAATAAATATATTATCAAGCAATCCATTCTGATAAGCTCTTATTTCTGAATTAAATGGTGCTAGACCGGTTTTAACCGGCTGCAGGGAAAAAAGATAATTTGCCCAGATATGCACCCCTGAACCAACTTTACCAGTTAAGAAAATGGTTGTTAAATCCTGCGCATGCATTTGCATTGTTTTGCGCAATTCCTGCATTTGCCGACTATTGCCTATCGGCATTTCGAACTCTTCAACAGGTGCATCTTCAGTGCTTTCATTATTTTGAGTTAAAGCCAGATTAACAGTATGCAAGAGTTTGGCTGTCGATAAAGGTTTTTCGACAAAATCAAAAGCGCCAAATCGTGTGGCTTCTACGGCGGTTTCAACTGTTCCATGTCCAGAAATCATCACTACCGGACAATCCAGTAAATTTTGTTCACTCCATTGTTTCAGTAAACTCACACCATCCATCTCCGGCATCCAGATATCCAGTAAAATTAAATTCGGGGTAAAACTGGATTTAAGTTCGTTTGCCTGTTGTGCGTTTTCGGCAATATCCACTTCGTAACCTTCATCTTCAAGAATATCCTTCAGCAGAAACCGGATATCAGGCTCATCATCAACGATTAAAATTCTTGTACTCATAATCCTGCTCTCATTTAATCTATCCTTCTACTTCAGTTTTGTAGTTTTGTACCGGCAAACGCAAAATAAATTTAGCGCCACCTGATTCACCATTTTCAGCCCACACAAGTCCATTATGCTCATCAACAATTTTCTTGACGATGGCTAATCCAAGACCACTGCCTCCCTGTTTACCGGTAAAATAAGGTTCAAATACGGTATCCAGTTCATCTTCTTTGATTCCTTCACCACTATCCTGTATCGATAATTCAACATATTGGCAGTCAAACTCTTCTATACAGACAGTCGACAGGCTGATCCAGCCTCTTTCATCAGCAGCTTCATAAGCATTTTTAACCAGATTGTGTAATAACTGCCTGAACCTGACCGGATCTGCCTGCATATTCGGCATTTTTTCCTGTAGAGAAAGCCTGGTTTCCACATATTTTGTATTAGCATGATAAAGCTGAATAACTTCATCAATCATTTGATTCAAATTTAAACTCTGCAAGCTGGGACTGGGGGCTCGGGCATACTCGGTAAAGCTATTAACCATTGATTTCATCGCTTCAACCTGTTGCACAATTGTATGTGTATAGCGATCCAGCATTTCCTGTTTTTTTTCATCTACCTGCCCCGCCAGTTTATTCTGCAACCTTTCTGCAGAAAGTTGAATCGGGGTTAAAGGATTCTTGATTTCATGCGCCAGACGTCTGGCCATTTCACTCCAGGCTGAATCTTTTTGTGCCTGTATCAAAGCGGTCAGGTCATCAATAACAACAACCTGTTCACGAAAATCCTGGTATTTCTGTTCAAGCTGGGTCCCTCGAATACGCAATACTTTTCGTCCACTTCGTCCGAACAGAGTCACTTCCTCCTGCCATTCCTGCTTACTCTGTACATTTTTCTGAACAACCTCAAAAAAACGTAATAAATGAGGAAATAAAATTTTCATCTGTTTCGCTGTCTGATCAAGAAAACTACCATGCTCTAAACCCAGAATAATCTCTGCAGCTCTATTACCCTGTTTTACGCTTCCAGATTCATCAATAGTCATAACACCCGAATTGATATGCTCCAGTACAGATTCCAGATAACTTTTTTGCAATTCTTCCATCATCTGACTCTGGTCAGCGATCGCTCTGGCACGCGAAATTTTGCGGGTCATTGTATTAAAAGAACGAGTTAAAAATCCCAGTTCGTCATCACCTGATAATGGTAATTGTTTTTCATAATCTCCAGCAGATACAGCCCGGGTGCCTTCCACAAGGTCATTGATTGGTGACACCAGTTTACGGGCAGAAATAAAAGCGATCCAGATAGCAGATAATACACTGAGTAACCAGACCAGTGATAATGCCATGGTAAAGCTGGTTTTTAATGGATCACGTAAAACGGATAACTCCCTGTATTTCTCATAAGCCTGTTCCACACCCTGCGTTAGTTCATTCATTCGATCAGTAATCGGATAAACAGCCTGTAAAAATTTCTTTTGTTCTATCGTGGTTAAATCCATCACCGGAACAACAATATGAATTCTCAAACCAATCCCAGGCGTCTCTACAAGCTTTAAAAAATGATCGTTAGGTCCTAATTTTCCGAATTCTGTTTTGGCTAAAGCGGTCGGTAATTCTGCAGAGTTTTCACTGCTGGACGCAAGAATAACGCCATTTAACCCAACCAGTGTTAACTCATTGGCCTGCTGCTGGTTTAATGCATCGTTTAGATACACGATTAATAACTCTTCAGGAACTGTTGGAATTTCTTTAGCTATTAAGCGGGTTTTTTTTAAGGCTTCCCGTTTTCGTAAATCAAGTGCACTTCTACCCAGTTTTAAGGAATCCTCAAGAGCTTGCTCTACTCCCACATCAAACCAGCTATCTATACTTCTATGCAGAAAGGTAAGGGAAAAATAATAAACAATACTGACAGGAATAATGGTTAAAATAACAAATATGCTAATCATCCTTGTGGTTAATCTGGAACCTATTGTTTTTAAGCGATACTGAACAATTAATTTAAAAACGTTATAAAAAATTAAACCTAGTAATACAATCAGGCCCACCGCGTTAAAAAACACCAACAGGTTATAATACTTGCCAAAAGAAGCCGAGTTTGAAGTCGCATCACTAATTGAATACAGTGATACAAATAGCAGAATGACAAGAGCAATTATTGGCGCAGAATTGCGCAGGGCACTATTCATTAAACATGACTCTGCAAATATTTTTCATTGCGTAATATCCCATTCATACTGGTCACTGACTAAATCCCAGTTATTTTTCCAGAATGAAGTGGATTTTAAAGGAATTGGTAATTCAGCACTATCAATTCCAAACCTTATGCGACCTTTGTAATGTTCACCGGGAATGAGTGTATTATTATCCAGTAAAGGAAACCCCAGTAATACCGTCAAATGATTAAGTGCTTTATTGAGCGAGGTAAAATAGAGGCGATTCCCTGAATTCACATTTAATAAAGACACGGAGCCGAGTAGAGCATGATTTTGAATTCGATACTGCTGTTTTATACTTACTACGTCTTTATCAAGCCAGAATCTACGTGTTTTAAAAATATCAACCTCCATGGAAAGAGGTAAAACAATACCCTGATCAAAAGATGAAACAATAAAATCAGGTAATTTTATTTCAAAAACAGCATTCAGAAAATAAACTGAATCATTTAACTGGGTATTCACCGACTTTATAACAAATCCATTATCAGCATTCGCAGGTGATACTTTAAAAAACAAAAGCATAAGAAAAACGTAGAAAATCCGCTTCACTGTGTCTACATTTTTCTGCATTAATAAAACCACATTTTTAGCCGTATATTTTTTGCGCCATCCCAGTCACTTTTTTAATTTTTTTCTAAACAAGCGTAATAAAAGCCATCCATATTCGAAACTCCGGGAAGAATTTGACGTCCAACAGGTCTCTCTATACCCCATTGTACTGTTTTCAGGGGTAATTCTATACAATTTTCATGATGACTCATAAACTGTTCAATTTGATTTTCATTTTCATCCTTAAATATCGAACAGGTACTGTACAATAATAGCCCTCCTGGCTTTAACAATGACCACATAGCATTTAATAACCTTTTTTGCTGATCGACCAGCTGAGCAATATCCTCTGATCGGCGTAATAAGCGGATATCAGGGTGACGCCGAATAATACCACTAGCCGAACAGGGAACATCCAGTAAAATTCGATCAAACATCTGTCCATCAAACCAGCTCTCTGGTACTGCTGCATCAGCACATTTCAGCTCTGCTGTTACAGATGCTCTTGATAAATTTTCTGAAACCTGATTAAGACGTTTTTTATCTTTATCTAATGCCACTAACTGACAATTTCTGGTCGATTGCAATATATGAAGAGTTTTACCACCGGGAGCAGCACAGGCATCAAGCACATGCATTCCAGGTTGACAGTTAAGAAGAGTAGCAGCTATTTGAGCCGATGAATCCTGCACGCTGGCTAATCCACTGGAAAAGCCAGGTAATGTATTGACATCAGCAGGACTTTGTAAAACGATCGCAGAGTCAACTAAAGGGTGTTCAATTGCAGTAATAGAGACATCAGATAGTTTCTGTAAATAATCTTTTCGTGAAATTTGCTGTATTGCTATTCTTAGCACCATGGGGGCACGTTGATTACCAGCCAGTAATACTGAGGGTGAATCATCACCCCAGTCTTCACTAATTTTCCGGGAAATCCATTCAGGATAAGCGCGTGTTTGTTCTTCAGCAGATAATTCCGTGTTTGGTTTTTCCATATCAGACTGGTTGCGGATAAACGAGCGTAGCACCGCATTAACTAGCCCCTTAGCCCACACTTTCTTCTTTTTATGTAGCAGTTTAACTGTTTCATTAACTGCAGCATGATCCTCAACCCGCATAAAACGTAATTGATATAAGCCCAGTAACATAATAATCCGTACATCAATATCACGGGATTTTAGTGGTTTTTTCAAAAGTTTATTCAGCTCAGCCTGCAGCACAAAATAATAGCGGCTAAAGCCATAACATAATTCACTACAAAAGGCTCTATCCCTTTCAGAAGCTAAATTTATTGTGTGTTTATCCAACAAATCATTTAATGACAATCCGTTAACAATTAATTGATAACACACTTCAAAAGCGATCTGTCGAGGGGTCTTGACCGGGTTAACCATCAATAACCAAAACACTCATTAAGAAGGGGGCGAGAATTTAATAATTGCGCTGCAGTTCCACGCTTCTTTCCGGCAAACTGAATTTCATTGAGACTTAAAACACCATCCCCACAACTGACCTGTATAGACTGTTTATCGTGCGAAATCACTTGTCCTGCTGGTTTATCGCTTGTTTTATCAGTCAGGCTGGCAGACCAAACTTTTACATTCACACCCTGTAAAGTTGTGTGGCTCACTGGCCATGGGTTAAATGCACGAATCTCCCTGTGCAGCAATACAGCAGACTTATTCCAGTCAATAAGTGCTTCCTGCTTGGTCAGTTTCCTGGCATAAGTAGCCAACTCATTTTCCTGCGGTTGGCCTTTTATGGAGCAATTTTCAATTGCCTGTAAATTTTCCATTAATAATTTTGCACCTGAGGTTTTAAGGGCATCATGCAACTCGGCAGCAGTAGTATTGTCACCAATATTTATATAACTTTTAGCAAGCATTTCACCAGTATCAAGTCCAGCATCCATTTGCATCAAAGTAATACCTGTTTGCTGATCAGCAGACAATATTGCGCGCTGTATCGGTGCAGCACCACGCCAACGTGGTAATAAAGACCCATGAATATTGATACAGCCTAAACGGGGTGCCTGCAATATGACGGTCGGTAATAAAATGCCGTAGGCTGCTACTACCATGAGATCAGCATGATAAGCCTGTAATTTTTCGACATCCAGTTTATGCTTAAAATTCGGTGGTTGAATAACCTCTAATCCATGCTGTAATGCGCATTCTTTGACTGGACTTATCTGTAACTTACGCCCGCGACCAGCAGGACGATCAGGTTGAGTATAAACAGCTACAACCCGATGATTTGAAGCTATCAGGGATTCAAGAGCAGGTACAGCAAATTCGGGGGTACCCGCATAAATAATATTCAGCATATAATTAATTCTTTTAGCCTTTAGATTCCTGTTTTTTTAATTTTTCCAGCTTCTTTCGTATTCGATCACGTTTTAGAGAGGAGATATAGTCAACAAATAGTTTTCCTTCCAGGTGGTCCATTTCATGCTGGATGCAAACTGCTTCGAGACCTTCGGCATGAACTTCAAAAAACGCTCCGTTTTGATCCTGAGCTCGAACATGTATTTTATCTGCCCGACTCACTGTTTCGTAATAACCGGGAACAGAAAGACAGCCTTCATCCATTTCTTCAACCCCCTCAGCAGATAAAATTTGAGGATTGATCAATACTCTCGGGGCAGTTTTATCTTCGGACACATCCATAACGAATAGACGTATATGTTTATCAACCTGAGTAGCGGCCAGACCAATACCTGGAGCTTCATACATAGTCTCAAGCATATCGCTTACCAAGGTCTTCAGATTAGCGTCAAAAGCACCCACTTCAACAGCTTTTGTTCTAAGCCGAGGGTCAGGGAAATGTAAAATATTTAATAAAGCCATAAATCAAACTTCAAAAAAGTTATAAGTAATTGTTCCAAGTTTATGATTATAATAGAAACTTATCTACAAAAAAGGTTGTAGTTAAGCAAAATTCAACTACAATCGCAAAATACACAACGATACAAATTTCACCATATGCAGGGGTTTCTATGTTCCACCATAACAAGCGACTGTTAAAACACGGACTGTTCTTTTTAGCCGGTTTCATGCTGCTTAACGGCTGTTCCTCCACTAAACAACCCTATGCTGTTGTCGAAAAGGATAATAAAGAACCTGAAGTTATAACTGTTCAGGCTAAAATTGAACCGCAAAAACCACGGGAAACGGTTGTATACGAACCAGAACACCCTCAAACCTATATTGTACAGAAAGGGGATACTTTGTGGGATATTTCCTCTGAATTTTTAAGAGACCCCTGGTTCTGGCCTGAAATATGGTATAAAAATCCGCAAATTGACAACCCTCATCTTATTTATCCAGGTGATGAACTAGCTATTATTTATGTTGGTGGAGTAAAACGGATTCAATTAAGCCGACGCGGTGAAACAGGCCAGGCAGTGTCCAGTGGCTTGAAAATTGTTAAGCTATCTCCACGTATTCGCGCTCAGTCAATTGATGCTAGCATTCCAACAATTGCCATTGAAAAAATTCGCCAACTGCTGGAAAAACCACTGGTCATTGATGAAGAGGAACTGGCTAATGCTGCGTATGTCCTTGATAGCCGCAATAACAACCTGGCCAACGCCATTAACGATACTGTATATGTCCGAAAATTAGATACTGACTCTGGAAATGGTAGATTTTCAATTTTTCGCCCTAATAAATCTCTGATTGATACAGTCACCGGGGAAGTTTTAGGTTATGAAGCACTTTACGTGGCAGAAGGAAAATTAGAGAGAAAGGGAGACCCTGCTTCAATTCGAATTACTGCTTCAACCAAAGAAATACTTAGAGATGATCGAGTTTTACCCATAGATAATTCCATCATGCAAAGTGACTTTTTCCCTCGTCCGCCTAAAACCGAACTCAAAGGTCGGATCATATCTCTACTGGATGGAATTTCTCAGCTTGGTCAGTACGATACAGTCGCCATTAACCTGGGTGAAAGAGATGGCTTAATTAGTGGTAATCTCCTGGCTATAAATCGCCTGGGTAAAGTAGTTGTAGACCGTAATGAAGCTGAAAAAGATTTTATGGTGAAGTTACCTGATGAGCGAGTAGGCTTATTAATGGTTATTCGAACATATGAGAAGATGAGCTTTGCAATAATCATGAAAGCAGATCAACCTATACGCCTGGATGATGGGGTTGAAACGCCTTAAAATAAACTATGATCTAAACTCACTGGAAGAGTATTTATATTATGATGGCAGGATACTCTTAAGGGTATCCTGTCATACCTTTTAATTCGTTAATTAAGGAAATTAATGTCATTATTATTTTTATGCAATGAAAAAGGATGAACTTGCATGCTATTTGACGCTATATCAGTGTCCCGGGATAGGTCCTGTCAGATTCAGAAAAATAATCGAATCTGATAATTTTAATATTAACAAGCTTATCCATCCTTCTGAAAAGAACTTAAAAAATTTGGGGTTAAATTCAGAGCAAATTAATAGCCTAAAGAATCCTCCACAAAAGATAATTGACGATAGCCTGATCTGGCTGGAGTCCAGTGAAAACCATCATATCCTGTTATTAAATGATGAGAATTACCCGGAACTTTTAAAAGAAATTAAAGATGCGCCACCGATACTATTTGCAAATGGACGTCTGGAACTTTTAAATAGTCCCCAGTTAGCCATTATTGGTAGCCGGAACTGTACCCCTGGAGGTGCTAGTACTGCCCGGGAATTTGCTGCTTATCTCGCCAGTGCCGGATTAACTATTACCAGTGGTATGGCTCTGGGCATAGATACTCATGCTCACCAGGGAGCTCTTGAAGAAAATGGCAACACCATTGCCGTCATAGGTACCGGGATAGACCGGATATACCCATCTAACAATAAAAAACTAGCTTATCAAATAGCCGAACAGGGGCTTATTATTTCTGAATTTCCATTGGGTACTGCCCCATTAAGTGAAAATTTTCCAAAACGAAACCGGGTTATTAGCGGACTAAGTCTGGGCACATTGGTTGTTGAGGCTACGCGTAAAAGTGGTTCATTAATTACTGCTCACTCAAGTATCGAGCAAGGGCGGGAGGTTTTTGCTATTCCCGGCTCAATACATAACCCTCAGGCGAAAGGTTGCCATCATCTCATCAGACAGGGAGCCAAACTGGTAGACCAGGTATCCGATATAATCGATGACATCCATAGCTTACTTGGCTTTGTCGCACAACAATCTGACCGCCAAAATGAGCCTGAACCACCCCAATTGGATGAAGAATATCTCCAGTTACTGGATAATATAGGTTATGATCCAGTCTCAATTGAGTCACTAGTCCAACGCTGCAGCTTGACCATTGCTCAGCTTTCATCCATGCTATTAATATTAGAGTTAAATGATCAAATTAAAAGTGTGCCTGGAGGTTTGTATGTTAGATGCTAACCAAAACGTCACTATACAGAGGTATTCATGAAAGAAGGCGTTATAGACGTATTAATGTACATATTTTCAAGTTATATTGATAGAGACGATACTCTACCTGAGGATCGTGAAAGCATTGACTCAGATTTACGTGAAGCAGGCTTTGAGCCACAGGAAATCGACAAGGCATTTGACTGGCTGGATGGGCTAGCTCTGGATGATGGAATTCCAGCCCTGGAGCAATCAGCTGACTCGATCAGGGTTTACGCTAAAAGAGAGCAATTACGTCTTGACAGTAAAGTACAGGGATTTTTACTGTTTCTGGAACAGTCTGGAGTATTAACACCAGAATTACGTGAACTTGTTATTAACCGTATTATGGCACTGGATGGTGACAATATGGTTGATATGGAAGAGTTCAGATGGGTTGTTATGATGGTTCTATTTAATAATTCCCTCGATCAGGATGAATCGACGCTTATGCATTATGAAGATATAGTTTTTGCTGATCAGCCAGCTATTTTTCATTAATCCACCCATTAATTAACTAAACACAGCATAATCTATGAGTAGCAACCTTGTCATAGTAGAGTCTCCTGCGAAAGCTAAAACCATAGAAAAATACCTGGGCAATGATTTCAAAGTCCTGGCATCCTATGGACATGTGAGAGATTTGATACCCAAAGAAGGGGCCGTCGAAACCGACAATAACTTCAAAATGAATTATGAAGTTGTTGAGCGAAATGAAAAGCATATTAAAAATATTGCTAAACTACTTAAAAACGCAGACACATTATATCTTGCAACTGATCCGGATCGCGAAGGGGAAGCCATATCGTGGCATCTTTACGAACTGTTGAAAGATCGCAATCTAATGAAAAACAAAAAGGCTTTTCGAATCATTTTTCATGAGATTACCAAACAGGCTGTTACTGAAGCAGTAGCAAATCCTGGTGAAATAGAAATGCATCACGTTAATGCTCAGCAAGCAAGACGAGCACTGGATTACCTGGTGGGCTTTAACCTTTCTCCTCTTTTATGGAGAAAAATAAGACGCGGGCTATCAGCAGGTCGCGTACAAAGTCCCGCCCTTAGGATGATAGTCGAACGCGAACTTGAAATCGAAGCTTTCAAACCCAAAGAATACTGGACAATAGAAGCTGATAACATGTTCGATAGTCAGGCTTTTATGGCTAAACTATCTCACCTTCAGGGTGAAAAACTAAAACAGTTTAGCATCACCAATACAGAACAGGCGAATCAGGCCCATAAAGTTCTAAGTGACGCCAGTCAGGGCAAACTTCGCGTTTCAAAAGTAGAGAAAAAGCAACGTAAGCGTAATCCAGCAGCACCTTTTACAACCTCAACTCTACAACAGGAAGCTTCACGAAAACTCGGATTTGGCGCACAGAAAACTATGCGCACAGCACAGCGATTATATGAAGGTATCGATATCGGCGCCGGTCAGACAGGTTTAATCTCCTATATGCGTACTGACTCTGTTACCCTCTCCAATGATGCTCTGGAAGATATTCGAACACTAATCGCTCAAAAATATGGTATAGATTCTTTACCCGAATCTCCTCGCATATTTAAAACTAAATCAAAGAATGCACAGGAAGCTCATGAGGCTATACGACCAACCAGTGCAATGAATATCCCTGAACAGATAAAATCTTATTTAAGTCAGGATGAATTTCGGCTATATGATTTAATCTGGAAACGCAGTATTGCCTGCCAGATGATCCATGCAACGCTAGATACTGTATCCATTGATTTAAATGCTGGAACAGAAAATATTTTTCGGGCAACTGGATCTACCATTCGTAATCCGGGTTTTATGCAGGTTTATACTGAAAGCCAGGATGATAATAAATCGGATGATCAGAAAGAAAGAATACTTCCTCCTCTGAGCGAAGGTGACATTGTTGATCTGTTAGAAATTCGACTTGAACAACACTTCACTGAACCACCACCACGGTTCAGCGAAGCAAGTCTTGTTAAAACACTGGAAGAATATGGAATAGGCAGACCTTCAACTTATGCCTCTATTATTACTACCTTACTGGATCGAGAGTATGTTGAACTTGAAGCCAGACGCTTTCATCCCACAGATGTTGGCAGGGTCGTTGTTAAATTCCTGACACAACATTTCACACAGTATGTCGATTATGACTTTACGGCTCAACTGGAAGATACTCTAGATGAAATATCTCGTGGAGAATCTGAATGGCTACCATTATTACAGTCATTCTGGTCCACTTTTAAAACACTGGTTGATGATAAAATGGAGAATGTCAGCCGTGATGAGGCCCTACAGGCTCGCGAATTAGGCACAGACCCAGCTTCCGGGAAACCCATTTCTGTTCGCATGGGACGCTACGGACCCTTTGTTCAGATAGGAACACGTGAAGACGAAGAAAAACCAAAATTCGCAGGCTTAAGACCCGGACAGAAAATGGACAAAGTCACTCTGGAGGAGGCCCTGGAACTATTCAAACTTCCTCGTGACCTTGGAGAGACAGAAGAAGGTGAAGCGGTATCTACTAATTTTGGACGCTTTGGCCCATATGTTAAATATGGTAGTAAATATGTATCCCTCAAAGTTAAAGAAGGAGATGATCCTTATACTGTCACACTTGAACGTGCGCTGGAGCTAATTAGAGAAAAGAAAGAATTTGACGCCAATCGTGAAATCAAGTTATTCGATGGCACTGATATCAAAATATTACGCGGGCGCTATGGTCCTTACATTACCGATGGCGTAAAAAATGCCCGTATTCCAAAAGATATTGAAGATCCCGCTTCGTTAAGTCTGGAAACCTGTCAGGAATTAATAGAAAAAGCACCTTTACCCAAATCCAGACGTAAAAAAGCAGCATCCAAGAAAAAGGCTGCAACTAAAAAGAAAGTGGCCACAAAAAAGAAAGTAGCAACTAAGAAAAAATCTGTAAAAAAGGCTGCTAAAAAGAAAGCTGCTGTAAAAAAAGCCAGCGTTAAAAAATCAGTCAAAATGAAACCTTAATGTCTCCCTGGCGTCTGCGAGAAATCTCTAAACAGATTGACCGGGGAGCTTTAATCGCTTATCCAACTGATACAATATGGGGGCTTGGTTGCAGCCCACTATGTTTCAATACTGTCCAACGATTACAACGACTTAAACGACGCTCAAACAATAAGGGTTTAATCCTCTTATCACCGCAACTGAATTATTTAAAACCATTTATCGATAAAAAAATTTACCACGACTATTATAAGCAGTTAAACACTATTTCCGAGCAGCCAGTAACCTGGATAGTTAAATCCAGTGTTGATTGCCCAGCCTGGTTAACAGGAAACAGGGATACCATAGCGGTCAGACTTACACAGCTAAACCAGCTTAAATATTTATGTGATTTCACCCACTTACCTATAGTCAGTACCAGTGCCAATATTTCCGGTAGAAAACCCATTAGAAATGACCTGTTAGCACATAAACATTTCCACCAGTCGGTAGATTATATTATAAAAGGCTTTACTACCCGCTCACAGCAATCGAGTAAAATTATCAATCTTGAAACCGGTAAAATTTTGAGGGGATAACATGCTAAACTCTGCAGAATACCAATAAACCAAACTATTAAATTAATAAAATGACTATAGATATCGATGCGGTTCGACAATATCTCATGGGGTTGCAAACTAAAATCTGTGATGAAATTGAGCAATGTGATGGACAACAACAATTTTTAATTGATGACTGGGATAGAGAAACGGGAGGCGGAGGAAAAACTCGCGTACTGACAAATGGCGCAATTTTCGAGCAGGCCGGGGTAAATTTTTCTGAAGTTTATGGAGATAACCTGCCAGGTTCTGCTACAGCACATCGCCCCGAACTAGCCGGTAGAAATTTCAGGGCCATGGGGGTTTCTCTGGTTATCCACCCTCATAATCCTTATGTACCTACATCACATGCCAATGTACGTTTTTTTATCGCTGAAAAACCGGGGGCTGAGCCAGTCTGGTGGTTTGGAGGTGGTTTTGACCTCACTCCTTATTACGGCAATATAGATGACTGTAAACACTGGCACCAGACGGCCAAATTAGCCTGCGACCCATTTGCGGAAGGAACCTATGAAAAGTATAAAAAATGCTGTGATGAGTATTTTTTTATAAAGCATCGTAATGAGCCTCGAGGAATAGGAGGTTTATTTTTTGATGATTTAAACAGCCCCGACTTTGAAACTTCATTTTTATTCACACAAAGTATTGGAGACCATTTTTTGCCTGCTTACATACCCATTGTTAATAAACGTAAAGATATTGAATATGGTGAAAGGGAAAGAAATTTTCAGTTATATCGACGTGGCCGGTATGTAGAATTCAATCTGGTTTATGACAGAGGGACTCTATTTGGACTTCAGTCAGGAGGTCGCACAGAATCTATCCTGATGTCATTACCACCCGTAGTTAACTGGAAATACAGTTATCAGCCCGAAGCCGGTTCCCCTGAAAGCGAGCTGTATAAGACTTACCTGAAACCTAAAGACTGGATCAATGAATAACCCCGAACATATCAATATTGCTGATATTGAAATCTCTAGCGAAAACAAGTGCGACCTGTGTACTCATTCAAAATGCTGCACTTATGTCACCCAGCAAATCGATACACCTAAATCAAAATATGACTTTGAAATACTGCTCTGGCAGGTATCTCATCAAAATACTGGTGTCTATAAGGATGAAGATGGTTGGTTCCTGATTTTTGATACATCCTGTACACATTTACTAAATGATGGAAGATGTGGCATCTATAATGACAGACCGACAATTTGTCGTAGTCATACGAATGATTATTGTGAATATGATGCACCTGCAGAAGATGGATTTGAACTCTGGTTTCCCGATTACCAGAGCCTGTTAGCTTATTGCAAAAAACGTTTTAAGAAATGGACAACAGGCAACCCACCACCTGAGTAAATCGATATAATCAGGTTTTAACCAGGAAAAATCAGTTCAGCGTGAAAAAGATGCGTAACAGATTGATGTGCCTGATCTAAGCCAGGGATGACTGTCGTTAGAGCAATGCAGAAGCAAATGCCGGGAAATCAAAAATACCGTTGTCAGCTGATTGGTGATGAGCGTGTTTTTGATTTTACAAGGAGCATTAAGCTGTTACGTAGACTTTCATGATTCAACTGATTTTTCCAGAATTATACACATCAACTGTCATGACTTATGAAACAGTGGCTTAACCTCTATTGCGAGCGGTTAACTGCGGAATCCAGGTTTAACAAAAAAGCCACTGTCTCTTATGACAGTGGCTTTCTAAAAAACGACAGGGAATTATTTCTGTAATTTTACCAGATCATTACTCTTGAAGTTAGAGCCGGAAACAATGCTTGCTACCGAACCATTTTTTCCAAAAAAGCTGGCAATTTTCAACTGTCCACGAGTAACACCAGGAGCACGCCCTAATGAAACACCTGTTTGAGGATCAATAATTTCTTCACCTAATTCCTGCACAACCAGCATATCCCCTAATTGCAGACCGGTTTCCTTACCCGCATTAATATAAACCAGTTTACCTTTAACCTGCGCAATACGACCTGTCCACATATCGCCGGTTAACTGTTCAGAAATTTTATTCATTGCTTTACCTAAAGCATCACGTAAAGCACCATCTTTTAAAGATGTATCGTAACTACTTTTTGAACCAAACCCTAACAGTCCACCACTTTCCTTACGAAACTCTCCATTACCATGAGATGCGTAAATCAGAACGCCAGTTGTGGTATCAACAATACGATAGTCAACGCCTACTTTGGCCACCTGAGTTTTAGACTGGGATATAAAGCTATTTGAACCTTCAACCAGTTCAGCATAGCTGGTGATAGATCCTGTCAAAATCGCATTAAGGCCTAAAATTTTACCCATTTGGGCGGCAGTAGAAGCATTAATAGCGCCAGAAGCACCTAATTTTTGCTGGCTCAAAATAGATTCCATATCCTGTTGTGGAACCACGATAAAATTTCCAGTTTCATGCAGCATCGTGGTCAGAATATTGGTTGCTGATATCTCAATTCCTCTAACCTTTCTTGGCGTATTGTTCTGAAAATTAACCACGCCCACCCTAAGTTTAGGCCCTTTATAATCCATTTTATTGGAATCGACTAAATTCACTTTGACATTATCATCTCGGTGAACACTTTTTGTTTCAGGCGTACAACCCGCCAGTATAATCGCGCTACAAATTAAAATTGCATTGACTAGCTTCATTTTTTTCATGCTTTTTTCCCGCTCCTGTTAATCATCTTGTGAAATCGTAAACGCAGGACCATTCCTCAGGTTCCTGGTTGAATTATTAATTAATGCCAAACTCTCCTTTTCCAGAGTTTGACCAAATGCACTATCAAGTGATTTTTTGACTAAGCCTCCGATTAAATTCCCTATAATCGAACTATCACCAGAAGAAGAACTTTCTATAGTTATCCAGCGTATTTCTTCATCCTGACCATCACTGACAGCATCACCCAAAGAAGAAAGGCTACCTAAAAGGTTTTCACTCTTAACTTCACTTCTTATTCCAATATTATTTTTCCAGAAAACCTTTTCAGTACTACCCTGAATCATTTTCAATTTAGCGCTGACGCGATTGGTATTAACAGCACCACCTATAGATTCATCAAAATGCCTGATATCTCCGTAGATATAACCATCCGCTTCAATCCTTGATTTTATTTCACTGAACTCGACTTCCGGCAATTGCTCTCCCAGAGTTATTCCAAGCTCATCGACTAATATCTGATCAACCTCATCAAGCGGTAGAACCTTATAAAATTTCGAAACCAGTTTTTTACTTAATAATTCACGAATCTGCCTGGGTGCATCGACGTTATTACTTTGATTTGCAAAAGGTAATATTGCTACGGTTAATATTGGATTCGTCAAGTCCGGCTGTGGTTTGGGAATGCTGACACAAGCAGACATAAAACCGATTACAACAACCATTACAGCCCATTTGGATAAAGGTATTATCTTTCCCATACAAGTTTTCTCTCTATTTTTTTTAAAATCTTTAGACGAGTAACTATTATATGAAATTCAAAATTTCAAAATAAACTACACACCCCAATTTCTACCTGCACTACCAATTTTATGCTGCCAGATATTGAACCCAATATCATAGCAAATAACAGCCCTAAGCAGGATTTAATTTCGTCCCAGGTTATTTTCTAAAACTTTTAGCAAATCAGCTTTTGTCGCATCAACCAGTAATCCAACTGCCTTTTCCACAGCCATTTCACTCGATAAAGCACCCGCTTTAGTTTTCTCAGGTTTTATCCTGATTGTTTTAAGTACACGTTTTGTTTTAGCACTTTTTATAACTATAACCCCGTTCATTTTCACAAAGTAAATACCATTAAAAACAGGCATTTCAGAGGCACTCGCTTTGACATCAACAATATAATCGGCTGAACTATCAGAAGGTTGATCGCTAATTACATTATAGTTTTGCTCTGATAACACGCTTGAATACCCATCATTTGCGGTTAAATACAGGTATTCGTTAAACCGATTGGATATTCTTGAATTTAAAAGAATTGTAACTTTTGATTTTTGACTGAGTAAAACGACCAGTTCGGCAAAAGGTGAGTTATTGATAAACAGCTCATTATATAAGTCGAGACCTGCCTTAATTTTATTTTCTGATTTTTCCGAATATGGAAAAGAGCCTACTTTTACAGATAACTCACCACGCAGATTAGTCATTGTATCAAATTCAAGTATCATACCTTCATTTTGAGATACGACACTGACAGGCACCCTCTTTAGAGGCTGGCCATTATAAGTATAGATAAGCTGATAGGGTTCACTCACACCAAGTTCGGGGGAGCCTTTTTTCTGAGCACCAGACAATACTTTCACATTAACCTGCCTGAAAACTTTGGCCAGATATTGATCAAAATCAGAAACTAGCGTGAGAGCGTCTTCTTTCAACATGCTATTCATGCCAGTACCGGAAAATAATTTATGCAACTCAATATCTTCAATCAACTTTTTAAACAGATGACTTGTTTTAAGCAAGATAATAATACCTTCTGAACCATTCCCCTTAGCAAGCAAATCTTTAACCTTTTTCTGCTGTGAACGAATAGTTTCCATCTGGCTTTCTATATTGAATGCCAGGTTAGTGGCATTCTTTACTTTATCTAACACCGCAAAAGCAAAATAAGTTTTGCTACTTTCCTGAAAATACTGATCAGCAATCTTAATTCCTTCGACATTATCCAGATTCACCTCTGTACTTATCTGGATATCCATATTCTCCTGCATTGAAGAATCTTCTGATGTTGATTTATATTCTTTAGTGATATTACTCTGACTTGAGATACTTACCTTCAGCTGTTCTGCGAGTCGAGCTATAGCATTTTTACGAGCATCTTCAGTGGTTTCTCCTTCACCAACTGCCGTCAGATACTTATCAGCCTGATATTCACTCTGAGCAGAACCATAAATCCATTGAGGATCTGCGGCCTGGGTTGTAAAACTAATTAATACCAGTAAAACCAGACCAACCAATCTCATATTTTTTCCCCTTTTGAAAATGTCATAAATACTTACTGTAAATTATTCTCTGAAATAAATTGTTCAAACTCTTCGAACTGTAAATTCATTTCCGGATCAAGCGCAGCCCTGGTGGCTTTTTTACCATCAAATTTCAAAGCAAAACCGGCATCAAGGTTAATGGAAGCTTTATATGCAACAAACTCTTCTTCAAGCTGCTGTTTAAACTCATCAAACTCTGCACGTTGTTGCTGCTTAAATTTCTCATATTCATCCATTTCACGCTGTTCATACAACTGAAAAAACTCATCATCGTTCGAATCGAGACTAAGCTTGCCCTCAGAAAGTAAAACATTTTCTTTTGATGAATCATTTTCATCAGAATCGATAATAAACTTTGTTCCACGTATACCAATAGTTGCAGTGGCAGTCGTTACTGAAACACTATTCAACTTTCTGGGTGAGATAAAATAGAATATTTTGCCAAATAAATGACTAAAAAAACCCGGCTTAACCAGTTTGATCTTAGCATTTTTTCCCGCAACAAGAACATCACCTTCTTTTGTTTTTACAGCAATTTTCTGGTTTTCACCCGTTTTTATTTCGGTGTCCTGATCAATTTGTGTGCCTACAGGATATTCAGGCATGTTTTCTGAACGAATCACTTCACCCATCACCTGAGCATTAGCAGTAACGCAGGTAATTTGCAGAATGAATACACTAATAAAGAACCCGGATAAAATTGAAGATTTATTCATAAGAGTCAGCATGGTTTTACAGGGTTGAGATCACCTTAGGTGAAACATTTTTAAATTGAGGCATTTTCATACCAACACTGGCATTAATATAAGTTGGATCAGCAATTGTATATTGCTTATGCTTATAATTAATCACCTGCCCCTGTGGATTTTTAAGCGCAACAGCAGTTGCAATATGGCCGGGGAAATCAAGCCCGACAACCTCTAATCCCAATAAATTTTTTACTAGCCAGGCAAAAACGATCGAGCGATCTTCACAATCGGAAGCCGGGTAGAAAATTGTCTCTTCTATAAACAGGTAATTTTCTTCGCCGAACTGCTTCTGATCTGTTTCATATCGAAATGATTTTTGCACAAAACTCAATAAAAGATTGACTGCCTCTGTTTCAGACATACCTTTAACAATATCCCTTAACTGAGACAATAAAGCATTCGCAGTTGTAGTATCCAGTGGCGAGCGAAAATATTGCTCTATACTCATTTGCGGATATGTGGATAGAAAATCGACTGTATAGTGATTGTAGGGCACTTTTAATTGATACTTTTTACCCTGATACTTAAAACTTAACCGCTTAAAATTCCGATCTGCCTTACTATTAATGCCCTGCACGAGAGAAAAGTCGGATGTATTGAGTTTTTTTGGATATTTACCATCATAGGAAAACAGATTTGATGGTAAATTCTTTTGCCTGGATACGTTATAATATTTTTTCGAGTCATAGGTGAAGTAAGCAATATCATACAAAGGTTGTCTGGCCGCTACCAGCAGATAAATATTTTTTGCATCATAAGCCACTCGAACATCCAGACTGGATTTTAATAATAGAAACCAGCTGACAACTTTTTGATTATTTTTTGAAACGCCCATTTTTTCAGCAAAACGCTGAATCAGGCTCACGTAGGCCCAGTCATTTAATTTTAACTGTTGTTTTATTTTCAACAATTGACTAACAGTCCTGGAATAGTCTGATTGAGCAAGATTACTAAATGCCTGTTGTATTCCTTTTTGGGATACGGCTAAATGAGCATCCAGAGAAGATGACAGACCATCCAGAATTGAAAAATCATATCCAAGGAAATCCACCGGCACCAGTTTCTCACTGCTTTTCTGTGGAAACTCAATCGGAACATTAACAACAGGTGGTGGTTTGATAACTGGAATTTCTAGTTTTGGTGGTTCTATAGGTTGTGGTTTTTTCGGGGGAACTTTTTTATCTTCTATTTTGGCAACAGGAATATCAATAGGTTTGGGGGATTTATCACGAACAATACCATCTTTAGTATCGAATGGTTTCCATTTTTGATTTAGAAAATCGGCAAACTCCCTGTCCATCTCATCTTTATATTGCTTGAACTCGCCCAGTTGCTGCTTTTTCCATAACTCAAATTCAGACATCGATTGAGCAGAAAGCACTCCGGGTATTAAAATACCAACCCATGCGATCACATAGATTTTTTTTGCGAGGCCATTCATGAATGTATTATTTATGCCGATTATATTTTTTTTATTTATCATACAACCCTGTCAATATTGGACGTTATTTAAGTTTTTTAACTATTAGCGACGCCAACATCCTTCTACTATTAGTGTCACTATATTAAAACAACCAATCAATAAATCAATTTACTTTTACCTTAAACCATAATTTCTTTGTGTAAATACAGAATATGATTCCTGTTTCACCGTAGAAACTATCAATATGCACCCTATCCGGTCATAAACAACGAAAATTAGACTCATGTTTACCGCACTAAAATAGTGCCCAGCCCGATAAGCGCTAGAAACAGCGTTAATATTTCCAGAAAATTTCACAATAACAAATAGAACTTTTTAACATAAAGCGAAATATGCTTTTTTTGGGTCATGAATTCTTTAGTTGCAGATTGTAATTAGCTGCACTTAATGCCAATATTGACTCCGATTTCAAAAATTGTATAAGCATTATCTTCTTCGAATTGCATTCAAATAAGATTAATGGCAGTACTGAAAACCAAAATAAATTGCTATCTATACTATAAAATGGAGAAAAAAATGAATCCGATTATGAAAATAAATTTTGTCTTACTGATTTCCGCACTGGCTCTGGTTGGTTGCGGTGGTAAAGAAGCCCCTAAACCACAGGCCGATCTTGCTGAGTGTGTTTTTCCTGATGCGCCTGAAGTTGAGGCACCTATGTGGGTTTGTGATGTTCCAATAGAAGGCGTAGAGCTTAGCGCAGTTGGTTATGCTAATAAATCTAAAGCGGGCAATTCATTCATGAAACAAATGGCAGCCTCGGATGCCAGAGCACAATTAGCTGCAATATTTAAAACCCGTGTTCAAAACATGATCAAACAATATGCTGAAACAACAGGTGCAGCAGACACAGAAACTGTCAATATGGTTAATACATCTGTATCAAAACTGATCACTAATGAAACGTTGGTTGGCTCTCGACTTTTCAGATCTCGCACTAGCCCAACAGGTGGTTTATACATTTTAATTGGTCTGGATACGGCGAATGTACAACAGGCAGTTCAGGATAGTCTTCAAACCAGCATGAATAATGACCAGGCATTATGGCAGGAATTTAAAGCCAAGAAAGCACAGGATGAGCTGGCCTTAGAAATATCAAAAATGAAATAGTTTTTTTATAGTCTGTCTATCAGCTATTGTTTTAGCTGATAGACAGACAAAAATCTTTAAGAAAAAAGTCCTAATCAAGCAACTTCAATAAATCATCTCTGATCTCTTCAGGCGCAGTATCATGGGGCGTGTAGTATTGTAAAACGCCATTTTTATCAATCAGATAAATAACTGAACTATGATCAATAACATATCCCATTTCTGAGTTTTCCAAAGGTACTTTCTCATAGATAACGCTGTATTGTCTGGCCACTTTATCAAGAGCTTCCTTAGTATCCGTTAAGCCAATATAAGTATCGAAAAAACCTTTAACAAACATACCCATTGCTCTTGGCGAGTCACGATCGGGGTCGAGAGAGACAAAAATACCCTGTATTTGAGCAGCTTGTCCATCAGTTAGCATTTTCATGGCAGCAGAAAGGTTCCACAGGGATGTTGGACAAATATCTGGACATGACATATAACCAAAATAAAGAGCAACCACTTTCCCTTTGAAGTCACTGAGAGAAACCGGACCTTTATCCGATTGCAATGTAAAATTCCCTCCAGCTCCCGGTATCAGATCACTACCCTGTTGTTTAAGATATTGTTGAGCTAACAATATTCCGCCAAAAAAACAAATAAGGACTACCCATAAGTATACAGTTTTAGAGTTTTTCATTAAAAACAACGCTATCTATTGATTCAATTTTTTGGGCAAAACACCATTCACTTTATGTTTTTCCATATCCAGCTTCTTTTTCATGCTCCTTGTCTGCACTGGAACCATGATTGCTTTTTCACTACCATCTGCAAAACCTAGGGTCACATCAATTGACTCACCTGGCTTAAGATCGCGTTTTAAACCTAGTAGCATGATATGTAAACCACCCGGTTGAAAATAGACTCTTTCATTTGTCGGCAAATCTATCTGCTCAATTTTTCGCATGCGCATGACACCATTATCATTAATATGTGTATGCAGTTCTACTATCACTGCAACAGAACTTTTAGCGGAAACAATGGCTGATGGATCCCCCTGATTAGTGATCCTCATATATATGGCGCTATTTCGCTGCTGTATTATCGCAGCCCGTACATATGGTTTTTCAATCACCACATCCTGAGACACATCTGAGAGTGCAATATTAGAAAAAATCAACAGGGAGATAACGAGTAAATACTTCATGAAAGCACCATTTCAAAAAAATAAAATAACATAAGCCTGCTTTTTTAACGAGCTTAAAGATGTGTCATATTGTCGCACGGTTTGTTAAAAATATCGCGCCAGCTCAATCAATAAATAACTATCTTTTTTATAAGCCTGCAGCAGATCATCATCAGCAATGTTATTAAAGATATTTAATTCACCGGTTAATTTCCAGCTATCACCCAATCGTCTACTGGCTTCTACCCTTAAAGTCTGACTTTGATTATCAGTATCTATGATATAACCTGCCAGAATCTCAGTACTTTGCACATCATTAAATGCAAATCTTGCGCCTGCAAATAAATCATTATCAAAAACACCGGCATTTTCAGTACGATCCTCCCAGGAATACTCAATAAGAGTACCTAAATCAATATCTGATTCAGCAATACCATAAAAGGTGTATTCAAAACCTCCTGTAGCAGCATTAAACGAATCCTCATCGGATTGTCGATGAATTGCTTCAAGCTTCCATATCCAGTCACCGATAATTGACTGCATATCCAGACCAAACTGGGTGATTTGTTGATAGACAGGGATAAATACATTATTACCATTCTGATCCTGTCCAACAGTGAAACTGGCGACTCGATTAGTGCCATCAAACCAGGACAGCGCAAATTCAGTATCATCGATACTTTTCTCAAAACGAATCGCATAATCTATATGACGTTCATCATCCGAAGATTCATACTGAGCCTGAGAGGAATCCACAATCAATGGAAGTCGCAGGCGCCCCTGTTCAGCATGATACGTTGCTTCACGAAATCCTGTTAATACAAAAGCATGCAACACACCCCAATCCTGTATAGTCGTGTAATGTATCATCGGCTGCCCTAACTTTTCTTCACCATCAATACCTTCCACAGTGTCAACCTGATTAATCACATCAACCAGATGTTGAGATTCTGTTACACCCCAGAATACAGTATCAATACCAACCCGCCATTCATCATTACCAGCAACATGCAACCACTTCAATTCACGTATATCCGCATGCTGACGCTCTTCATCTTTATTATCTGCCCGTAAAAATAACTCGATGGCCAATTCATCATCTCCATCATTCCAGGCTTGAGTCACTTTCGGCTTAAAGGAGAGCGTAAGATTGTCATCCATCTGATGATCAAACTGTGCAGACTGCGTGAATAATTGGAATTCAGCTGCGATATTACCGGAGAACTCGACAGCCTGAGCTGATGAAGCTGAAAAAAATAGCCATAAAAAAAATAACCATCGCTTCATATATCTAACGTGCTCTTTTTAGCGTTTGAGATTTAAAGTCATTTTCCGACAACCCGGTCTTAAAAGCGTAATCACTCCAGACCAGAACTGTCGATTTACCATTTTGATGATTTACCATAGTCATTTTACCGGGGCGCCAGTAATGACCTAAAAACTGCTGATAATCTTCAGATGATAGAGTTTTTAATAATTCATCTTTGCGATCATAAAAATCCGCCTTAATTAAACGATAAGCCTCTTTATCAATCCACACCTGTTGACGTTTATACCCTGAGTATTTATAAGCAGGAGTTCGCTCTATTAGAAAGCACTGCATATCACCGCAGGCTTCTTCACGTATAAATTTATAGGTATATTTTTCAATCTCCTGAGAACCCAGATCCTCAAAAGCAAACTCACTACCCATAAAAGGTCCAGACTTGTTTCTTGAACTAATACGCTTAACTCGCTTGATAGCCGGTAAGTATAACCACTGGTCATCAGGCTTTAAGCCATGCGAATAGGTTAACATTGCAGTCCCTTTTACATCTGCAGGCTCATCAAAAATAGACATACTTTTATCGCCATCACCAGTCACTTCAAGAGTTTTGATTCTTATTTCACGAGTCGACGTATCACCTTTTTTATTTGTCAATGTCATCAACATATTAGCAGTAAAATCAGTAAAACCAGCATCATAAGCCTTTGCGTCTTTCGCGATCTGTAATCCTTTTTCTTCGTCAGATTGAGCCATTGCCAGCAGAGGGAAAGCAACCATAGCAACTAACATTATTTTTTTAAAAGCATAATTCTTAAACATTCTTTATCTCCTTTTTATCCATCGCCATTAGTAAAGTTGGTAATAATAGAAAATCCGCTATCAGAGCAAATACGATTGTTGCAGCAGTCATTAACCCCATATCAGAGTTCAGTATAAATGCTGATTGTGTTAACACAAGAAAACCAAGTGCCAGCACAATTGAAGTCGCAACCAGCGCGAGCCCGACGGTACTAAATGCATATCTTACGGCATCTTTTGCATCCAGACCTTTTTCACGTCTGGCACGTAAATATTTACTTAAGAAATGCACGGTATCGTCAACGACTATACCCAGGGTCATACCAGTCACCACTGACAAAGCAAGACCAACCTGCCCTACAGTTAATCCCCATAAGCCGAATGCCATACCAGCCGGGACCAGATTAGGAACCAGACTGATAAGACCTATTTTTAGTGAACGTAAAGCAAAAATTAATATTAATGATATAAGTACCAGAGCAACTGAAGTACCTGTCAACATAGCACGAATATTCCTGAAACCAATATGGCTGAACATAATTGTAGGGCTGGCCCCTTCGTTTTGCATAGTCGCAGGAACATTATCCATTAACCACTGTTGCACTCTATCTTCTAGAGCGAGAACATTACTGGTGGACATATTACGAAGCATAACAGTCATTCGAGTTGCAGATTTATCTACATTTATCTGGTTATTCAGGTCCAGGCCATAAGGTAATGACATTTCATATAATAATAAATACTGTGCGGCTAACTCTCTTTGATCAGGAAGCCGGTACCAGTCAGCATCATCACCGTGCAAATTTCGATTCAGACGCTTAAAGATATCAGTCAGCACATTCACATGTATAACTTCAGGCTGCTCACGAAACCAGTTGGCCATATTTTCCACTTTGGACAAAAATTGCGGATTACTGACACCACCTGTCTCCCCAGATTCTAAAGAATAATCTATCAGATACAGGCCACTCAGATTATCAGATGCAAAATCAGCATCTCGTCTAAACTCAATTTCAGTACTGAAATACTTTGTAAATTCATCATTCAATTCATTTTTCGGTACAAATGATATTAATAAAACTATCAATATACCCATACCAACCAACAGGCTTTTACGACGTTTAATAACAAACTCAGCCATCAATATCATTAAACGACTGGAACGTGTATCTGCAACCTGTTCTTTAACAGGTAGTAACATCATTAAGGCTGGTAAGAAACTAATACTCAGCAAATATGCAACGACCACCCCCATCGCAACAATATTGCCTAAATCCCGAAAAGGAGGCGCATCAGAAAAATTCATACTAAGAAATCCGATTGCGGTTGTTACTGTTGTCAGAAAAACTGGTTGCATATTGATACGCAAACTATCCACCATCGCTTCATGACGTGATTCCCCCTGATGAATCGCAATAATAAAATTCATCAAAATATGAACCGAATGGGCAATAGACATAGTTGGAATAATCATGATTGCTGAAAAAGAAGGTGGTGTTAACGCTATACCGAACCAACCTGCCAAACCCATTGCACCAACTATCGAAAACACAATAATTAACAGGGTTGTAATCGTTCCACTGAAACCTTTAACCCAGAAAAACAGGACAACAATAAATACCAGAAACATTAAAGGAACCAGGTTTTGCATATCATATTGACTTGCCTCAGGAAAAGCATTATTCATCATGATAATCCCGGTTAGCTTGACCCCGATATGAGGAAATTTCTGAATAAATTCATCTTTTAAATTTCGAATAAATTCCACCACCTGCGGATTTTCTTTTGTTAAATCTTCACCCTTCAATTCGATGGTGACATTGACACCGGTCACTTGTCCACCTGGAGAAATAAGGCGGTTTACCAATAATGGTTCATTAGTCGCAATTTGCTTAATCTGCTGTATCCTTTCATCTGTTAAATCATCTTCTGCAAACACAAGGTCTTCCACCATCAGGTCATCACCTTCAGCATAAGTGTGCTGATAATTGGTAATAGAGTCTACTCGAGAAGAATAGGGTGTTTGCCATGCCTGCTCAGTTAACCAGACAATTGCTTTCAAAGTACTTTCAGTAAAAACATTGCCATCATCAGGAACCAGAACCATCATCACATTATCGTTTTTTGAATAAGTGTTCTGTAAATTATCAAAGGCCAGTAACTGTGGATTTTCCTTGCTGAAAAACACCCGATAATCATTTGTAAATGTTAAAAATTGTGCGCCATATCCCATAGCCATAACCGATACTAATGAGACTAGAATCACTAACCATTTAAACCGGATAACTCCTTCTGCAAACTTTTTTGTCATTTTTCTTCCTCTAATTATTTTATTTTTGTATAAGGTTTAAATACTGAATCAATGCTTCGCCACAAAACATGAGTTTGTTTAAATCCTGAGAAATCATACCCGCAGTCAAACACCCCTCCATAGTCGCCACTACCATCACTGCAACCTGTTCCGGGTTAACCCCATCAATTAACAGTCCTGCTTGCTGCGCCTTCGTGACACTATCAATGATTGCAGCATGCCACTGCTCATAAATTAAATTTAAACGTTGACGAAAACCATCATTAATTGGAGCCATCTCCTGAGACAAATTAGTAAGAGGACAGCCCAGTTGAATATCTCTCAATGAAAAAGCATTGCCTGCTTGAGTAATCAAATCAATTATCCCCTGAACTGGATTTTCAGATTCTTCCAATGGCGCAATAAAACTACGAAAAATTCTATCAGCGATAACTTCATCAATAACGGCATAACCCAATTCCTCTTTATTTGGAAAATGATGATACAAAGCACCCTTGGTCACCCCGGTATGATTCAGAATATTATTCAGACTCGCGGCTTGGAAACCATTTAAATGAATCTCCTTATAAGCTGAAAAAAGGATTTTAGTTCGAGCATCATTTATTGGTTCATCCTCAAGAGCGCGCCACCAATAAACTTCAGATTCATCAAGACCAGACATAAATCACCTTACATACCAATTGGTATGCTTTATAATACCGACCGGTCGGTATGTCAATGAAAATTTGATTTAAATTAAATAATCTATAGTGAACTGTTATTAATATTACCCTGGATTCCGCAGTTGACCGCTCGCAATAGAGGTTAACCCTGGAAAAATCAGTTGAGCGTGAAAAAGATGCGTAACAGATTGATGTACCTGGTCTAAACCAGGGATGGCTGTAGTTAGAGCAATGCAGGAGCAATTGCCGGCAAATCAAAAACACCGTAGTCAGCTGATTGGTGAAGACTGTG
>JBNKKI010000064.1:0-46611 GCA_050291745.1 Gammaproteobacteria bacterium | reverse complement strand
TGCGTAACAGATTGATGTGCCTGGTCTAAGCCAGGGATGGCTGTAGTTAGAGCAATGCAGGAGCAATTGCCGAAATATCAAAAACACCGTAGTCACCTGATTGGTGAAGAGTGTGTTTTTGATTTTATCAGCTGCATTAAGATGTTACGTAGACTTTCATGATTCAACTGATTTTTCTAGGATAATACAACTATTAAGACTGTGTAAAACCTGTAACACATTGATAGTTATAATAATTAAATAAGAGATCAACTTAAATGTCCAAAAAAAATTCAGCCTCATCTTCACAGAAAAAGGATCTCACCCGGACCAGTTTAACGACTAAAGGATTGAAGAGAGCTTTCATTGATAACCTTTTATATTCTCAGGGTCGATTGCTTGAAGAAGCGACTTCGCTTGATTTATATATGTCAGCGGCATATACGGTAAGAGACCGGATGCTTAATCGATGGATAAAAAGTTTCCGAACTTTCAAGAATAATCAGTCCAGAACCGTTTGTTATTTTTCGGCTGAATATCTACTTGGCCCCCACCTTGCTAATAATTTAATCAATTTAGGTATTATGGATGCAGCTCGTGATGCAGGTAAAACTCTTGGGCTTGATTTTGATGATATCGTGCTTGAGCAGGAAGAGGAACCGGGACTGGGTAATGGAGGACTAGGACGCCTGGCAGCCTGTTATATGGACTCACTTGCCACCTTACAAATTCCTGCAATAGGCTATGGCATTCGATATGAATTTGGAATATTCGATCAGCTTATTGAAAATGGCTGGCAGGTTGAAATAAGTGATCTTTGGTTACGCAATGGTAATCCCTGGGAACTTCCGCGCCCCGAACTGCGTTATACAGTTTGTTTTGGTGGCCATACTCATCATTATATTGATGATAACCGCTTAAAAGTCGAATGGGTTCCTGATTTAAAAGTTGCGGGAATCGCCTATGATACGCCTGTTCTGGGATATGGTGTGGGCAATGCCAATTTATTGAGATTATGGAAGGCTGAAGCACCCAAATCATTTGATATTCAAGCCTTTCATACCGGTGATTACTATGGAGCCGTTAACGCAAAAGTTGGCGCTGAAAACATAACCAAAGTTCTTTACCCTAATGATGAACCAGAGGTCGGTAAAGAATTACGATTAAAACAACAGTACTTTTTTGTCTCCTGCTCATTACAGGACATGATACGTTTACAACTGGCAAGTGATCAACCACTAGAGTTATTTCATAAAAAATATGCTGCTCAATTAAATGATACTCACCCGGCTATCGCTGTACCTGAATTAATGAGACTGCTGGTTGATGTTCATTTAATGGACTGGGATACAGCCTGGAATATCACTCGCAATACATTTTCATTTACCAATCATACTTTACTACCTGAAGCACTTGAAACCTGGTCGGTGCCTTTATTTCAGCGTTTACTACCTCGTCACCTTGAAATAATTTATGAAATTAACAGTAATTTTCTTGATGAAATGAGAATCAGATACCTCAATAATGATGAATTAATTTCCCGTTTATCAATAATCGATGATAGAGGTTCAAAAAGAGTTCGAATGGCCCACCTGGCAACAGTCGGTAGTTGTGCAGTAAATGGTGTCGCTGAGCTACATACAGAATTACTCAAAACAACAGTGATGAAGGATTTTAATGAACTCTGGCCGGATAAATTTCACAATATTACAAACGGTGTAACACCAAGACGTTTTATGGTGGTAAGCAACCCCAGACTGGCAAAATTAATTACCGAGTCCTGTCAAAGTGAAGAATGGATCAGTAACCTGGCCTGCTTGAAAAAAATCGAACCCTTTGCCGATATCAGTTCTTTTCAACAGGAATGGCAAGCAGTAAAAACTTCTGCCAAAAACGATTTATCAAACTGGATGCTAAAAAAAGCAGGTATCAAACTGGACCCTCAAACACTTTTCGATGTTCAGGCAAAACGTATTCATGAATATAAACGTCAACATCTCAACCTGTTACATATTATTACCCTTTATCTGAGACTCAAGGCTGATCCCAATTTAAGCATCACTCCTCGTACTTTCATTTTTGGCGGAAAAGCAGCACCAGGTTATAAGATGGCAAAATTGATCATTAAGTTGATCAATTCGGTGGGTGAAGTTATCAATCATGATCCACAGATAAATGGTTATATCCGCGTTGCTTTTCTACCCAACTTCAATGTAAAAAATGGTCAAAGACTCTACCCTGCTGCAGACCTTTCTGAACAGATTTCTCTGGCAGGAAAGGAGGCATCGGGAACAGGAAATATGAAATTCTCCATGAATGGTGCGTTGACTGTCGGTACTCTTGATGGTGCAAATGTAGAGATCAGGGAAGAAGTTGGAGAAGATAATTTTTTCCTGTTTGGACTAACTGCAGACGAAGTCTATCAAAAGCAGCAGACAGGCTATAACCCCAGAGAGTATTTCAACAGGAATCAGGAATTGAAAAATGCTATTCAGCTAATCAATAGTGGTGTTTTTTCTCATGGAGATACTGAAATATTTCGTCCTCTTACCGATAATCTGTTAAAACATGATCCATTCATGGTTATGGCCGATTTTGAATCATATATTGAATGCCAGGATAGAATCAGTGTTGTCTATCAGGATAAAGCTCAGTGGAATAAAATGTCGATACTGAATGTTGCCAGAATGGGTAAATTTAGCTCGGACCGCTCAATCGATGAATACTGTTCCAAAATCTGGAAAGTATCAGCTGTTCCGGTAAGAAATTAATAATTTGCAGGGAATAACACAAAAAAAAGCCTGCTATTGCAGGCTTTTTAACTTAAAAAAATCAATTACTGATTTTTTTCCTTATAGTTTGAAATTGCCGCAGCTATTGCATCTTCTGCTAGTACTGAACAATGAATTTTAACCGGTGGTAAGGCTAATTCTTCAGCTATTTGAGTATTCTTAATAGCGCCTGCTTCCTCCAGAGTTTTACCCTTAACCCACTCTGTAACCAGTGAGCTGGAAGCAATTGCAGAACCGCAACCGTAAGTTTTAAACTTTGCATCTTCAATAATTCCGTTTTTGCCAACCTTGATCTGTAATTTCATTACATCACCGCAGGCTGGAGCACCTACCATGCCAGTACCGACATCATTATCTTCATCTATTACACCAACATTACGTGGATTTTCATAATGATCAAGAACCTTTTCACTATATGCCATATCTATTACCTCTAGATTAGTCTGTTAATGGGCAACCCAATCAACAGAATTTAAATCGACTCCAGCTTTGTACATATCCCAAAGAGGAGAAAGTTCACGTAGTTTTGTCACTGCATTTCTAACCAGTTCTATCGTATAGTCAACTTCTTCGATGGTGGTATATCGACCTAAAGTAAAACGAATTGAACTATGAGCAAGTTCATCGTTACGCCCTAACGCTCTCAGGACATAAGATGGCTCAAGACTGGCTGATGTACAGGCTGAACCGGATGAAACAGCAAGATCACGCAAAGCCATGATCAGAGATTCACCTTCAACAAAATTAAAACTAATATTTAAGTTACCGGCTATACGTTGCTCAAGGTCCCCATTCAGATACACTTCTTCCATATCGTTAAGACCTTTATAGAGTCGATCACGCAACATACGAATACGTTCGTTTTCAGTGGCCATCTCATCTTTAGCAATACGAAAAGCTTCTCCCATACCAACAATTTGATGGGTTGCCAGAGTGCCGGAGCGCAGGCCTCTTTCATGCCCACCACCGTGCATCTGAGCTTCCAGACGAATACGTGGTTTACGCTGTACATAAAGTGCTCCTATTCCTTTCGGGCCATAAACTTTATGACCGGAAAATGACATCAGATCAACCTTAAGCTCCTGTAAATCAATATTGACTTTACCTGGTGCCTGAGCAGCATCAACATGAAAAATAATACCCTTTTCCCGACATATCTCACCGATAGATTCAATATCCTGAATTACGCCAATTTCATTATTAACGAGCATAATTGAAGCAAGAATAGTGTCTTCACGAATAGCCTTTTTGAATTTTTTAAGGCTAACTAATCCATTCTCTTCAGGTTCAAGATAAGTAACTTCAAATCCTTCCCGCTCCAGTTGGCGGGTAGTATCCAGAACAGCTTTATGTTCTGTTTTTACAGTAATTATATGATTACCCTTTTTCTTATAAAAATGGGCAGCACCTTTAATTGCCAGATTATTTGATTCTGTTGCGCCACTGGTCCAGATTATTTCACGTGGATCAGCATTTACCAGATCAGCAACCTGCTTACGGGCAATATCAACGGCTTCTTCTGCTTTCCAGCCAAATTCATGACTTCGAGATGCAGGGTTTCCAAATTGACCTTCAATTGTCAGATATTCAGCCATTTTAGCTGCAACACGTTCATCAATCGGCGTTGTTGCGCTGTAATCCAGATAAATAGGTACTTTTACTTTACTCATTAACATTACTCATTATTAAAATAATTCTAGGCTGCAGTTCGACGATTCAGAAACCTGCCATATTGAACATCCTGCTTTTTTACTAATTCACTTATCTGGGGACGATTGACATATTGGTCAAGCTTTATACCACTTAAATATTTATGTAAATCGTTTGTTAAATCAAACCATAATTTGTGCGTCAAACACTTATCACCCTGTTTACAGTTCCCCTTACCTTCGCAGGCAGTTAAATCCAGCTTTTCATCCACTGAATCAATTATATCAGCAACTGAAATTTCATTGGCTGGTTTTGCCAGTCTGTATCCACCACCTGGCCCACGAACTCCTTTAACCAGTCCATTACTTCGTAATTTGGAAAAGAGCTGTTCCAGATACGACAAAGAAATCCCCTGGCACTGGGAAATATCAGCCAGTGTGACTGGTCCGACTTTTTCATGGAGTGCAATATCCATCACTGCAGTTACTGCATAACGACCTTTTGTAGATAATTTCATGTGAACCTCTTTAATTCCCGACTAATTTAGTCAGGAATTTATCTGATGCAGCGGAAGTCGTCAAGGAATATTTATTAAGAATATCGTCAAATATTGAGATAATACATATATATCAAGATGTTACAAGAACAATCTTGAAACACCATTAGCTGGATTATATCTTTTTTATATTAGAAATGGGGTGAAAATAATGCCCTTGATGAATACAGTATCCCAACCATTTATACAGAAAACGATTTAGTTTCCATTTTTGCTGTAAATCTTCACTACAATATATGCGATGGTGCTTTCGGTCGAGTCTATCATGTACCTCAGCAATACGGGCATCGTGATAAATCCTCAGATGCATATCAGGTTGATAAATCGTTTTATTATCCTGCCGAAACTGATAAGTCAAATTTAACATAGTGGTGTATTTACAACGTTCTGTTATCGATAAATACAGATCCAGATGTCCGGGAGAAATTGAAATCATTTCATCAGCAATGGATAAATCAGGTGCTAATTTCTTCAATCGAAGATAATTATGCTCATACAAATCCATCAACCCTGAAAATGTTCTGGGTTTAATAATTTGTCCGGTTCTTACTGATTCAAAATCAGCTAGCATTTAAATACATCTCTTTTTACTCAACAATAGCTTTCTTCTGAAACTAGTATAATGATTCATACTGTCAAAGCTATCCTGAAGTAGCACTAGTTGCCATCGCTTTGTTGAGTTTGTCAATTTAAGAATAATAAACCAACGTGTTATGAGAACGTCAATATCCTGAAACAGATAAGTTGATTCACTAGATAAATCATAACAGATCAAACGATCAGGAGCTTTACGGAATTCAAAATTAAGCTGTTGTGGAAATTGTCTGATAATAGAGAATCGCTTAAAAAAGATATAAGTAATTAGGCAATACAGAAAAAGTGCAGGTATAAACCAGATATCCTGCCTGATACTAAACAGGCTGATGAATAAAGTGACGATAAAAACTATTTCAAATTTAAAAATTATTTTTGAATAGTGAATATTGAAGCTGAAAATGTCTTCATATTTTGAAAAGACAGTTTCCTGATCACAATGCCGCGCATTGGCGGATTTTGTCTGCAATGTCATTAATATGCTGTTCCGTAGCTGATACCTGTCCTAACAGCAATTCTAGCAGTTCCTGATCGGGAAATTCCAGAAGTTCATAAAAATCTTTACACTGCTGCTCACTTAGCTGCTCATAACCATATTGCAAAAATTTTTGTAAGAAAACATCCAGTTCCAGCATTCCCCGACGGCACTGCCATTTTAAAGCTGATAGAGTTGAAAATTTATCCTTATTCATTTAAAGCTTTTTCTGAATCATTCGTTCCTTGATTCTGCCAATAGCTTTTGTTGGATTTAATTCTTTCGGGCATACCTGTACACAGTTCATAATAGTATGACAACGATACAGCTTGTAGGCGTCATCCAGTTGTTCCAGTCTTTCAACTGTCGCAGAGTCACGACTATCTTCAATAAACCTGGAAGCCTGTAATAAGGCTGCTGGTCCTAGAAATTTATCTGGATTCCACCAGAATGAAGGACATGACGTTGAGCAACAACCACACAAAATACATTCGTACAGGCCATCAAGTAACTCTCTTTGAGCAGGTGTTTGTAAACGTTCTACTTCAGGCTCCGGTTCTATGCCAATTAAATAAGGTTTTACGGCCCGATATTGTTTATAGAACTGCTCCATATCAATGATTAAGTCACGAATAACGGGTAATCCCGGTAATGGACGAATTTCAACAGGGTCTTTTAATTCGGATAAGCGGGTGACACAGGCCAGCCGATTGACACCGTCCACATTCATACCATCGGAGCCACACACACCCTCACGGCAGGATTTTCTAAATCCCAGAGATGGATCCTGTTTTTTAAGCGTCAGTAGAGCTTCCAGTAACATCATTTCAGGATTGGCATCCTTTATTTCATATTTCTGGATATATGGCTTTTTATCAGTTTCCGGGTTATATCTGTATATGTTGAATTTCATAACTAGTAAACCCTCTCTTTAGGAGGAAATGAATCCACGGTCAATGGTTTGGTACGCACAGGTTTGTAATCCATACGATCACCCTCTTTAAAATACAAACTATGTTTCATCCATTGCAAATCATTTCTAGTTGGAAAATCTACACGTGAATGCGCACCTCGACTTTCCTGCCTGGCCGCTGCTGATACCACTGTACACATAGCAACATCCACCAGGTTTTCCAGCTCCAGTGCTTCTATTCTGGCCGTATTAAACGTTCTTGAAAAGTCATCGATATAGACATTCGGTAAACGATCTCGAATCTTTTTCATTTCTTCTACGCCTTTATCCAGCAATTCCTGAGTACGATAAACACCACAGTATTCCTCCATGGTTTTCTTCAGGTCATCCTTCAGCCCATCGACCGTTTCACCCTGGCCTTTTTTATCCCAGCGATGTAATCGATCCATGGCTTTTTCAACAGCAGATTCATCCATAGGTAAGCGATAAGGATTTTCTTTCATGTAATTGATCATTTCATCTGCAGCAGCACGGCCGAATACAATGATATCCAGCAACGAATTACCACCAAGACGATTGGCACCATGAACAGAAACACAGGCACATTCACCCGCTGCAAATAAACCGGGTACAGGTTCTTCTGGTGTATCTTTAATAGGCATAACCACCTCACCCTTACGATTAGTAGGTATACCACCCATAAAGTAATGTGCAGTCGGGTAAACAGGAATTGGTTTTTCGATTGGATCTAACCCGAGGAAGGTCAAACAGGATTGTCGAATACCCGGTAAACGCTTCATAATCGTATCAGAACCCAGGTGATCCAGTTTCAACATGACATGATCTTTATTCGGACCACAACCCCTGCCTTCCTTAACTTCAAGATAGATTGAACGACTGACGACATCTCTGCTAGCCAGATCTTTCGCATTAGGAGCATAGCGCTCCATAAACCTTTCGCCATCTCCATTAATTAGATAGCCACCTTCACCACGGCAGCCTTCGGTGATTAACATTCCAATACCAGCGATACCAGTAGGATGAAATTGAATAAATTCCATATCCTGTAATGGAATACCTGATCTCAAAATCATGCCCAGGCCATCTCCAGTGTTGATCAGAGCGTTTGAGTTAGTACGATATATCTGCCCTGCTCCACCGGTAGCCAGTAAGGTGGTACGGGCTTCAATTAGC
Source organism: Gammaproteobacteria bacterium (assembly GCA_050291745.1). GTDB lineage: Bacteria > Pseudomonadota > Gammaproteobacteria > JACNJF01. The sequence continues at coordinate 38,458 of JBNKKI010000064.1, read as the reverse complement.
ACCGCTTCACCCGTTTGAATACTGACAATAATTGCGCCTAATATAGCGCCATCTTCATTCTTAATAAGATCCGTCGCAAAATACTCATCGAAAAAATGTGTTTTTGCCTGAATGTTCTGTTGATACAGTGCATGCAACATAGCATGCCCGGTTCTATCAGCTGCGGCACAGGTTCTTGCAGCCTGTTTCTCACCAAAATTCTGGCTTTGACCACCAAATGCACGTTGATAAATCTGTCCATTATCCAGACGAGAAAACGGCACACCGTAATGTTCAAGTTCATACACCAGTTCAGGAGCCACACGACACATATATTCGATCGCATCCTGATCACCCAGATAGTCACTTCCTTTTACGGTATCAAACATATGCCAGTGCCAGTTATCAGGCATGACATTCGCCATCGCAGCATTAACCCCACCTTGAGCAGCTACCGTGTGAGAACGGGTAGGAAATACTTTGGATACTACAGCAACATTTGCATCAGCTTTAGAAAGCTGTAATGCAGCACGTAAACCTCCACCACCAGCACCGATGATTAAGGCATCAAATCTTCTTCTTATTAAACTCATTTAGTTACACCAGTAGCAGAGCACGTAAAAACCAGAATCCAGAGGCAACCAGCATCAGAACGATGCCCGTCATCACTAACATTTTTATCCAGACAGGATGAATATAATCGAGAATGATATCCCGCAATCCGATCCAGGCATGAAATAACAGGGTTACAATAAAAATACTTAAAGCTGTTTGCATCCATGGCCCGGAAAATATTGCTGACCATTGCTGATAAGAATCCGGTTTTTCCATCCAGATAATGGCTATCAGAACAATACTGACCAAAGCTATATAGATGCCGCTAAAACGCTGGATCAACCAGGCTTTCATACCCGAGAAACCACTCATAATATAACCACCAGAAAGAGAATAGATGCAACAATTAAAGCTGATACAAGAACCACATACGAACTGTTATAAGATGTCTCTTTATCAACACCAATTTCGATATCAATTAACAGGTAACGAATACCTGCAAAAAGATGATGGGTAAAGCCATAAATCAGTACAAAGTAAACAGGAAGGAAAATTTTATAATCCAGATATTGCAGCACCTGATTATAACCTTCTTCACTCTGTAAGCTTAGTGCAAATAAATATGTAAATGCAGGTATTGAAAATGAAAGAATAAGTCCAAAGACCCTGTGCATAATAGAAATTATACCGGGCATAGGTAATTTTATTTTTATCAGGTCTAAATAAATAGGCCGACCATCTGATGACTGCATAATGTTATCTCTATTATTTATTATTGCACGTAGATTGTGCTTTCTATGAAGCTAATAAGCTACAAAGTTATGCGAATAAGCTTATTTAATATCTTAACTTTTAACCTGAATAATCAGTAGATTGTAGTTAATATATTTTTAATTTTATCAGGTAAGGATGTTAGCAATACGATCTACAGCAGAGTGTAGCCATTGTCTAAAACTGTTAACAGCTTTTAAATCAAGCAATTCTAAAAGGCTTAACAGCTTATGAACTTAAACCTCAGCATGAAATTGCATCTATACCGAGGTTTAAGTATTTTGCTCTACTTAGTTTAGCAACATAGGAATCAATTTAGCTGATGGGACATAGCCATCAATTTTCTGGCCTTCAGCAGTAAACAGGGCCGGGGTTCCTGTCACACCCAGTTTATTACCAATTTCATAACCGGTATCAACAAATTTAGCCTCTGCACAAGTCGCAGAAGGCAAAGTTCCAGTTTCAATTTTTTTAGCAATATTCATAGTCAGAGACTTGTCCTTTCCACACCATACCTGCTTTAATTCCTGATAACCGGGACCTCTTGTACCACCACGGGGAAAAGGGAAATAGCGCACTTCAATTCCTGCTTTTTGTAAATCAGGTACTTCTTCATGCAGTTTTTTACAATACGGGCAGGATGTGTCTGTAAACACATTTAATACTGCTTTTGTAGTACCTGTTACAGAAGGAAAAACAGCCAGATCGCTAACTTCAACTTTATCCAGGGTCGCTTTTGTAGTGGTACGTCGAGAGACCTCACTCAGATTAACCTGAGCCTGTAAATCAATCATATCACCGATTATTACAAATCGACCATTGCCGGTCAGGTAAGCAATCTTATTACCAAAATTAGTTTGATAAATGCCTTCGGCCGGGGTATCGACCGGATCGGAAACCGCTATGCCGCCAAGACGTGATTTCAATAATTGAGTCATATCCGATTTCGGAGCATTATCAGCGGCAAAAGCTACTGACATACTGGCTAATAAACCAGCAGCTATATAGTATTTAAATTTATTCATAAATATTCTCTAGTTAATAATCTTTCGTAATACGTTTATCTATCTTAGTCTCAAGCTGCTGGAATTAGTTTCCTGCAGTTAAAGAATCTTTCTGCCAGACCAACAGCCTGTTATTCTCTGGCATGGTAAAATCATGCGTGCATCTTAATGCAGATTGTCGTGCAATGTCTTGCAGCCATTCAAAGTTTTTTATACCACTCTCAGGATTACGCTGTTTCAGCCAGTTATCAAAACGAGCATTACTGTCAGAGGTATACTTTCCCTGATAGTTAAATGGCCCGTAAAGTAAAAATACCGAGTCGTCATGCATACATTCAGGAATATTGTAAAATAACTTCTCTACAGCATATGAAGACATAATATGTACAGTGTTAGCAGAATACAAAAGATCATACTGCTTATCAGGCCATTTACCGGTGGCATCCAGCTCTATCGGGGCTAATACATTATCCAGCTGACTATCATCAATCCAGGCCTGTATACCGCTATGATTTGCTGATAAATCACTGGTCTGCCATAGCAAAAAAGGATATTTAGCTGAAAAATAGACAGCATGCTGTCCACTGCCACTGCCAATTTCCAATACTGTCTTTCGATCAGTAATAAATTGATCCAGTACCTCGCCAATTGGCTCCCTGTTTTGATCACATGATTCTGAGTATGGCTTATTTAGCATTTAAATTTCGTAAATAATTTAGTTTTTCTGCGATTCGAGTCTCCAGACCCCGATCAACCGGCTGATAGTAATGGGTTACTGGCATATCATCTGGAAAATATTTTTCACCTGCCGCAAAGGCATTGTTTTCATTGTGAGCATATCGATAATCTTTACCATAACCCAGATCCTTCATAAAGCTTGTCGGCGCATTTCGAAGATGAATGGGTACTTCCATACTACCCGTTTGGCGGGCATCACTCATGGCCTGATTAAAAGCAGAATATACCGCATTACTCTTGGCTGCACAGGCAAGATAGATAACTGCCTGAGCAATTGCCAGATTACCTTCCGGACTACCCAGGCGTTCATAGGTTTGCCAGGCATTTAAACTAATCTCTAAACCGCGCGGATCGGCATTGCCAATGTCTTCTGAAGCCATCCGTACAACACGACGGGCAATATAGACAGGATCACAACCACCATCCAGCATTCGGCATAACCAGTATAATGCGGCATCAGGATCACTACCTCTTACAGATTTATGTAATGCGGAGATTTGCTCATAAAAAATATCACCCTTATTATCAAACCGACGGTGTCCCTGACTGACCACTTCCGTTACATCTTGCAGACGTATTGATCCATCAATTTCAAGATCAGCCAGAATTTCCAGAAAAGTTAAAACTCTGCGGGCATCACCATCAGCGGCTTTAATCAATAACTTTAGTCCATCACCTTCCAGCCTGAGTTTTCTACTCCCTAATCCACGCTGTTCATCCTCTAAAGCCAGTTTGACAAGATCAGCAAGCTCACTTTCTGTGAAAGATTTTAAAAGATAAGTTCGGGTTCTTGAAAGCAGTGCGTTATTCAGTTCGAAAGAAGGATTTTCAGTTGTAGCACCTACAAAAACGATTGTGCCATCTTCTATATGAGGTAAAAAAGCATCTTGCTGGGATTTATTAAAGCGATGAACTTCATCAACAAATAAAACAGTTATTCCACTAAACTGTTTAGCCTGGTCTACCGCAGCACGAATATCCTTTACACCTGATAAAACCGCAGAAAGTGATAAAAAAAGTGCATCGCTATATTTTGCTATTAAGCGGGCTAAAGTTGTTTTTCCTGTTCCTGGGGGGCCCCAGAATAACATCGAATGGAGCTTTCCTGCTTCGATAGCCTGTCTTAAAGGTTTACCTGCTGATAATAAATGCGTTTGTCCGACCATTTGTTGCAAGGTCTGAGGACGCATTCTGTCCGCAAGAGGTTGATAAGCGTTTTCTTCTGCAAAAAGATCTGACACCAGTTAATTATCCACCAACGCCAAAAACATCAACACCTTCTGGCGGATTAAATTTAAAAGTACCAGGCTTAAAAACAACATTGGTACGCTGATTTTCAAATGTTATCTGTGTAGCCTGACCAAAACTATCACGTAATTCCATCGCTTTAATCACATCATCCTGCATACCGATATAAATTTTGTTGTACTCCATATCCTTATTTTTAGGGATTAACTCAATCCAGTATAAAATACCTTTCTCACCATGTTTACCGACTTCATTAATTGCAAACTCATCCTCTACACGCTGCTTTTTCATTAACACCATGATTGGAGCCGTTGCCAGACCCGTTTCCATAGGCTTTACTGTAGCCTGATCCAGGTCGACATCATAAACCCAGAGTTCTTTACCGTCGGCGATTATCTGTTGTTCATAGGGTCTTTCATATTTCCAGATAAATTTTCCCGGCCGTTGAATCGAAACCTTGCCCATTGATTGATGAACAATCTTCTTCTTATCATTAATTAATGTCTGTTTAAAATCAGCTTGCAAATTATCCAGTGAAGACAGTGCTCTATTCAATCTATCTTCAACATCATTTGCCCATGCCGGCAGGAATAGCTGAGGTATTCCCAGCAACATTATTAAAATAACTGTTTTCATATTTTATTTCACTATTGATCTATTTTAGGCGGCGCTGGTGCTAACACTTCACGACTACCATTTGATTGTACCTGAGATACAACACCTGAATTTTCCATTTCTTCAATCATACGAGCAGCCCTGTTATAGCCAATTTTCAATCTTCTTTGTACATAAGAAATTGAAGCTTTTCTTGTCTCAGTCACAATGGCGACAGCTTCATCGTACAGTGCATCCTGATCTGCACCAGTAGACCCTTTGGGTAATTCACCAGGTAAAACAGTGCCAGTCTGTTCCTGTAAGACACCCTCTTCGTAATTAGGTTTCCCCTGGCTTTTAATTTCAGCAACTACATCATGAACTTCATGATCATCAACAAAAGCACCATGAACACGTTCCGGCAAACTGGTTCCAGGTGGCAAATAGAGCATATCACCATGTCCTAATAGATTTTCCGCCCCCATTTGATCGAGAATGGTTCGTGAATCAATTTTCGAAGATACCTGAAATGCAATCCGTGTGGGAATATTAGCTTTTATTAAGCCGGTTATAACATCTACCGATGGTCTTTGAGTTGCCAGTATTAAATGAATTCCTGAAGCACGTGCTTTCTGAGCCAGGCGGGCAATCAACTCTTCCACTTTTTTACCGACGACCATCATCATATCGGCAAATTCATCCACAACGACCACAATATAGGGCAATGTTTCCAGGTTCTCCGGTTGCGCATCCGGATCCATCAAAATGGCCTGCTCCCTGTTAAACAAAGGATCTTTAATAGGCTCTCCTGCGGCTTTGGCATCATTGATTTTTTTATTACAACCAGACAGGTTTCTAACCCCTAAAGCAGCCATGAGTTTATAGCGACGTTCCATTTCAGCAACACACCAACGCAAGCCATTAGCGGCATCTTTCATGTCAGTTACAACAGGTGCCAGTAAGTGAGGAATACCATCATAGATACTTAATTCAAGCATCTTGGGATCAATTAATATCAGTCGAACTTGTTCAGGCGTCGCTTTAAATAACAGACTAAGCAGCATAGCATTAACCGCCACTGACTTACCTGAACCAGTGGTACCTGCAACCAGTAAATGGGGCATCTTTGCCAGGTCTGCCACTACTGCATCACCGCTAATATCTTTTCCTAATGCCAGCGTTAATGGTGAATGTGATTTATCGTAGGCACGTGATCTTAAAATTTCACTAAGCACTACTATTTCACGCTGTTCATTTGGAATTTCAATACCCATAAAGGGTTTACCGGGAATAACTTCAACGACCCGTACAGCTAAAACAGATAGAGAACGTGCAAGATCTTTTGCCAGATTAGAAATCTGGCTAACTTTAACGCCGGCAGCAGGTAATATTTCAAAACGTGTAACAACAGGACCCGGATGCACTGATTCGACCTGAATTTCAATACCAAAATCCTGCAATTTTACTTCAAGCTGTTGTGACATCGCCTGTAAAGCTTCAGCACTATACCCCTTAGTTTTAACCGGTGGCGAATCCAGTAATGATAACGAAGGCATCTGGCCCGGCTCACCAGGCTGTTTAAATAGAGGAATCTGTTTTTCTTTAAGCACCCGGTCAGACTGTTCAAGTTGTTTCACAACCGGTTCAATTCTCACCGGTTTGCGTTTTTCATTTCTCTCAATCTGTTCACTAAAAACCTGCTTTCGCTCCTGACGTAATATACTGCCGGCCCTTTTGTCTTTGTATAAATAATATTTATCAATAGCCTTATCAAACACCCACAATGTAATCTTGCCGGTATAATCAATAACAGCCAGCCATGAAATACCGGTAAAAAGAGTTAGACCAGACAAAAACAGAGCTAGATGCAATACAGTGACACCCAGAAATCCCATACTATGAGAAAAGTTATGTCCAGCAACCTGCCCCAGTATTCCACCAGCATCCAACGGCATAACACCTTTATCGACAGCAAAGTGCAAACTGGAAATAGCACAACCAGAAATCAGCGTAACAGCAAAACCACTCCAGCGGACAGCGAGCATTTGATAGCGATCTTCTGCAGACTGTAATTTAGTCCTGACTAGAATAAAACCATTATAAACAAGCATAACCGGTAATAAGAAAGCCATATAACCAAACAGATACAACAATAGATCAGAAAGCCAGGCACCTGCCGCTCCACCAAAATTTGTCGCAATTTCATTTACCCCGCTATGCGACCAGGCAGCATCAGCAGAGTCATAACTGATTAATGCAACAAGCATATAAAAAGCCAGAGCAAAAGATATCAACATACCTGCTTCGCGCAAACGCCGTTCGAATTGACCAGCCAGAATAGAGCTGTCAACTTTATTGAGGGGTTGAGGTTTTACTTTTGCCTGTGCCAAGATGGACCTTTTTATTGAAAAGTTATCAAATGAATTTAGAATCGGGATATTTTACAGTAACACAGTTAAAACGAAACCTTGCAATTTGATAGTTTGGCATTAATTAACAAAACAACATAGACCATATAAATTTCACCCTATTTTGCATAGCGGTTTAATGTAAACTAATAAGCAAAATTCAAGCACTTTAAATATTACTTTATCAGGAAGTTCATTATGACAGAAACTACTCATGCAAAATGTTTAATTCTAGGTTCAGGCCCTGCCGGATATGCTGCCGCAGTTTATGCAGCCAGAGCCAATCTTAACCCGGTTCTAATCACCGGCATGGAATCCGGCGGACAGTTGATGACGACTACCGAAGTCGATAACTGGCCTGGCGATGTAGAAGGTCTCACCGGACCTGATTTAATGGCTCGTATGGAAAAACATGCGAAGCGATTTGATACTCAAACTATTTTTGATCATATTCACACCACATATTTAAATGAAACACCTAAGCGTCTGGTTGGTGATCAGGGTGAATATACCTGTGATGCTCTAATTATTGCAACCGGAGCCAGTGCTATGTACCTCGGCGAACCCAGTGAAGAAAAATTCAAGGGTAAAGGTGTATCGGCATGTGCAACCTGCGATGGTTTTTTCTATCGCGGTCAAAAAGTAGCTGTTATTGGTGGAGGAAATACTGCTGTTGAAGAAGCGCTTTATCTCTCTAATATCGCAAGTCACGTTACTTTAGTTCATCGTCGTGACAGCTTACGCAGTGAAAAAATACTACAAACCCAGTTATTTGAAAAAGCAGAAAATGGTAATGTTACTATTGAATGGAATAGTCAGCTTGACGAAGTGCTTGGTGACGATACGGGCGTGACAGGATTACGCATTAAAAGTACAAAAGATGGCTCAACTAAAGATCTGGAGTTAACCGGTGTATTTATTGCGATCGGACATAAACCCAATACTTCCATTTTTGAAGGCCAGCTGGACATGAAAAATGGATATCTTACTGTTAAAAGTGGTACTCAGGGAGATGCCACGGCCACCAGTATCGAAGGTGTATTTGCAGCCGGTGATGTGAGTGATCATATATACCGTCAGGCAATCACATCAGCTGGAACCGGATGTATGGCGGCACTTGATGCAGAGCGTTATCTGGATGCCAAGGAACTCGCAGCAAAATAATCTAAGGTGGATTTATCCTTAGTCATAAAACAGAGTCTTGCCGAAGTTGATGACACTATCTGGAATCAACTCGGCGAGGCCGACTATCCTTTTACCCGCCATGAATATTTACTCGCGCTGGAGCAAAATCACTGTTTACTGGAATTTGGCTGGCAACCAGTTTATTTTCTAATTCAGCAAGATCAAAAACTGGTGGCTGCGATAGCCAGTTACATAAAAACAAATTCCTATGGGGAGCTTGTATTTGATCATAACTGGGCACAGGCTTATGAACATTATGGCGGCAGTTATTACCCTAAACTGGTCAGTGCAATCCCCTACACGCCAGCCACTGGACCACGTTTTTTAATTCACCGCGAAATAACCAGTCAACAGCAGATACAGAACTTAAGCAATCAACTGATTAAAGTTGTTCAACAATTTTGCATCAGTAACCAGTTAAGTGGCTGGCACTGCCTGTTTGAAAGAGAAGCTAAATTCAGAGAACTGGCTTCAGACCAACTTTTACTTCGCTATGACTGTCAATATCACTGGACTAATAAAAATTATCAGAATTTCGATGATTTTCTTTCCAGTTTAAGTTCTCGAAAACGTAAAAATATAAAAAAAGAAAGAGCCTCTGTAGCGGCTGAAAATCTGAAAATTGAGCAGTTCTATGGTGATGAACTTAGTGCCGATCAGTGGTGTAGAGTGCACCAGCTATATGCAGGGATATTTCAACGTAAATACGGTACAGCAACACTCACTAAAAGTTTTTTTCAGGAAATAGGTCAAAAACTTAAAAAACGCGTGATGGTTATTTTAGTTTTTGATGATCAGAAGATAATCGCTACTTCATTGTTTTTTATCAGCGATACAACTCTATATGGTCGCCTGTGGGGTTGTGATGAATATCATAACCACCTGCATTTTGAATGTTGCTACTATCAGGGTATTGAATATTGTATTAAAAATGGCTTGCAAAAATTTGATCCTGGAGCACAGGGAGAACATAAAATCAGCCGGGGATTTTTACCCACCAAAACCTGTTCAGCTCACTGGTTTCCTGATGAGAGTTTTCAACAAATGATAAAACACTACTTAACTCAGGAAGAGCAATACATTAACGATTATTGCGATGAGCAGAATAAAAAATCACCTTACCGTAAAGATTAACGCCGACAATGCAGATAATCCATGTTTCTAACCACAGCCTTATTTTAATATTCCTGGCAAATATGAAAGCGCTCAGCATGTTAATTCAACCTTTGTGACAAGATGATATGATTCCCTGGTTAGACCCAAACCTGCCTCCTCATTTTCCAGACAGCAATCAGGCATTAAAGGAGCCAAATGGGTTGCTAGCGGCTGGTGGAAAATTATCTGTTGACTGGTTAATCGAAGCTTACCAGCATGGAATTTTTCCCTGGTTTAATGAAAATGAACCTATTCTGTGGTGGTCACCTGCCCCCAGAACAGTTTTATTTCCAGAAAATTTACATATCAATCGTTCTTTTCGTAAATTTTTACGTAAAGATCTTTATTACATCACCACCGATGAACGTTTTTCAGATGTCATGCAAGCCTGTGCAGAACCTCGTAAAGGACAACCGGGAACCTGGATAAGCCCACTTATGATCCAGGCTTATACTGATTTATTCAAAGCTGGACACGCCCACTCTTATGAGTGCTGGGACAGTAACAATGTCATGGTTGGTGGATTATACGGGGTAAACCTGGGGCAGGTATTTTATGGGGAATCGATGTTTAGCCATGCCGATAATGCATCTAAATGCTGTTTAAAAGCATTGGTGGATACGGGCTTATATCAAATGATTGACTGTCAGATGAACACCAGCCATTTAATAAATATGGGTGCGCAGGATATTGATAGATTAAAGTTTGAAACTTTACTCAAGCGCTATAACAAAAATTACTTCTGAAATAATCTCCAAATTTAACCCTAGAAAAATCAGTTGAGCGTGAAAAAGATGCGTAACAGATTGATTTGCCTGGTCTAAGCCAGGGATGGCTGTAGTTAGAGCAATGCAGGAGCAATTGCCGGCAAATCAAAAACACCGTAGTCAGCTGATTGGTGAAGACTGTGTTTTTGATTTTATCAGCTGCATTAAGGTGTTACCTGGACTTTCATGATTAACTGATTTTTCCAGGATCACAGTTGATGTGTATAATCACCTAATCGGTGAATCCCGCTACGAACTGAATGGCAGGTTTGAGGCGGCGTATCTCTTTGTTGTAACGCCTTGATCTACGCCACCTCAAACGCACAATCATCTTGTCCAACTGCGGATTCCAGCTTAAACAACTTGTAATAATCACCAGAAAGTTTCCATATTGAACAATATTATTCAGCTTTATTCTGTTCCGCCCAGGGATGCGCAAACCCTTCAGCTTTAATTTCATTTAATAATGTAGAATTGCCATTCTCAATATCGTCACCCACCGCTGCTAACTGTCGACGTAATCGTTGAATCTCTGCCAGCGCAGTAAATAATTTAATCCCCTGATACTTTTCCTTTAGTACCTGTGCATGAACGGCAGCAATTTTCTGCTGAGATTTATCCTGAACAGCAGCATGATGACAAATAACCAGCATGGAAACCAGTTGCTCAATAGCAAAACCCAGTCTTTGCAATGGAATTTGGGCACGTGTCAATTCCAGCTGATAAAACAGACTGAACCCAAGGTAACTCCAGCGTAATCGTCTTAGCTGTATTTCTGCAAATCGTGCATAGCGGCGTAATTCTTTTGGTAAAGCACTGTAGCGCCCATTCATTGAAACAGGTAAAAGATCAAAAGGAAGACGTATTAAATCAGAAGCCGCATTACCTAATACCCAGCCCAGTAACTGATACAATTGCTTCGATTTAAACAGTGTAGATAAGGCTTTAAAAGAGCGCTCACGATTTTTAATCAGTGAACCTAAACCAATACGCAAAATTCTATCTTTTGCGGGTAATAACTCTCCATTGGAATCAATATTGGCAGCATTAATAGCATCCATCATGCCGGACAGGTAAGTATTGACAAATGAGAGTGTGACATCTCTAACCATACCCATGCGAATCATATCGTCTTCACCTTCAACTACACCAAACAGATGAAGATTAACACGTGCATCATTAACTCTGCTGCCTTTAGCAAAACTTCGACCACCTAACACATGTTCACAGGCAATCATACTTTCCTGCCCTGTATTAGCTGCTGCAGATTTTGTCAGGTCTCTTAAACCAGCCAGATCTACTCCATCTTCATCCTGCTTTAAAGACAGGAATGACAAAGCACCTGATTGCATTGAACCACCCAGCATTCTGGCCAGCGCCAGTCTGGGTATTTCATGTTTGATAACTGGTCCGCCAACACCAATTCTTTGAATGGCAAAATGACTGGCATCACGTGCCAGCATACGCTGATAGCCTGATGACATCGCAGCTAACATACAACGTCCCATACGCAGGCAATAAAACAACACTTCTACACCATCTGCAGGAATTTGATTTTGTCTGGGAATCGGAAAGTTTTTGAAATGAACTCGAGAATTGATATTCGGCTCAAATGCGGCCACACCCGAGTTTTTGCAACTGAATTCATAATCACAGTCATCGGAAATCCCGATATCTTTTTCCGGTAACTGTACAACAAACAAACCTATCTTTCTGCTAGCTTTACCCATGCGTACTACCAGTCCTAATAGTCCACCATGCGTTGCACTGGTAATCCATAATTTATTTCTGGCGCCATCAGCGAATAGACGATAGTCTCCATTTTCATCTTCTTCCACATAAGCCTGAATTTTTTTAGCATTTACACCGACGCCAACTTCTGTCAGGCCGAAACCAATTAAGCGCCCTTCTACCAGCATCGGTAAATAAGTCTTTTTCTGATCATCACTACCATAGCCCAATACAGAACTGGCTCCAATAGTTAACTGACCGGATAATTCAACTGCCAGAGCACCTAAACCCTGAGCCGCTAATAATTCTTCAATACGGGCTAATCCTGAATAAGCAGATCCTTTACCACCAAACTCTACAGGAACAGTCAAACCATAAGCTTTTTCAGTAGTCACTGCACGGCGCAGCTGTTCAGAAATTTTACCATCCAGAGTAAAAGCTTCACCATTTGCCATGCAATCCAGTGCAGCATTTACAACAGGCTGTTCCTGTAATCTGAGTTGTGCATAAGCACGTCCACCGGACTGTAATTCCGTAGCATCTGGAGCCGGGCCATAGATTAATCTTTCAACCAGTCCACTACGGGTAGCAGCCAGCTTTTTATCTACCGCCTTAGCAACATCATCAAGCGCACCAATATCTCTAGCTGATTCACTATCACCTGCTGCTTCCAGTGCAATTGATGTAGTAGATTGTAAAACCTGATCCTGTTCATCATTTCTACTCGATGTCACTTCATCGTTTTTCTGTTTTTCAACATCGCTCATTAATTCATCTCCAAAAAATCAGTTCCAAAACATTCAATCAAGTTATAATGTATAATCAATTTATAATTTTCATTTTCAGGTATTCATGAGTAAACCTAAAAAAACCAGTTCCGCTAAAAATATCCAGATAGATTACGGTGTCCTCAATACTTCACTGGGCTACGTCCTTCGCCAGGCCCAGCTCAGAGTATTTCAGGAGTTTGATCACTTTTTCGAAGCGCTGGATATTAAACCAGCACAATTTAGTACCCTTGAAATAATCCATAAAAATCCAGGCTTGCGTCAATCCACCCTGGCACAGGCCTTAAGTATTCAACGTCCTAACATGGTTGGTATGCTGGACAAACTCGAAAAAAGAGGTTTAATCCAACGAAAAACTTCAACTAATGATTTACGTGCACATGCCCTGCATTTAACCACTAAAGGTGAAAAATTACTGAATCACCTGCATCGGCAATTTAACGAGCATGAAGAAGTTCTACGCCAACGTCTGGGAGAAGTAAATTTTCAACAGGTTAGAGAAAGTCTCCTACGTATCAGCCAGGCAGAAAAATTAACTGACCAGGATTAATTACCTCGGAGGCAATCTAAGTCCACCATCAACTCGAATTACTTCTCCATTTATAAATGTATTTTCTACACAGTGCATCGCTAAAGATGCAAACTCCTCCGGCTTACCCAGACGAGCGGGAAAAGGTATAGAAGAACCGAGCTTTTGCTGAACCTCTTCCGGCAACTCTTCCATCAGCGGAGTTTTGAATAAACCGGGAGCAAGAGTCAGAACTCTAATACCAAATTGAGCAAGTTCTCTGGCAGCAGGTAATGTCATAGATACTATGCCACCTTTTGAAGCAGCGTATGCAGCCTGCCCTACCTGACCTTCAAAAGCAGCAATGGATGCAGTAAAAATAATAACACCACGCTCATCCTCTTCTGTTGGCTCCTGTGCTGACATTCTTTCCGCAGTCAAACGTAGCATGTTAAAGCTACCTGTTAAGTTGACATCAATAACCCTTGTAAAATTTTCCAGAGGATGCAACTGATCACGCCCCAGGATTCTTTTGGCTGTTCCTATACCTGCACTATTAATCACAATCTGGACTACACCAAGTTTTTCTTCAATCGTATCTAATGCTGCGCTGACACTTTGCTCAGATGAAACATCACATTGAACCGCAAGCCCTTCAATTTTATTAGCAACTTTTAAGGCTGCCTCGTAATTGATATCCAGCACTGCTACCCTGGCACCGTTTTTTGCAAGAATACCTGCTGTTTCAGCACCCAGTCCAGATCCACCTCCTGTAACCAGGGCGACTGTATTCATTATTTTCATTTAACCTGACCCTCAATCATTTGATGCAAAAAATACTCGCTTAACCGGTAGTTAGAATTCAGTGACTTTCCTGGCTCTTTTTTCCAGAAAGGCACGTAATTTTTCTTTGGCTTCTTCACTACCCTGAGCAATAGCTGCCATCATCGATTCCATCATAAAAGCCTGTCCTGGGTTACTATCTGCAATACGAGGTAATGCCTGGATAACGGCAAAATTGGTCATTGGTGAGTTGTCAGCAACTTTTCGAGCAATTTCCAGTGCCTTTGTTATACCTTCACCATCAGCTACACGATAATTTGAAAGACCCAGTCGATCACCTTCATCAGCATTAAACAGACGACCTGTCAGCATCATATCTGTCATTACAGATACACCTACAAGCTTAGGTACACGGATAGAAGCACCACCACCAACGAAAATACCACGTTGACCTTCTGGTAGAGAGTAATATGTAGAATCTTCAGCAATCCGGATATGAGTTGAACTGGCCAGTTCCAGTCCACCACCCACCACAGCGCCCTTTAACACACTAATAACAGGGACAGGGGAAAATTCTATTGCATGAAAAGCACGATGCCAGCTCATAGAGTGTTTCACACCCTCAATGGTTGAGCGTTCAACAATATCTGAAAGATCAAGACCTGCAGAAAAATTATCACCTTTTGCAGCTAATATAATTGCATTGATACCTTCGGGTATCTGATTAAAAAAAGTCTCCAGCCCCATGACCAGCTCATCATTAATAGCATTTCGCTTATTAATACGGTTCAACGAAAGGATTGCAATATCATCTCGTATCTCCAGTTCAAGTGTTGCAGGTAATTCCATAGTTATACGCCTCTGGCAATTTTAGTTATGTTATATAACATTATAGACATAAGACAGACTATTTTGAAAGTTTATTTTAAAAAAAGCTTTTCCCGAATTGTATTTAATCAATAAACTATCCTGTAAATTGCATTATTTCATCTATTTATAGTACATATTTAATGTTTTAAACGATTGTTAATCTATTGTTCAGATAATTAAGTTATAGTAATCTCGAAATCTATGATTAAAAACTATTTACAAAAAACATATATAGTTATAGTTTATAATTAAATAAAAAGCTGGGCAGATAATCTGATCCATGCAATGTTCGTAAAACCCTTGAGGAATGTTAAATATGTCCAATTTCAAACTCTTTGCCAAGCAATTTCTAACGACCTGCCTATTAATGTCTGTATTTACATTTTCAGTCCATGCAGCGGAGGTCACTCTTAAAGTTCATCACTTTTTACCCAAACAGGCACCTGCACATAAAAACTTTTTACTTCCCTGGAAAAAAGCAGTAGAAGAGGAGTCTAATGGACGTATTAAGGTTAAAATCTATCCAGCCATGCAACTGGGTGGTAAAGCGCCAAACCTGATCGATCAGGTAAAAGATGGCTTTGTTGACATTGTATGGACACTGCCAGCCTATACCCCCGGCCGCTTCCCTGCAGTATCTGCATTTGAATTACCTTTCATGATTACTAACGCCGAAGAAACTTCTCAGGCACTTCAGGAGTACTATGAAACAAATAAAGCTGCCCAGGATGAATTTAAAGATATCCATCCTTTAATGTTCTGGACTCATGATCGTGGCGTCATCCACACTAAAAATGTTACAGTAAATAATCTTAGCGACCTGAAAGGTCTTAAAATACGTATTCCCAGTCGCCCAGTTGCAGATGCTATGACAGCCTATGGCGCGGTACCTGTTGCTATGCCTGTACCTCAAATGCCTTCAGCACTGGCCAAGAATGTAATCGATGGTACTGTTATTCCCTGGGAAGTTGTTCCTGCTTTCCGTTTACACGAACTGGCCGAGAGTTCTACAGAAATATTAGGTGATCGTGGTATTTACACTTCAGTGTTTGTATTTGCGATGAATAAAAAGAAATACAACTCTTTACCTGCTGATCTAAAAAAGGTTATCGACAATAATTCTGGTATGAAATTATCTAAAATCAATGGTGCTATCTGGACTAAAGCTGAAGAGCCTGGTCGTAAGATGGCTAAAAAGCGTGGTAATAAAGTTATTGCAATGCCTGAAGCTGATGTGAAAAAGATGCGCGAGTTAGCGGTTCCTGTTCACGCTGCCTGGGTAAAAGAAATGAATGCTAAAGGACTTGATGGTCAGGCTCTGCTGGATTCAGCTAACGCATTACTGACAAAATACAGTAAGTAGCTGTAAATCAGTCAACTGACAACAGGTAAACACGGGGTAAAAGCATGTCACAGGCTAACTCAGGTAACTCGGCATTTGACACTTTTTTTGAGTGGATATTTAAAAAACTGGCCATGTTCGCTGGTTTTGTTCTAGTGATTATGTCACTCATCACGGTTATTAGCGTAATGGGGCGTTATTTTTTTGATACCCCAATCGTTGGTGACTCGGAGATTGTCAAAATGTTAACCGGTGTCGCGGTTAGTCTTTGCCTGCCCTATTGTCAGATTCGTTCTGGCAATGTCATCGTCGATGTGTTTACCACTCATTCACCAGCTCGCTTTAAAGCTACGCTGGATTTTATTGGTAATTTGTTATTAGCCTTGCTGGCCTTATTGCTGGCATGGCAAACCACCAATGGTGCAATTGATGTAAAAAATTACGGCAATGAAACCATGATGTTACGTTTAAAAGAATGGTGGTTTTATTTCGTCATAGCTGGTGGTCTATACATGCTCAGCTTAGCCGGATTTATTACTACCTGGCGTCAATTTAATATGATAAGAAAGGCTTAGTTCATGAGTAGTGAAAGTGTAGCAGGCTTAATGGTCTTACTGATGCTGGTGTTAATGTTCATCCGCATCCCTATCGGAATCGCCATGATGGCGGCAGGTGTACTGGGATATTCAATTATCGATGATTACACCACTTTATTTTTCTATTTAAAAAATTCCAGCTTTAACCAGGTTGCAAATAATAGTTTTTCAATTATCCCGTTATTTTTATTGATGGGAAACCTGGCATCACGTTCTGGAATTAGTAAATCACTGTTCGATGGAGTGAATGCGTTTATTGGCCATTACCGGGGTGGACTGGCCCTGGCTGCGGTTGGTGGATGTGGATTATTTGGTGCTATTTGCGGTAGCTCACTGGCCACTGCTGCTACCATGGGTCAGGTTGCCTTGCCGGAAATGAAACGTCATGGCTACCATGGTGCTCTTGCTACCGGGGCTCTTGCAGCCGGCGGTACGCTGGGTATTCTCATTCCACCCTCCATTGTACTCATTATCTATGCATTATTAACCGAACAGAATATTGCAAAATTATTTTTAGCTGCAATGGTACCCGGTGTGATGGCGGTACTGGGCTATATGATCGCTATTATGGTGGTTGTAAAATTACATCCTGAATACGCAGACTGCTCTAAAAAAACTAACTGGAGTGAAAAACTACAGGCAGTTATTAATTTACTTCCAGCCAGTTTTCTATTTATCGGTGTTTTAGGTGGTATATATGCAGGTATTTTTACACCAACTGAAGCAGCTGCTTTTGGTGTTATAGGTACCACACTTATCGCTATTATAAATCGGCAACTGAACTTCAAAAGTTTTCTTGATTGTCTTAATCAAACCGCAATTAATACAGGCATGATTTTTGTCATTATTCTGGGTGCAGATATATTTAATGCATTTCTCAGTCTTAGCGGCATGCCTGAATATATGGCTGATTATATTATTGGAAGTGGTCTGTCCCCTTATTTAGTGATGATCGCAATTTTACTGGTTTATCTTGTGCTGGGCTGTCTCATGGATTCATTGAGTATGATATTGCTCACTATCCCCATATTTTTTCCGGCTATCATGGTACTCGACTTCGGTATGACGGCAGAACAAACCGCTCTCTGGTTTGGCATACTTTGCCTGATCGTTGTTGAAGTTGGTATGATTACCCCGCCGGTTGGTATGAATGTATTCATCATAAACAAACTCGCAGGGAGTGTTCCTATGAAGGATACCTTTGTCGGTGTATTACCTTTCCTGGCTTCCGATTTCACTCGTGTGGTGTTGTTATTATTATTCCCGGTTCTTACCTGGGGAATAGCCATTTAATCCATATTTAAAAAAACTAAAACTGTTATGAATATAGACGAACTCATTGCCATCGATATCCATACTCATGCCGAAGTTTCCTGTTGTGCACCAGCAGACAGTTTCGGAGAAGAGTATGATCGTGCAGCGGATAAATATTTTGGCTCATCACATCGTCCAACCATTGATGAAACCATCGCTTATTATCGCGAACAGAAGATCGGTCTGGTGATGTTTACTGTTGACTCAGAAAGTCAGATTGGTCGTCGCCGTATTCCGAATGAAGAAGTCGCTGAAGCAGCTCAGAAAAATAGTGACATGATGATTGCTTTTGCCAGTATCGATCCCCATAAAGGTAAAATGGGGGCTCGTGAAGCACGTCGTATGATAGAAGAATATGGCGTTAAGGGATTTAAATTTCACCCGACAGTGCAGGGTTTTTTACCTTATGACAAAATGGCCTGGCCCATATACGAAGTGATTGCCGAATACAATATGCCCGCCATCTTTCATAGTGGTCATTCTGGCATCGGTTCAGGTATGCGAGCTGGTGGAGGATTACGCCTGCAAAATTCGAATCCCATGTTACTGGAAGACGTTGCAATTGATTTTCCTGATATCAAGATCATCATTGCCCATCCATCCTGGCCCTGGCAGGATGAAGCTTTGTCACTGGCTGTGCACAAACCGAATATTCATATTGATTTATCAGGCTGGTCACCAAAGTACTTTCCCAAACAATTAGTACAGTACTCTAATACCCTGCTTAAGGATCGCGTATTATTCGGATCAGATTTTCCACTCATCACACCGCAACGCTGGATAGCAGATTTCAAGGATGCCGGTTTCAAACCAGAAGTACATCAAGGTATCCTTAAAGACAACGCAGTTCGCTTATTAGGACTGGGTAATACTGATAAACACAACAATAATAAATAAAATATTAATCTCAGGTTTTTGCTAAAAAATAATTACCTGAATAGCATATTAAGAGGAAACAACATGGCTAAACTACGTGCTGTCAACATGGCCTGGGCAACAGCAAATATTCGTAATGGTGATGACGGGATAATGTATATCAACAATGATGTACCTCTACCAGATTACCCTAGAGCATTATTTGATAAACTGGATGAATGGGCTGAGAAAACACCTGATAATCCGGCTATTGCAGATAGACGTACAGATTCTGGCTGGAGAGTGCTCACTTATCGTCAAGTTAAAGAGCAATCGCGGGCTATAGGACAATATCTGTTAAACAAAGGTTTAAGCGCGGATCACGGGCTGGCAATTATCGCAGCAAATTCTGTTGATCATGCATTAATGGCTCTGGGTGCGATGCGTGCTGGAATTCCCTACGCTGCTATTACTCCTGCCTATGCTTTACTGTCAACTGACTACGTTAAATTGAGTTATGTACTTGAGCTGATGTCACCGTCGATGATTTATATCGATGATACCGAGCCATTTCAAACAGCTCTGGATGCTATCGAAATTAATTGCATGGTAACGGCTATTGATAATGCCGACAGTGGCTTCAGCCTTGCAGATGCCTTAGCGACTACTCCGGGAGAATCTTTAGCGGCTGCCGAAGCATCAATCACAGGTGATACAATTGCAAAGCTGTTATTTACTTCCGGTTCAACCGGTATGCCTAAAGGCGTGATCAATACTCAGCGCATGCTTTGTTCTAATCAGGAAATGATTCGCCAATCTTTCGCTTTTCTTAATGACGAACCGCCCATTATTGTTGACTGGCTTCCATGGAATCACACGGCGGGTGGTAATCACAATTTTGGATTGAGCCTGTATAACGGTGGAACACTGTATATTGACGATGGAAAACCAACACCCAAATTAATGCATCTTTCAATTCGAAACCTGCTCGATGTTGCACCCACTTTGTATTTCAATGTACCTAAGGGTTTTGAATTACTGGTCGCAGAAATGGAAAAAAATCCTCAATTACGAAATAAATTCTTTTCTCGTCTAAAATTAATTCAATATTCCGGCGCAGGGCTGTCACCGCATGTTTTTACACAACTGGAAGATTTGTCAGTAGAATCTGTAGGCGAAGAAACGCTAATTATTACCGGATACGGTGCCACAGAAACAGCACCTTTCGCTACTGCACCTATTGGACCGATTAAACAGCCCGGAGTCATAGGTCTTCCAGCAGTCGGAGTAGAGTTTAAACTGGTACCTCATGATGTCAAAACCGAATTACGTGTTCGTGGTCCTTCAATTACTCCCGGGTACTGGGGTGAACAGGATAAGACCAAAGAAGCTTTCGATGATGAAGGATTTTACTGCATCAAAGATGCTATCAAACTCACAGATCCGGATGATATTTCAAAAGGTTTAATGTACAACGGTCGACTAGCAGAAGACTTTAAACTGTCTACTGGAACCTGGGTAAATTTTGCCAATATTCGTATTGGTTTTATTTCCAAAGCAGCACCTCTCGTACGCGAGTTAGTGCTAACAGGTCATGATAAGGATTTCATTGCTGCACTATTATTTCTTGACGTGGAACAGGCGCAAAAACTCGACCCGACACTGGCCAATGCAAGCACTGTTGAACTGGCGGCTAGTGATATCGTCAAAGAGCGTATACAGGAAGCTTTGAATCGATTCAAGCAAGTATCAACTGGAAGCTCAACTCGAATATTAAGAGCCATGATCATGGCTGAGGATGCATCACTGGAAACAGGTGAAATGACTGATAAAGGCTCTGTAAATCAACGTTCAGTATTAGAACGGAGAGCTGATCTTGTGAATGCTTTATACGAAGATCAACCTGGCCCGGATGTCATTATTGCTCAGTAAATACTACCTGATTTAACCTGGAAAAATCAATTGAACGTGAAAAAGATACGTCACAGATTGATGTGCCTGGTCTAAGCCATGGATGACTGTCGTTAGAGCAATGCTGGAGCAATTGCCGAGAAATCAAAAACACCGTAGTCATCTGATTGGTGATGAGCGTGTTTTTGATTTTATCAGCTGCATTAGGTGCTACGTAGACTTTCATGATTCAACTGATTTTTCCAGGTTCATAAACCATCACAGTTGATGTGTATAATCCTGGAAAAATCACCCAATCGGTGAATCCCGCTAAGAACTGAATTGCAGGTTTGAGTCGGCGTATCTCTTCGTTGTACCCCCTGGAATAGCTTACTATTCTGCGTCGTTACGCCTTGATCTACACTACCCCAAACACACAATCAACTCGTCCAACTGCAGATTCCAGGATGATAAATTAAAAGATTCTAAATTTATCGCAGCTTGCCCGCAGCTCTCTTGCCATTAAAATCTAACTGTATAGGTCCGCATCTCACTATTTTTGATAAAAAGACTGAAAGAGAATTTATCAACTGATACAGTTTTATCATGTTGAATAAGTAACCACCTTTTTGCTACTAAACCTGGAGGAAGTGAAAATGGTGCATAAATATGATTTGTAGGAAAAATTTTTGATCGTTCAATATCTGAAATTGTATTGTTTATATTATTAACATCAGCAGCAATTGCTGCCCCTGCCATAACAGCTATAAAAGACTTAGTTGCCTCGTCTTTATCAGTATATGCCGAGTTCAATGCGCCCAAAGCTGCTCCGGTGGCAACAATATCAAAAAACATTTCCCTGTTATAACGATCTACAGCCACCTTATTTTGAATGGCTACCTTCCAGTCAATTAATCTTTGACCTAAAACAATTTTAATATCATCACCTGTATTTAAAGCAACTTTAGATACATCAATCCATTCATCTGTTTTATTACCAAACTCAATTTGCACATATGTAAAATTTTTGGTTGAGTATTCTTTATTTTTAGAAGCGGTAATTTTTATATCCGTCAAATCTTTTGTATGTTTATTCGTTTTTTCAATGTGGGCCACTCTTCCACGTTGATACCTGGCACAGGATGTTAATAATGAAAAAACAATTATTAATAGTGCAAATTTTATAAACCCTTTTTCATTAAATCCATAAATCACTCCGTAATCATGATAACGTATAGTATAAGAGAAGCCGATTTTTTAGGGGGGAGAGTCCTGATACTTTTTTAATGTCTTCCCTATCAATAGAACAATATGTACAGCTTCTAATGCAATTTGAAAATTCATAAGCCTGCTTAATAAAAAAGCAGGTTCATACTTATCTTAAAAATATCATAAAATGGGTAAAGAGATTTTTCAACACTGGTAAAAGAGAAGGTGAAAAAAGTCTGATTTTTTAAATCGAATATTCCAGGTATAGCAAGTTCCAGATCTGTATATTTCTATTCACATTTCTCTGGTCAGTACTATTACCCCTTATTCCAGTCATCAAACTCAATAAATAAAGACTTGCCCCCCATATACAGATTAGGGAAACACTGATCAATTCATGAATTCATCTACTGGCTGAAAACTCAATGAATAAGCGAGTAAATAACAACAAACAAATTAATGCACATCCATTAAAACACGCATCATGGTGCGTAACTGTGTCTGTATAGTTTTTTGTTCTTGCGCACTAAAATCTTCCATCATCTGTTGTTCCAGTCGGGCAACAAGATCATCACAGGCCTGAAGCATATTCATTCCCTCTTCTGTTAAACTAATTTGCACGATTCTTTTATGAGTCGGATCTGGTTGCCTTTTTATCCATCCCTTTTTTTGCATAGATTTGACTAGCTCGTTGGCCGCCTGTGGCGACACCATAGTGCGTTCGGCTAGCTGGGCGTTAGACAATCTTCCTCTGGCATTAAAGACTGATAGTGCCGTATATTCTCTAATTTTTATTTCCAATGGAGAAATAGTGATACAAATCTGACGCTCCAGATATTTTTGTAGTCGACCAATAATATAAGAGATACCTGAAGGTGTCTTTAGTGGTTGTGCACTATCATTATTTTCGAAGTTAAAAGAACTACTTTTTAGGCCATCTTTCACTGAGTCCATAAAACCTCCTCATTTATAATTGTTAAGTGAGTCAGGTTCATTAATTTACCTGAGTCCGAATTCTGCATATTACTTGAGGATAAATGATCCTGAAGAATAAACCGATAAACAGGTCTCTTTTTCAGCTAAAAGTAATTATTTCTGGTTAAATAAACGATTTGTACAAAGAAATGAAATCAATCCGTAGCTTCTTATTTATATAATTGAGCGTCCCTGCTCCATAAAATAGCTTAGATAGTATTAATACTTATAACGAAAACCCACCATAACACCAGTTTGGCTTTCACCAGATGCTGGTGCTGTACCAGGTCCTGGTGACATGCTATATGAAGCACCATCGCCATTACTTAACTGACCAAGTTGAGTATACCAGTCAACACCTTTATCAATATTATAAATTGCGCGTAATGCAATTAATGTAGCATCTGCATCCTGATCATCATTTTTCATATTATAAATTGCACCAGTAACAGTTGTTTTAGCGCTGACTTTATAATTTCCAGAAAGATAAATGGCGGTAGACGAAATATCGTTTGCAACTGTATCCAGTTTACGATTTAGAAAACCAAGACTAACTTTTGCAGCATCACTGATATCATAATATCCAGATAAAACATACCGTAGATCAGTATCTCCAGAATCACTCATATCAACAGGAGGTTTGCCATTAAAGAAAAAAGCTGATGCTCCCGTACCACCATTTTGCTTATCAGCAGCCAGAGATAATCCAAAATTATCACCTTTATACTTCAGCATAAAAGCAATAGTACGACAGGCAGATGAATCACCAACACTGTTATAATCACCTGCACAGGTTCCAGAAGCAGGAGCAGCACCAGTTGTATCACGGCCAAATGACAGAGCAACAGCAGCCGAAACGTTAGAACCTAATTTATTGCTCCATGAAACTGAATTATCTAATCGGGCATTAGGTAGATAAGCATCCAGTGATCCCAGAGCATAAATATTAGGCCCCATTAAATCACCCAGTGCAAAAAGAATGGGTGAATATTGACGACCCAGAGTAATTTTACCGATAGGTGTTTTAAGACCAAAATTAATTTGACGTCCAAAAATACGACCAGCCTGTCCATGATTACCATCATCAGGTGATACTCCAATTTCCATCACTGCAAAAGCCTGGTAACCATCACCAACATCTTTTGAAGCTTTAAAACCAAGTCTTGATGACATCGTACCCGTAATACCCGGAACACGAATTAAGCTATCACCATCAGCACCGATATTTGTCAGGTATTCGAGACCTGTATCTAGATTTCCATAAATAGTGATTTCTGATTTGTCTGCTGCAAGAGCAGGTAAAGAGCATATTGAAAGTGCTCCAAGCACTGGTAGAGTTAAATCTTTTGCGAACTGATGCATGCAAGATTTTATAGATTTTTTATTTAGTTTCATTTGATACATTTCCTCAATTTCTAAAATTCAAGGGTCATTTTTTTACGACCCAAAATGCGACTATATAGAAGCGCCTGGTTACTTCTTTGTTAACTCTCGGCCTAAATTTCATAAGTTTCATATCAATCTTTAATCAAATTAATTGATTATAAATTGACAGTTCGACTGTTCGATTGATAGTAAGACTGTTCGATGACTGATTGCAATAATCTTATATGCTCATTGACTCAAAAGTACAAAAGAAGGCCAGAAATATACCAGCCAGGACATTATTCAGTTCAAAAAATACTTACTTGCTCACCACCTGATCCTGTAAAAAAGTTAAGCGGGAGATATTACTATTCGGGTTGCCATCCCTTTAGATTAGTAGTTCCACCGAAGCACTAATTTATTAATGATTGATTGAACCTGGATTCCGCCGTTGACCGCTCGCCATAGAGGTTCACCCACTGTTTCATAAACCATGATCGTTGATGTATATAATCACCCAATCGGTGCATCCCGCTACGAACTGAATTGCAGGTTTAACTATCTACCCTCCTTTGTTCTGACTGTTCTATTCACAGCGAATAGCTGGATTTGATAACGGTGAGCAATTGTTCCCCACAGCCCTCGAGGTGCTTTGAGCATAATAAGAATGGTGAATGCGCCCAGAATAATGAGATACCAGGCTCCGTAATCTTCCAGATATTCACGCATTAGAAAATACACCAGAGCGCCGACAATAGGACCTTCTATGGTGCCAATGCCACCAATCACTACGATAAAAAACATAATAGTGGTCCAGTCAACTGAAAAGGCCGCTTCAGGAGAGACCCTTAGTTTTGTGATAAAAATTAAAGCGCCTATCATGCCGCAACCAAAAGCTGATATCAGGAAAACCAGTAATTTAACCCTACGGACATTAATACCCAGACTTTCTGAAGCGACTTCACTATCTCTCACTGCCGTTAGTGACATGCCATGTCTCGATCTTAAAATCGCATACACCAGTAATACCGAACCAACACCAATAACAACTGCAAACCACAATGTTAAGGATTCACGCCACCAGCGAGGGATACCCTGCATGGCTCGCGTGATCGATAAACCTGAACCACCGCCTAGCCAGCTGACATTGGATACCAGCAGGCGCAGGGTTTCAGCCATTACCCAGGTACCTACGGCAAAGTTCGCTCTGCGTAATCTAAACATCATGAAGAAAATCGGAATCGCAAAAAGAAGAGCAATTACAGCTGAAACCGGAATAGACAAAAAAGGATTTAAACCCAGCTTATAGGAGAAAATAACAACTGAATATGCGCCAATTCCAATAAAAGCCTGTTGACCAACAGAAACTAAGCCACCATACCCTGCCAGTAAATTCCACATTTGTCCCAGTGCCAGAATATAAAGGAATTCTGTAATAGTGCGCATCTCACCGCGACCTAACCACCAGGGTGCACTGATTAAAATTATTGAGGTGATACACAGTGTAATTGCAAAACCCAGAGTCACATTTGAGCCCCTGGTAATACTGTATCTATCAGCTAAAGCATTCATTATCGGTCTCTGGTTTTGGGAAACAGTCCATTCGGACGAATCATTAGAATGATAAGAAAAGTAATGTGACCGGCCAGTATTCCCCAACCTGGATCTATCTTGAAACCAATCGATTGCGATATTCCAAGTACCATGCCACCAGCCAGAGTTCCCCACAGTGAACCTAACCCGCCAATAATGACTACTTCAAATGCATACAATAAACGCAATGGACCTGAGGAAGGATCAAAGTTAGTACGGATAGCCAGCAAGACACCGGCGATAGTGACAACCGTCATAGAAATAGCCATGGCCAGGCCATACACCTTGCGCGTATTCACCCCCATCAACTGTGCTGTTTCATGATCATCGGAAGTCGCTCTGAAACAGCGACCTACCCTGGTATGAAAGAAGACATACTGTAAAGCCATTATTACCGCGATTGCTGTCAGCATCACTACGACTGGAAAAACACCGACGGCAATCTCCGCTCCCAACGGGATACTACTGATTTCTATAGCACCACCATTCAATCCGCGTGAATCCGCTGAATAAATTTCCAGCAATAAATTCTGAATTATAATAGATAAGCCAAAAGTGACTAATAAAGGGGGCAGAATGTCATCACCCAGTATTTTATTAAGCAATAACTGTTGTAAGAGGTAACCGAATAACGCCATTAACGGAATAACAATGACAAGACTTAAAAAAGGTGATATCGCTAAAGGCTGTACTACCGCAAACGATAGATAGGCTGCCAGAATAATTAAATCGCCATGTGCCATATTAATCAATCTCATGACACCAAAAGATAGAGATAATCCGGTGGCAAAAAGCGCATATAGCCCACCTAAAAGCAAACCTTGAATAATAACGTTAATCCAGTCGGCCATAGTTATACTCCAAAGTATGCTTCTGAAATCTGCTCATGAGTTAACTCATCCGGTTTACCCTGAAGAGATATCTGCCCCTCCTGAAAACAGATAACCCGATCTGCAACTTTCATGGCCTGTCGAATATCCTGCTCCACTACTACGATAGACATATCATGAGATTTAATTTCAGGAAAACTATCATAAATACCTTTGATAATAACAGGAGCAAGTCCCAGTGAAATTTCATCACATAAAAGTAACTGAGGGTTGGACATCAGACTACGACCAATCGCAACCATTTGCTGTTGCCCACCGGATAAAGCCATAGAAGGTGATTTTCTACGTTCTTCAAGAACCGGAAAAAGCTGATAAATTTTTTGAAGATTCCACGGACCTTTTCTACCTGATTGAGCCCCAATTAACAGGTTCTCTTCAATACTTAAACTGGGGAATAATTTTCTACCTTCAGGTACCATAGAAATACCCAGGCGATTAATTTCATAGGCAGCTAATCCACCTATATCGTTATCATTGAAACGCACTGAAGATTTGTTGACTTTGATCATTCCGGTTATCGCGCGCAAAAAGGTGGATTTGCCAGCGCCATTTGAACCGATAATGGCCACTGTTTCACCCTTATCGAGATAGAAGTCAATTCCAAATAGTGCCTGGAAATCACCATAGGTAGCATCCAGTTGATGACAGGCTAGAAAACTCATTCGCCATCAATCCCCATGTAAACTTCTTTCACCTCAGGACTGTTCATGACTTTCTGAGGATCACCTTCTGTTAATTTCGCACCGAAATTTATGGCAATCAATCGATCAACGACTGATAGTAAAGCATGTACGATATGCTCTATCCAGATAATAGAAACACCCTGCTTTCGAATATCCAGAATACTCTCTACTAACTCATGAACTTCATGCTCAGTTAAACCACCGGCAATTTCATCGAGTAATAAAATTTTTGGTTGAGTAGCCAGAGCCCGTGTTAGCTCAAGCCGCTTACGTTCCAGTAGAGTTAAACTGCCAGCGAGGTTATTGGCTTTATCAATCAACCCGGTAGATTCCAGAACCGATAAACTAAGGTTATGAGCATCAGCCGTATTTAATTTACCGCCATAAGAGGCACCCACCAGAACATTTTCAAATACCGACATTCCGACAAAAGGATGGGGAATCTGATAGGTTCGACCTATACCCTGCATGCAGCGTTGCGAAGCTGTAAGTCCGACAATAGATTGATTATTCATCAAAACATCACCCTGATCCGGTTTAACATCACCCGTTATCAGATTAAACATGGTTGTTTTTCCTGCACCATTGGGGCCAATAATACCCAATGCCTCCCCTTCCGTTAAACTAAAGGAAAGATTATCGGTAACGGTCAAAGAACCATACTTCTTTGACACATTATTCAGTGATAATAATCTCAAAATAGACTCCAGCAATATCAACCTGGCGATGAGTTAGAATCGCAGGGCTAATAAAAACTACTGTTAACTCAATGGCTTTAAGTTTCCTTGCAGTGCAATATCTTTAGCCTGAGAGTTTTCTACAATAAGCAGTTCCAGGTTTTTACCTCTGCGCTCCCACTGACCGGAGACTAATGGTGTTTTACTAATATTGGGGACAGGGCCAGTTTGAAAATTCACTGGCCCTACAATTGAATTGTAATTGGTGGATGCTATAGCATCACGTATTGATTCCGGATTACCGGGGCCTTCAGAACGCTTAAGCGCATCAATAGCAACTTCAAATAAGGAATGTTTAAAAGCCAGAGGCATAGACCACTGTTTGCCCGTAGCTGCTGTGTAAGCACTAGCCAGCTCGGCAGATGACTGAGCTGTTAAACCTGAATGATATGGGTGTGAAGGAGACCACCATACTTCTACAGTTAAACCCTCAGCTCTTTTACCAAAAGGCTCTATTGCTGCAGGAAATTCACTGGCTTTGGCAACTGTAACAATTTTAGGCTTAAAATCCTGTTGGCCTGCCTGAGACCAGAAATTGCCGAAATCAGGTGGTGGTATAACACCTGTTACTATGTCGACCCCTTTTTTCTTGAATTCAAATATATAAGATGAGAAATCATCTGCAGGTGACTGAAAACGTCCGAGATCGACCAGTTCAAAACCTTTCTGTTTGAGAACCGGCGGGAACCCGTGTTTATCATCACCCCAGGCATTACCGTCCGAGTCATTGGGCCATAGTGAACCAACCACTTTATTGGTAGAAGTTTGTGCCCACAGATTGGTATAAGAGCCAATAATATCTTCAAGCCCCCAGAAAAAGTGATAAGTCCACTCAAAGCCCTGCTTTGGATCACCACCGCGCCCAAAGAAATGGGGTTGCCAGGGAGTATCATTAGTAACACAGGGAACGCCATTTAATTCACACTGATCTGCTACAGGATTAGTAGTAGCTGGCGTACTGGTTGCCACCATGATATCAACTTCATCATCCAGAATTAACTGTGACGCAACCTCGGCAGCACGGTTAGAGTCTGATTGACTATCTTTATAAATAATTTCTACCGGATGTTTCACACCAGCAATCGTAATCCCTGCTTTCAGGATTTTTTTGACCTCGTCTAAAACAAACTTATCCGGTTCTGCAAATATGGCCAGTGGGCCAGTTTGAGGACTGACAAAACCTATTTTAAATGGCTTAGCTGTTTTCACCGAAGTTGCAGCAAACAATGATCCACTATTTATGGCTAAAGCTGCTCCACCCATTAGTTTAAGTGCTTTGCGTCGTGAAATGTCTAATGCAGCTTGCGGGGTTTTATCTTTGTTGATCATGCTAATACTCCTCAATATTGTACTAATTCAGTAAATTAGTCGAGCATAAATACTCTATATTTATCAACTAAATCGAATATACATTTAATTATCGATATTTTTATTTTTAGCGATAATACATAAATATTTACATTAAACAATAAAAACATTTATAAAATTACTTTAAAAATAATAATCATCAAAGAGAATTAATCATAAACCATTGATTTAAAATGATTTATTCTTTAAAACATTATCTTTAATGGGGAAATTTATTTACAAAAGCTGAGGATCACTGGTTAATCAGGTTGCAATCTAATCTCTAAAAAAATACTTCCAATTGCTTATATTTACCGATATTTCAATAACTTATATAACTCACGAAATATTCTGGAGCTTATATATATTAGATTTTAATATATTTAATATTGATTATTATCGATAAATAATTGTAAATCGATATTAAATCGTTTACATTTTATAAAAATATAAAATAAAACCAGTCGGCAGTTAAACTGAAAAGCCCTTACAGACATTCTTCTGTTGAGCAATCTGCTACTTAATGTAATCAAATAATTAGAGGAAAGTATTATGTCAATGAAAGGTGTATTGAGACCCGGTCATGTACAACTCAGAGTTCTGGATATGGAAGAATCTCTCATCCATTATATTGAAAGAATGGGATTGATCGAGACTGACCGTGATGATCAGGGACGGGTTTATTTAAAAGGCTGGGATGAGCAGGACTGGTTTTCAGTGGTTTTACGCGAGACAGATAATGCAGGTATGGATTTCATGGGCTGGAAAGTTGATAGCACTGAAACATTAAATCAATTTGAGCAGGATCTTAAAGATTTCGGCTGTGAAGTTGAGCGAATTCCTGCAGGTGATCTTAATCATTGTGGTGACCGTGTTCGTTTTAATTCTCCTACTGGACATACGTTTGAGCTATATGCCGATAAAGATTTTAAAGGCAATGGGCTTGGACTGGTCAATCCACATCCATGGCCTGAAGACCTGAAGGGAATGAAAGTAAAGCGCTTCGATCATTGTCTACTTTATGGTGATGACCTTGATGGTTCGATTAAACTGTTTAAAGAAGTGCTTGGATTTAATGAAACTGAGCGGGTCATGGCTGGAGAGGATGGTAAGCTTCAAATTGGCAGCTTTTTAACCTGTGGTATGAAAGCACATGATATTGCATTTATTCGTCATGAAGAGAAAGATAAATTACATCACGCCTCTTTTCTGTTAAGTTCATGGGAAGAAGTATTAACTGCTGCTGATATTATGGGTAGATATAAGATGCCAATAGATATCGGCCCTACTCGACACGGCATCACACGTGGCAGAACCATCTATTTCTTTGATCCATCTGGAAATAGAAATGAAACTTTCTGTGACTCTTATGACTGGTATCCAGATCATAAAACCATTACCTGGACCGAAGCTGAGCTTGGTGGAGCAATCTTTTATCATGACCAGCAACTGAATGAACGATTCTTGACTGTTGTAACCTGATTTTTTATGTCACACTATTTTTTTCAAACAGCAATTCTGATATTTATCAGCAGGAAACTGTCTGGTTTTGCTGGTCATTATGGAGAAATGGCTTTTTTAGATCGATTTTTCTCAGTAGATTCATTCAGAATCTGATAGGCTAATTAGCATGGTTCAATCTCTGACCGACAAACTCTTTCCTCCAGTAGATGATCTCTGTTCGGCTATTCGATTCGACAATGATTCAGGTACTATCTGGCTGGAACAACAACGTATGTTGCTACTGCATGCCTCCGCTTTAGGCTCAATGCGAAAAGAATTGATTGAGTCTCTCGGAATATCATATGCCAGAGGTCTGCTGATACGTATGGGCTGGGAATCGGCACAATCAGATGCTGAGCTTGCAAAGCGTATGCGTGCTAATCAGAGTCCGATGGATATTTTTTCTGTTGGCCCACAACTTCATACTATTGAGGGTGTAGTCAAAGTCGACCCGGTTAAGGTTGAAATAGATATTGAGGCTGGAAAATTTTATGGCGAATTTATCTGGACTAATTCTATCGAGGCTGAAGAACATATTCGTTTACTGGGTATCACTGATGAAGCAGTTTGCTGGCAACTATTAGGATATGCATGCGGTTATACCAGTCACTTTATGGGAACCCCCATCTTTTACAAAGAAGTTGAATGCATCGGTAAAGGTGATAAACAATGTCGTATTATTGGTAAGCCGCTGAACGAATGGGAAGATGCAGAAGAACTGCAGAAAATCTTTTCCACCGAACCTTTAGTTGAAAAATTGAATAACCTGCAGTATGAGGTACAACAGTTAAGGACAGTTGCTGCTTATGGCCTTGATCCTGAAAATATTGTTGCAAACTCTAAACAAATTCGTGACACCATGTATATGTTACAAAAAGCAGCGGAAACCGATGTGACTGTTCTCATGCTTGGTGAAACAGGAGTTGGTAAGGAAGTTTTTTCACAGGCATTACATCGCTTTGGCGATAGAAAAGGCGCAGCTTTTATTGCAGTTAACTGCGCTGCACTACCTGCAGAGTTAATTGAGTCAGAGTTATTTGGTGCAGAAAAAGGCGCTTTCACCGGCGCAGATAAGCAACGCATCGGGCGCTTTGAACGTGCAGACGGCGGCACCTTGTTTCTCGATGAACTGGGAGAATTAAGCGAAGCTGCTCAGGCAAAATTACTCAGAGTGTTGCAAACAGGAGAGTTTGAGCGAGTCGGTGGTAGTAAATCAATAAAAGTTGATGTCAGATTGATCGCAGCGACCAATGTTAATCTGGAAGATCAGGTGGCAAATGGTAAATTTCGCGCTGATCTGTTTTACCGCTTAAATGTATTTCCTATTACTATTCCGCCATTAAGAGAAAGAATGGCGGACTTGCCCGAATTGATTCGAAAATTCATAAATAAGTTAAATCATAAATATGGTAAAAAAATACCCGGCCTGACAGATGAGGCGATGAAAAGATTTCAAAGCTATCATTGGCCGGGTAATATCCGGGAACTGGAAAATATTCTCGAACGCGGGGTTATTCTTACGGAAAATAATCATCATATTGAATCTCGTATGATCTGTCTCAATATGCCTGATTCTCAAAAAGACCCTCTTGTAATAAGTGACGAAGGCAGTCTTCATTTACGATCGGATAATGACCCTGATCAACCATCAAATGCTACGATCATTACATCCATGCTGAATCAATTTTCTGAAGATGGTTTCAGCCTTGATCAATTGGAGAAAGAATTACTCACCTCGGCTCTGGAAAAATCCCAGGGTAATGTTCTTGCTGCGGCCAGATTGCTAGGTATCAGTGGACCGCAGTGCCGCTATCGCTTAAAAAAACTCAAATTGATATAACAGCCTCCCCTCAAAATCTTAATACATCTTCGTTTCTATTATATTTGTTTTGTCACTAATTTGATAAACGGATTCCAGGTTCAACTCAATCAATCCTGGAAATATTCTCAAGGTTCAACGCATTACTATTAATAACTGCAGAACAGACTTAACGAAAACATCATATAGCTTTTTCTAACATGATCATTTGGTCAAGTCATTTCTTCGCGCAAATTATAAAAATAAGCTAAGTCATTGTATTTAATGAAATAACTATATTGGCCTGGTATTTGCAAAACCATAAATATGATTAATAAAATGTGTAGGAAATGAGCCAGAGCAAAACAGAAGACCAGCTGGAAAAATTAACAGCAACCAAATACGTACGTGTTACCGGTGTACGTAAGAATGCTTTTGTCGAATTTGATTTTTCTTATGATGATCCTTCTATTTTTATTGAACTTGTTTTGCCTTTTTCTCAGTTCCAGACTTTTTGTGAATTAAATAAAGTAAAGGAATTAACACCAGAGCAAAAAGCTCAGGTCGACCTTGATAAGTTGAAATGGCGTTATGGACAACCAGGCGTCAAAGAATAATCAAAAAGACTTTTGATACTTCAAACAGTTAGCAAAATCATAATTAAGAAAGAGAGGAATAATTGCATGCAAATAGATATTAAGGCAAAAGAGCTAAAGCCGGTCAGGCAGGCTTATAGTCATATAGCCAGACGAATAGGAGAAGGAAAAACAGCGACCCGTTATCAGGAAGCGGTTCTGGATCTACAGGCGACTGAGCATTTTCATTATCGACCTACCTGGCAACCGGAAAAGGAACTGTATGATCCAACTCGGACAGCTATAAAAATGGATGACTGGTACAAGTTTCTTGATCCCAGACAATACTACTATGGTAATTACACCATGGCACGTGCCAAACAACAGGACTCTGCTGAACAAAATTTTAAGTTTGTTGAAAAGCGCAATTTATTATCCAGCCTGCCAGAAAATGTAAAGCAGACAATTATTAATCATGTCCTCCCCTTACGTCATTATGAGTGGGCTGCCAACATGAACAATGCACAAATCTGTGCAATGGGTTATGGCGCTTCAATTACTTCAGCCGCAATGCTTCATGCAGCTGATCGACTGGGTAATGCGCAATATATTACTCGTATCGGTCTGGTACTTTCAGAAAATGATGAAGTAGTTATCGATCAGGCAAAAACTGCCTGGTTAAATGCCCCTCTCTGGCAGGTCTTACGCAAACTTGTTGAAGACAGTCTGGTAATTGAAGACTGGTTCGAACTGTTTTTAGTACAGAACCTGATCATGGATGGCCTGCTTCATCCACTTATTTTTAAACGCCTGGAAGAGCAGTTAAACCAACAGGGCGCATCGACCTATTCAATGCTTACCGAATTTATCGTTGACTGGTATGCAGAGTCTACACGCTGGGTAGATAAGCAAATTGCAGTCGCTACTGCAGAATCAGATGAAAATAAGAAGCTGGTCAGTGACTGGTTTAACAAATGGTTAACTGAAGCAGAAAAAGCTATTTCACCATTAGCTCTATCAGCTTTAGATGATGGAGAAAATATCATCGCTGAAATCTCTCAGCAATTAAAAACACGTGCAGCAAAAAATGGCATTACTGTTGGGGGAGGTGAATAAGATGAGTAAAGTATTTTTAGCATTGCAGGATGTAGATGAGGTACGTCCAATAATTGAAGCAATTGAAGCTGATAACCCGGATGCACAGATAGAAAACCAACCTGCAATGATACGAATAACAGCACCTGACAAGTTGGTCATTAATCGCTCAACAGTTTCCGACATACTGGGAACTGACTGGGATCCACAGGATATTCAGTTAGTGATGATTTCCTTCGGCGGTAATCTCGACGAAGATGATGATCATTTCACTATCTACTGGAACTAATAAGATACAGCTGCAAGAGGAATTTTAAAATGGCTAAAAAATTAAATATGCGGGAGCGCTATAAACTCATGACACGTTTAGGCTGGGAAACAACTTATCAGCCTATGGAAAAAGTTTTTCCTTACGATACCTATGAAGGTATTAAAATCAAGGATTGGGATGCCTGGCAGGACCCTTTCAGAATGACAATGGATTCCTATTGGAAGTATCAGGGTGAGAAGGAAAAGAAACTATATGCAATCATGGATGCCTTTGCACAAAATAATGGCCACCTGAATATCACAGACCCACGTTATGTGAGCGCACTAAAACTATTTATCCAGGGTGTTACTCCTCTGGAATATCAGGCCCATAGAGGTTTTGCTAGACAAGGCCGACACTTTACTGGTGAAGGTGCCAGAGTAGCCTGTCAGATGCAATCCCTGGATGAATTGCGCCATGCACAAACCCAGATACACACGCTCAGTCACTTTAACAAGTATTTTGACGGTTTTCATGATTTCACAAAATGGCACGATAGAGTCTGGTATTTATCGGTACCAAAGTCATTTTTTGATGATGCCAATACAGCTGGACCTTTTGAATATATGGTTGCGATAGGGTTTTCTTTCGAATACGTATTAACCAATCTACTATTTGTTCCATTTATGTCCGGTGCGGCTTATAACGGCGATATGTCTACTGTAACCTTTGGCTTTTCTGCACAGTCAGATGAAGCGAGGCATATGACACTTGGACTTGAAGCGATCAAGTTCATGCTCGAACAGGATGAAGCTAATGTACCTATTGTTCAGGGCTGGATAGATAAATGGTTATGGCGTGGTTATAAAGTATTGACACTGGTAGCAGCCATGATGGACTACATGCTACCGGAAAGCCCAATGTCATGGAAAGAAGCCTGGGAAATTTACTTTGAAGAAAATGGCGGTGCTTTATTCAAGGACCTGGCACGTTATGGAATTAAAGTACCTGATTTTGTTACCACCTGCACCAAGGAAAAAGATCACATCAGTCATCAGGTATGGGGCATTCTATATAACTTTGGTGCAGCAGCTGCATTTCATACCTGGGTACCTGATAAAAAGAAACTTGACTGGTTATCAGCAAAATATCCTGATACTTTTGATAAATATTATCGACCACGCCTGGAACATTGGGCAAAAGAAGAGGCAGAAGGCAAACGTTATTACTCGCAGACCCTGCCCTGTCTATGTACTACCTGCCAGATTCCAATGGGCTTTACTGAAGTTGATGATCCAACCCAGATTTCCTATCGCAGTACAGAATATAACGGCGACAAATATCACTTTTGTTCCGATCCTTGCAAAACAATTTTTGAAAATGAGCCGGAGAAATATAGTCAATCGTGGTTACCTGTACAGCAAATATTTCAGGGTAACTGTGGTGGAGCTGGACTGGAAGATGTTCTTAAATGGTATGGTCTGGATCTCGGAGTAGATAATATGGATTACCAGGGATCACCTGAAGAAAAACGCTGGAAACAATGGAAAGGGCTTGAAGACGATGATGCTAATCAGCTCAGTGATGAAGCAGTTAATGCGTAAATTCAGAATATCTCAACTGTAGGAGAACTAAAATGTCAGTAAAATCAATTGGAGAATATCCAGCCAGAATGAAAGATGGTGTAGAAAACTTTCACGGCAATCAAATGGTCATTGTCGGATGGGATCATCATCTCATGATCGACTCTCCCCGTGCATTCCCTTTACCACCTGAAATGCCTTTTGCTGCTCTGGTGAATGAAGTCATGCCGATTGCTTATGCACCGCACCCGGAATGGTCTCAGGTTAACTGGGAAGAAGTACAATGGATGCTGGATGGTGATTCATTTCAACCTGATATGGAAGCGAGCCTGAAAGATAATGGCATCGGCCACAAGTCAGTGATTCGATTTAAAACTCCAGGGTTAAATGGTATTGCCGGGTCAGGAAGTTAGGAGGCATCATGACTTATAATGTGACCATACAACCCATTGGTGAAACTATCGAGGTTGAAGAAAACCAGACTCTGCTGGATGCATCACTAAGGGCAGGCATATACCTGCCCCATGCCTGCGGACATGGTCTTTGTGCAACCTGTAAGGTTGATGTTATTGAAGGTGAGGTTGAGCATGGCGATGCCTCCCCTTTCGCACTGATGGATATGGAGCGCGAAGAAGGCAAATGTCTGGCCTGTTGCGCTACACCAACCAGCGACCTTGTAATAGAAGCGGACATTGATGAGGAAGAAGATGCGGAAAATCATTCGGTTCGGGATTTTGTTGGTATAGTATCAAAAATAGAAACTCTAACGCCACGTATAAAAAGTATTTTTCTGGCCATTGAACATGATGGTATTGAGTTTCAGGCTGGACATTATGTCAATGTAAATATTCCTGGCATGGAAGATCAGCCCAGGGCATTTTCCATTGCCAGTCCTCCCTCAGAAAATAAACTGGTTGAATTAAACATAGCACTAATTGAAGGTGGGGCCGGCACCAGCTGGATTCATGAAAACCTCAAAGTGGGCGATGAACTCAGCTTTAGTGGACCCTATGGTCGTTTTTTTGTACGTAGTTCTGCACCGGAGCCAATGATATTTCTTGCAGGCGGATCCGGCTTATCCAGCCCGAAATCAATGATACTGGATCTGTTCGAAAAAGGAGAAAAAAGATCAATCACCTTTATTTACGGTGCACGAAACCAGTCTGAACTTTATTATCGGGAATTATTTGAAGAGCTTGCCAAAGAACATGAAAATTTCACTTATGTCCCTGCCCTGTCGGATGAACCTGAAGATTCCGGTTGGCAAGGTGCTCGAGGATTTGTTCATGAAGTTGCTAAACAGCATTTTGAAGGAAAATTTTCAGGTCATAAAGCCTATATGTGTGGCCCACCGCCGATGATTGATGCCTGCATCACAACATTAATGCAAGGGCGCTTATTTGAAAGGGATATGTTTATGGAAAACTTTTTTACCCAGGCCAGCAAGGATGATTCATCGAAAAGCCCATTGTTTAGAAATATCTAGATTTCTAATGAGGGTCAGAGTCGAGGAATATTGAACCTGAATTCCGCAGCTGGACGAGCTTAAGTGTGCGTATGAGGTGGTGTAGATCAAGGCGTAACGACGCGGAATAGCGAGCTATTCCAAGGAGTTACAACGAAGAGATACGCTGCCTCAAACCTGCAATTCAGTTCGTAGCGGGATTCACCAATTGGGTGATTATACTCATCAACTGTAATCGTTTATGAAACAGTGGGTTAATCTCTATTGCGAGTGGTCAACTGCGGAATCCAGGTTCAAGGCTTAATGGCG
>JBNKKI010000063.1:0-13378 GCA_050291745.1 Gammaproteobacteria bacterium | reverse complement strand
GGCAGCAGAGCTTAAAAAACGAAAGTGGATTGGATGTGAAATTGGCCCCTTAGATGTTATAACCGATAGATTTGAACTGATTGATAGTGAACGAAAAATCTTAGATAGCTATCGTGACAAACTTAATGCATTATTTCCCGAGGATATCAGAAAAAAACGTGAAAAAAGGGGAACCTGGACTTGCGAATCTGTTAGAAAAAAAACTCCGCCAGATCAATAGCAGTCTCCCATCACCTGTAGTCAGCAGAGTCCATCTTGCGCGTCCAGTCACCTCCTTTTCAGTACCATCACTAACACGCAGCACAAAGACCTGACCAGCTGCAAAAATTCATCACCATTTGCTTCTTGAGAAGAGTTACCTGGGTCCAAC
Organism: Gammaproteobacteria bacterium; assembly: GCA_050291745.1. GTDB lineage: Bacteria > Pseudomonadota > Gammaproteobacteria > JACNJF01. The sequence continues at coordinate 13,008 of JBNKKI010000063.1, read as the reverse complement.
CAGGTTTAACCATTTTGTAACAGATTTGAAACCAGACTGTAACAAAATCCGTATACGCTGCACACACTATTTATTCAATCATTCTCCAGTCTCCTGTGTACAGGGATTGGTTGAGTGTTTGCATGGTTTTTCATTCAATCAACAGGAGATAACAGAGGTATGCAAATTCCTTTCAAACAAACACATTTATCAACTCTTATCGGATCCCTGATACTTGGATCCGTAGTAGTTTTAGGTGGTTGCGCTAGTGATGGTGACGATGGCCTCAATGGTGTCGATGGCCAGATTTACTCATCCTCAATTACTTTTACTGAGATCGCTCCAGCAATTACTGATACTGAAAAAAATGCCATTCGTGCAACTAACGAAGTTACTATCGCAGGAGAAAAGCAAACCATCGGTTATCACACGTTGATCAAAACAGGTGATACCGATAACGGTGAAACCTACGGTGTGGTTAAGGATTACCAGGATGCAGTTATTACAGCTGCAGATAACTCAGCATATCTGTGTAATGGTACGGACTCTGGTCAGGGTTCTGGTCTGGACCACATCTCTATTTTGCAAAAAAACGACAAGTTATACATGGTTTCCCAGTTTGAGTGTGGACCTGGCACAATGTACATGAATGAGCTGGAACAGGCTGCAGATGGTACGCTATCGTTGAAGGCTGATACCCTCAAATTCATCAGCCAGAAAAATGAATTTGGTGGCTGGGTACACTGTGCGGGTACGACCACACCCTGGCAGTCACATCTGGGTTCAGAGGAGTATGAGGCTGATGCCAATCCTGATGGTTCTTCATACAACTATACTGCCAACAGCTATTATTCTGAAGTGACCCAGTATTACTGGGGTGGTGATGCTAATAAAAATAATCCTTACTACTACGGTTGGGTTCCTGAAGTTGATGTAGATAGTAGTAGTAACCCGATCTACACCAAACACTATTCAATGGGACGTTTTGCACACGAGCTTGCTTATGTCATGCCTGATAACAAAACAGTTTATATGAGCGATGACGGTTCTGGTGGTGTGTTGTTTATGTTTGTAGCAGACACAGCTGAGAATCTGACAGCAGGTCAACTTTATGCTGCTAAATGGAACCAGGTGTCAAACACTGGCCTGGGTGAAGCCGTACTGAGCTGGGTAGATATGGGACATGCAACTGATGCCGAAGTCCGTTCTATTGTTGCTGCCAAAAAATCATTCAACGATATTTTCAATACCGAAGTCATGAATGACGACGGAACCTGCCCAACACCAGGTACTGGTCTTGATGACTCCAACGGGTTTAAATCTGTGAATACTGCAGGAGGTGTTAATGAGTGCTTACAGTTGAAAGATATTACCGGTGATGCACTGATCAATGATGCAGATATCGCGATCGCCTCGCGATTGGAATCTCGTCGTATGGCTGCATTGTTAGGGGCTACTTCCGAGTTCGATAAGAAAGAAGGAATTACCTTTAATAACCGTGATAAGAAGCTATACATCGCGATGTCTCAGGTTCGTTATGGTATGGAAGACTCAGCCAAAAAAGGCAGTGCTAATACCAAATATGATCTGGGTAGTAACAACGATATCAAGTTGGACTACAACTACTGTGGCGGCGTTTATAGCTTAGGTGTTGCCGCTGATGAAGATATCGGTTCTAACTATGTCGCATACAGTATGAAAGGACTGGTGGCAGGTACCCCGGTAGACTACACAGGCACTGCGATGGAAGGCAACGGCTGTGACGTTGATAGTGTTGCCAATCCAGATAACCTGACCTTCCTGGAAGATAGCAATATCCTGGTCATTGGTGAAGATACAGGTAAACATCCAAATGATATGGTCTGGGCTTACGATATCAGCACTGACAAGATGTCACGTATTGCGACAACTCCATATGGTTCAGAAACGACTTCCCCTTACTGGTACAAGGATCTGAATGGCCATGGTTACCTGACTCTGGTTACTCAACATCCTTTTGGTGAAGTCGATGGCGGATATGTTCGTCCAACTGGTGTGGATATTCGAACAGAAGCTGGCTATATCGGAAACTTTGATTTCTCAAAGCTAAAGTAGTTAAGCATAACTCTGTAATCCTGGAAAAATCAGTTCAGCGTGAAAAAGATGCGTAACAGATTGATGTATCTGGTCTAAGCCAGGGATGGCTGTAGTTAGGCAATGCAGGAGCAATTGCCGAGAAATTAAAAACACCGTAGTCACCTGATTGGTGAAGACTGTGTTTTTGATTTAATCAGCCGCATTAAGCTGTTACGTAGACTTTCATGATTCAACTGAATTTTCTAGGATAATACACGGTGGCAGCATAAAAGTGCCACTGCTGTATTTAATCAATATTGAACCAGGATTATTCCTCCTGAAAGATAACATCCAAACCAGGCATCCAAATTAATACTTCGATTTTTCTGCTAATAAACAACGCAGCAATTTGGGTCGCTACTTTTTTGCTATGCCTTCCTCTCGCTCAAGACTTCTTTAAATGCAAACATTCCATTCAATGCTGCTGGAAAACCTGCATAGACTGACATTTGCAAGATAACCTCTTTGATTTCATCCTCGGTGCAGCCGACATTCATTGCTGCATTTAGATGCACCTTAAGCTGGGGCTGACAGTTAGCCAATGCGGTTAAAGCTGCCACCGTAGCGATTTCTCTGGATTTTAAGTCGAGAGCTGGACGTGTATAAATATCACCAAACGGATACTCAATGGTAAACCGCGCGAGATCCGGACAAATGTCCTGCAAACTGTCGATAACATTTTGCCCAGCTTCACCATCAATTTTTGTTAATTGCTCTAAACCTATGTCAAATCTTGACTTTTCCATGATGTGCCTCTTTTTGAATTTGGAAACATCATCTTACAGCTTAGAGTTAACTCTAAGTCAACTAACTTTTTTATCTTTATATAATTGAATCTTACCTTCCAGCACTGACAGATGTGATAACTGTGATTCAATATGTTTTTTCAGGGAAACCTGGTGTGCTTCCAACAGCTCTTGCCTGCTTTGCATTGTTTCTGGGCCAGCCTCTCGTAAAGTTGCATATTCTAAAATTGTTTGCAGAGGCATTGCCGTTTCTTTCAGTCTGATAATAAACCCAACCCAGTCAGCATCTTTTGTCGTGTACACTCTATGGCCACTGGTGTTACGTCGGATGTTCTTCAGCAAGCCAATTTTTTCGTAGTATCGAAGGGTATGAGATGACAACCCGGTAAGTTCTGAAAATTGTTTCATGTTCACAAGACTATCGGCTCCATAGTCATAATTTTCAAAAGCGCATCACTAATAGCGTCACCGCCTTGCTAACTCATTTTACTGGCGAGAGTCATTAGCGCAACGATGATCATTTGCGTTCCTATAACAGCAAGAATTAATCCCATCAACCGTGTGACTATACTAAGACCATTTTTACCTATCACTGACAAAATATTTGAACTAAAAATAAAGCAGATGTATGTAATAAAGCATAAAACTGCAAATACAGATACGGTAGTTAATATCCCCATCATCCCACCGGCTGCAGAGTAATTCATTGCTGTTGCAATGGTTCCAGGGCCAGCAAGAAGCGGAACTGCTAAAGGTGATACCGCTAAATCAGATTCCTCATCACTCTCTGCAGAATGTAGCCTGGAGCCATACCCATTCAACATGTGATACCCCACAATAAACACTAATATCCCGCCAGTTACTCTCAGCGCATCGATGGTAATACCAAATAAGTGAAAAATAGCTTTTCCGAGAACCGAAAAAGACAGGATGATAATAAAAGTAATGAGTAGAGCCTTAGTCGCAATTTTTCTTTGTTCTACTTTACTTTTTTCACCGACTAAACCAGCAAATGCAGCTGTGTTAGCAATAGGATTCATAATCGCAAAAAAACCTAAAAATACTGTAAGCAGTTGTGTATACAAATGACTCATATATCTACCGTATCTATTGTTAAACTTAGGTTAAACAAGGACAATCATATATTAAAGATTGACTAACAAAAGTAAACGCATTAAACATCTATCCCAGGTACTGAGTTTATAAATCTTTAAATAACCGCCAATTGTTAAGGTTTCTGCCAGTGTCCAGTAATGGTAATCATTGAAAGTAGTTTTAAGGTATTACCATAATAGTCTTCATCGTTGATGGACTTTTGATTCATATCCAGCCACAGATCATCTAGCCATTGCTGGTTAGATTGATCTATTGTGGCAGCTACTGCAAACATTGATACAGAAGCCATTGAGTCAAAGCCACTGTCAACTGAATGTATACCTTCCAGCGTATAAGTCCCGGCAATATTTTTAGGGTCACCACCACTGGCTTTTTTGATCCAGCTATTAATTGGTACCAGAGCATCAAATGCTCTTTGCTCACCATAGAGTAAATAGTCCAGGGCAATACGCCAGGGATAGCGAATCGCATTCCAGGAGTATTCACCATCACCGGTACCCTCGATAAAATTTGCTTGTGCTGGCCGAGGATTGTCAGGAACATCAACAATAAAATCAGCAATCAGTGACGTGTCCTGACTGTATGAATCGCGAATATGATTAATGATTAAATAGGTTCGATCTCTCACTGAATTCCAGCTGTTATCTGCGCTGATATCTGCAAATGCTTTAAAATGCGACACCATAAAATCGGAACAACGCGTTGTGTGAGCATATTGACCATTATCAACGTGATCGACCCAGTCACCAATACGTACAAACTGACTTACTGGATCAATTTCAAACTGTTTAATTGCTGAAATAACTTTGTCAGCTTCAGCTCTATAATTAATATCACCAGTGCTTCCCCATTTACTATCGGCTAATAATAGCGCATAAGCGATGTCCAGATCACCGTCAGTAGCGCTATTGTCACCACCAACATCTTCCCCGGCATTCTGACAGGTTCTCAGTTGATTCCAGGCCATTAACCCCGGATCTGATTTTGCCGGATGATCATGAAAGAAGGACAGCATACCGTTAAATATTTTTTGTGCCTCAGGATCAAAATCAACCATCATCACAGTAATTAACATACCGTAGCCATGTCCTTCAGAAATACTTAGCGTTGAATTCGCGGTTCCACCTCCAACGGTTTTACCATCCCCTGCAGCATCAACATAGTAGCGACCATCTCCACATCCCTGGCGTAAATAGCTTGCTTTCCATTGCTGGTAAAAGTCAGTCAGCTGGGTATCCAGTTCAGATTGTTTATAAGCGGGTTTAATCACTTCTGCCTGATAGATACTATCTTGATTCGTACTACTACCGCCACTGCCACCGCATGCCACTAGTACATAGCTAATTAGGCTAGTTATTAATATTTTATAGAATATCTGCATCTTGCTTGCTCATATTTCCTTTTGTTTGAAAACTACTATTCAGGTAATCAGGAGAATATCGAGTAATTTATCCGAGTGCAGCAATTTGCTGCAATGAATGTAATGCAGGCTCACTCTGGTAGACCCTCTAATTTTAGCACTTCCCCTCACTGATCAAGCTAGTGCCTGGATTCGAGATTAAACATCCATCAGCTACCCCGCATTTCATCTATGCAGCACAATCCGCGCACAGGCTTAGACCAGAACTGACGCTATCAAATTACGGATAAAGACTTCCCGTTATGAGTAATGCTCAGGGTTCCTTCAGCAGTGAAGTTGAGCGCAATACTGTCATAGGAACGGTTAGGGGAGAACAGATAACTGTATTTCGCGACAACAGCATTGATCTGGGCCTGAGATGTAGCCGCTGCGTATTCACGCCGGAAGGGTATGGACTTGTTCATCTCCACCAGAGTTGACGAAAGAGCGGAGGTGGTACGCAGTACTCTTTCCATTACCGGGTTATCCTCCAGCGCCTGCTTGAATTCGGCAGCGTAGGCGTAATCTTCCGGCAACTGGATTTGCCCACGGCTGTCATAGCTGATATTCGCGGGTGGGCCGGGGATACCATTGTCAGCCAGGAATCCCGCCATGTGTGAAGAGATATAGTTTGACAGCGCCTCGATGTTCTTCTGATCCGGCATTAGCAGCGGTATGGAATCCAGATCCACCACCTGGCTGCCTGGTGCTGTGAAGTAGGATTCGATATCCAGTTCCATTGTCCCTTTGTTGGTATCAAATATAGCTCTGGTACTAGACGTGGTAGTTTGAGCTGCAGTAGCTCCATATAGATCACGTGCTTTCTGGGAAATGCTGACCGTGTCGGCAGTCTTTTCTGTCGAAGCGGCAGGGTGTTTCTGGACCGATGCAGAATACATTGATGCAGAAGAGAAAAATAGAGCTGAAGTCGATTGAACATTCACGGCATATCTCCGATTTTATATGCCATGAATGGCAGCAATGAGCATGCCAATGTCAATTTTATACGCGGCTATCTCTATAAGTTAAGTGGCAGAGTAGCCAGGCGTTGAGATGAATGGCAGCACATTGCCATGTAAAGGAAACACATTGCAGCGGCTGCAAATATTAGCCAGCTTGTTTAATCCCCAAAATACTCATTAATTGTAACATTCTCGGATCTCCGGAAACCTTGTTTTCAAAGCTCTGTTTAAATGCAGGGTTTCCATCAGCCGCAGCTATCACCTTTGTATAGTAGTCGTCACTCGTGACTATACCCTGTTCCGCTTTGGTTTCTTCGTAATAATCCTTAAACTTACTGTTGTACTCGCTCAACTCATTCTGGTGTACATCTTTGAAGCCTGTTTCCCACTCTGAATAGCCTATTGTGTGGCTACCTACCCCACTCGGTCGGACGTTTACCTGTGGCAAATAGTCACCAGCCCAACCGGGATAAGCAGCCAGTTTCTCCAACTCTGTCTTAACTTCAGGCGATAGTGTCACACTATCCTGATTAGTGTTTGGCGATGGTGCCTGAGTTTGAACATTTGCATTAGTGGAAAGACTACGGTTATAAATGGATGGATTGTTGGATAATCCTGTAATCTGCATTGGTCTGTTCTCCCGGTATTTAAGCCTGCTTAGAACAATGCAGTTTCAGTGCCAACTGTTGGGGAATCGTTTTACGATCAGATTGCGGAAACACAAACCATTTTTTTGCACGAAACTTTATATCGTTTGGAACAGACAGGTCAAAACATGATGGATTTGGCAAATTTTTATTGAACCAGTTCGCCATATTTTCATACCTGGCTTTCTCTTTTTCAATCATTCAATTCATTCGTTTCAGGTCACCCACTGCAGCGAATATGCCTTTTTTATATTGAGTTCCCTGAAAACAAATATTAATTTCAAACCGGATATGCATACTTATAACTTTAACCTCTATAGCAAGCGGTCAACTACGGAATCCAGGTTTAAATAAGTGCATACAATGTAGTAAACACATACAATTTGGGGAATTGGAACAAAAACTCTCGACATTAAGTTTTTTTTGAAGATGAGCAATCAATGCAGTGAATCGATATTAATAAAGTTAAATTTCCAGATACCCAGGGCGCTATGAATTATCAAAAACGCATAGTAAGAGGTGATGAATATTCCCTCGCCAAGGCAAACTATATTCCAGAGTAACTCGACACTCCAGAATATAACCAAACAAAAAGAGTTTTCTAACACAGGTTTTTTAAAGTGTTTAAAGCAGGAGGAAAAGATGCGCCTGAAAATTTCACCGCAAACCTCAGCACAGCAAAATATATGAAAGGATTAAAAAAGGAATCAGAGCTTATTAAAAGCGGGAATCGTACATGCAAGGTAAAATAACTAACCCAAATTCGTCGTGTCCCAGGCAGCTAGAAAATATCGTTCAACAAAGCCATATTTGTGTGCATTTAAAAGAAAACTTAAAAAACAAAAATACAGCTTTAAAAATCACTCCTTTATTTATTGAAAGGGTTATAATTGAAAAATATTACGAAAAATACTGGCTCTGCGAAGCTTGTGCCAAGGAACACAAAATACCGAATCAGGGCATACTATGGTTTAATCAGGACTTACGAAATTTTCATGATGAAATTGAGCTAGAAAATTCAGCTGATGATAATTTTTCAATAGAAATACCTTGCTCACTGAAAAATAAAATTACTCAAACATGCAGAGAATGTTTCTTAGAAAAATATAAAGATCAAGTTGAACAAATAGAATCGCATACAAATTCACTAATAGAACATGCCATTACAGTTAACAATAAACCTTTACTTTAACCATTGGCACCTGGGCATTTCTGAAAAACAACAATCTTTCAGAAACATCCTAACGAAAACTAACCTAAAGATAATGCTAAATTAATTGCTTTCTCAATAGGCTCCTCAACTCACAAGATAAAATAGGCAAAGAGGTTTAACTTGATAAACGAAAAGTCTCTCAATAAGAAAGGCAACGACTATATTTGTTCAGATATCCACGGACATTTTAGCTTACTTGAAAAAAAGTTAAATCAGATAGACTTCAATCCAGAGCATGATAGATTATTCTCGCTGGGAGACTTGATCGATCGTGGGGACGAATCAGCGGATGTTTTAAATTGGCTGGAAAAGCCCTGGTTTTTCGCGATTCAAGGGAATCACGAGCGGATGTTAACTAACGCTTTACATAGTCAATCGGACCTCCTTCGCCACCAATGGTTTGCCTGGGGAGGAGACTGGGCGGAAGATCTCCCCGAAGAGAGTCTCGATCGATATTGCAAAGTGTTGGAAAAGCTGCCTTTAGCAATCGAACTGGAGATTAGCGGAAACAGACGGGTTGCACTAGTTCATGCCACCTTACCAAGATTGGCTGACTGGAATCAGATCAAAACCTATCTGCAAAACACTCCAAAAGATAAAATTGATTCAGATCTATTGACTACAGAGATGCTATGGGGCCGACTACAGGAAGATACACTCAACTCAGATACCCCAAACACTTTAGAGCCCGTTAGCAATATTAACCATGTTTATCATGGACACACTATCGTCAGTCACTACACAACGATTGGCAACCGGACCTTTATGGACCTGGGCAGCTACACTTCCGGGAATATCGGTCTGCTAAAGCCAGTTGATCACCTGGATCTGCTATAAAAGTAAGAGATAAGTTTTACTTCTCTCAGTTTTGGGCTGAGTGAATCCGTTTGTTAGCTTTCATACGGCACGAATTGACCTTTGATATAACACGGCTTCAATAAACTCTGCCGGTGGCTGATATTGGTGCTCCGAAATGTAGTGAAGCAACAAGGCCGGTGCGGAATAAGTAGCACCATTTTCACCCTTTACTCGTATCTCTCCGTTGCCACTTCGAAAATATTCCCAGGCCTCAATATAGTTCTTATCTAATTCGATTATATCTTTTGGTGGTTCACAGAATTCACACACATGCTGCCCTCTAGTAATAACCTGCAAATCCTTACTTAGAAATCTTTGCAACTCATCAACAAATCCCAGCGGAACCGGTCCCCTTTTAAATTTCTTATCCGCCGACAGCCAGCCTACATTTTTAACTTCGGGTTCTCCGGGAAAATAACTATAAGAAGTTAAGTCTTCAAAATACGCCATAACTCAACCTTCTAAATTCCAAATCCAACCGCACCACATTGTTGCGAATTCGCTAACGCCCACATAAACGACCAGGCGTTTGCGAGTTCCAGGCGATCGAAGAAAGCGAATTTATAGTGATTGTTAGGGCTTGCATATTTCATAATGTTTCCCGGTATTCAGCAATCATTTCTTCGGTACATTGCATATAATTTGAAAATAACTTCTCCAGACCGGGCATATTTGGAAGTCCAATTTTATTCGCAAATTCAATAGATTCCCTTACTTCTTGATCTGAACCTCCAGTTTCCCAGGTATGATGCTCTATTACTCCAAATATTGCATGATCTATGGAGTTGAGTACCTCATACTCATCGGGGCATTCAATATAAAAAGAAATCACTTTGTTAGATAACAAATCTAAGGCAAAAACTTCTTCAGAATATTCCCATAGTGGAATAAGTTCCTTATTTCCAAGTTCAAGCCAAGCACCCGGTTCATCTGGATAAGCTCGTGAATAAAAGTACGTTGGCTTTTCAAAATAATGAGAAAACCTGCCAAAATCTCTCTTCTTCAATAGAAGGTCAACAAGCTCTGACCGGAGAGTTGAAGCTTTAATTGATTCTTCTCTTTTATTCTCTGGTATGACCATGCTTTTCTCTGATGCCAACGACCCAAATCAGCTGTGCAGTGAAATTGGCGTGGCTTTTACGGCAGCAAAATGGCGTGCCATGTTTGCTGCATCCGCTGAATTTGACTTGTTATGAGTTCTTTTTCCGTCCATATCTAATTTCCCGTTTGCTTTGCTGATTTTCAACATGCTCTTTCAATGACTGATCTGGATATTTTTTAAAACCCTGCAATTTTTTGAGTTTAGTTTCCGAATTTATATCACTTTCTAATTTAGAAATATAATCTTCCTCTAAGTCTCCAGTTAAAATTTGTTTTAATTTTATCTCTTTTGATCTTTCAGCATGAATACTTGATCTTTTGTTTTTTGGTATAGATTTTCTGCTACCTTTATCGCTTTCACCATAAGCATTTCTTCTGTCCTTTGAATAGCTGAGTTTCTTCTTTTCTTGAGGGTTTTTAACTGTGCTCATTCCTTTTCACTCATAGACAAAATGATTCCCTGAGGTGCAAGTCTCCAGAGTATCGTAAGTTAGCAAAGCCAGAGCCATAATATAGGCTTTCCACATATAACCGAAGGTTAGCATGAGTAAAGACACACAAATTTCCATTGCTCTGGTACCCATAAAGAATTATTCGAAGTCGCTTCTACGGACGATAACCGTGGGGCCTGTTGCCATCATTATGACAAGATTAAAACGACTAAACCGGCATTAGTCAAGCTGGTGCGTCAGTTCGAGAGCGAATATCCATCTGCAACCCTGCATTTCGTCTATGAAGCTGGCCCTTGCGGCTACCGGGTCTATCGTTATTGCTCCCCCGTTAATTCCCAAAAAAACCGGGGATAGATTTGAACCTAGAAAAATCAGTTAATCATGAAAGTCTACGTAATAGCTTAAGATTAAATTTCTTTTCAATTATTGGGGGTCTTCAATAACTTGGAAATTTGTCCGAGTGAATTTGCATTGTTATAAGTAATTTACGCTACACTTAAGTTGATACCAATAATTTGGGAACGCTTTTACTTCAGTATTTTCCAGCTTTATATTTTTATTGATTTTTCCAAAAAGAGGAAGACCTTCGCCTAAAAGTACAGGGGCTTTGGTTATTATCATTTCATTAATTAGGCCAAGATTTAGAAACGATGTAATAGTGGTGCCGCCATCAATGTACGCATGTGTATATCCATCCTTCTCGAGTCTTAAAACCAACTCGTTAATGTCGCCAGAATACATTTCAACCTTCCCTTGAAGATTTTCAGGAGGCTCCTTAACTGTGTTGCTAAGTACAAAAATAGGTATCTCACCATAAATCCATTGCTCTGGGGTTAAATTCATTTTGGAAATCATTTCCATGCACTTACGCCCCATAATCATGCAATCTACGGAGCCCATAAAATCACCAAACCCCATATCTTCATCACCCATATCAGCGTCCAAATCACCTGCTGTATGCAGCCAATCCACACCTCCATCGGGTGTTGCAATATATCCATCTACACTTGTTGCTATATATACGGAACATTTCATGTTTATACTCCTTTGCGCGAGGCTCGAGATTACCTATAACAGGTGATTATCCTAGAAAAATCAGTTGAATCATGAAAGTCTACGTAACACCTTAATGCACCTGATAAAATCAAAAACACACTCTTCACCAATCAGGTGACTACAGTGTTTTTGATTTTATCAGGCACATCAATCTGTCACGCATCTTTTTCACGCTCAACTGATTTTTCTAGGATTATGCGTCCAATCAAATGGCAGTTCATCCAAAATATGCCTTCCCCTCAGTTTTGGGGGTTTAAATTGCTTCTTCCCAACTTTGTATTCTGCGACGTTACCTGGGCATTTCCTGGATTGAGCATATAGTGTTTAATGAATAATAGTTTTACGAATACTTCCTTATTCATCAAACCATGAACTTCACCGCCCTGCTCCTGTAAAATAACATACCACCATACCTCTTTTGATAGACCCATGAGCATTCCTGCAACGAGGTGCTCCTTCTTCATACCCGATTACTTCATTTCTACTTTTCCAGGTAGGTAACCCTGCCTTAGGTGAAGAATGGCCTTATCGATTGAATCAATAATGATCATAAGCATTCCTGTTCGCAATGATGTCTACAAAATTCCTGTATATCACTCAATTGATATCGCATAGAATCATGGACAGCCATCAAGTAAAATTTAACAGTAACCTTAGTTTTTTGTACTGTCAAATTTCAAACTAACTGCAAAGCGCATGTTATGCCTCAACCAGGGAAAGCGCTAGTTTCTATCGATGCCACTCCCTATTACCACTATGTTTTCCGTTGTGTTCGACTTGCTTTTTTGTGTGGCAAAGATCAGTTTAGTGGTAAAGGTTTTGATCAGTTTTTTGCTCCTGCAAAACTTGCATACATTACATCCTTGTAAATAAGCACCGACCACAATGGATGAAAGACAGACTGCTAGACTTAGCTTCTGTGTTTTACATTGATATTTCGGCTTACACTATTATGTCCAAGCATTATCAGCTAATACTTCATATTTAAAACTCGTTAAAATTAATGACCTTTAATTTGAACCTGGCCCCAATTATTTCTTATTACTGGCTTGCGGGTGCGGGCTCGATGTCTCCAACACGCCTTGGTATTAAATGGAAATGAACATGGGGTATCTTTTGTCCGGCTACCTCTCCAGAATTTGAACCAAAATTAAATCCCTTAACTTCTTCATCAATCACCAGGATATCTTCCCGACACTTTTTAGCAAGCTCATGAATGCTTGTTAACTCAGATGATGGAAGATCGAAAATAGTTTCATAGTGTTTCTTGCTTATTATTAGCGTATGTAATTCTGTAACAGGGTATTTATCACGAATTGCATAGCTAAGCTCATTCTCACCAACCAGTTCAAACTTTTCATGTC
>JBNKKI010000062.1:0-111080 GCA_050291745.1 Gammaproteobacteria bacterium | reverse complement strand
CATCCTTGAAAAGGGCATGCCATTCCCTGCGGATGACGCCTTGCATATGACTATTTCCCGTCTCGCTATAACCTGCATACAGTTTAGGACAGTACACTAGGGTTACGTAGACTTTCATGATTCAACTGATTTTTCCAGGTTAATCCACTCAACGCCACCCAGGATGAAAAAAAACCACCTCTGAAATAACCTGGACACAGGCTGACTTTCCTTTTTTCTGGTCATTTTTACTATCCTATGAGAATATGATGCATTATCACATATTACCGGACTCAGAAGCGGCTACTACTGATCCATTTAAATAAGAATTAAACCTGGAATCCGCAGTAGGACGAGCTGATTGTGCGTTTGAGGTAGTGTAGATCAAGGCGTTACAACGAAGAGATACACCACCTCAAACGCACAATTCAGTTCGTAGCAGGATGCAACGATTGAGTGATTATACACATCAACTGTCATGGTTTATGAAATAGTGAGTTAACCTCTATTACGAGCGGTTAACTGCGGAATCCAGGTTAAAACTTTGATAAACAACACATTCAAATACTCAATCCCAAAGGGGGGGCAAGAGTCGATATGTCTGAAATTAATTTACCCTTACTGGTAGAACCAGGTCAAATCGAGCCGCTCATGGCCAATGAAGACTTGATTATTGTCTCTATGGACTCTGAGCAGAGATACAGTGAAAGACACGTACCTACCGCTGTACACCTTAAATACTCCAAACTCATTGCAAAAAGTCAGTACGCCCAGGGTCTGTTTCCTGAACTGGATGCAATCAATGAAGCTTTATCTTCAATTGGATTAACGCCGGATAAACATGTTGTTGCCTATGATGATGAAGGCAGTGGACGGGCATCACGTTTATTACTCACTTTAGATGCCATAGGCCATACTCGTTATTCACTGCTAAATGGTGGTATGACGGCATGGGCCAGCGAAGGTTTCCCTTTACATGTGGTAGCAGAATTTCGTCAACGAAGTGACTATCGTGCTAAATCAATTAGCAATATCATCGTTGATAAAGACTATATCCTGGATAATCTTAATAAGGAAAATTTAATTCTTATTGACTCACGCTCACATGATGAATTTACAGGTTTACAACCCCTCGCTAAACGTAGTGGGCATATACCGGGCGCTATTAATATTGACTGGAAACTGAATAAAGATCCTGGTCGCCACAACCGCATGAAATCAGATATGAAAATTCTGGAAATGCTGGAAGATCGACGCATTACTAAAGACAAAGAAATAATTACTTACTGCCAAACCTGTCATCGCTCATCACATACCTATATTATGCTAAAACAGGTGGGTTACCCGAATATCAAATGTTACCCGGGTTCCTGGTCGGAATGGGGAAATTGTGATGATACGCCTATTATTCAGGATGAAGATCCTTTTGCCTATGATGATGAGTAAATCGCCAGCACAAACTGATCACTGAAGAACAATCGATAATCAATAAAGTAATTTCCTGAAATATTAAACGGTAAAAATAACTTTGACCAGGTTCAAGCTTTTTACATTATGTTTTAACTCACTATTTGCTATAACCTGGTCATCAAAAAATGACATTCTGATGACCAGGACTTTTCAAAAACTTTCGAACTTAAAATTGATCGGTCTTTGCAGCTGAACAGCTTAAAGAACTTTAATCAGTTTCGAAAAAGATAACAATCAGGGACCCTACTTTTCAACATTAGATTCCAGCATTGGATCTGATCCCTGATGAAGATTACCGTAGAGTGGCCCCCAGTTTCCATTACTCTGTTTATCCTGAGCAAGCGCAACTGTGATGAGGCGTACTCCGCTGGACATCTTAGCAGCAACCTGGGCAGTTTGGTGTCTTGTTGTACGTATACGCCGTTGCGTACGGGATGTATCAGTCCATTCTTCTACTGTCTCTTGCCGCCAGTTTTCTGCAATCACGGTACAGCGAAGAGGCTCACCGCCTTCCTTTTGATTATTTTTCACCAGGCTATTTGCCTTTTTCTTAAGTGCATCGATATCATCTCCCTTATAAACATCTGCAATCATAAAGGTACGCTCTTTACGTATCTGACGATTTTCCTTATCTTTAGCAAGCAGTTGATTAAAGCTAGTCTGGAGCTGTTTAGCTTTAGTGGAGTTAGCACCAAGGGCAGTAACAGCCTGAGCTGTTGCTTCTCTTATTGAATCCATTCTTTTATGATCCAGCAGATTGGGCCTGATAGATTTATCTGATTTCCAGCCATTATCTTTGTCAAGATAAGCCATCGCAGCGACAATTTCACCTTCTGCGCTCTGCGCTACGGAACCCATTCGACTTGCAAATCCCTTTTCAAAATCTTTTAAACGTGCTGGCGCTTCGTTATCAGCAAGATTTTCAAGCGCCCAGGTTTTACCATAGGGAAATTCCGTATTCTGGTATTGCTGGTAAAATGCCTTAAATTCCTCGTATCTTTTCTTCGCATCTTCAAATTTTTCTGGTTCTGATGTTCCAGGTACATAGACCAGTTTAGCCGGGTTATGCCCTTCACTGGATTGATAAGAAAGATATTGCTGAAATTTTGGTATCCACTCTGCAGATTGCTTTTCTCTTGTTTCTTTTGCAATTGCTGCATTGGCTTCTGCCTTAACTTCACTCTCAGCTAGAGAATCAGCTTTTGCTATAAACCTGTTATAACGTTCTTTTGCTGCAACGAAATCTGCATGCTCAGGATCAAATTTTCCACTATAACGATGGTCTATCATTTTAAAGAGCTCTTCTACATTAGATAATTCATATTTTATTGTTTTTGCCGCTTTACCCTGAGAGAAATAACTTTCGACATTATTAAGATTAACTTCTACCTTTTTTAGGGCTGACTTAACATTGTTCGGAAGCTGATTGCCTTCCTGACTTCGATCAACACCTGTTGAAGAGTTAGAAGACATGGCTTTAGGTTTAGGTTTTTTGGGAAGCCGGCTTCCCTTAGATGAAGTCGTTACTACTTGCTTACCAAGCTTCTTATTGACAGCCTTGTTTATTCGTTCATATTTCTTTCTGATCTGGCTAATATTTTTGTTACCGGGTTCTTCGGATTCCCCCTGCTGTAAAAGCCTGTCAGCTTCCTTAAGCATAGTTTCAGCCTCTTCATTCTTTCCGCTATGCATTTTTCGCTCTGCCTTACGAATGATTTTATCAGCCTGTTTGGATAAATCTTTGGCGGCAGCCATGACAGGTGAAGATGTCACTAAAGAAATTCCAATAATAATAGTGACGATTACTTTCCACAAATTTGAAAACATTTTACTCTCCTTTTCCAAGATATAATTACTGTGTAAATTTCGTAACTTCATTCTGAAAGATCACAGCCATAAATAAATCTTTATTAATCTGGTGGAACCTGGATTCCGCAGTTGACCACTCGCAATAGAGGTTAACCCACTGTTTCATAAACCATGACAGTTGATGTGTATGGTCCTGGAAAAATCAGTTAATCATGAAAGTCTAGGTAACGCCTTAAAGTAGCTGATAAAGTCAAAGACACATTCTTAACTAGTCAGCTAATATCGATGATTTTGAATTCAGTAATTACTCTAACCACAGCCATCCCTGGCTTAGAGCATGAAAATCAATCTGTTATGCAACTATTTCACGTTTAACTGATTTTTCCAGGATTATGAATAAGCTCAGATTAAAAAACGTATTACTCTCTATATACGTTTAATGGAGGTAAAACCGATCAGCTTATTCTGGATTTTTTTATGATCCTGGAAAAATCAGTTGAGCGTGAAAAAGATGCGTAACAGATTGATGTGTATAATCACCCAATCGGTGAATCCCGCTACGAACTGAATTGCACGTTTGATGCGGCGTATCTCTTCGTTGTAACTCCCTGGAATAGCTCGCTATTCCGCGTCGTTACGCCTTGATCTACACCACCTCAAACGCACAATCAGCTCGTCCAACTGCGGATTCTAGGGTTACCTAGACTTTCATGATTCAACTGATTTTTCCAGGATGATAACTAAATATTTCTTTTAGCAATTAAAAATAATAGGTGAAACTGGCGGCGGGTAAAAAACCAAAGCTGGAAGAAACCTTTTTAGGGTCATCGATGAACTCATAATCATCACCATAATCATAGTCGCCAATATTTTCATATATCAGCGCACTGGCATTGATCAATTCGAGTTTGATATCGTATTTTCGTCGATTATTCTCTACCGATTTATTCATGCTTAAGTCGATATTAAAATAGGCAGGTAAACGACTATTATTTTGTTTCTCATAAATGGGTGACCAGTAACAGTTTTCTGCACCACCATCGTTATCACAAATAGTATCTGGATCCAGTGTCAATGCTTCCCTGTCAATTACTCTGGTATATGGTTGCCCGGTATGCGTTTTAAATTTAAATCCCCATTGCCAGTCAGACCACATACCGCTAAATGGCTGTTGATGTACCCACACCAGCGTATGTGTCTGATCGCCATCAAAGGGACGACTTAAACCATTATTATGATTAATACGATCAGACTCGGCATAGGTATAACTAATCCAGTCTAATCTGCCTATCTCCGGAACTCGTTTAATATACAAATCAAAACCACGTGCTTCACCAGTACCATTGTTATTATAATTACTGCCATCTTCTGTATCTGCCACCAGATCAGTCATAGGTTTTTGATACACGGAAAATTGCATTGACCAGTTTTCGTTTAACTGGGAATGAAAACCGACTGTTCTATGCTCAGCTCGTTGATATTCCAGATCCGGGTTCCCCAGTGATTCACTTAATTCAAACCCCTGTGGAGACTGATAGTAAATACCGTAACTGGCGGTTATTTTCAAATCATCAGTTACTTCATGACTGATAGATAACCGAGGAGAAAGAGGCGCGATAATATCTTTATCATATAGTTTAATACTTTCGTGTCTGATGCTAAAAGTTGAACTGAAATAATTATTCCAGTGTTTCTCATAACTTAAAAAAAGTGCTGAACCTGAATAATCAATATTTTCATTTAGCTCAAATTTTTCTGAATTCGTTAAATTATCAGAGGGATTATCACGCTCATCCGGTGGTGCGCTAATGTAACCGGTTAATTCAGCTTTACCATTAGTTAATTCAGCTCCAATTTTTACTTCATCGGTATTATTAAGGTACCAGAATAAAACAGGGTTCAAGCCAATCTCCTTCAGCTCAAAATCAAAGTTATAAGGCTCTCCCGGATTCGGATCTGTTGCCTGTTGCTGACCTATCTTCAACTCACTACGGGAATTAATATATTTTAATGTCGTTGCCTGAAATAATGATTCATTAATTTCAGCACTATATTGAGAACCAAATGAAATAAAGGATTGTTTCGCCTCCAGCCTACCTATAGCGGCCTTATCATCTTCAACAGCTTTATCACCCAGATCAAATATCAACTCATCGGTAGAAGCAATGAGAGTCGTATTTATTTCACCATTTTCCAGTTCATGACGCCAGCGCCCAACAGAATCAACAAACCTGGGAAATTGAATTAAATCGACATCCTCAAAGCTAGTTCCTGATAATAGTAAATCCAGATGACTACGTCTTATACTGAAATAACCGCTATCATTATCACCCATTTCACCTTCAATAAAATAGGAAGCATCAAAAGTACCTACATGAAGTCGGTGATGAGTTCTACCATCCTTTAAGGGATCACGAAGTTCTACGTCTATAACACCACCCAGTCGATTCCCATAAGAAGCATTAAAACCGGAGGGGTAAACATCAAAACCGGATAATATATCCTTACTAACCAGTGAAAGAGAATCACCATAGTGATATAAATAAGGAACAGTCAGATTATCGATTAGCAAGCGGTTATCGGTAGTACTGGAACCATGCATATAAACGCCAGCACCTGCCTGATTTATACCGGGAATATTATCCAGAGCACTCAGAGGGTCATCCCCTGTACCAGGCATATTGATAACTTCTTCAGCACTTAGTGAAAACTGATTCTGCTCGTTTTGCATGACGGAATCTTTGATAGTACGCCCAATAACCTCGACTTCAGGCACATCAGTTTGTTCATCATCGACCGTCTCTGCTATACCCTGTGTAGATATAGTTAAAATACAAATTGACAAAAATAGTTTTTTAAATTGAAGCATTTCTTTGAAAGTATTATCCATTACCATGTTAATCCTATTAAAACTGTTCCATTTTAAAATGTGAAGTATATTTAGTTAAAATACGAACTTTTACCTATTCTTAATTTTTATCATTTCCTGCTGAACTGAGATTTTCTGAAGTTATTGCCTGTTTGATGTTTCTTTCAATTTTTTTTCACAATAAATAACAGCCTGTAACATCTGGCTGGCATCAGCAAAACGCTGATATGTTTTTTTCTGCAACCCCTTTTCGAGCACCTGTTTAATAATATCGGGGATACTCAATAAGTTGGTATCAACAGGTTGATTCAGAATACTTTTTTTCAGGTCTGATAATTTTTCCCCACTAAATGGTTGTATACCGCTTAACAGGTGATAAATGGTCACCGATAGTGAAAAAATATCGCTTCGACCATCCATTTTCGCACCTGACAATTGTTCAGGGGACATATAGGCAGGCGTGCCCATAATCATTTTTTCATTCTCATGAATTCGACTACCATTATTAGCGGCACCAAAATCTGTTAAAATATACATTTTTTTGTTCTGATCATACATGATGTTAGCCGGTTTAATATCACCATGAATAACGCCCTTACTATGAGCAACGATTAGGGCATCAAGGACTGATTTCATGATACGCAGACTTTCAGCAGCGGTTAAATAATTCTTGCGTCTTAAACGTTCAGACATTGGGTAGCCTGCAATATAATCCATCGCAATATATGCCTGCTCGTCAAGTATATCGGCATCATGAATTTTTACGATATTAGGGTGATCCAGCCTTGAAACAGTCATTGCTTCATGTAGAAAAGATAATACATCCCGATCATCCAGATTTTCGTTAGCCGGTTTTTCAGCAAGCTGATTACTGTTATCTGAATTTTTTGGTTTTTTCTGATTTAAAATTTTCAACGCTATACGTTTATGAGTAAAAATATCATAGGCTTCATACACAGTTGCTGTGGCACCCAATGCTTTTTTTCCAACAAGTTGATACTGTCCAAACTGATTTTTATTGCCAGTGATTTCGGTAGTAGATAAATCATCATCCATAGCAGGATTGATTTTTATATCCATGCGAGTAACAAAATCATCTATACCTGGATCGAACTGAACCAGCCAGGAATAAAGGTATCGGGCTAAAATCCAGTTTTCCCGCTCTTCCAGTTTGACACCAAGATCATATGCTAACTCAAACATTTCGTCAGAAAATTCGCAGTTTTTGAGCATGTAAACAGCTGCTTCAAAATTATTTTCATTAATTTTCTGTTTGATTGCTAACATATTCTGTGCTGATGAAAGTGGTCGTTGCTTTTTTAATAGTAAAAATTTAGCTCTTGCAATCAAAATAAATGCAGTAACTGTAAAAGCAATAATGGTCCAGATAGTTGGCAACCAGAATTGTGTCATTACCGCTAATAATAGTTGAAACATAAAAAGTGAAAACACCACCTGTATGACAAAAATCAACGTTGGTTCAGTTTTTTTAAAGAATATCAGATACCCCCCCAATAAACTGAAGGTAGTGATTAAAATCAGATTTTGTAATCCATAAGGCAATGAGCTGTTAAACTGATCAGATCCGTTGATAGAAGGGGTTAATTCAATTAACTGTCGAAAAAACTCTGTTTCCATATGGCCAATCAACGATGTAAAACTGATCAACCAGCTCAATACGAAGCAGCACCCTATGATGATGAGCGTCCATGCCTGAGGTTTGAGTTCTTTCATTTATAATTTTTGATAATAGTCAAACCATCAATAATCATAATTCAACACGGGAGATAACCAGCGTTCAACATAAGATTGTGATTGCCCCAGGCGTTTAGCATAACTCTGAACCTGATCCACTTCGATTTTACCCACAGCAAAATAACGTGCTCCCGGGTGTGAATAATAAAAGCCCGAAACAGACGCCATCGGTAACATGGCATAAGATTCTGTGATGCTAATGCCAATATTTTTATCAGGTTCAATCAATTGCCATAACAGTGCTTTTTCAGTGTGATCAGGACAGGCCGGATAACCAGGCGCAGGCCGAATGCCCTGATACTTTTCTTTAATTAATGCATCATTATCCAGTACTTCTTCGGTGGCATAACCCCAGTCAGTTTTGCGAATTCTGGCATGTAGCCACTCTGCTGCAGCTTCAGCTAGACGATCCGCCAGCGCTTTCGCTATGATGGCTGAATAGTCATCATGAGCCGCTTCAAACTTTTCTACTATTTGCTCCAGACCTATACCTGCAGTAACCGCAAAGGCCCCCAGATAATCATTTAAACCAGTTTCTTCAGGTGCTATAAAATCGGATAAACATTGATTTGGTTTACCGGGTGGTTTTTCATTCTGTTGACGTAGATGATGCAATGTCATGAGTGACTCGGAATAGGAATCATCGCTGAAAAGCACAATATCTTCATCACGGGATCTGGCAGGATAAATACCAAAGACTGCTTTAGCACGAAGTAATTTATTTTCTACTATCTGAGTTAATAGCTGCTGAGCATCTTCAAATAATTTACTCGCCTCTTCACCAACAACTTCATCCTGTAAAATCCGGGGGTAACGCCCCGCCAGTTCCCAGGCCTGGAAAAAAGGTGTCCAGTCTATGTAGTCCACTAATTCAGATAAGTCTATATCATCAAGAACTGTCAATCCTGGATTTTGCGGTTTCGGTGGTTGATAGGATGACCAGTCTATCTTTGTTCTATTTTCACGAGCCTGTTGCAAAGTCACAAATTTCTTACGTGATTGTTTTCCGGCATGATGCTCCCGAACATGAGTATATTCTTCGCTTAAATCCTGACGAAGTTTTTTTCCATGAAGCTCACTCAATAATGCACTGGCAACGCCAACAGCACGGGATGCATCTTTCACATAGATGACGGTTTCATTATGATAATTCGGATCAATTTTTACCGCAGTATGAACTCGTGAAGTGGTCGCCCCTCCAATCATTAAAGGAAGTTTGAAATCCTGTCGTTGCATTTCTTTAGCTACATGAACCATTTCATCCAGTGACGGTGTAATCAATCCTGATAATCCAATAATATCGACATTTTCAGCTCGAGCTGTTTGCAGAATTTTTTCGGCAGGGACCATGACACCTAAATCGATAATTTCAAAGTTATTACACTGCAACACGACACCGACTATATTTTTACCGATATCATGTACATCACCTTTAACAGTGGCCATCAATATCTTGCCATTAGTTTTCATGTCACCGCTTTTTTCGGCCTCAAGATAAGGCATCAGATAAGCAACGGCCTGTTTCATTACACGGGCAGATTTAACAACCTGAGGCAGAAACATCTTACCCTCTCCAAACAGGTCTCCAACAACATTCATTCCATCCATTAATGGACCTTCAATCACTTCCAGTGAAGCGGCAAAATTTACTCGTGCCTCTTCAGTATCCTGTTCAATGAATTCAGTAATGCCTTTAACAAGAGCATGTTCAAGACGCTTATTGACATCATAACTACGCCACTGTTGATCCTCTTTATCCTCTACTTTTTTTCCATCACCCCGGTACTTATCAGCAATATCAAGTAATGCCTCGGTAGCGCCATCACTTGTATTGAGTACAACATCTTCGACTTTATCCTTCAATTCCACAGGAATATCAGAATATATTGCTAACTGCCCCGCATTCACTATCCCCATATCCATACCAGCTTTTACCGCGTGATATAGAAAAACAGCATGAATAGCTTCACGGACAGGATTATTGCCGCGAAACGAAAATGAAACATTCGATACGCCACCACTAATTAATGCATGAGGTAATTCAGCCTTAATATATTTTATTGCTTCTATAAAGTCGGCCGCATAATTATTGTGTTCCTCTATTCCAGTGGCAATGGCAAAGATATTGGGGTCAAAAATAATATCTTCAGCAGGAAAACCAACCTGCAGGGTTAAAATATCATAAGCTCTTTTACAGATTTCTTTTTTACGAGCCGCTGTATCGGCCTGGCCTTCTTCATCAAAAGCCATAACAATAGCCGCCGCGCCATAGCGTTTAACTTTTTTTGCGTATTCAATAAATTTGGCTTCACCTTCTTTCAAACTGATTGAATTAACCACCCCCTTACCCTGAATACACTGCAGCCCGGCTTCGATAATTTCCCATTTAGAGGAATCGATCATAATCGGGACTCGGGCAATATCAGGTTCACTGGCAATTAAGTGTAGAAAACGAACCATTGCCTCCTTTGATTCGAGCAATCCTTCATCCATATTGACATCGATAATCTGAGCACCATTTTCTACCTGTTGTCTGGCAACATCGAGGGCCTTGTCAAAATCACCTTCCATGATCAAACGTTTAAAAATAGCTGAACCAGTCACATTCGTACGTTCACCTACATTCACAAACAAACTATCACTGGAAATACTAAATGGCTCCAGACCCGATAGTTGACAGGCAACAGGAAATTGTGGAATTTGACGAGGGGGATATTTGGAAACGGCCTGAACTATAGCTTCAATATGTGCAGGTGAAGTACCGCAGCAACCTCCAACAATATTCAGAAAGCCACTTTTTGCCCATTCTTCAATTTCAGCAGCGACATCTTCCGGTGATTCATCATATTCACCAAATTCATTCGGTAAGCCAGCATTTGGATGAGCCGAAACATGGGTATTGGCAATCGATGATAATGTTTCAACATATTGACGCAATTCCTTTGGCCCAAGAGCACAATTCAAACCTATCGATACTGGTTCAACATGTTTCAGACTGGTCCAGAATGCTTCGGTCGTTTGACCAGACAATGTGCGTCCGGAAGCATCAGTGATAGTGCCGGAAATCATGATCGGTAAAGTTTCACCACGTTCATCAAATACTGCCTGTACAGCAAATGCAGCCGCTTTAGCATTCAGAGTATCAAAAATCGTTTCAATCAGTAGCAGGTCAACACCACCATCCATTAATCCCCGGGTCGCCTCAGAGTAGATATCAACCAGATCCATGAAACTAATATTTCTAAAGCCGGGGTCATTTACATCAGGTGATAATGATGCAGTTCGACTTGTCGGCCCTAATACACCCGCTACAAATCTGGGTTTATCGGGTGTAGAAGCAGATACTTCGTCGGCTATAGCACGGGCAATCTGTGCAGATGTTTTATTAATTTCAAAGCATAAATCTTCCATTTGATAGTCTGTCATGGAAATTCGATTTGCATTAAAAGTATTCGTTTCAATGATATCAGCACCGACATCCAGATATGCTTTGTGAATATCTCTTATAATTTGCGGTTGAGTCAGAGATAGTAAATCATTGTTACCTTTGACTGATGAAGGCCAGTCTGCAAAGCGCTCTCCACGATAGTCATCTTCTGCCAGCTCATAGGCCTGAATCATCGTGCCCATAGCACCGTCCAGAAAAAGAATTCGATCATTTAATGCTAACTCGAATGGACTACTGGTAGATTTACTCACGTGTTTTACTCACTTCTCGTGCATTTATAAAAGGGGATATTCTACACGAGTCAGTCTACAGACCCAATCCAAACTATCTATTTGATTTTTTTATAAAAAACCCTGTTTTTTTCAGTAGAATGTCAAATACATCAGCATATACTACATGTTTTTCTACCTTCGATTGCACTTTAGTACGCATAAGAAATGCTACCTATGCTTAATTTACAGAATGTCATGATCAATAGATTATTGAAGCTGTACATGTGTTTTATTATTTAAGAAAGATATCCAGTAGTCAATTTAAGGAATATCTGCAAATAAACAAATCCATCGACTTGTCTTAAGGGTTGAATATATGCAATAAAAACTGGAAACACGCCGAATTTACTAAAATTCCTGAGATGTGGGGGAAGGAATTTTAAAAAATTAAGTAAATTTTAGCTTTATTGGTCGTGTTTCATGACAGTTTTAAAAATTGAAATTTCGATTTATATCGAAGGAGAAATTTTGGGTGAAAAAGTTAGCAACTGCTAAAAACAGCTGGTCAGATTGACCAGCTTTGTTTGCTTTTGTGCTGGGTACGGTTGACCATACAGGGATGATGGCTGGAAAGATACTGTCATCACTTATTCCGGAGAAATCATTTCAATTGCGGCTGATTTTGATGTTAACGGACTTTATGTATGGCAATGTCATATCTTAAGAAGATGAAGATAATGAAATGATGATAGCTATGTGTGTCGATATACCTGGTGTAGATTACCCAGCTCAACTCTTTTAATTATAACGAGCTGAAATGGTATTTTAGACCGCCTTCTGGCGGTCTTTTTTATGCCTGACATAAAATATGTAACAGTGGCTTAACCTCTATTTTGAGCGGTCAACTGAGGAACCCAGGATTATTCAACCGGAAAATTCAGTTAAAGCTGAAGTTATCGAGCTTTCGTTTTTATGACTAATTGATTAGATCCATAATATTTTATGGCCTGGTTTTTAATTATTTGTTTGATTTTTGACAAACTAAGATCGAGCAATTTCAAGTCTTTTTCTTTAGCTGAAACAGAAAATTCAGGAACTGGATTATCCACGGCAAATACCCATAACTTATCATTACCAAAAGGTGCCTGAACGATAAATTTGAAACCCGCTTCATTATCAGGAATCGTCATAAAAAAACCCTGTTGAAAAAAATTATTGCTTTGCCTGTAGTTTGGTACCAGTTGTAAAATCTGACCATCAGCATCCTCATAAAAAAGATAGATATATGAAGCTTTATTTAACGATAATAAAAAAGAAATGCTATCTCCTTTTATAAAAGTCTGTGCATCACCAAGATGAGTCGTTATTTCAACTTGAATACTTTCTGTTTGATGATTTGAGGATAGAGAATCCGCCTGAACATGAGAAAACAGGCTTAAGCATATTGATGCAAGCAGGAGTTGATTAGAAAGAAAAGACATGATTGTAACCAACAAACAAACCATTCAGAGAATATTCCTGCTCTGGCCCTGTATCATAGTCAAAGCGGAAATTACGAATTTTCATCCCCATGCTAATACGATCATTTTTACTGAGTTTATAATTAGCACCCAAAATTAATGCATTACTGCTTCCATCTCCCAGTTCGGTCTCATCTGATTCTTTATTTTTCCCGACAACAAATCCCCATGACCCATACAAAGTCCATTTTTCATCAAGTGGATGATATCCTGAAACGCCAAAGCCCAGTCCGGTGAAATTTTGTTCATAACCATTATTCAACCATTCACTTCCTGCAGCTTTTAAGTCGACAAAGAGTGATATTTTTTGCCAGAAATAATAACCAGCTAAAATATCCAGGTCACTATGATTAAGTTTAACCGCATTAGTTTGTGAATTTCCTGTTGACGTGATTTGCTCTGGCCCTGTTTTATCAAATTGATACTCTCCCCCCTGCAAACTAATTCCTGCGTAAAATTTATTCCGACTATAACTGACGCTCAGTCCAAACTGACTCCCTTTATCACTTTTAAAATTACTATTATCGAGGCTATTATCCCCACTCCAACCAGTCCCATTCAATACCACGCCAAGACTCAGGTTGTTCTGTGCCTGTAGAGTAAAAGACAGCAGCATTAAAAAACTACCAGTACAAAAATATTTATTGATTAATTTCATCTATTATTCCTTTATAAAGTAGGAATGGGTAAATGGGGTTTATCAGTAACAGGTTGAGCTTTATTAACTTCTGTTTTGATTTCTTCAAGCTTTAGCTTAATTGATGGCTTAGTGTTTTCTGTAGCCAAATTCTTTGCTGGTAAAACATTAACATCAACTTTAACATTCTGCGGATCAATACCTTCAAGCTGTACATTCAATTTAATAAAAATAAATTCGCCCAGCTCATCACCTGCTCCCTGCAAGACCCCTGCTTCAGGAGTTTGTTCAACGTTATTGGCTACTGTTTTTATAACATTATCTGATAATTCACTAACCGTTAACATTTTCCGATCATTATTTTTTAGTTCATTCAGTAAAAAATAAGTGAAAGGAGAATGTCCGGAAGATTGATAATTATCATCAACAAATTCGACACCACCGGCTGTCATAATTTGAACGCTTTTTTTATTTGAAACTTTTTTAAAATATTTTTCGCTATCTCCCTGCTGCCTGATACCACGAGTACCTTCACGTAACAGTGTGCCACTAAAACAGGAATCTGAAATTAATAAGGTATGTTTTGAACGTGAAGCAATCAGATTAAGCTCATCACGAATTGTCGAATTTCTTAAAAATGTTGAACTGTCATTACCTTCTGCATCAACGGGTACCCAGTAACCACGGTTACTATCATTATCCATAAAACCATGACCGGCGTAATACACCAGGATATTATCATCCGGTAAAGCCTTTTTAGATAATTCATCTAGTGCTTTTAATACATCCCGACGGGTTGCATTTTCCAGTGTTTCAACATCACTGAAACCATATTGATTAATCAATACATCGCTGATTGCTCTTGCATCGGAAACTGCTGTTTTCAGTGAAGGCCACTCACCCACTTTGTTCTGGTAAATACTGTTACCGATTACCAGAGCTCGATAGTACCCCCCTTTAAACGGAGTTCGATTTTCTACTTCCTGAGATACCATGCCAATACCACGTGATTGTGCAAAGCCCGGCTGCATAACCGCAAGCATTGCCAACAGACACAACTTGATCAATTGCTTATTACTTATCATCAATTTTTATTCCTGGTGAGTACAAAACCACCCGATGTAATAAAAGTTTTCTGCTCAGTCGTATTTCCGGATAATGTCCATTCAAAACGCTGATTAAAGTCTTCTTCATTTAATAATACAGTTGTCTCAGGTTGGGATAGAACTTTTTTATCATGTAATATTTTTTTACCATCACTATATCGATTTATTGATAAAGTATAGTCAATGGCATGTTGTACCGGCTGCCATTCAAGTTTGAGCTGCTGAGCATTGATTACAGAAATACTGACTCCTTGATAAGGTTCTGATTGTTGATTAGCACTGGAAAAAAATCCAATACCGGGTAATTGCTTTTGCGATACAAAGCGTATATTTTTATCATCCTGATAACTTGCAATATCAATTCTTTTTTGCTGTCCGTTTAATATATCCGGGAACTGCATAATTGTCATAGTCAGAATCATTGTCATGACTGCAGTGACAGGAATGCTAAACCAGCTGGATACCATTTTTTGAAACCATGCAACTGTCCAGGTTTGATCAGATTTTGGTTTTAACTCTTGTTGAGTTTTATCTATCGGGTATTTATTGATTTGTTGAGAAAGACTATGCAGGGCTGATTTCAATGCGATGGGGTCATTTTTAATCTCATCTCTTAAGCTCCCACTCTGTTCCGCAGATAAATTCCCATAAATAAAGCTGTCTACCTTCTGCTGTTGCTCTTTATCACAATGCTGAGAGTTTAAATTACTCGCATTCAGCTTTAACTGTTGCATCATATTTAACTGTTTTCTACACATTTCACAAACAGCCAGATGCAAACTAACAGCTTGATAATCAGATGAATCCGGATTCTTCAGATAATCTGTCAATTCAATATCATCAGGGTGTTTCATACTGGAATCAACCATTTTTTTCTCGTTAGAATAAAATCTGTGTTATTCATAATAAGACACAAATTATTCATCATTTTGAAAATTTTAATCATTTAAAATTTTCTCCAGTTTATTGAGAGTTTTACGCTTAAAATAATACAATTGCTGAACTGTAGTTTGCTTTGCACTGACACCTTTTTTTATAGTTAAATCCATCTTTAATAAAACCTGTAGCAGGGATTGAGCATCCATTTCATCAATAACCAAAGCTTCCAGAACATATTGTTCCAGTGCATTTAATTCAGACCAGGCCTGTTGTAGTGTCTCCTTTTGCTGTTGTGTTTCAATAGCTTCATCCCAGCAGGGTATTTCCTGCTGTTCTGGCTCATCATTTTCTTCATCTGCTTGAGTCGTTAAGGACTGGATAACAGGAGGATCAAGTAAATACAATCGATTGCGTTGCGTCAGACTATTGATAATCTGATGCGTTATAGTTTCCACCTGCTGCAATGATAAAGCCAGGTGCTGAGCAATTAATGCTAATTCATGGTGAGCACGCAATCCGTAAAAAACACCAGCTGCCTGAGGTGATATATCCTGAATATAGGTGGGAACATGAACGCGCCTGCCAAATCGCCAGTCTTTCCAACGCTCATAAAAAGGCAATGAGTTAGCTATTCGATAGCAATAGTCAAATAAACCCGCACCGTTTCGCCCATCATATTTCAGTAAACGTTGAGTGCTACCCAGATCATTTAGCATCCAGCCATAACTGGCATTCCCCCATTCGCATAACATGGCATCAGATTTATGGCTGCCAACTGAATGAGTTAAACTGCAACGATAGATAAAACGGTTTTCATGACAGAATCGCTGACACCATTTATTCGTGTGATATTCAATTAATGGATGTAATTTTTCATTAACAGTATGACGAGCAGTCCTGTCGCCATCAGCTGCTAAACGGGCAAGTTGTGTATCTCCCTGTTTTTGCGTATCAATCATATACTTTTTAGTCTAAAACTCTTACTGGTATAAAAACCAGCCTTTTATTTCATTTTCATCTACTTTTAGAGCAAAACCATATTGATCATAAGCCAGATATTCACCTGCCACCAGATTTATTCGTCGACTAGGCACTCCCAGTGTTTTGATCAACCGCTTAGCATCATCTCCCGGTTTAAATAAATTCTCGATACTAACTTTACCTGCCTGTTGACTGGCACTGATAATTTTGCCATCAATTCCTGTGATAAATTGAGCCCCATTATTATAGTTATACACATAAAATTGCTCGCCCTCTATCCATAGTTCATTAAGAGTATGACCGGAATCATCACGAGTTTTTTTATTTCCAGGTCGTAAGCCATTTATATTGGGAGAATGCTTTAACACGGATTTAGTTTCAGTTTTCTTATTTTCCAGATGCGCCAGTGCCAGTCGAAAAAGGTGGGCATCGCCCTTTTTCTGCGCAGACCTGGCAAACTGTTTCCATTGTTGTTTAGCTTCCATTGCCATTTCTTGACTATTTAATAACTCGGTTAAATTAAAAATAACACTGTATTGAAGCAGGTCAGTTTGCATTTCATCCTTTGAAGTATTTGAAAAGCTGGCTTTCAGTATCGCCTTAAGTGAGTCAATCGCCTTTTCAGTATTACCTTCTAATGCAGTAGTAAGTGCCAGCAACATTTCTGAACATGGATCTTTACCAAAACGAGGTTGATAGCGACCCTGTAATACACCGCGCACCATAAACTGGTTTTCTTTTATTAAATAGGCAGAAGCCAGGGCCAGATAACTATTTTTATATTCAGGTTGCAGTTTGATTGCTTTTTCATAATAGGATAGCGCCTGATCGACTAACTGATTGATTTTTTTCTTTTGTTTCTGCGCATATTGATCAACCGCAGTACGTTTCATGATATCCGGGTTACGGGGCTCAATACCCGCAGTTGCATCCAGTAATAATGGATAATAGAAACCAGTAGAATGCAGCACTCCCTGCTGATTCAATTTTTTTCCTAATTCAATTGCCTCAGCCAGGTAACTTAATCCTAATGCTGACATCACAGCGCGATTAGGAAAATCACGCCCATACTGGGTAAAATAGTATCTCGCTTTAGTATAGTTAGCCGCCACTAAAGCCTGAACCCCTAGCTCATAAAGACTTGATTGGCTAACGATGAGATCAAGCTTCGAATAGGTTCTTAAAGCCCGTGCTTTTGCCTGCTGACAGGCATTCGAGATGACTGAATCCTGCTGTTGATCACAGGGTTGTTTCCAGATATTTTCAACCCATTCAGTAAAAAAATCTTTTTTTCCGACGACTAAATAAGGATTAAAACCAACACTGGACATTAACACCAGGCCATCATGATCGGCACGTGCTTCTTTCTCTTCCATTTCAGCCAGTACACGCCTGTCTAACTGTAATTCAATCGATTGCTGCTGTTGATGATCCAGGTTAAAAAAACGATGTTGCCATAAATCATCTGAGCGTTGGTGAGCCAGTTCATGCGCCAGCACAAAAGCCAGCAGATGCTCTGCCCGTCGAGCCCCAAAACTATTAATGGTATCAAGCGCCTGTATACTCAACAGGATATTACCATCGACCAGAGAGGCGGCCCATGGACCCGATTGTGAATCAACAACGAACAATCCGGGTTCGAGCCTTGAACTATCCCAGGCACGTAATAATCGATGATAAACACTTTCAGCAAATTTTATTCGATCATCCTGCTCAGCAGTAATGACATGGGATTTCCAGTAACTGATAAACTGAGAGGATTGTTCACCGCTTAAGAGCTGTTGATCTGCACCAGCATAAGTACTAATAACGAATAACAGTAGCAATAATCTATTCATAATATTGTAAAAAAATATGGCTTTACTATTAATTGACAGAAAAACTGACACTATTTGAAAATAATTTGAAATTTAATAGTGCTGATACTGTCCTGCTAATTAATTTTCAAAAGCTGAAACATTAAGTGTCTCTTCACCATTACACTTAAACATGGAGTCACAAAAATGCTAAATAAAATTTTCATCATCCCTCTTATTCTTTCCAGTTTCATACTGCTTGCTGGTTGTGCAGAAACTGATGATACATCGAATACAGGCAAAGACAGTTTATCACTGGATTTACAATTACCCGATAGCCTGACCGGTGGTTTAACCGTACAAAACAGCTCTGTAGCATTTAAATCTATGCAGGCTAACAAAGCGTCAACTGGAACGCCCTGCTCATATCCAGGCAATGAAAATGAAGATGATTTATTCGAAAATGGATATAAAACAACCCGATTTCTGGTTTCAACTATGGCTACCTGGACCTGTATCGCTGATCTTATTATCGATATTGCAGATATTATCCCACACAATACAGGCATCATAGAATCAGACAATGATATTCAGACAGATAACTATGATCCTTCTGAACCTACGCATTATAGTATTACGGATGATTCAGATAGTCAGATCACTGCCCGTATGTATTATGGATATAACAGAGCCAACCCACCCACTTCAAATTCGATTCCTGAATTTTATATCTCCTGGAGCACCACAAGTGATGATAATGTAGAAGGTAAAATGGTGATTACCTCCATTGAATTCCTCGGTCATGATATTGATCCGGAGGACCCTGTAAATATGCGTATGGATTTTGATTTCGATGAAAATAATCGTCGAGCCGATATGTTTCTTCAATTTGATGAAAATAATCCATGGGCCGATGGTATGCGTATCGAGATTACAAAAGATTTAAATGCCAGTGTATTAGGTCAGGTTTATACGGCTCGAGGGATGATCAAAATGAATGCTCAGTTTAAAGCTGTTGAGTCGATTAGTGAAATCCCCGATATCCAGTTTTATACCGTTTCAGACATGGCTGGTAATGGCGCTGCCATTGAAGAGATTCAACAAATGTCACTGCCATTAGTGCTCAATGCTGAACTCAATAATCATTTAGGTAATTACCTGTTCACGAAAAATGATGTTTATTATTTTACTGATAGTTCAGACTGGGAATATATTAATAAAAACATCACTTCAGCAAGCTATCAGGGTGGGCGTTCTACAGCTGAAAGTGGTGGTAGCTGGGTTCCTTTTAATCCTTCACTGGATTTCATCATCACAGCGCTGGAGTTAGATAGCAATTATTTTACGGGTGATATCTGTAGTGAGATCGATTCCAGCTGCGTAGAATTGCTGAATGCAGTATTTAGAGATGGTTTTGCTGAACAGGAACAAAATCAGGGAACAAACCCTTTGGACTGGAGATCTACCGCACTACAAAATGCAACTTACCTGAACACGGTTTATCCCAATGGAGAAAACTGGGATGGAGCATTTGAATTGAGTTTTACACCTGGCAGTTAATCAAATAAGAATTTTGTAACACAAGGAGGTATCCAATCAGATGCCTCCTGTTTCCAACCAGGATTTGTTCACTGATCAATTCAAGCTTAATCTGCTTTGACCCAGTCTTTCAATTTAATATCTTCTTCAAGGATATGATCAAGAAACCACCCCTGAGTAATTGTTAATAAATCTTCAAGACTTATTGATTCAGGATTTTCTCTGACCTGTTGTACTACTTCATTAACTTTTTTGGTAAAAGATACATGCACAAGCTGATGCTCTGCGAGCTGGGGATAATTAATACGTGACATTAAAGCTTCTTCAGCCTGGAAATGCATGGCTACATAATCGACCAGAAAATCAACGACTTGTTTAACATCCAGTTTTTGCCCCTTAACCTGATTCATATTAACCAGATCTTTCACCAAATTAAAAAAAGTCTTATGCTGAGCATCAATTAGAGCATCGCCCAAATTATATTCTTCACGCCAAGTAATAAATTCCAATGCCTTATCCTCATATGTTTAAAGTAGTTTGTGGATATTCATTAACCCGCAGCAAGAAAATCACGGATTACCCTTTACCAGATATTTTTATCTCTATACTTATACATCATCTCTATACTTAATTTATTGAAATTGATGAATTTGTTGATTTCTGTTAAAAAAATCTTCAGTTATTTCAGTGTTTTTAAATATGCCGAAATTTTTGCTGCTTCCTGGGCAGTTAAATTTTCAAAAACCGGCATTTTTTCATCAGTGCTCCTCTCTCCTGTTCCTCTGATTTTATGAGCAATTTGATAATCAGGTAAATCAGTATCTTTATTACCGGGGACACCTAAAAAGACCTTTCCTACCCCGGTTTTCTGGTGACAACCGGCACAATAATATTCATATAGCTGCTTACCAGTAAGCAACTCCGGTTGATTCTGTTCACAACCACTCAGAAAAACCAGCCCAATAACTGCAAGGTATCTCCAGGAAGTATTCATTTAACAATCCTGTTTTGTAGATAAGGTTTTATATAAATCACAATATTGATAGATACCTTTAAATAACTGCAGTCATAATTATCTGGTTTTATAGAGTATAGATCATTAATGGATGTAAATAGTGTTCATCTATACTTCTTAATAAAATATGATTTTTTGCTATTTACTTAACTTATACAGGATAATGCTATTTTGCTTATTTATAACACTTGTCGATAGATAAAATTATTTAGCTGTATTTATTTTCAATATGTCAATTTCAAAACCCTTACTGATTTTACAATTACGTCCTGAAGACGATACCTCAGATAATGAATATGCTGCCATCTTAAAGTACGGAAATTTACTGGAAAATCAGGTAAGGCGAATTCGAATTGAAAAAAATGGTATCCCTCAATTAAATCTGACAGATTATTGCGCCATAATCGTAGGTGGAAGTCCATTTGATATTAGTACTCCCATTGATAAAAAAACGGCTATTCAAAAACAAATTGAATCGGAATTTAATTTGTTGTTTGATGAAATCATCAAGAAAGACTTCCCATTTCTTGGTGCTTGTTCAGGAAACGGCTTACTGGGCTCTTATCTGGGTACCTCAATCTCATCAAAATACGCAGAGCCAGTGGGATGTGTAAAATTAAAAATAACAGAGGAGGGAAAGAAAGATATTTTACTCAGCGATTTTCCTGCAGAAATTTCTGTATTGCTTGGTCATAAGGAAGCTTGTGACAACATACCACCAGGCGCAACTCTGTTAATGACCGGCTCAAGATGTCCCGTTCAAATGTTTAGACTGGGAAAAAATGTATATGCCACTCAATTTCACCCTGAAGGAGATAGTGAAGGTTTTATTTTAAGAATACATGCTTATAAACACCATGGTTATTTCAAACCACATGAAGCAGAGCATCTTATCGAGGCCGTAAGTAAAGAAGATACGCCTTATGCCAGAGAAATATTAAAAAGATTCGTTAAAAGATATCGGCAATAAAACTGGACATTCCTGTTATCTTTTCACGAAAAAAATATTGTAGCTGCTATTATTTATATTGAGAAAGAAGCTTTAAATCAGCTTTAAAACTGGAAGAATGATAAATAATCGCTATTGCTTAATCGTTCAATTATAAACTTTTTTAACCATTATCACTATTTGAGCATTATATAATTTTATTTAACCGAGCAGTCATCATTTAAATTTAAAGAGAAATCTAATGACTATTATCTGGCGTGATCAATTAAGTGTCTCCAATAACCTTATCGACAAAGAACACAAGTACCTGATAGAACAGCTTAATGCTATAGAAGTTGCTGTTAACTCGAAAGAAAATCATGACATTCTTGTCGAAACACTCGCTCATCTGGTTGATTATACGCAAACCCATTTCGAGCACGAAGAAGTAATCCAGCAAAAAATCAGATACCCCGAGCTGGAGAAACATAAGCAGGAGCATAAACAAATCATGCTGGATTTATTCGATATTAAAGATCAGCTTGATAAGATACTGGGTATTGATCATTCTGAAGATGATAAGGGAAATGAAGAAGAAATCACCGATAGCGAATTAGAGATGCTACTGGATGATGAACCTCAATCGCATTCTGTCGATATTGATGACCTGCAACCACTGGTCGGCCTTATCAGAAGCTGGGTTGTTGACCATGTAATCGGCAGTGATTTAAAACTAAAACCTTATCTATCAAAATTACCAGCCGAATTTCAATGAGCTTTAGTAACAATTAATCCTTGCTATTAAAGACTTGCGGCTACTTTTTCCAGTTTGCTCTTCACTAATGGAGCAACTTCAGCGATTTGCGCATTATCTATCATCCCCAGAACAGCAACAGGGTCCATAAAGCCTACATTAACCTGGCCGTTTTCTTCACGAATTAGAACATTACAGGGAAGTAATAACCCAATATCAGGCTCAGCATCAATAGCCTGATGAGCCAGCTGTGGATTACAGGCACCTAATATTTTATAGCCAGTTCTATCAATATCTAATTTGGCTTTCATGACTTTCTGGACATCTATTTCAGTCAAAACACCAAATCCTTCCGCTTGCAGAGCCTTTCTGACTTTTGCTTCAGCCTCTTCCATAGTAGCATCAATAATTACATTAAAACTGTACATAAATTTTCCCCCTTATTTTCAACTATTATACCTGAGCCAATGATGATGCGGCTAATCCTTTATCCTAGAATCCGCAGTTGGACGAGCTGATTGTGCGTTTGAGGTGGTGTAGATCAAGGAGTTACAACGAAGAGATACGCCGCCTCAAACCTGCAATTCAGTTCGTAGCTGGATTCACCAATTGGGTGATTATACACATCAACTGTCATGGTTTATGAAACAGTGGGTTAACGTCTATTGCGAGCGGTCAACTGCGGATTCCAGGTTTATATTTCTGTAGTACCGCCAGATCATCGCTTCGCTGTTTTATTTCTTTAATGGCTTTTTTATAAAAACCGCGTAAATGCCCTTTAAGATGTGGTGTCACCTGATTATTGGGAATTTCCTTAAGTACCGAAAAAATAGCCAGTGAATAAACAGACTGTTGTTCGGTAAGATAGGCATCACGTACTGCATTGGGATTGTAACAGCTTGCGCAACTACCACGAAAAGTATAAGCACTATTCGCAAACATAAGCCCAAACCCCAGATAAGCTGCCAGAACTTCGGTAACATGAGGCCAGTACTCGGTACCACCCGGTGGCGCCTGTTTCGCCATTTGCCCGAGAAAATGAGACACTGTATGAGCGAAACTTGCAACCATAGCTTCAGGATTACTGACTTGCTGAGGGTTGTAAGGAATCAGTAAGCGCTGCTCCTCAGGAATAGAATCATTCATTGCAGCAAGTGGATCACGCAAAGCCCCGTTTATCTCAAGACGAGGGGTAGACTGTAAGTTACAAATACTTTGATCGGCAACCGAAGTTGGCCAATGTGAAATCCCCGCATAAGTTTTTACCCGGTCAAAAATTAATTCAGCCATTCCCTGTTGGCTATCGACTCTGCCGGGAAAAAACTCATTGGTTGGTAACACCAGAACAGTATGTTGAAAAAAAACACTGGCATCAAAATTATCCAGCGACCAGGCATACACATCGAAAAGCCATTGGGACTGACTTTCCTCTAATACAGGTTTATTTCCAAACAGGCCTAGCATTAAATACTCTCATTATATTTCAGATTATTGATTCTGCTGAGTAAAACAGTCATTCAGGCATTACTCAATCTTTTTTTAATATCCTGTTTTGCCTGTTCCATAATGGATTCCCGATCCAGATTATCAAGTATTTCTCTAACCACATATTTAGGCCCCCCCTCTCCCCAGGATTTCCCATGAGCCAGATATTGTTCTGCGGCCTGTCCTACCACATAGGTACTATAGTAAGCAACGGCTGCCTGAGCACCACCGGTAACCATTGCAGATAACCCTGTTGTGCCCAATTTTAAAGCGGATGATACAAAATTGACTGCCCATACTGTGCCCATTAACAATAGCATCTGAGACCCAATAGTTTTTATTAAGCTGCCAGCTTCAGTTTTCGATATGGGTAAACCAAATACTTTAGATAAATGAATAACCATTGAAACATCGACCATAGCAGCAGCAACCAGATCGGCTACAGGAATCGGATTAAAAGCTACTGAGACCCCTTTTGCAGCACAGTAACTATGGATTATTTTCTGGCCGACTTGCCGTCTGGCCAGGATAATACTTTGACCAACCTGATCTGTTAATTGTCCGGCAAATAAAGAGGCATTTAATGCTGATAAAGTTTTCCCCTCATGCTGTAAAATCTCCCACAATCTTGAGCGCACATCAGCCACATCAGGAGCTGGTTTTCGGGTACTTTCTGTTTCAATACCATTTTCATCGAGCTGAATAATAATCTGCTCAGCAGGATCAGCCGCAGCACCCACAATATTACGTTGCTCAACAATACCCTGGCTATGCAACTGTAGAGATTCAAATAAAGTTTCTCTTTGCTGAGACTGATAACGATCAATTTTATTCAAAACCAGCATGATGGGGCGATGAAAAGCAGCGATAGTACGCAATGCATTTACTTCAGTATCAGTTAAATCACCATCGACAACAAATAAAACCAGCTCAGCTCGAGATGCAACATCCTTTGCCAGCTGTTCACGTTCTTCACCTTCAATTTCATTGATACCGGGAGTATCTATCAAAAATATATTACCACTCTCATATTCCTGCCACTGCCCCTGCTGGGCAGTTTTTGTTTCGCCATGCAAAGGACTGGTAGAAAACTTCTTTTCACCGAGTAAAGCATTTAATAAAGCTGATTTTCCCACACTAACACGACCGAACACAGCGATATACAATTGCCCCTGCTGTATACGGGTTAGCATTTCTTCAACTTCTGCATAATCTTCAGCCAGTGACTGCCTAACCTGATCAGGAACACGTTTATCATTTAATAATTCCTGCAGGCTTTCTAAAGCCAGGTCCAGATTTTCCTGGCCATCATCCTCAGTTGCTGAAACCACTAAATCTGTTTGATCTTCAGTTTTTGTGCTGGAATTCTTTGAGCGCCAGTTTGGTATAAAACCCTGCAGACGCTTTAATATTTTCACCCAGATTATCCTCGAATTGACTGGCTACCTGTAAAGGGTGTAATTCACCCCGACTCTGTAATGATTTTGCTAAACTCTTACCTAATGTTTCAAATAAAAACCCATAGGCTATGGCATGTAAAACACCGCCAGCTAAAGTGCCTGTACCAGGAAAAGCCTTTAAGGCATTACCAGCAACAGCTAGTAGTAAGGTAATATGGGTTCGTACATGCTTTTGCACTAATTTTAGCAGTAGATCAACATCTACTTTTCGAACTGGAACCTGATACAACTCAGATAATTCTTTAACCATCTGAGTCGCCAGGTATCCCTGTATTAAAATATCTGACCCCGGCGTAATAGCTGCAATAGCTGCAACAACTGCCTTTTTGGCATAAGAGCGAGTTAAATCCATTGCCTGTTGTTCACGGAGCAATAATTGTGCTTCATCCAACTGAATAGAGATTA
Source organism: Gammaproteobacteria bacterium (assembly GCA_050291745.1). Classification (GTDB taxonomy): domain Bacteria; phylum Pseudomonadota; class Gammaproteobacteria; genus JACNJF01. The sequence continues at coordinate 85,033 of JBNKKI010000062.1, read as the reverse complement.
AAGTAAATACAGCACTATCTCGAAGTTTTTCCAGATTAGCACCATTGTTATCAATAGATCGCTGTATAGCCATTTTCAACGAATCTAACTGAGCTGGCAATTGTCTATATGAGGTTTCTTCAGATCCATCAGAATTAATTCGCACAACCGGTTGGCTAGCTCCAGTAGAGATTGCAATAAATTCACCATTTTCCAGTTGTTCACTTCTTTTCTGCAATTGATCTGTTAATTGCTCCAGCTCTAATGAAGATAATCGATCCGTTTTGTTCAATGCCAGAATAATCGGCTTTTTTAATTGTTTTAATTTTTCCAGCTCGAGTTGCTGACTCCGTGTCAGATCACCATCACAAACATAAATCACCAGATGGGCGCGCATGGCTTCCTGCTGTGATAACAGATTTCGTTCAGTACCCGCTTCATTTAAGCCGGGCATATCGCTCAATATCAACTGGTCGCCAGCTGGACTGGTCCAGCAGTATTCATCAATATTTTGTGTTGTTCCTCCACTCACCGAAATATCGACATCTGTATCCGGTAAAAGCGCTTTTATTAAACTGGATTTACCACTACTAATTTCTCCAAACAATGCAATATGAATACTACCGGCCTGACGGCGCTGGCGTAAATTCAATAATTCCTGTTCAGCTTTAGTTGTATCAATACCAGTAGATTTACTTTGCTGTAATTTTTCTATCAAACCTTCTTCATCAACTGGATGCCGGGGTGGTTGATTGTTTTCAGTATTTTTTTTAGGCCTGAGTAAACGCCAGATCATCCATCCGGAGAACAGGGAAAACAATCCAAACGCAGCAAACACCAGAATATAAACCCAGGTGGGTGCCTGCTGTAAATTTTGCCGTATATTCAATAATGTATCTGTTAATAGCACGCCCACCATCAATAACAGTAACAGTAAAATGCTAACTACCAGTAAAGTCAGTAAGCGGATTGGAGTAACAGAAGTTTTCAATTGTCTCTAAATAAAAAAGTCATCAGTTGATTAGAATTCCCCTGGTTTCAGGAAATAAGTTATGCATTATACTGAGTAAAATATTATTTCCATAATTACCAGTAAAAATATTCAACCCGGAAGAATCAGTTGGGCTTGAAAAAAATGTATAACAGGCTGATATGGATTGTTTTTAAATTTGATTGATCATCCTAGAAAAATCAGTTCAGCGTGAAAAAGATGCGTAACAGATTGATGTGCCTGGTCTAAGCCAGGGATGGCTGTAGTTAGAGCAATGCAGGAGCAATTGCCGGCAAAACAAAAACACCGTAGTCAGCTGATTGGTGAAGAGCGTGTTTTTGATTTTATCAGCTGCATTAAGCTGTTACCTGGACTTTCATGATTAACTGATTTTTCCAGGATCATTATACTGAACAGGTAAAATACCAACAAAGGCTGATTAAATGGGTAAACGACTTTCTAAAATTGTGACCATGACTGGAGATGATGGCACTACCGGGTTGGCGGATGGTAGCCGTTTACTTAAAAGTGATATTCGTATTCAGTGTCTCGGCGAAGTCGATGAATTAAATGCGTCAACGGGACTTTGCATCAGCCTGATAAAGGATCAGGATATTATCGATATACTTTTACATATTCAACACGACCTGTTCGATCTTGGAGCCGAGTTATGTCAACCTTCCAGACAATTGATTATAGATCAACATGTCGATCACATCAGTCAAATTGCTGATACATTGAATAGCCGTTTACCAGCATTGAAAGAATTCATACTCCCTGGAGGTTCGACCGGGGTCGCTCAATTACATGTGACACGTACCGTGTGCAGGCGAGTCGAAAGAACTCTGGTGGATTTAAATACCAATCAAAGTGTAAATCCATTTTCACTGAAGTATATAAATAGATTATCCGATTTACTGTTCATCCTGCCTCGATTTTTGAGTTTAAAAAACAATGAAGCGGAAACTTACTGGCAATCTGCTTATTCTAGAGTCAAAGCTTAAATCTATAGCTTCGAGCGGATAAATCATTTTCCATTAAACAATTCACTGACTTTATTTTGTAAGCCTTTTAACGTCACATTGTCAGCTGCAATAGCTTCTCCAGCCACCAGTTCGATGCGATTATATAAACCTCTAGGAAACCATTTGCTCATGGCATTACCATGTTTTCGACTAAAAAAACTACCCCATAATCCTCGTAAAGCTAGTGGTACGACAGGCACTGGATTTTTTTCTATTATTTTCATCACCCCTGATTTAAAGGGATTAAGATTTCCATCCTGAGTAATTTTGCCTTCAGGAAAAATACAGACAACTTCATCTTCCTGCAGCGCCAGGGATATTTTGTCGAATGCTTCATTCATAAGCTGTGGATTTTCACGAGCACCAGCAATTGGAATAGCATTCGCTGTTTTAAAAATAAAAGACAAAACAGGTAGATTGAATATTTTGTAATACATAACAAACCGAATAGGCCTCTTAATACAACCGGCTAGTATCAATGCATCCACAAAACTTACGTGATTACACACTAGCACACATCCGCCTTTATCTGGAATTCGATCTAACTCAATTTTACCGACTCGATAAATGGTATGAATTAATAACCAGACCAACAGGCGCATAATAAACTCAGGGATTAGCGCAAAAATCCATATAGCAACAGCAGCATTCATTATCGACATAACAAGAAAAAGTTCAGCGATAATTAATCCGGAAGACAGGGCTAATAAACTAAAACCAGTAGCAACCACCATAAATAATGCATTTAAAACATTGTTGGCTGCAATAATACGTGAACGTTTTGAGGCTGGAGAGCGTTGCTGAACAAGCGCAAAAAGTGGCACAATATATATCCCACCGAATACACCAAGTAAAAATATATCCAGCATTATTCGAAAATGATTGCCAGAAGTGGCAAATATCCATGGCGAAATTAATTCGCTACTGACTGATGCAGGCTGAGTAAAATAAATATCTATACCAAACAAGGTCAATCCCAGAGAGCCAATGGGTACCAGGCCGAGTTCAACAATTCGTCCTGACATTTTTTCACACAGAAATGATCCTGCGCCGATTCCAATGGAAAACAGTGCCAGTAGAAGAACATAAACCTGTTCATTACCACCCAGTTCGTAACGCACAAAATTAGGCAATTGCGTCACATAGGTAATGCCCAGAAACCAGAACCAGGAAATGCCCATAATCGAATAAAAGACGCTTCGGTTATCCTTTGCGTAACGAAAACTTTGGATGAATTGGCTGAAAAGATGAAAATCAATTTTTAGATCAGGCGCATTGGGTTTTAATTTTGGAATTTTTAAACTGACCAGATAACCCAGTACAGCCATCAATAAGACTGCTGCAGATAACCAGTAGGTTCCATTATCTGCAATACTGGTTATCAACACTCCGGCTATAAGGCCCAGTAAAATGGCAATAAAGGTTCCAAACTCGACTAATGCATTTCCTCCAACCAGTTCATCATCATTTAATACCTGTGGTAGCAGACTGTACTTAACCGGACCAAATAGTGCTGACTGGGTTCCCATTAAAAATAGCAATCCAATTAACATCACTGTACTGTTTAAATAAAAAGCTAATCCGGCAAATAACATGATCAGTATTTCGAGAAGTTTAATTCGAGAAATCAAAAATGATTTTTCATATTTATCAGCCAGTTGACCAGCAATTGTTGAAAACAGGAAGAAAGGTAGAATAAATAAACCAGCAGCAATATTGACCAGATCATTACTTTCAGATTGAGATATGGCAGCCGATTGAAAGGCAATAAAAACAGTTAAACCATTTTTATATAAATTATCGTTAAGTGCACCGGCAAACTGAGTCAGAAAAAAAGGTAAAAATCGAGTTTTACCTAGTAGGTCAATAGATTTCATAAAGTTTATTGAAGCTGTTTGTTATATGATCCTGGAAAAATCAGTTGAATCATGAAAGTCTACGTAACAGCTTAATGCAGCTGATAAATTCAAAAATACAGTCTTCACCAATCAGCTGACTACGATGTTTTTGAGTTTATCAGGCACATCAATCTGTTACGCATCTTTTTCACGCTCAACTGATTTTTCCAGGATGATGTTATTACACCTAATAAGCTAACAAATTACCAGTTAGCAACGACTAAGGTATTTACAGCTTAAAGGATTATCAGGAATCTATCATTTTTAGCTGATCGTAGGGAAAGAATGATGTTTTGATCTGTAAAACCAGTAAAAACAATCAATTACTAGCCATGAAATTGTCGATATTGAGACATCATCCAGCCAATAAATGCAGCTAAAGTTTGTTTCTGCCTACGATCACAATCTTTCTGCATAATTTCCAGCCTATTTTTAGTTTCCATTAACAGGCTTTCATATTCATGTACCTTCTGTTGTGACTCCAGATATTTGATTTGTAATTTATTAATCTGGTCTGCCATGACTTTTTCTGAAGGTATGGAATCCATCTGAATTTTATACAATGCATTATTCTGGATTCTCTCTACTCTGTTTAGTTCTCTCTCATTATCCAGCTTCACATGAGGATAAAAATCTAGCAATGAATTTACTGAAATATCACCTTCAAAAACAACAAGATTTCCAGCCTGAATTTCTTTTTGGATTTGATGGCGACTAATACCCACCAATTTTGCTGCTTTTGATATATTTAAATGGTGTTCCATGACATTACTCATATTAGGTTAGAACTAATTTATAACCAATATGGAGTAGATAATCAACCAATACTATCACTAAAGTAATAGCTTATAGAAAACTTAAATAACTATTTAGTAATAATAATTAAATTTTATCACCATATTCAACTTTAAGCCGAACCAGACCTGTTCCACGCAAAAGAACAATCCAGTTGACAACGAACCAGCACCAGCCCTTCAAGGCCTCTTTCTATCATGACTGATAATGGGGAATGATTTGCAAATCGTTTATGTGGTTTTTTTAACCAAAGAGAACACATTTCTATATTTCTTGGATAAGTGGTTCGCAAAGCATCTGCGATTCCAACAATATGCGTTAAATGTTCATTTACGATATCGGTATCAGGAAATGGTTCATTCTGGCGATAACGTTCCAGTTTTCGTGAACGCATATCTGCGGGTAATCCCAGCAGAATAATTTTCTGTTGGCCGTCAGCTCCCCAGCTATCCAGTAAGTCCATGATTTGCCTGGTTAAAGCAACACGTCGATCAGCCTTGGAATCTGTCATAAAGAAACTCAATTGATAAAGATATCATTGAGTATACCTAACTGAATTAATAAATAATAAGCTGAAAAGTAAGGTTAATTTTCGATTAAATTGAAATATCCACGCTGAAGTGCATGTTTTAACTGATCAAAACTTTCCACCGCTTCTTCATAAGCAATACGAGCTTTGCGGGTTTCAAGACAGAGATTAGTCGTTAGTTTATCCTCATCAACTCTGGCCAGTGTGAGAATATCTTTTAAATAATTGGCTCTCAAAATTGAAATTGATCTGGCAAGCTTAAGAAAATCATCCTGCTTAATATCTCCAGCTCTTTTTGTTATTTCAGTACTATTCATTTCTGAAATTTGATGCTCAAATTGCTGCATCATCCGTCGAATTTCAATTTCTTTTTCCCCTGACATGATTTAATTCTCCAATGAACTGTTTTTATTCAGTTACTTATAGACTATATTGACTTTGTATCTGTATAAAAATGGTCATTTTTGTAAAATAACTTCAACTCTACGATTTTTTGCCCTTGAAATGTCATCTTTTCCTTTTACCAGAGGTGAACTCTCACCTTTAAACTCCATCCTGAGCATACTCGGATCAACACCACTTTGGACTAAGTAATCATAGACATACCAGGCTCTTCTTGCGGATAGTGAATCGTTATAACATTCAGTACCTTTATAATCCGTATGGCCTGATATATAAATCGTTTTTACACTATCATCAACTTTAAGATAATCCAGTAATTTTGCGAGTGCTTTCTCTTCTTCATCTATGGTTGGGAATTCATCATCAAAATCAAAATGTACTCTTGCATGTTTTATATCATCAAAATTATATGGGTATAAACGGGTCAAACATTCACCAAATTCATTTTCAATTTCTCTAAAATTCACGGTTGAGAGGATAACTGAAACAGCATTAAATCCGGCTTCTTCATCATTAAAAAACAAAGTGGGTTGATACCCCTGTTGTAATTCAAAATATGCCTGACGCGCTGCGTTACTTACTATTCTAACAAAGGGATTCCCACCGGATGTCTTAAGCGTTGCCAGATTAGCTTCGGTCTGGATACCTTTCCAGTTAGCCGTCACTGAGCGAAATGAAATATCCATATCTTTCTTATAACGATGATCAGAGAGAACCTTCAATCTAAGTTTGCGACCGCTTTCCTGATAAAAAACGGCTTTACCAAACTGTGGAATTACATGCTCAATTTCACAACGTAAAACGGTATTACTGGTCATTTTCCAACGGGATTGCTCCATAGGGGACATATATACCCGCGTGGCTGAAGCAAATGAATTGAGACTCCAGATGATAATACAAAAAGTGAAGAGTAATTTACGCATATCTCATCGTCTAAGTGTTTCTTGATATCTATATCGTTCAAAACAGTTAAAACTTGAGAATAATTATGGTTCATTTTAATAAAAAATGATAAACAGCCTGATAAAAATTCGCCGGCTGCTCCGCATGTAACCAGTGACCGGCATTTTTCAAGGTCACAACTTCAGTATTCAGAAAATGATGCTGGATTAATTCAAGACCCGCATCATTGACATAGTTTGAAAACTCACCTCGAATAAACAAACTGGGATTATTGACCTGCCAGTTGTCAATATCGACATAACCGATGATTGAGCGCATATTGTTTTTGATGGCCTGCCAGTTTATTTTCCAGCTGGCCACCCCCTGCTGTAAAACCAAACTCTGTAATATAAACTGTCGAACCCGTTGATCCTTAATTCCTTTTTCAAGCAGTTGATCGGCTTCTCTACGATTACTGATCCCGGATAGATCAAGTTTTAGGGCAGCATCTAAAATTTCATCATAATCATGCTGGTAAGCCATAGGAGCAATATCGGCAATCACCAGTTTTAATACTTTGTCTGGATTTTGCTGAGCTAGCATCATTGCCACTTTGCCACCCATACTATGACCAAGAATATGTGCTGACTGAATGTCCAGCTGTTGCATCAGCCCTAACACATCCTGAACCATCACGGGAAAATCCATCTCACTATCAAAAGGTGAATCGCCGTGATTTCTTAAATCCAGTAGGATCACCTGAAAAGTTTCTGCAAAACTTTTAGCCAGCGTTTTCCAGTTACGAGAAGAGCCAAATAGCCCATGAATAATAATTAAAGGTTCACCCTGTCCTAAAACCGTATAATTTAGAGATATATTGTTCATTTTACTTAGTTATAATATTTAACCTGGAATAATCTGTTGAATCATGAAAGTCCACATAACATGTTAATGTACCTGATACATTCAAGCTGTTACGCATCTTTTTTACGCTCAACTGATTTTTCCTCGTTATAAATTTCAATTCAAAGATATCGATTATGCATAATTTCAGGCAACAATTGCAGCAATACTGGCAACTACGTTGGTTAAGACGTTCTATTATCAGTATCTCAACTATCACCATCATTTTGTTGTTGATTCCTGTCATTATTCAATACAGCATACCCTATTTACTGGTAAAACAGGGAGCGAGTAAAGCCCAGATTGAAGATATTAACCTGAATCTCTTTGCCGGCACATTTGAGCTTAAAAACCTGGTTATAACGACTGGAGAAAATACGCCGACTCAATTAACCAGGCTCTACACTGACGTTAATATGCTCGATCTATTTTCGTCAAAAATTATCGTACATAAACTTAATATTGAAGGGCTGGATCTTACTGTGAAACGTCATGACGATGGCACTATCGCCATCAATGGCCTGATTATTCCAGTAGCTAAAGAAAATAAGGAAAAGCAAGAAAACGTTAAAACCGAGACTGAATCAACGCCAGTAGCCTTCGGAGTTGATCACTTAATAATTTCCAACAGTTACATCAATTATCAGGAAACAGATTTTGAACAGAAGAGCCAGCTGAAATCAATTACTTTAAGTAATCTAAAATCATGGGATGAGGCATCTAGTGCTGAAGTGAATATTGATACGATTCTTAATAAGGCGCCCTTTAAATTAAATGCTCAGTTAAATCTATTTAGTAAGGTAAAACAATTTAAAGGACATGCCTCGCTAAGCACTTTATCCTTCACGCCCTATGAAAAGTTTTACCGGGACTATCTCAATCAATTACAGGGAAATATCAGCCTTGAGTCAGATTTTGATATTAGTCTGGCAGAAAACATATCTGCCATTGTCGAAAATCAAATAAATATTGCAGACATTAATGTGGCTTACAAAGATATATCTCAATCTGTAAAAAATATTAGCTGGACAGGACAAACTTCTTTCAATGAAAAAGCCGAACTACTGGTAAAGGGTGATTTACAAATAGATAAAAGTCTGACGATTGATCATAAACAGAATTATAAAATCTCATCGTTTGATCAACTCACACTTAAAGCACTGCAAAAAGGTATTGAGTCTATCAATTTCGAACAGTTAAAAATAAATAACATATTGCTTATAGACCAGGGACTTAAAGACCAGACAAAGGAAAAGCAGTTTGTTTCACTTGATCTTATTGATATCACAGAGGCCAGCTTTTTAACAAACTCAACAGAATTGAAAGTAAAGCAGGTTGCTCTTGAAAATCCCGCTATCAATATCGAATTGACCAGCCAGAAAGAGCTTGCCCAATTGTTACCTTTACTGAAAACCATCGAAAACCTGCAACCGGAACAACCGCAAAAAGCTGAAGAAAAGAAAGAGGAACATCCACCAACTGAACCCATGCTAATTGATATACAGCAGCTAATATTAAATAAGCCGGGAATGATTAATTTCTCAGATCTTAGTGTGTCACCCAATTATCAAACAAGAGTACATTTAAATACACTTGATATTAATAATATCTCTTCAGTTAACCCTGCAAATTTTAACATTGCCTTAAAACAGGAGGAATATACAACTTTTGATGTTAGTGGTAGCGGGCTGCTATTTGATCCGACCAAAAGTTTGAATATGACAGCGAATATCAAACAACTCGACCTTCCCCCGGTGACACCCTATAGCAGTAATGCAATGGGTTATGGCATGAAAAGTGGTGTTATCGATTCGGATATTAAAATGAAGCTGGAAAATCGTAATATAGATTCGAATGTTAATTTAAAAATCGATTCAATAGAAGTTGTAGAAACCGACAAAGGGACTGCTGAAGAAGTATCCAGCGCGTCAGGCATGTCTATAGACCTGGCAATTTCTACATTAAAGGATAGTGATAACATTATTGAACTTGAGTTACCGATTAAAGGTAATATTGATAAACCTGATTTTGATTTAAGTAAAGTGATTAACAAAGCTATGGGTAAAGCCATGCAATCAGCCAGCCTTTCCTATCTGAAACAGGCTTTTCAACCTTTTGGCTCATTAATCACCTTATACTCACTGGCAAAAAAAGCAGCAGATCATATCACGCTCCCGCCTTTGCAATTTAAACCCAATAGCCTGGATTTTAAAGATCAGCAACAGGAAATGATGGATAAGGTCATCAGAGTCTTAAATGATCGTCCAGCTCTTAAAATTAAAGCCTGTGGAGTTAGCGCACTGGAAGATCAGCAACTCATTAAAAAGCGTCTGATTGAACAGGAAGTTGCCCGACTGGAAGCTATCAACAAGGCGGCTCTGGAAAAATCAAAAACAGATAAAAATAAAACAGAAGTAAAAGCTGTTAATCCAGAAGAAATTGTAATCGATGAAAAACTCATTCAGCAAAAGATGAAAGAACTCGCTGATAGTCGAGCAGCCAAAGTAAAAGCTTTCTTTCTTGAGCAGGGTAAGCTTAAATCAAATCGGATATTAAATTGCTTAAGTACCAGTAATACAGAAGAAGAGTCACAACCATCTGTCGAATTATTGATATAGTAAAAATGTAAATTTTTAAAATCTAATCAAATAGCTGATTCCACAAGATGTAGACAGCAAGTGCAGAATCTCTTATGGAGCTGATAAGCGAAATCTGCAATCGAGTGAATTAAGGTGTATTGAGCTTGAGGTGGTTGAAGATAGAGGCGTGACAATATGGAAAAGCGAACTATTCCAGGCAATTACTGATCTGCCAGAAATCTTTTGACTTAAAAAAATTATATTGGCTGATGACAGATCAGTTAGTATTAAAGATAAACTGGATACAAACAAAAACTGAATTATCTGATCACTTTATATACAGGTGAAATATCCAGATAATCGATAAAAACTGAATATAGAAGTTAAACCTAGAATCCGCAGTTGGACGAGTTGATTGTGCGTTTGAGGTGGTGTAGATCAAGGCGTAACGACGCGGAATAGCCAGCTATTCCAAGGAGTTACAACGAAGAGGTACGCCGCCTCAAACCTGCAATTCAGTTCGTAGAGGGATTCACCGATTGGGTGATTATACAGATCAACTGTAATCGTTTATGAAACAGTGGGTTAACCTCTATTGCGAGCGGTCAACTGCGGAATCCAGGTTAAATTAAGTAAATCGACACGACTGGATTTGAAACCTGAACTTAACAAGAGTATAAAATACTAAAATTCTCTTGGAGAAAGCAGTTTATCCCTGTTTTTATTAAAACGAGATAAATCACCGGTAAAATAATAAGTAAACCCAAGACCCACAATATCAAAAGTTAAATCACCATTATCGACAGATTTATCAATCAAACGTAAGTATTCTATGGTAATTGCTAAATTTTTACTTCCAAATATATCAATACCAAGACCTAAAGAACCTCCAGATTCTGTAATATTATCCTGTCCATCCTGATAAACGCCCATTGTTGAAAAACCAATTAACCCATAAGGTCTATATGCGCCAAAATCACTTCCTATTTTAAGATAAGCGCCAGCAGTCACAATACCATCATTAGAGTCTGAATTAGTTGTTAAACCAAACTGTCCCTCTAATGAAAAATTTTCATTCAATAGCAGTCCTAAGTTAGCTTTAACATGCCCCCAACTTCCTTCATCCTTATCACCAGAATTATATTTCAACTTATAATTAGAATTTGAAAATTGCATGCCGGTATATCCACCAGTATAACCAATTTCGGCCAAAGCCAGATTAGGAGTAAATAAAGATAAACTCAGAATGATAATGGATAGAATTTGCGATAAGAGTAAATTTTTGTTTTTAATCATGAGTATCCCTGTTAACTCATATTGTTATAAGGCTACTAAAAGCCCAGGCTAATATTTATATGTTGAGTATTAAATTATATTCGCAAAACTAAAGTATTCATACTCAAGTAGAAGGCATATCATAATTAAACAATAACTCATATAAAAAGACGTTTGTCCTGTTGTAGGATAGCCTGATTATTTTTACTTTCAAGTCAATTAAACTAATTACAGTATATTTCAATCTTTAAATAACAACTTAAGTTTCAATTATCTTAAATTTATAATTAATCACCTGATTTTTATAAAAATAAAAACCAGGTGATAAGTGCGCTATGCAACTCTTTTAAAAAGAGAAATATGCAAAGGCTTATTACTTTTTACGAGGTATATAAAGATCAGTAATCGTGCCTTCCGCCATTTCTGCAGCAAAATTAAAAGTTTCTGATAATGTCGGATGAGCATGTATTGTTAAACCGATATCTTCGGCATCAGCTCCCATTTCCAGCGCTAACACTGCTTCAGCTAACAACTCGCCAGCATTAACACCGACAATTCCAGCACCTAATATACGTTTATTATCCTTATCAAATAACACTTTAGTCATGCCTTCATCTCGATCCAGTCCCAAAGCTCGTCCACTGGCAGCCCAGGGGAAAGCACCTTTAATATACTCAATGCCCTGTTCTTTAGCCTGTGTTTCAGTCAGCCCCATCCAGGCAACTTCCGGATCAGTATATGCCACGGAAGGAATAGTCATAGGTTCAAAGAAAGATTTCATACCACTAATCACTTCAGCAGCAACCTTGCCTTCATGGGTTGCCTTGTGTGCCAGCATGGGTTGACCAACAATATCTCCTATCGCAAATATATGTGGTACGTTTGTTCGCATTTGAGAATCCACAGGAATAAATCCGGATTCTTCAACTTTAACACCGGCATTTTCTGCCGCTATTTTTAAACCATTAGGTTTACGACCAACTGATACCAGCACTTTATCGAATAGCAAGGCTGAATCAGGTGCATCTTTACCTTCAAAACTGACTTTAAGGCCATTTTTCTGAGCTTTTATTTCAGTGACCTTTGTACTCAGCATAATGTCTTTATATCTGGATTTAATACGCTTCATTAATGGGCGTACCAGATCTTTATCACATCCTGGGATCAGTGAATCCATAAACTCGACAACAGTCACTTCTGAGCCTAATGCATCATAGACAGTCGCCATTTCCAGCCCGATAATACCGCCACCGATGATTAATAGCTTGCCGGGTACATCCTTAAGTTCTAAGGCATCAGTAGAATCCATCAAACGATCATCATCATTAGGAAACGAAGGAATTTTTGTCGCCTGAGAACCTGCCGCAATAATACAGTTATCGAAAGAAACGATGGTATCTACTCCATCTTTACTGACTTTTAGTTGATGATCATTAACAAACGCAGCCGTTCCGGTAACGATTTCAATTTTTCTCTGTTTTGCTAACTGTTTTAAGCCACCGGTTAGTTTGCCAACAACTCTGGATTTAAAACCATTAACACCAGATAAATCTATTTTGGGTTTCCCAAAATCAACACCATTACTGGCCATATGCTCAGCTTCATTGATTATCTGTGCTGTATGCAATAAAGCTTTTGATGGAATACAGCCAACATTTAGACATACACCACCCAGAGAGTCATAACGTTCCACCAGGATAACCTGCTTGCCTAAATCAGCAGCACGAAAAGCTGCTGTATAGCCTCCAGGACCTGCACCTAATACCAGCACTTCACAGTGTTTATCTGCATCAGATGAAGCCATAGAATCAGATTCAACTTTTTCAGTTACATCAGCTACATTATCAACGGATGGGGCTGCACCTTCATCTTCAGCTGTATCAATAACACCTAATTTTGTACCTTCAGAAATTTTATCACCAACTTTGACATTTAATTCACTGATAACTCCAGCTACTGGTGAAGGAATATCCATTGTTGCTTTATCCGATTCAAGGGTAATAATTGAATCTTCTTTTTCCAGTGTGTCGCCTTGATTAACATGAACTTCAATAACCTCTACGTTATCAAAGCCACCAATATCAGGAACCAGGATGTCTGATTTAGCCATTATAATAATACTCTTCTCATGTCAGATAAAACCTGACTTAAATAATTAGTAAAATGTGCCCCCTGAGCACCATCGATCACTCGATGATCATATGACAGAGCCAAAGGTAGCATAAGTGCTGGCTTAAAAGTCCCATCTGGCTGATAAACCGGCTGCATTTTTGATCGTGCCACACCTAAAATAGCAACTTCAGGGGCATTAACAATCGGCGTAAACTGTGTTCCACCAATACCACCCAGACTTGAGATAGAAAAACATCCGCCCTGTAAGTCCATTGGAGAAAGCTTTGCTTCTCGAGCACGCCCTGCAGTCTCAGCTAATTCAGCAGATAACTCGTAAATACCTTTTTTATCTACATCACGAATAACCGGCACCATCAATCCGTTAGGTGTATCAACTGCGACTCCAATATGGAAATATTTTTTCAAAATAAGGTTATCACCAGTTGCATCTAGCGAGGCATTAAACTCAGGATATTGTTTTAATGCCGAAACAACTGCCTTCATGATAAACACCAGAGGGGTAAGTCTGACGCCTTTTTTCTCTGCTTCTTTTGCCAACGATTTCCTGAAGGCTTCCAGATCGGTAATATCTGACTCATCGAATTGAGTGACATGAGGAACAGTCACCCAGCTACGATGCAAGTGTGATCCTGAAATCTTCTTAATTCGACTCAAAGGCTGACTTTCAATTTCACCAAATTTAGAGAAATCTATTTGTGCAGCTTCACCAATTTGAAGGCCTGTCACAGATGAGCTGGAGGAAGGGTTTTCGAAAGATTTCTTCACATAATTCTGAATATCTTCCTTTAACACCCTGCCCTTATTACCTGAACCCTTGACCAGTGAAATATCTACCCCCAATTCTCTGGCAAATTTTCTTATTGATGGACTGGCATGTGCGACTACCCGTTTAATATCATCGCTAGAAACAGGAACTGGTGCCGGTCGTGGTGATGAAGGTTTAATATCTTCAACTACCGGCGCCGGAATTTCTTCAGAAACCTGTTCTATTACTGTTTCCGGTTTTTCAGTTTTGGTGGTGTCTTCGGTTACTTCAATTTCAGCAATGCATGCACCTTCTGAAATTCTATCGCCAACATTCACATTTAATAATGTTATTTTCCCGGCGAGCGGGCTTGGTATTTCCATAGTCGCCTTATCTGATTCCAGCGTAATTATAGAATCATCTTTTTCAACCTTGTCACCGACACTGATAATGACTTCAATCACTTCAATATCATCAAAATCACCTACATCAGGTAATAATATTTTCTCAATATTCGCCACGTTTATCTCCGTCGAATGTCAAACCTTAAATGAATAAACCTTTAAATTTCTCTGAATTTATACTTTTAGAGGATTAGGTTTTTCAGGATCAATGTTGTATTTTTTAATCGCCTGCTGAACTATTTTACTCTCTATTTTACCTTCATCAGAAAGCGCTTTTAATGCAGCAATGACTACGTAAAAACGGTTAACTTCAAAGAAGCTTCTTAAATTAGTACGTGTATCACTTCGTCCAAAACCATCAGTTCCCAGAACTACATATTGCATTGGCACGAAGGCTCGGATTTGATCAGAGTAAGCCTGAGTATAATCTGTTGCAATTATTGCCGGACCACTGCGGCCTTCCAGCATTTTACCAATATAACTTTGTTTTGCTTTTCTGGTTGGGTGCAACATGTTCCAGCGAGTAACATCAGTAGCTTCTCTGGCCAGCTCATTAATACTGGTCATACTCCAGATATCTGATTCAATATCAAAATCAGTTTTTAATAAATCAGCCGCTGCGATAACTTCTCGCAAAATAGTACCAGAGCCCATTAACTGTACTTTTATAGCTTTCTTCTTAGCTTCCTTAAACAGGTACATACCTTTAAGAATGCCATCTTCCACACCCTTTGGCATAGCAGGGTGATGGTAATTCTCATTCATCGCTGTAATATAATAAAATACATTATCCTGCTGTTGATACATACGCTTCATGCCATCATGGATTATCACAGCCATTTCATAAGCAAAAGTTGGATCATACGAAACACAATTAGGAATAGTACCAGCAACAATCAAACTATGGCCATCCTGATGCTGTAAACCCTCGCCCGCCAGAGTTGTTCTACCTGCAGTTCCACCGATCAGAAAACCTCTAACCTGCATATCTCCTGCAGCCCAGGCAAGGTCTCCAATACGTTGAAAGCCGAACATGGAGTAATAAATATAAAAAGGAACCATATTTATACCGTGGGTAAAATAGGAAGAACCGGCAGCAATCCAGGAGGACATAGCACCGGCTTCATTAATTCCTTCCTCAAGAATCTGGCCCTTTTTATCTTCACGATAATACATCAACTGATCAGCATCCATAGGCTTATATAACTGACCACTGTAGGAATAAATACCGAGCTGTCGAAACATTCCTTCCATACCAAATGTACGAGCTTCATCCGGTACTATCGGCACAATATTCTTACCAATTTCCTTATTTCGGGTCAAAGTAGATAAAATTCTGACAAAAGCCATTGTTGTAGAAAATTCTCGATCACCACTATCTTCCAGTAAAGAATCAAATATACTGATATCAGGAATATTCAAAGGCGTAGCCATATCCTTACGAACAGGCATACAACCACCTAAGTCTTCACGTTTTTTACGCATATAAAGGATTTCTTCACTATCTTCAGGAAACCGATAAAATGGCGCACTGCCAATATCTTTATCTGAAACAGGAATATTAAAACGATCTCTGAAAGCCTTTAATGCATCTTCACCCATTTTCTTTTGTGAATGCGTTATGTTTTGCCCTTCCCCAGCTTCACCCATACCATATCCTTTCACAGTTTTCGCCAGGATTACTGTTGGTTGACCGGTATGTTCAACTGCTGCAGCATAAGCAGCATATACTTTATGTGGATCATGTCCTCCACGATTCAGGCGCCAGATATCACTATCAGACATATTCGCAACCATTGCTTTTAATTCGGGATATTTTCCAAAAAAGTGTTCCCGGGTATAAGCGCCACCATGCGCTTTATAGGCCTGATACTCTCCATCCACAGTTTCTTCCATGCGTTTTTTTAGCAAACCATCTTTATCCCTATCCAGTAAAGCATCCCAGTACCCGCCCCAGATGACCTTGATGACATTCCAGCCCGCACCGCGAAAAACCGCTTCTAGTTCCTGAATGATTTTCCCATTTCCTCGAACTGGCCCATCCAGTCGCTGTAAATTACAGTTCACTACAAACACCAGATTATCCAGCTTTTCTCTGGAAGCCAGAGAAATTGCACCCAGAGACTCCGGCTCATCCATTTCACCATCCCCCATAAAAGCCCAGACCTTGCGATTTTGCGGCTCTATCATTCCTCTATTTTCCAGATACTTCTGGAATCGTGCCTGATATATCGCCATTAATGGCCCTAATCCCATTGATACAGTAGGAAATTGCCAGAAATCAGGCATTAACCAGGGGTGAGGATAAGATGACAAACCATTTTGACCATTAGCTTCCTGCCTAAAATTTAATAATTGTTCTTCAGAAATACGACCTTCAACAAAAGCACGTGAATAAATACCTGGAGCTGAATGACCCTGAAAAAATACCATATCGCCTTTATTTTCATCAGTGGGAGCTCTAAAAAAATGATTAAAGCCCACATCGTAAAGCGTGGCAGCAGATGAAAAGCTTGCAATATGCCCCCCTAATTCCGAAGTTTTTCTATTCGCCTGCACAACCATCGCAGCTGCATTCCAGCGAATAACGGAACGAATACGATGCTCAATAGCCATATCGCCGGGCGATTGTTTTTGATGGGCAACAGGTATGGTATTTAAATAGGCAGTATTCGCAGAATAAGGTAAATGAGCACCAGATCGCCGGGCCTTATCAATGAGTTTTTCAAGTAAATAATGAGCTCTTTCTGTGCCTTCATTTTCCAGCACAGAATCAAGTGCTTCAATCCACTCCTGGGTTTCCTGTGGATCTAGATCTGTCTTATCTGTCATTTTTTCTCTCACTAATATCAAATAAACTCATACAAAATTACCCTCAATAGCCTACTGAGCTAAGCCCGGTTTGTGGATAAAATATTATTAAAAAACGATGAGTTATAGTTCTGGTTTAGAATCAATTTTGTTCTGAACCATTTAAAATGGCGGCTATTATACTTTAAATTTAGAGATTATCAGCTATTCATGAGATAATTTAATCCATACATACCAGCTTACTTATAATTTATGCAAGAGTTAACACTCATAAAACCAGATGACTGGCACCTGCACCTACGCGACAATCAACATATGCAGGCTATAGTTAATGATACCGCCAGGCAGTTTGCCAGAGCTATTATCATGCCTAATCTTGTTCCACCGGTCACCCGCTGCGAGCAAGCCTTAAGTTATCGACAGAGAATTCTGGCGGCGGTAGACCCGGCTTACAGTTTTGAACCTTTGATGACACTGTATCTTACAGATAACACTTCGGTAGCAGAAATTAAGCAAGCAGCTGAATCAGACTATATTCACGCAGCCAAGCTCTATCCGGCAGGCGCTACGACTAACTCAGAAGCCGGAGTAACTCATATCGATAAAATCCAGCATATTCTTGAAGCTATGCAAAAGTTTGATTTACCGCTACTGGTTCATGGAGAAGCCACCGCTGACTCAATTGATATATTTGATCGAGAAAAAGTTTTTATTGATAATACCCTGATAAAAATACGACAACAGTACCCGGAGCTACGTATTGTGTTTGAACATATAACAACCACCGAAGCGGTTGAATATGTTTTATCACAAAATGCCAGAACAGCTGCTACAATTACTGCTCATCATTTATTGCTCAATAGAAACAGCCTGTTCAAAGGTGGAATAAACCCTCACCATTATTGCTTACCCGTTGTTAAAAGGGAAAAACATAGACTCGCTTTATTAAAGGCAGCAAGTCAGCACCCTGGAAAGTTTTTTGCTGGAACCGATAGTGCGCCACATGCCCAGACGGCAAAAGAAACAGCCTGTGGCTGCGCAGGAATTTATTCAGCCCACGCAGCGATTGAGTTATATGCAGAGTCTTTTGAGCAAATCAATGATTTTAAGCACTTCGAGTCTTTTATGAGCATATCAGGCCCGAATTTTTATGGTTTGCCAATTAATAAGCAAACTATAAAATTAACCAGACAAAACTGGAAAGTAGCTGATCAGCTGAATTATGGAGAACACACATTAATTCCCTTCAAAGCCGGACAGCAAATCAACTGGACCCTGACAAAATAGAAACGAGATACACACAATATATGACCGAAATTATTTCAATGGATAAACGTTTTAGAGGTTTTCTACCAGTTGTAGTAGACGTAGAGACCGGTGGTTTTAATGAACAAACTGACGCATTGTTACAAATTGCAGCGGTCATGTTAGAAATCAATGAAGAGGGAAAATTTATCTGCGCAGAAACCCATACTTGTCATGTCACGCCATTTGAAGGTGCCAACATGGATCCCAGGTCCATGGAAATCAATGGCATAGATCCTGATCATCCTTTACGCATGGCGATAGATGAAAAACAGGCTTTACCCAAAATATTTAAACCCATACGTGAAGCTTTGAAAAAAAATAACTGTAAACGGGCTATTCTGGTAGGTCATAATGCCAATTTCGACCTGAAGTTTATCAATGCCGCCGCCGCTCGTTGCGGTATCAAAAGAAATCCTTTTCACTTATTCAGCACTTTTGATACGGTTTCTCTGGCTGGGTTGGCCTATGGTCAAACAGTTCTATCAAGATCAGCACAGGCTGCAGGGTTAGGCTGGGATAATAGCGAGGCTCATTCAGCCATCTATGATGCTGAAATGACAGCAAAATTATTTTGCGAAATAGTAAATAATTTTCCATTTACACCTCCCCAAATCTAGCAATCCCGATTTTTTAAATATTAAACGAAATTTATCAACCTTATTTTATTAGCAATCTAATTAACATCGACTATACTGAAAATTAACTTATAATAATTCGCCTAAATGTTACTAAAAGAAGATTTATCCGTTCTCATCGTTGACGACCTCCAATTTAGTTGTGAAGTCGTAAAATCCGGTTTAAAAAAAGCTGGTTACAAAGATATCCGTACTGCAAATTCGGCTAATCAGGCTATGCAGTTAATCAATCAACAAAAACCGGATGTAATTGTGGCCGACTTCTGGATGCCTGAAATGAATGGTCTGGAAATGACCGATCTGATCAGGCGCTGGGATGAAAACAAAAACCACTATACCGGCATCATATTGCTGACTGCGGAAGATACAACATCCAGCATAGTCGTTGCATTTGATCGAGGTATTGATGACTTTCTATCCAAATCAGCTAATCTCTATGAACTGGCAGCAAGAGTCTATGGAACAGGTAGAGTTGCCCGTATGCAAAATGCATTACGCCAGAAAAATCGGGACCTGACTACTCACTATCAATATTACGACCAAATGAATTTGACAGATCTGGACACAGGTCTAGCCACTCGAAAGCAATTGAAAAGATCTCTTTCATCAATGTTTGAGCATTGTAAAACTCGAGGTGGTGGAGTTGCGATTTGCATGATCAGAGTCAATATTGAAGGTGACCAGGAGGATAGTAATACAAAAAAACCGAAGCAATTTATCCGCAAAGGCACTTTAAGAACGATATCAAATTCGTTACAACTGGTACTACGTCCTCTTGATCAAATCGTTCGCTTTGATGAATTTACTTTCGCTATTGCACTAATTTACGCCAATAAAGAATCATTTAATTCCGATATGTTTGAACGCACAACAGCCAGTGTTTTGAAACATACCCATCTTTATACTGATCAGGGAGAAAAATTAACCCTGTCTATGTCCACCTGGTTTGAAGATGAGCTAGACCCTTCGCCGGATATCGATGAGGTGCTTCAAGACGTAGAGTCAAATCTGAAAACAATCTAAGAAACCTCTAATTGATTAAAATAACAATTAGTCAGCTTTTTTTGCGATTGCTTCTTTTGCCATTTTCTCAAGATCCCCTGACTCTTTCATTTCCAGAGTAATATCACAACCACCAATTAATTCTCCATCAATATACACCTGGGGAAAAGTTGGCCAGTCGGCATAACGGGGTAAATTCTGAAAAATTTCTGGATCTGTCAATACATTCACATAGGAGAATTGAATCCCCAAAGACATTAATGCTTCTGCTGTACGACTGGAAAAACCACACTGTGGTAACTGTGGCGTACCTTTCATATATATCACTACCGGGTTTGACTCGACCTGCTCTTTTATTCGCTCTAAAACATCCATCTATTTCACCTTAAAATATTAACTTAGTAATTTGGTCAGGTATTATAATATCCCACTAAAAAGTTACAAGCTAAAATTTGTCACCAATTGACTATACCTGAACGGGTTTTGGTGTCGAATGACATCTGACTCAAAGCAATACAATCATTTCATATCCCCGATGCAGTCAAATTGATAGCGATTTAACTCTATTCAGATCCAGAGCTATCCGAACCTCCTTACATAGCAATATTTCACTACCCCAGATGTGTTTGCAACCAGAATTCAAGCAACGCGCTATGCCATAATTTACTGCCATTAAGACGAGTAAAATGAGATTCAGGCTCTGCCAGTAATTTATCAATATAAGCTCGTGAAAAAACACCCCGTTCTCGACTTTGCTGGGAATTCAATACATCTGCCATAAATTCATAAAAATCACCACGAACATATTTTAAAGCGGGCATGGGGAAATAGCCCTTGGGTCGATCAATCACAGAATCAGGCAGTATGCCTCTTGCTATTTGTTTAAGAACCCCTTTTCCCTGGTGTAATAGTTTTAACTCAGGAGGACACTGTGCAGCGAGTTCGACCAGGTGATGATCAAGAAAAGGAACTCTGGCTTCCAGCCCCCAGGCCATGGTCATGTTATCAACCCTTTTCACAGGGTCATCAACAACTAAAGTGGTTGTATCAAATCTTAAAACAGCATCCATAAAAGTATCACTGTACTCTGTATTTAAAGCATCACTAACCAGCTTTGAGGTCACATCTTCCACATGATAAGCCTGATCAACGGTTTGCAGGTATTCATCATGATCACGATCAAAATACCAGGATGAGAAACGCTTCAGCGGCGTACCTGCACTGGCTAACATTTTTGAATACCAGAAATATCCGGCAAAAACCTCATCTGCGCCCTGCCCACTTTGCACCACTTTTACCGACTGAGAGACACGCTCAGATAATAGATAAAAGGCAACAGCATCCTGCCCGAACATTGGTTCAGCCATATGTCCCACCGCTTCTGGTAATCGCTGCAATACTTCAGCGTTAGGAATCAGGAACTTTTGATGGTCAGTTTGATACATGGCCGCGACCGGATCTGAGAATTCAAATTCATTACCTTTCTCTTCAGGTTGATCCTCAAAACCAATGCTGAATGTTTTGATATGGTCGACCCCGGCTTCAGCCAGTAAAGCGACCAGCAGACTGGAGTCTAATCCACCAGAGAGTAAAACACCGACTGGCACATCGGCAATGGCCAGTCGCTTTTTAACTGCCTGTAATAATGATTGATGAATAGCCTCTCTCCATTCGGCATCAGTACGGGGAGTCTCAGGCCTTTTGGCGGTCAACTGCCAATATCTCACTATGCTTAGCTGGCCGTATTTATCCAGTTTCATTGTATGAGCTGGAGGACATTTCTTAACACCCTTAAATAAAGTACCCGGTGCAGGGACAACTGCATGCAGGGTAAACAAATGGTGCAAAGAAGTAGAATCGATGGATGTGTCACAGACACCAGTTTTCATCAATGCCTGCGGATTAGACGCAAAATAGAAAAAATCATTAGTCTTCAGATAATACAGTGGCTTAATCCCCATGCGATCCCTGGCGAGGAATAACTGCTGAGAACGCTTATCCCAGATAGCAAAGGCAAACATGCCATGTAGTTTATCTACGCTGGCTTCACCCCAATGAGCAAAAGCATTTAATATTACCTCAGTATCGCTATGTGATTGAAAGACATACCCTGCTTCAATCAATTGCTCACGCAACTCGGGATAATTATAAATAGTCCCATTAAATACGATGGTTAGATTCTGCTTTACCTCGGTCATGGGTTGATGTCCATTCGCAGATAAATCAATAATTGACAAACGTCTATGCCCTAACATAACCGGTCCATCAAAAAATTCACCACGATCATCTGGACCACGACGTGCAACCTGAGCCGACATAGCTTCAACCACATTTTTACTGATGGCTGAATTACCCAGACTCAGTCCACCGAAAATTCCACACATATAGTTTTCCCGTTAAATTAATTTCAATATTTTATAGTCTATCAAAGCTGCAACAAATACTCAGTCCTCTATTCTGCCACAGATTTTAAGTTTATCTAATGCTCACTGTATGTTATATATCTCAGGTGGCTGAATCAGCCGACAAAAAAACTTTATTAATACACAAGAGAAAATAAAATGGCCTTTGAACTCCCTCCACTACCTTTTACAAAAGACGCTTTAGCTCCTCATATTTCTGCTGAGACCCTGGAATATCATCACGGTAAACATCACAATGCTTATGTGGTTAACCTGAATGGAATGATAGACGGTACAGAATTTGCCAATATGTCTCTGGAAGATATCATTAAAAAATCCAGCGGTCCTGTTTTTAACAATGCTGCCCAGGTCTGGAATCATACTTTTTACTGGAATTGCCTAAGCCCTAATGGTGGCGGTGAACCTACTGGTGCATTAGCCGATGCCATTAACAGCAAGTTTGGTTCATTTGAAGAATTCAAAAAAACTTACAGTGCTGATTGTGTTGGAAATTTTGGCTCTGGCTGGACCTGGCTGGTTAAAAATGCAGCAGGGGAACTTGAAATCGTGAAAACATCAAATGCCGGTTGCCCAATCACTGAAGAAGGTGTTACCCCATTAATGACCTGTGATGTATGGGAACATGCTTACTATATCGACTATAGAAATGCGCGTCCTGATTATGTAGCTGCCTTCTGGAACCTGGTAAACTGGGAATTCATTTCCAGTAATTTCTAAAGCTTTTCTTCAGCAGGCTGTCGTTGCATGAACTGCAAAGACATGCCTGCTGCTATAAAAAATGTCACCTAAGTGCCATTAATCAATACATTTATTGACATGATTTTGAGTGTCTATTATTTATTCCAGCAGCAGAATTAACTCAAAATTCGAAAAAACTTGTTTTTCATGAAATTTTAGGTATTGTTGATCGTTTTTTTCACAGAACTGCGTGACATATGACTGATCACTTAATGCACACCTACAAACCTTTGCCCGTTAGTTTCGACCGGGGTGATGGCATCTACCTGTGGGATTCTGAAGACAATCAATATCTGGATGCCTTATGTGGTATTTCAGTAACCAGTCTTGGTCATAACCACCCTGCTATCACAACGGCCATAAATGAGCAGGCCAGCCGACTATTACATACATCTAATCTTTACCATATTGATAATCAAAGCAAACTGGCAGATTTACTGTGTGAATTATCAGGATTAGAGCAGGTTTTTTTCGGTAATTCCGGTGCTGAAGCGAATGAAGCAGCGATTAAATTAGCACGTTTATATGGTCATCAGAACAATATAGATAAACCTGAAATAGTGGTTATGCAGGATAGTTTTCATGGACGTACCATGGCTACGCTGTCCGCCACCGGTAATAGAAAAGTTCAGGCAGGTTTTGAGCCTCTGGTCTCCGGTTTTACACGTGCACCTTATAATGATATTGCAGCCCTCAAAGCAATTGCTGAAAACAATAAAAATGTTGTTGCTGTGCTGGTAGAACCTGTTCAGGGAGAAGGTGGTATCAATATACCTGACCCGGGATACCTTAAAGCTATTCGCGAGATTTGTGATGAAAACAACTGGTTAATGATGCTAGATGAAATTCAGACAGGGTTGGCGAGAAGTGGAAAAATGTTTGCGTTTCAACACGAATCAATAATACCCGATGTACTAACACTGGCTAAAGCACTTGGAAATGGTGTACCGATTGGCGCCTGCCTGGTTAGTGGAAAAGCCAGTCATGTTTTTAATCCGGGCAACCACGGTTCAACTTTCGGTGGAAACCCATTTGCCTGCCATGTCGCTTTTACAGTTTGCAACATTCTGAAAAATGAAGCGCTGGCGCAAAATGCTGAAGCACGTGGACAGCAATTAACTGATTTATTAAGACTTAAACTGGAAGGAAATGAAGATGTAATCGATATCCGTAATAAAGGTTTATTGATTGGTATAACAATGCAACAGAATTGTCATGAGATAGTCACAATTGCTTTACAAAATAGACTGTTAATTAACGTAACAAATGACAATGTTATTCGACTTTTACCTCCATTAGTCATAAATGAACAACAAACTATCGAAATAGCAGATCGTTTAGTCCAGTCCATCACTCAATTTACGCAGAAATAATATGCCTACCAGACACTTTCTAAGCTTACTTGATTTTTCAGGTGATGAATTAAGAGCCTTAATGCATCACGCTATAGATGTAAAAACCCGTCTAAAATCCGGGATTGCTCATACCCCATTAACAGGTAAAGTACTGGCGATGATCTTTGAGAAATCATCAACTCGTACACGAGTTTCATTTGAAACTGGTATGAGCCAATTGGGTGGTCATGCCATGTTTTTATCTCCCAGAGATATTCAGCTAGGCAGAGGAGAACCCATCGAAGATAGTGCTAAAGTGATTTCCAGTATGGTAGATGGCATGATGATCAGAACATTTGGTCATGACCGCCTGGAACAATTAGCAGCAGCCTCGACTGTGCCTGTCATTAATGGTTTAACCGACACATTACACCCTTGCCAGCTACTGGCCGATATTCAAACCTGGTTTGAGCTTCGCGGTGATATCAAAGGTGCAACAGTAACCTGGGTAGGAGATGGCAATAATATGTGCCACTCCTATATTAATGCGGCTAAAAGATTTGAATTTAATTTAAATATTGCCTGCCCCGAAAACTATCACCCGAATGCCGATATCGTTAACAATGCACAAGAGAGAGTGAAAATCTATACAGATACACTTGAAGCCTCAAAGGATGCTGATTTAATCGTCACCGATGTATGGGCCAGCATGGGACAGGAAGAAGAACAGAATGAGAGAGTCAGGGCTTTCTCATCATATCAGGTAAACCAGCAGGTTATGGCTGTAGCTGATAAAGATGCCATCTTTATGCATTGCCTTCCAGTACATAGAGGAGAAGAAGTTTCTGCAGAAGTCATAGATGGCAAGCAAAGTGTTGTCTGGCAGGAAGCTGAAAATAGACTCCATGCCCAAAAAGCGCTGCTAGAATTCTTATTAATCGGCCATTTCTAGTTTATTTATCGAGATCAAAATTATCAGTTTTAGAACTCTACCGCCAGAAAATCAGTTCTAAACATTGATAATTTCGATCCGGTTTCTGCCATTCTTTTTGGCTTGCCGTAATGCTTCGTCAGCACGTAAAATCAAGTCTCTGGAGGTTATATTCTGGGTCAGAGGAATGCAGCAAATGCCAATCGACAGGGTTAAATTATCATCGATTCTCGATTTTTCATGAGGAATCGCCTGCTGTTTCAATAACAGCATTATTTTTTCCATCAAAAGGCGCGCTCCTTCGCAGGATATTCCTGGTAGAAAAACTGCAAATTCAGCACCGTTCATACGTGCCACCAGTTCATCGTTATGGACAATTTCACCAATCAGTAAATTAGTCACTTCAGACAGTGTCGAATTCCCCATATCCTGCCCGTAAAAACTATTGTATTCATGGTAAAAATCAATATTTATCATGACAACAGTCAGCGGTAATTTACTGCTGATGTGTTTTAGTCTTTGTGATTCCAGTCCTACCCGAAAAGCACGGAAATTGGAGGCTCCAGTCAATTCATCTGTAGTTGATAGCTCGTCTAATTCCTTATTAGATTCGGCTACAGCATTTAACAGTCGTTGTAAATCATTCACCAGCATTTCATTATCAAAGCGAAAATGTAATGAATCTTTAATCATGATATTCATTCGCCTGACACCGAAATAATAGGCCACAATCATAAATAAATGCATTGAGCCAAGAACAATACTATCAGGTGTGTTTATCCAGAATAAATATATGGTGACTGGCATTATCATTAAAACCAGATAACAGCCAAAAATTAGCATTGATGTAGCCAGATAAGCGATAGCGCCAGCACCCAGGCCAAGTAGAAAGATATGAAATATAAGTTGTAAATTATTACTGATAAGAGGTAATACCAGAACGGCACCTCCTCCCTGCCATACAGCAATAATACATACACCGATTATAAAGCGCTTTTTCCATCGCTCATGACTTAAATAATCTACCGACTTGATTTGATCATAAGTATTTTTCAGGCGATACCTGAAATATTGAATGATTAATATGCCTGCAAACCAGATAAATCCCAAATATTGCAACCCCTGTAAAGATAGTTCAACAGTAACCAGTAATGTAGCCACCACTGACACGATCAAAGTAAAAACCATGCCAACAGTAAACCTTTCATACAGGAAGTTGACAAGTTCATGCTGCTTAAGGTGGTAACTACTTATGGTGTGCTTCTGTTGAGGAAGATTATTCATAATTCCATTAAGGGATGAGCCAGTCATTCCATCAATTTTCAGGTTCTCGTTGATTATAGCAAACTATTCTACTTGAGTTAGATCTTGCTATTCTATCAGTTATTTCTAAAAAGGCTGATGCATTCTTACAGATATCGATATATCATCCTAAAAAAATCAGTTGAATCATGAAAGTCCAGGTAACACCTTAATGCACCTGATAAAATCAAAAACACAGTCTTCACCAATCAGGTGACCACGGTGTTTTTGATTTCCCGGCAATTGCTCCTGCATTGCTCTAACGACAGTCATCCGTGACTTAGACCAGGCACATCAATCTGTTACGCATCTTTTTCACGCTCAACTGATTTTTCCAGGATCATAAATAAATCCAATACTTTAGCTTAAACCTGATTTCCGCAGTTGACCACTATTTACTGATACAAGGTAATGATTTGCAAAACTTATTAATGAATTTCAGCCTCACCCGATGGGTTTACAGCATGGATGCCGTAATTTTAGCGAATGCATGGATGCATAAAAGCGTGGGGGCACTATTATCACAACTATTTGTGAAAAATCTCAGCGCCCCCTTCCTCACCTGCAGGGATGCAGGT
Source organism: Gammaproteobacteria bacterium (assembly GCA_050291745.1). Lineage (GTDB taxonomy): Bacteria > Pseudomonadota > Gammaproteobacteria > JACNJF01. The sequence continues at coordinate 57,431 of JBNKKI010000062.1, read as the reverse complement.
GAGGATCAGGCGCAGGACTTAGGAAGCTTTATCGCTCCTGTTAAAGGAATAGCCATTAACAGCGTTCAAAGCCTTGTCGGACACCCTGAGAATTTCCCACAAATCTGTGTTCAACTACCGATTCCGGGTTAAATGACATGACAAGCTCAGAACATATCCAATGGTTTAGAAGTGCTGCTCCCTATATAAATGCTTTCAGAAAAAAAACTTTCGTTATCCTGCTTTCAGGAGAACAGGTTAAGTCTGATCTTTTTATCAACCTGATTCACGATATAGCCTTATGTCACCATCTGGGTATTAAACTGGTTTTAATTCATGGAAGCCGGTGCCAGGTAGAAGACCAGCTCAAGTTACACAATATAACTTCCAGGTTTCATCATAATATCCGTGTCAGTGAAGCAGATACAATGCCTCTGATTATTCAGGCTATTAATCAGGTCAGACATACCATTGATGCCAGGCTCTCCATGGGCTTACCTAATACACCTATGTCAGGCTCAGATATTTCGGTTATCAGTGGTAATTTTGTTACTGGTATGCCGTTAGGTATCATCGATGGTGTGGATATGCAGTATAGTGGAAAAGTGCGCAGTATAAATTCAACTGCAATCAATCAATTGCTTGATCAACATGTCGTTTTATTATCAAACATTGGATATTCAAAAAGTGGAGAAAGCTTCAATTTACCAGCAGAAGAACTGGCCACTGAAGTGGCATCCGCTCTACAGGCTGAAAAACTTATATTTTTTAATAACGAATACATCAGTAACCCGGTAACCGATCAATTTTCAACCGATGAATGCCGTGCTTTTCTAGAACAGGGAAATATTTCCGCACAACTATCATCTTTACTGAAACAGGCTATTACAGCGATTAAACACAATGTAAACCGCGTTCATATTATTGATGATTCTCTTGATGGAGGTTTATTACAGGAGCTTTTCACAAGAGATGGTGCGGGTATGATGATAACCAATCTATTCTATGAGGGTTTACGCAAAGCTACTATTGATGATATTGGTGGTATTCTGGAGCTCATTCAACCACTCGAACAAGCTGGTATTTTAATAAAACGATCACGTGAACAACTGGAACTGGAAATTAAGTTTTTTCATGTTATTGAAAAAGATGGCATGATTATCGCCTGTATAGCCTGTATTCCTGATCAGCAAACTAGTATGGCCGAAGTTGCCTGTGTTGCTGTTCACCCAGATTATAGAAATTCAGGTTTTGGAGACCAGATGCTCACTGCAATTGAACTGGAAGCTAAAAAATCAAACCTTGATTATCTCTTTATCTTAACCACACGCAGTTCTCACTGGTTCCTTGAAAAAGGTTTTACTGAAAACAGCATCAGCTTTTTACCGAAAAATAAACAACAGAACTATAATATTAATCGGAAATCCCGCATTATGACAAAAGCACTGTGACCAATGACAATAGTTCAATTGCTGTCAGATAACTGTCCACACTCTAACTGAAATAAACCAATGGCATATGACTTAACAAATTACCTCGTAATCGGCATTTCTTCCCGAGCTTTATTTGATTTAAACAGGGAAAATGAAATTTATGAAAAAAAGGGACTGGAAGCTTATTGCCAGTACCAGCTGGAACATGAAAGCGATATTCTTCAACCGGGTACAGGTTTTGCGCTCATTGAAGCAATGTTAAAAATTAACCAGATTGATCGTGATCATCGCCATATTGAAGTCGTTATTGTGTCACGAAATTCAGCTGATACCAGTTTGCGAATATCCAACTCAATTGATTTTTACGGTCTGGATATAACCCGAGCAGCTTTTACAGGTGGACAACCGGTGGCAAAATATCTGAACGCTTTTGATGTGGATTTATTTCTGTCAGCTGCCGAAGAAGATGTACAGGCTGCAGTTGAATCACAGGTCGCTTCAGGACTGATTTATGATGGCCCATCTCAGAGCAATGGCAAAAAATTACAGCAAATACGTATCGCTTTTGATGGTGATGCCGTTTTATTCTCTGAGGAATCTGAAAATATTTATCAACAACAGGGACTTGAAGCATTCATCGAACATGAAAAAATAAATGCGAAACTACCTTTACCAGAGGGACCATTTGCCAAATTACTGAAAACGCTATCCTATTTACAATTTCAACTGGATTCAGTGACAGATGGACCTACACTGATTAGAACAGCATTAGTCACTGCCCGGAACAGTCCGGCTCATGAAAGGGTGATTCGTACTTTGAGGGCATGGAACGTGAGAGTAGATGAAACTTTTTTTCTTGGCGGGGTTTCGAAAGATCAGGTTCTGGAAGCATTTGCGCCCCACATCTTTTTTGATGATCAACATCTGCATTGTGATGGAGCATCTAAAGTAGTACCAACAGCCAGGGTGCCTTATCCGAAAGCAAAAAGCTGATTTGCCCGATAATACATCGGGCATATCAGTTTATATCGTTAGTTCAGAAAAAATAACTTTTCCTTAATCAATCATCCCTGTGCTGCTTTTCCATTCTTTCGTGTTTTTCCTGAGCTTCTATCGTTAAAGTAGCAATGGGTCTGGCTTCCAGTCTGGAAATTCCAATCTCTTCGCCAGTATCATCACAATAACCATATGTACCGTCTGCAATTCGAGATAATGCCGAATCAATCTTGTTAACCAGCTTGCGATAACGGTCACGTGTACGCAGTTCGAGAGCTGCGTCAGTTTCCAGTGTCGCCCGATCATTAATATCCGGCTCCTGCCAGTTTTCTTCCTGTAGATGTGAAATCGTATTATCTGATTCCTGTAATAACTCTGTTCGCCAATTAAGCAATTTCAAACGAAAATACTCTAATTGCATGGGTGACATATATTCTTCATCGGAAGAAGGCTTATACCCTTCCGCTAATTCAATGGTCATCCAGTGTCCTCCTGAGAACCCTAAGGTAAAAAAATTGGGCTGGCAGTATAGGCAGGTTTAAGCATGACAACAAGCTGATAATGCTATTTAAATATTAAATTTTTATCTAATTGCTAAAAAACTTAATGTTTTTAGCAATATATTCTCCATCAACAGACCTTAGAATCGACATTTATTCAATCAGGACAATAATTCCTTCATCTTCTGCCCAAGTTTTGAAGGTGAGTTAACTGTAGCCACCCCGGCATCTTCAAGAGCTGCAAACTTTTCTACTGCCGTTCCTTTACCACCGGCAATGATGGCACCAGCATGTCCCATGCGCTTACCCGCTGGTGCAGTCACACCCGCAATATAAGACACAACCGGTTTGGAAAAGTGGTTCTTGATATATTCTGCTGCCTGTTCTTCAGCATTACCGCCTATTTCACCGACCATAACAACGCCTTCAGTTTCATCATCCTGCTCAAACAGCTCCAGACAGTCAATAAAGTTCATACCCTGAATAGGATCACCACCTATACCGATACAGGTAGTTTGTCCAAGTCCATTCTGTGTAGTCTGGTGAACAGCCTCATAAGTCAAAGTACCTGAACGGGAAATAATGCCAATTCGCCCTTTTTTATGGATTGCACCCGGCATAATACCGATTTTACTTTCACCTGAAGTGATAATACCCGGACAGTTTGGACCAATCAGATAACTATCATATTGCTCTAAAGCTGCTTTTACTTTTAACATATCTAACACAGGGATATGTTCAGTTATACACACAATAACTTTAATACCGGCATCAGCGGCTTCCAGAATTGCGTCGGCACAAAATGGGGCTGGAACGTAAATCATCGTGGCTTCAGCACCAGTTTGTTCGACTGCATCGGCTACTGTGTTAAATACTGGCAATTCAAGATGAGTCTGACCACCTTTTCCCGGTGTGACGCCGCCAACCATTTTTGTACCATAGGCAATAGCCTGTTCTGAATGAAAACTACCCTGCTTTCCAGTGAATCCCTGACATATTACACGTGTATCCTTGTTAATTAATATACTCATGCCTGACCTCCAATCGCTGCAACAGCTTTTTGAGCCCCATCCTGCAAATCTTCAGCTGCAATAATATCCACCTCACTTTCAGCCAGTAAAGCCTTACCTTGATCAACATTTGTGCCTTCCAGCCTGACGATGACAGGAATACTGACACCAACTTCTTTAACCGCCCGGATTATGCCATCAGCGATCAGATCGCAACGGACAATGCCACCAAATATATTCACTAAAATTGCCTCTACTTTTTGATCAGATAATATTAATTTAAAAGCTTCCGCTACTTTTTCTGCTGTTGTACCTCCCCCGACATCAAGAAAGTTAGCCGGATCACCACCCTGTAATTTAATTTCATCCATAGTTGCCATAGCTAAACCGGCACCATTGACCATACAGCCGATATTGCCATCCAGAGGTACATAATTTAAGCCATGTTCATCAGCTTCAAGTTCACGCGCATCTTCCTGCGTCTTATCACGTAATTCAACCAGCTCCTTCTGCCGATATAGTGCATTATCATCAATACCAACCTTGGCATCCAGCGCCATCAAATTGCCCTGTTTAGTCACAATAAGTGGATTAATTTCAATCAGGCTAACATCATGCCTGATAAAGATTTGATACAGGTTATTCATTATCGATGCCAGTTGCTTGATTTGCTCACCGATTAAGTTCAGGCCAAACGCTATCTGACGGGTTTGATAAGGCTGTAAACCAACAACAGGATCGACTTTCACCTTGAGAATTTTCTCAGGTTGCGTTGCGGCAACTTCTTCGATGTCCATACCACCTTCGGTTGAAGCCATGAAAATAATCCTTCTGCTGCCCCGATCGATCAATGCACCCAGATAAATTTCCCGATCAATCTCAGATAAAGATTCGACAAGTACCCTGCTAATTGGTAAACCAACACTATCTGTTTGATGCGTTATGAGATTTGAGCCCAGAAATTCTTCTGTGACCTGTGCCAGCTCAGCTTCGCTACTGACGATTTTAACCCCACCGGCTTTACCCCGGCCACCGGCATGGACCTGTGCTTTCACAATCCAGCTTTCACCGCCTAATTGTTTTGCAATAGCAACAGCTTGTTGAGAATCAAATGCCGCATCTCCATCAGGAACAGGAATATTAAACTGGCGAAAGAGGGCTTTGGATTGATGTTCGTGTAAATTCATAATAATTCCATCAAATTGGTTCAGTGGTTCATTGTTATATCAGATTAATCGTCATAGACTAACGAAGAATTTTCTCACAACCAATAATTTATTATTCTGAAGATATGATTATTCGTCTATTACTGCTATTTTTAATTGTCTGGTTTTTGTTCTGGTTATTAAAAAAACAGTTTTCAGAGGATGCTCCAGTAAAATCTGAAAATAAAAAAGAGTCCCTTGAAGACATGCTTGTCTGCAGCTATTGCGGAACCCATGTACCTGAGTCATTGGGCATTAAATCAGCAGATAAATTTTATTGCTGCCAGCAACATGTCGACCTGGACCAGCAAAAGAAAGACGATAAATAGTAAATGAGAAATTCAGCAGATATAAAATTTGGTTATAAACCACGCTCACATAACTGGACTTCTTTACGCTTAATTAATATTTTTCGGGTTGCCTTCAGTGCTATCTTTTTCAGCCAGAGTTTTGTTCAGGAATCCCCTTTACTCATTATCCATAACCTGTTTCTGTATGCCTGGACCAGCCTGGGTTATTTACTGATCTCACTCATTTTAATGCTGGCAGCGTGGATAGATCGAAGAAATTTTCAGAAACAGATATCAATACAAATCTATATCGACATTATTGCCATCATATTATTGATGCATAGCTGTGGAAGTATTTCCAGTGGTTTAGGTACCTTGTTAATCATTGCTATCGCTGTCACAGGACTTCTCGGTAAAGATAATCTGGCGACTATTTTTGCCTCCTTAGCCTCATTAGGTTTACTGGCTGAACATATTTATTCAATATATTTCACCCAGTATGATGTTTCATCCACCAAGGTAGGCTTACTCGGAGCAGCATTATTTGCCACTGCACTGGTGACACAGACATTAACCCGGAACATTCGCTCAAACGAAGAATTAATCAAAAAACATAAACTGGATGTCGCTAATTTATCCGCTTTAAACACAGAAATTCTACAAAACATGCAATCAGGCGTTATTGCACTGGATAGCCATGATAAGGTCAGGCATATTAATGATATCGCTAAAAATATGCTGCCATCGAGATTTAAAAGTTACGAAACCAGTGCTCCTGTACCTTTTGATATTAAAACCATTCTACCCAATATTTATAATGCACTACTGGATTGGCGTGATTCACCAGAATTATCAACCAGTTTACTGACCTATGAAAAAGGTAATAATGACATTCAAATCAGTTTTCACGATCTGAAATCTAAATCACATCACGGCACACTGATTTTTCTCGATGATGTTTCCAGAATTAAACAAAAAATGCAGCAGGCAAAATTAGCTTCTCTTGGTAAGTTAACAGCCAATATTGCCCATGAGATTAGAAACCCGCTTGGCGCAATTTCTCATGCAGCCCAACTACTGGCAGAAAATACAGACTTACCGGCTACCGATCAACGACTGACAGAGATTATTAAACAACATTCGAATCGAATAAATGAAATCATTGAAGATATCATGCAAATTTCCAGAGGCCGGGTCGCTAACCACGAAAATATAAATTTAACACACTGGATTAATAACTTTATTGAGAGCTTTTGTCTTAGCGGAGATACCAGTAAAGACTGTCTACTCCTTGAAATAGAAGATGATGAAAAAGAATTTAATATTGAATTCGATAGTGGTCATTTAAACAGAATACTTACTAACCTTTGTAGTAATGCTAAAATTCATGGTAAATCGGATAAACCTGTTACTATAAAAATTTATAGTGGTGAAGACCAGACCATCAATATTGAAATTGCTGATCAGGGAACAGGTATTGAAAGCAATGAACTGGATAAGATATTTGAGCCTTTTTACACAACCAGCCACAAGGGTTCAGGGCTTGGATTATATATTGTGAGTCAGCTCTGCGAGCTGAATGACTGCAAAATTATGGTTACTGGTAATGAGAATGGTGGAGCCAGTTTTATAATCAGCAAATAAATACTAAAAAACAAATAAAATGATCAATAAACAATCAGTTTTAGTAGTAGATGATGAACCTGATATTCGTGAATTACTGGAAATCACATTAATGCGTATGGGGCTTGATGTTGTATGTGCTGAAGATTATACAAGTGCCACAAGATACCTGCAAACACACACTTTTGATTTTTGTTTAACCGATATGAAATTACCGGATGGAGATGGAATTTCACTGGTTGAATTTATTCAACAGCACAACCCCGAATTGCCTGTTGCTGTTATCACCGCACATGGCAATATGGAACTGGCCATAAAAGCTATGAAAGCAGGAGCTTATGACTTTGTATCAAAACCTGTATCTCTCGATAAATTACGTAATTTAATAGAAAACGGTATCCAGACTGCGACGACAACAGTCATGCATGATGATTCATCCCGTTACCAGATTATCGGGAAGTCCAGACAGATTATAGAATTAAGAAAGAATATTAAAAAATTTGCCCGCAATCAGGCACCCGTTTTTATTGATGGACAGTCGGGTACAGGCAAAGAACTGGTTGCCCGTCAAATTCATGCTCAGGGAGCCAGGTCCAGAGCACCATTTATTGCGGTCAACTGTGGTGCTATTCCCGCTGAATTGATGGAAAGTGAATTTTTCGGACACGTAAAAGGCAGTTTTACCGGGGCGATTCATGATAATCCGGGGTTATTCCGCGCGGCTCAGGGAGGCACTTTATTCCTGGATGAAATTGCCGATCTACCTCTGGCCATGCAGGTTAAACTTTTACGCGTCATTCAGGAAAAAAGCATTCGACCTGTAGGGGCACAACACGAAGAAAGCATTGATGTACGTATTATAAGTGCCTCCCATAAAAACCTCTCTGAATTAGTTGAATCAGCTCAATTCAGACAGGATCTATATTACCGCATCAATGTTATCGGTCTCTCTGTCCCTGCCCTCAATGAACGCAAAGAAGATATCGAATTACTTGCTGAATTTATTTTACAGAAATTATCCAGAGAAAATCATGCCAGTTATAAACTAAGTCAGCCTGCTTTGGCTGCTCTTCAGGCTTACCATTTTCCCGGCAATGTCAGAGAACTGGAAAACATTCTGGAACGGGCCTGTGCCTTAAGTGACAATTCAGCAATACAGGAAAATGATCTAAATCTACCGAAACAGTCAGTCCCTGCATCAAATGGAGTCAGTCTGATAGATAGAACGATTGAGCTAGAATCAGAAGAACTGGAAAAAGCTTTAGCACTTAACAGATGGAACCAGTCAGCAGCGGCCAGGCAACTGGGCATCACACTCAGACAATTAAGGTATCGTTGTGAAAAACTGGGTTTAACCAAAAAAGGATAGCCTGGTTTAAAAGAACACCAGCAATATTTCGAGACAAATGAGCTATCAGTAAAAAATTAAATATGACGATCTTTAACCTGGATTTCGCAGTTGACCGCTCGCAATAAAGGTTAACTGGGGAATCCAGGTTCAAGTTTTCTGAACCGGTTAATATCCAGCAATAAACTGTTAACATTTTTGTCTAAAATTGTTAACAGTTGACAAATTTGTTAAACAATTTCCTGTCAATTATATTTTCCTCAATAGAGGACTACAGTAGAATAATAATAAACCATTGATTTAAAACATTTTTTTAAGAACAAAAAATATTGGCACAACTTCTGCTTTAATATAACCATGAATCGGCTGTTCCGCTTCAAAATGCTCTGGCTTAAACAACTTTTAATGAGGAAATAATGATGAAATTAAATAAAAAACAATCTGGTTTTACATTGATCGAATTAATGATCGTAGTAGCAATTATCGGAATTCTGGCAGCAGTAGCTATTCCCCAGTATGGTAACTATGTATCTCGTACAAAAGCATCTGGTGGACTTGCTGATTTGGAAGTATATAAATTAGGTATCGCCATGTGTCGCCAGATAAACAATACATTTACAGGTTGTGATGCTTCTGATGGCAACGTTCCTACTGTTGCTGATACTGAATTCTTAAATAGCTTAGCAATAAGCAATGCTGGTGTAATTACAGCTAATTCAACAGCAACAACATCTGCTGGTGTAGCTTTAACATTTGATATAACACCTTCTTATACTGCTGGTGACGCATCAATTACCTGGACTGAAGCTGGTACTATCTGTGATGAAACACGCGGTGTAGCAACTGGTAAAGGCGATTGTTAATTTGATTTACTAAATCGGACTACGGGTCACTAAATGTAGTCTAAAAAAGAAACCGCCTAGCTTGTTGAGGCGGTTTTTTTTTGAAAAAAATTGTAATACAACAGTTCACACTTCATAAAAAAAGGTTTTACCTGTCAAAGTATTGTATAGGAGAGATCAATAATGAATAATTTACAGAAAGGCTTTACCCTGATAGAACTGATGATAGTGGTTGCAATAATCGGTATATTAGCTGCAACCGCGATACCTCAGTACGAAAATTATATTTCTCGTACAAATGCCGCAGGTTCAATAGCTGATTTAAAGACTTATAAATTAGGGATAACTATGTGTCGCCAGATTAACAATAGTTTTACCGGTTGTGATGACAGCGATGGTAACATACCAACTGTTGCAGATACTCAATTCCTGAAAGCACTGGCAATCAGTAATACCGGAGTCATTACTGCAAACTCAACCGCTACTACTACTGCTAGTGTTGCCTTAACGATTTCCCTGACACCATCTTACAATGTTGGCAATGCGTCAATAACCTGGACTGAAGCCGGTACCATCTGCGACGATACACGAGGTATTCCATCTGGAAAAGGGGACTGTTAAACCTGGATTCCGCAGTTGACCGCTCGCAATAGAGTTAAGCCACTATTTCATAAACCGTGACAGTTGATGTGTATAATCACCCAATCGGTGCATCCCGCTACGAACTGAATTGCACATTTGAGGCGGCGTATCTCTTCGTTGTAATGCCCTGGAATAGCTGACTATTCCGCGTCATTACGCCTTGATCTACACCACCTCAAACACACAATCAACTCGTCCAACTGCGGATTCCAGGTTAAAAGATTAATGAAGACAGTTTAACTCTTAGTGGAAAATGAAGTTTATTTAAAGGAATAATTTTGGATATCGCACTTGAAAAATTAATATTTTTTACTAAATCTAATTTATTTATTATGGAGATCATTTGGAGATGCATACCAACATATCAAGATTCCAAGCATTTGCAATTCACTTATTAATTAGCGCCTTCATTCTCACTTCATTTCTTTCTATTGTTTTTTTTGTCTGGTATCCCCAACCTTTTTTTACAACAGAAGGATTAATGCAAATAGTGTGGGTTTTGCTCGGCATTGATATTGTTCTCGGCCCCACTTTGACACTGTTAATATTTAAACCTGGAAAACCCGGGTTAAAAAGGGATTTGTCAATTATCGCAACTGTTCAAATTGTTTTTTTTATTTATGGTGCACATACCATTTTTATCGAACGCCCAGCCTTTGCTGTTATTTACAATACCGATAAATTTGAAGTAATTCCAGTCTCTGACATGCAAGATACCAGCAATATTGATCCTGCTTTGGGCTATTCCAGTATTGGAGGACCACTCATTGTTTATGCAGATGCACCAACTGACCTGGATGATTTAAAAATTATTTTAGCGGATATGAAGCAGGGTGGTCCATCTATCGATCATCGTCCGAAATACTACAGAAGCCTTAAGGGATATATTAATAAAAAATTCCAATTTTCAAGAGATCTCGATGAATTAGAAAAATCTCCTGCTTACCAGGCTAAAATTAAGCAATTTAAAACCGAGTATAAGGATAAAGTAAAAGATTTTGTGTATTTCCCTATTTCAGGTAAAGCTGCCTCAAGAATATTGGTGATAAACCGTAAAACAGAGCTTGTGGTTGACTATATCGATATCAATCCGTATAAAAAATAAGCATCAAAGTTAATTTTAAACAATTCCAGAAGCCTATCGGGTTCCTGGAATTGTTTTCCGGTATTACCCTAAATGGTAACTCTTCGCTTCATAAGATACCTGAATTCTGAAACTTATCTCTTTTCAGGAAGAACAAGGCAATTTTATCACTTAACATTTCCACACAAAGCATAAAAACTATAATATACTCAACTATATAGCTATAACCCGATATAAAAACTAACTTGATCTAATATGAATTCAACAAATGCATCTCCATTAACTGGATTAGCCCGAAAACTGGTTCAGGACCAGTATATAACTGATGAAGATGCCCACTCAGCTATAAAACAGGCTAAAGAAGAAAAAATATCATTTAGCAGCTACCTGATTAAAAATAAAATTGTACCGGCATCAACCATCGCAATGGCATCTTCCCAGGAATTTGGCTTGCCAGTTTTTGACTTAAGCGCAATGGACTCCGAACAAGCCGCACTGACTCTGGTAAGCGAAAATCTCATCTCCAAGCATCAGGCCGTACCTCTTTATAAGAGAGGAAACCGTTTATTTGTTGCCATATCTAATCCAACAAACATGCAGGCTCTGGATGAGTTTAAGTTTCATACTGGATTATCAACCGAACCCATACTGGTACAGGAAGACCAACTGGAAGGTTTTATAAACAAAGCATTATCAGCCATGAATGACGACATGGATGATATGCTGCTGGATGACGACCTGGAAAATCTGGATATTGAACAGGGTGAAGATGAAGAAACCGATGCACCAACAAAAAATGATGCAAATGATGCACCGGTCGTTAAATACGTTAACAAAATATTAGTCGACGCCATCAATAAAGGCGCTTCGGATATCCATTTTGAACCCTATGAAAAACGCTATAGAATACGTTATAGGATTGATGGAGTACTGATGGAGGTAGCTTCACCTCCCATTAGTCTTTCAGCAAAGTTAACTGCCAGGGTTAAAGTTATGTCCAGAATGGATATAGCTGAACGACGCGTTCCTCAGGATGGTCGTATTAAATTAAAGTTATCCAAAAAGAGGGCGATTGATTTTCGTGTTAATTCCTGCCCGACTCTGTTTGGAGAAAAAATAGTATTGCGTATTCTCGATGCCTCCAGTGCAAAACTGGGAATAGATGCATTAGGATATGAACCCGAACAAAAAGAAAAGTATATGAATGCCCTTGCCAATCCATATGGCATGATTCTGGTTACCGGACCAACAGGTAGTGGTAAAACTGTCTCTCTATATACGGGATTGAATATCCTTAACGAACCTGAAACCAATATTTCAACCGCTGAAGACCCGGTGGAAATCAATCTGGAAGGTATAAATCAGGTTAATGTTAACAGTAAAGTTGGATTAACTTTTGCTGAAGCCCTGAGAGCATTTTTACGTCAGGATCCTGACATTGTTATGGTTGGTGAAATTCGCGACCTTGAAACCGCAGAAATTGCTATTAAAGCTGCTCAAACAGGTCATCTGGTTCTCTCTACCTTACACACCAATGATGCACCTCAAACCCTGACCCGTCTGATGAACATGGGAGTGCCTCCTTTTAATATAGCTACTTCTGTATCATTAATCATTGCACAACGTCTGGGCAGACGACTGTGTAAAAATTGCAAAACAGTTGATGATTTACCAGAAGAAGTATTACTGGAAGAAGGTTTCACGCAGGAAGACCTCGATGAAGGATTTACACTCTACAAACCTGTAGGTTGTGATCAATGTGCTGGTGGTTATAAAGGACGGGTTGGTGTTTATCAGGTTATGACAATATCAGAAGAAATGACCCGCTTGATTATGACAGGCGCCAACTCTATTGACCTGGCAGATCAGGCTAGAAAAGAAGGTGTTGATGATTTGCGTCGTTCAGCATTGAAAAAAATTAAGCAGGGTATTATTGGATTAGAAGAAGCAAACCGAATTACTAAGGATTAATTTAAAATGGCGAAAAAACCAGTAGAAAAAATTGAATTCATGTATCAGGGTACTGACCGCAATGGACACAAGGTAAAAGGTGAAATTTTTGCCCTTAACGATATGCTTGCTAAAGGAGCACTTCGTAAACAGGGGATTAACCCACAAAGAATACGGAAAAAGCCTCAACCTTTGTTCGGAGGAAAAGCGAAAATAAGACCTGCTGATATTGCCGTATTCAGTCGACAAATGGCAACCATGATGAAATCTGGAGTGCCATTGGTGCAATCATTCGATATCATTGGAACTGGACATGAAAATCAGGCCATGCAAAAAATGATACTTGCTATTAAAGCTGATGTTGAAGGTGGCTCCACATTTTCAGATGCTTTAAAAAAATTCCCCATGCATTTTGATTATCTCTTTGTCAATCTCGTCAATGCTGGTGAACAATCCGGTGCTCTAGAAACAATGCTTGATAAACTGGCCACCTACAAGGAAAAAACTGAAGCATTAAAAACTAAAGTAAAAAAGGCAATGACTTATCCTATATCAGTATTGGTAGTTGCTTTCGTTGTCACTTCTATATTATTAATCTTTGTAGTACCCCAGTTTCAGGAAGTGTTTAGTAATTTTGGTGCTGAATTACCTGCCCCCACCCTGTTTGTTATTGCATTATCTGAAGCCATGCAGAAATCATGGTGGATGTTTATACTTGCGATAGGTATATTTTTCTGGGCTTACAAACATATGCACGCAAAATCAGCTAAATTTCGTAAACTGGTTGATAAATTAACACTTAGAGTCCCCGTAATTGGGGTAATTTCCACAAAATCAGCAATAGCCAGATTTACTAGAACATTGGAAACTATGTCAGTTGCAGGCGTTCCACTTGTTGAAGCAATGGATTCAGTCGCTGGCGCTACTGGAAATATACTTTATCAGGAAGCTTCCATTGAAATTAGAAATGAAATTTCAGGCGGAACCAACTTACAAACCGCCATGCAATCTACTGGTTTATTTCCAAACATGGTTATTCAAATGGTCTCTATTGGTGAGGAATCGGGTTCTCTGGACGCTATGTTGAGCAAAGTTGCTGATTTTTATGAAGCAGAAGTTGACAATCTTGTTGATAATCTGTCTACATTAATGGAACCTATTATCATGTCAGTACTTGGGGTACTGGTTGGTGGTTTAATTGTTGCTATGTACCTACCAATCTTCCAGTTGGGTTCAGTTGTTTAACAGGTCGTCGTGTTAACCCAGGCTATCGCTTTTTTTGAACAGAATATCTGGCTTTTTAACAGCTATATAACGCTGATTGGATTACTGGTAGGCAGTTTTCTCAATGTCGTCATTTATCGATTGCCTATTATGATGCAGCGTGAATGGCGTAGTGACTGTCTGGAGTTTTTAAAGCAACCAGCAGAGCAGGAAGAAGCCAAATTAAACCTGTTATTACCACGTTCGCGTTGTAGCGAATGTGGTCACAAAATAACAGCTTTGGAAAATATCCCTCTTATCAGTTATCTGGTATTGAAGGGGAAATGTTCCGCCTGTCATACTTCCATTTCCATTCAATATCCACTGGTTGAATTATTTACCGGTTTGATTTCTCTTTTTGTCGCCTGGCACTTTGCTGTAAGTTTGCAGACATTAATGGTATTGATTTTTAGCTGGAGTCTGATAGCCGCTAGTGGCATCGATATTGGCCACAAACTATTACCTGACAGTATTACTTTACCATTACTCTGGCTAGGCATTTTACTGGCTTATTTTAATGTTTTCATTGACCTTGAAACCAGTGTCTTAGGTGCCATGGCAGGTTATATGAGCCTGTGGTCTGTTTACATTATCTTTAAACTGATTACCGGAAAGGAAGGTATGGGCCATGGCGACTTTAAATTACTTGCCATGTTAGGAGCATGGCTGGGCTGGAAACTCCTTTTTGTCATTATTTTAACGTCTTCACTGGTAGGTGCCACGGTAGGCATCACAATGATTCTGCTTAAAAAAAATTCTCGCGCAACTCAAATTCCTTTTGGTCCCTACCTGGCTGCAGCTGGATGGATTAGTTTATTTTACGGTGAACAACTCAACCGTTTTTACTTCTCAATTCTTTAATGTACAGGGTGGGCCTCACCGGTGGTATAGCCTCAGGTAAATCAACTATCAGTCAGCTATTTTCTGAACTGGGAATAACGATAATTGATACTGATATGATCAGCCATCAATTAATGCAGATAAACCAGCCAGCCTATAACAAGACTGTTAAACATTTTGGCCAGGAAATTCTTAATGAAGATGGCAGTATAAATCGACCTGCCTTAAGACAGCTTATATTTAATCAACCTCAACAAAAAAGCTGGCTTGAAAATATGATACATCCACTAATTAGACAGCAAACTGAACAACAGATAGCGGACACACAAAGTGGAGGCTATGTATTGATCGTTGTACCGCTTATGTTTGAGACGGGTTTCAATCAATTAGTTGATCATGTTATCGCGATTGACTGCCCGCCAGAAATTCAACTTAAACGACTCATCCAAAGAGATAAAATAGATAAAAAACTGGCACTGCAAATGATAAATGCACAAATGGATAACTCTGATCGATTATCACGAGCAGATAGTATTTTACAAAACACTGATAACCTGAACCGCAAGCAGGATATTTTACAAATTCACTCTTCACTACTAAATAAAGCTAAAACTCAACAATAAATTACCCTCTTAGCCATCTTTAGCATCCTTTTTTATTATATATCAGAGAGTTTTATGATTTGATCAGCTATAATTCGCACAATTCATCACATTGTACGAAGCATGACGAATAAGACCTTTATCTTTGAACAACCTTTGAACGAAAGAATCCGAGTATTTCTGCGCATTGAAGCATTGATAGAGCGTATAAACTATTTCACTCAGCAAAATAACGATCATTCTAGTTATCATGCCATATTGAGTGTACTGGAATTAACTGCCCTGATTGAACGTGGTGATATTAAACAGGAAACGATCAAAGAGCTTGATCGGCAGTACAAAGTGTTAAATTCTTTAATTTCACATCAAAGTGTTGATAAATCACGTCTCGAATTAACTTTAAGCAAAATCAAAAATGCATTAGCTAATATGCATGCAATGGATGGCAGAATGGGAGATCATCTAAAAAAAATCGACTTCCTTTTAGCCATTAAACAACGCGCTTCAATTCCCGGAGGAAGCTGTGATTTTGATATACCTCAATTGCGTTACTGGTTAAATTTAAACTATGAAAAAAGAGTTAAAGATATTAAAAGATGGGCTAAGCCCTACTATCAGTTAAATGAAGTAATCGAACTAATTTTAAATATTATTCGGGATAGTTCACTGGCTGAAGAGGTCACTGCCAAAAATGGTTTTTTTCAGCACTCGCTGGATACTTCCCTGTCTAATCAGTTATTGCGCATTGAATTAAATTGTCAAAATAATATTTTCCCTGAAATCAGCGCTGGAAAGCATCGATATAGCATTCGAATTTTACAGGCCCTTCAGGAAACTGATGACCAGTTACCCATCCAGCTTAAGCAGGATGTCGATTTTAAATTATTTCTGTGCGCCCTGTAAGAATAATGCCTGATCTAGTCTAATCATAAATCCGTACAGGAAATTGCCAGTCCAGTTGCTCCCTGATACCTGGCAACTGCTATATCTTTAAGAAAATCACACCCATCAGTAAAAACTGGAATCCTGCTCGTTAAAGTTGATTTATGAAACTGATACCAGTTTTGAATATCACTCTCAAATTGATTATTTGAGTTACCCTGGAAAGATAATATTCCGAAATTACAGTTTAAATCCTCGGCTATTTTTAATTCCTTACTATTTCGGCAATCAGCAGACAATACCAGGGATTCTGCAAAACTATTCCTGCTCAACCCGGTTAACATTTCAGCATCGATATGTCTTCGGATATATAGGTCAAATTGCTTTGACTTTAAACTTTGTAAATCGGGACGACTGATAATCAATTCAGAATTATAATTGTCACAAATTTCTTTTAATTTAATCGCTATATCAGCATAATTTTTATCTGCAAGCTGATGAGATCGAAATAAAATCAGGGGGTATTTTTGATTACGGATCTTCTCTTCAAAACGCAAAAGTGTAGTCTGTAAATTATCAGTAGATATTTCTGAAGTAATTAGCAGTTCAGAAGGGAGTGATAAAGAATTTAATACAGGAATATCGGCAGCGGGAAATGGGTAATCAGAAAGCTCTGACAAATAAATCCATTGTGATGACTGACCTTCACGACCATGCGCTCTACCTGTGTACTTCTTTATTTCCCACACATCCAGATAAATATTCTTATCTTTATACTGATGAATGACTGAATGAAATGGAAGTGCAGATATTACTCGAATACCGGTTTCCTCTTCCAGCTCCCGTTGTAGTGCATGAAAACGGCTTTCACCCGGCTCGACCTTACCACCGGGAAATTCCCAAAAATCTTCTAGATGCTGTCCCTTTTGACGCTGAGTGAAAAATAGTTTTGCAGGGTTTAGGGGATGCCGAATAATCCCGGCAACAACATGCACACAGTTTTTAACTTCGATATTCCGCATTTATCTTGACATAGTCGTATGATAAATCTGTCGTCCATATTGAAGTCGACTGCTCACCAATATTTAGATTAACTCTGATAATAATTTCCTGTTGCTGCATGACTTCACTTCCTTTTTGCTCATTATAATCTTTATGAGGCAAGCCTTTTTCTATCAGGCAAACCGGCCCCAGATAAAGATCAACTTTATCTATATCCAGTTCGGATACAGCCGCTCGCCCGATGGCAGCAAGAATACGCCCCCAGTTGGCATCAGATGCAAACAAAGCTGTTTTAACCAGAGGAGAATGGGCAATGGTATAGGCAAGCTCTCTAGCATCTTCAATTGAAGAAGCCTGTTCAACCTGAATTTCTATAAATTTTGTAGCGCCTTCTCCATCACGAATAATAGATTGAGCAAGATGAGCAAATACTTCATTAAGAGCGGCCATAAACGCACTATGTGAACTATCAACTACCTGACCACTAGCTCCGGTAGCCATCAATATGCAGGCATCATTTGTTGAGGTATCTCCATCCACAGTGATAGAGTTAAAAGAAGAGTTTACTGCCTGCTTAAGGCAACTATCTAATGCATCCTTAGTGATAGCAGCATCAGTTGCAACATAGGCCAGCATGGTAGCCATATCAGGTTTTATCATTCCTGAACCTTTACAGATCCCAGTAATGGTTACAGTTTCATTATTAATAATTAATTGTCTACTAATAGCCTTTGGTAAGGTATCAGTTGTCATAATGCCCTTTGCAGCCAGTAACCAGTTATCTTCATCGAGCAATGTAAAAAGCGTAGGAATTGCAGCACACATATCCTCTATCGGTAATTGAGAGCCTATCACACCGGTAGAAAATGGAAGAACCGAGTAATCTGTTAGATCAGTTTGAGCCACTACGCTAGAACAGGTCTGTATACAGTTTTTAATTCCTTCATTGCCTGTACCTGCATTGGCATTACCCGAATTAATCAGCAAGTAATGGATCGGCTTTTGAGAATCAAGATTTCTCTTTGCTATGGTAACAGGGGCAGCGCAAAATTTATTTGTCGTAAAAACGGCTGATACAGAAGTCTTTTCAGCCAATTCAATAAGTACCATGTCATTAATAGAAGAATCTTTTTTAATTCCACTATAACAGGCAGCCAGTTTAATACCTTTAACAGGATGTAATGTTGCGGGCGCAGATAAACCTACACTCATATTAAGACTTTCCTAATTCAGCTTTCCATGACATTGTTTAAACTTTTTACCAGAACCACACCAGCATGGCTCATTCCTACCCAGTTTTTTATCTTTACGAACATAGGGTTGATGAGCTTCTTCTAATTCTTCCGGACTCTCTGCCAATACATTTTCAGCTGAAGCATGTTGTAGCTGTAAATCTTCATTGTCAGGGTGATTTTGTTCAATAGCAGTAACATCTTCCTCATTTTGAACCTGAATTCGAGTAATGATTGTAACTGCTTCAGTTTTAATATTTTCCAGCAATGCCTGAAACATTTCAAAGGATTCCCGTTTGAATTCCTGGATTGGATTTTTTTGCGCATAACCACGCAAGCCAATGCCCTGACGTAAGTGATCCATTGCAGCCAGATGCTCTTTCCAGTGCCGATCAAGTACCATTAACATGATTTCCTTTTCGTAACGACGAACTAAATCAGCCCCAACAAGAGCAACCTTTTTCTCGTATTCCTGAGTAAAATACTCACATATTTTTTCCAGAATATCTTCATCAGTTAAATGATCATCGTCATCAATCCATTGCTGGATAGCCAGGTCTTCACCAAAATCACTACTCAATTTAGAAGTCAGCCCTTCAATATCCCATTGCTCATCGATACTACCGACAGCAACATATTGACGGAAAACATTTTCCATAACATCCAGGCGCATATCTTTAATGGCCTGTTCAATACTATCGGCTTTTAAAAGATCATCACGTTGCTGATAGATCACTTTACGCTGATCATTCGCGACATCATCATAATCAAGTAAATGCTTACGGATATCGAAATTATGTGCTTCTACTTTTCGTTGTGCATTTTCAATGGCTTTGGTTACCCAGGGGTGCTCAATAGCTTCACCTTCCTCCATGCCCAGTTTCTGCATTAAACCAGCAACTTTACCTGAAGCAAAAATACGCATAAGAGTATCTTCCATTGACAGATAAAAACGAGAGGACCCAGGATCACCCTGACGTCCAGCACGTCCACGTAACTGATTATCTATTCGGCGAGATTCATGACGCTCTGTACCAATAATATGTAAACCGCCTGCTTCCAGTACCTGCTTATGACGGCTTTCCCATTCACTATGAAAAGCTTCACGCTTTTCCGGTTGATCCTCTGGAATTTCATTTAAATGGAATTCATAGTTTCCACCTAGAACGATATCCGTACCACGTCCAGCCATATTAGTTGCTATGGTCACCGCAGAAGGTAACCCTGCATCAGCAATAATCCCTGCCTCACGTTCATGATGTTTTGCATTTAAAATCTGGTGATGAATTTTATCTGCTTTTAGTAAACCGGATAAATATTCAGAAACCTCTACAGAAGTTGTACCCACCAGAACTGGTTGTTTACGGGATACACAATCTTTTATATCTTCAATAACTGCTTTATATTTTTCTTTAGCCGTTAAATAGATCAGATCTCCATAATCCTTTCTGATCATATCTTTATCAGTTGGTACAACAACCACTTCAAGCCCGTATATCTGTTGAAATTCAAAGGCTTCAGTATCAGCCGTTCCTGTCATACCTGATAATTTGCTGTATAGGCGAAAATAATTCTGAAAAGTAATAGAAGCTATAGTTTGGTTTTCACTTTGTATCTGTACTGACTCTTTAGCTTCAATTGCCTGATGCAAGCCTTCGGACCAACGACGTCCGGCCATAGTACGCCCGGTAAATTCATCAACAATGACAATTTGATTGCCCTGTACGATGTAATCCACATCTTTCTGGTAAATAATATGCGCTCTCAATGCTGCATTCAGGTGATGCACAAGTGTAATATTGGCTGAATCGTATAAACTTTCACCTTCTGTTAAAAGGCCAGCTTCCACCAGAAGACTTTCTACTGTTCCATGTCCTTCTTCAGTTAAAAAGACCTGCTTAGCTTTTTCATCAATCGTATAATCGCCGGGGCCTTCCTCATCCTCATCATCAGCATCGTCACCAGGTGTTACAGCTACAGCTGTCAATCGAGGAATGATGGCATTCATTTTTTTGTATAACTCAGAACTATCACTGGCCTGTCCAGAAATAATAAGAGGCGTTCTGGCTTCATCGATTAAAATCGAGTCAACTTCATCGATAATGGCAAAATTCAATTCTCTCTGTACTCGCTCTTCCAGAGAAAAGGCTAAATTATCATGCATATAATCAAACCCGAATTGATTATTGGTACCATAAGTAATATCAGCTTTGTAGGCTTCTCGCTTTTGATCATAATCCATGGTGCTTAGCACAACACCAACAGTCAAACCAAGGAAGTTATAAAGTTTCCCCATCCACTCACTATCACGTTCAGCAAGATAATCATTAACAGTAACAACATGTACGCCTTTACCACTAATGGCATTGAGATAGGCAGCCAAAGTCGCAACCAGTGTCTTACCTTCACCAGTTTTCATTTCCGTGATTTGATTATTATTTAAAATCATGGCACCAATGAGCTGCACATCATAATGTCGCATCCCCAGTATTCGGGAAGACGCTTCACGACAGTTAGCGAAAGCTTCAGGTAATAACTGTTCAAGGGTTTCCCCCTGTTTAAATCTTTCCTTAAATTCAGCTGTTTTTTCAGCTAATTGCTCATCTGTTAAAACCTTCATATCGGCTTCCAGAGCATTCACTTTAGCGACAGTTTTTCTGAGTATTTTTATAATCCGGTCATTTCGGCTACCGAAGATTTTTCTGAATGTTTTAGACAGCATGAGTATTAGCGTAAAAGCAGTTAGATAAGAGTTAAGGTTATAAAGATATTAACGGAATATTATAATTCAAGGTAAAAGCTGTGGATATCGCTATTTAACCTGGTTTTAATAAAATCCAGCAGATTTTCCTAAATAGCATGTTCAAATAATAATGTACTTATAAAATTAAACTAAAAAGAAGAGACCACTCAGAAATTTACTTTCTGTAGATCCGTAAAAAACAACTTTTCAAACTATAAATCACTTTTTGTGAATATTAAGAGTAAGGAAATATTAAAAAATTCAAATAAAACCTGATTTAATCAATTAGATTCATTTCAATTTTTTTATTGATTCAAAACATTGAGGAGCCTTTATATTACAAGTGCTTAAATAAAGCAGTAACAGGAATACCTGACTGATAATTTGAGTCTTTCAAACTAAATCAAAAGCAGATATTTTAATTTGCAGCATTAATAAACTTCATTGGATTAACTTGCTGGCCATTTTTTAAAACCTCAAAATGAACATGTGGGCCTGTTGAACGTCCAGATGAACCAATTTCAGCAACCTGGAACCCTTTTTCAACTGTATCACCGACAGAAACCAGTAATTTTGAATTATGCGCATATCGAGTGGTATAACCATTACCATGATTAATATCAACAACTTTCCCATAGCCATAACGGGTACCTGAAAATGTCACAACCCCTTTCGCAACAGCAATCACAGGACCAGACATTTTACCTGCAAAATCAATACCTTTATGCATTTCTCTCTTACCTGAAATAGGATGAGTACGCATACCATAATATGATGATAACCAGCCATTAGTGATAGGCCTGCCACTGGGTTGAACCTCTTTCATTAAGTTTCGATTCATCAATAGATCTTCCAGAACGAGCAACTGATTTTCTCTATCAGACAGATCCGCTGACAAACTATCTATGGCTTCATGTAAATCGTAACTATCAACTGTTTTCTGTTGTTTTGTTTCTGGTCCACCGATAGCTGGAATTTGATTAAAATCAAATTCACCTTTATCAATTTTAGCCATGTGGATTAATTTCTGTCCTAAAGCATCTAACCTGTTCACATGAGCCTGAAGTAACCCCAGTCTGGAGGATAAAACTTCGATGGTAGCGTCTGATTCCTGCTTCAGGTTATTGAGGTCGAGCTGTTGCTGATGAATATGTTCTTTCCATTTTGATACACTAATTTTGGGGTCTGGAGATGATTGAGCTAATTGATATCCCAGGTATCCAATGCCCCCACAAAAACTACCCAGTACAAGAACCAGTAACAGGTAATGGTACGGTTTGCACATTCCTATGCTACATAATGTTCCTTTGTTTGCAGAAAGAAATATGATATTCACTAATGCAAACCCTCTAAAAAGCTTCTATTGGTTGTGCATAAGAAATTGGAGCAGTACTACTATCTTCGAAAGTGACTTCTTCCCAGGCTTCTTTATCGGCCATCAATGCAAGCAACAGACGATTATTCAGCTCATGACCGGATTTATAACCAGAAAATTCACCAATCAGACTATGTCCCAGTAAATAGAGATCTCCTATAGAGTCGAGAATTTTATGTTTAACAAATTCATTGTCATAACGTAAACCATCTTCATTTAAAACCCTGTAATCATCTAGAACAATGGCGTTTTCCTGGCTTCCACCCAGCGCAAGATTATTTAATCTCAAATGTTCGATATCTTTTTGAAAACCGAAAGTACGTGCCCGGCTTACTTCCTTTACAAAAGAAGTTGTTGAAAAGTTTATTTCACAAGTCTGTTTTTCGGCGGTAAATAAAGGATGATCAAAATCAATTTCAAAACTCACTTTAAAACCATTAAATGGGTCGAATCTAACCCACTTATCTTTATCTTCCACTTTAACTGTTTTTTTAATACGAATAAATTTCTTAGCCGCTGATTGCTCGACAATACCAGCAGATTGTATAAGAAAAACAAAAGGGCCGGCACTACCATCCATGATTGGGACTTCTTCTGAACTAAGATCGATATAGGCATTATCTATGCCCAGACCGGCCATGGCTGATAATAAATGCTCAACCGTGGATATACGTGCATCATTCTGGGTTAAAGTAGTTGATAACTTTGTATCTCCTACATTTTCCGGACGAGCTAAGATTTCGACTGGTTCATCCATGTCCACTCTACGAAAGCGAATTCCTGAATTAACCTGAGCAGGGCGTAAAGTTAAATAAACTTTTTTACCCGTATGTAAGCCCACACCCATGGCACGGATTACATTTTTAAGTGTACGTTGCTTAATCAAAGGAATATCCTGATATTATTGTATGAAGATATTAGAGTTATTTTATAACCCCGATATTTAGAGGATTATCGCTCATAAACCCACATTAATCAATCCGCTAATCATAACTGACCCCCCTTTCATCATAAACAATCCTGATAATTTGATTTACCGGTTTCGAATATGCTCTTTTTGCACATTTAGCACATAAGAATGTATCAAATTCTGAGCGTTTGGAGTAATTTTTGTAAAAACACAGCGACATAGGTCCCGTTGCTTTGTCACTACTTTAATTGTAACGGGAAAGACGATATCTTCACTGGCAATGGTTAATGTACCAGCTGCGACTGCACCAGGTTTAAAGCTATTACTACGAAAACAACATCCAGAACCACTGATATTGACCAAATAGCAGGAATTACCTGCTGCCTTCAATAAAATGGGGCGATCACTATCAGGCCTTATGCGAAATGCATCCCGATGATCATCATCATCGTCTAATAGTTCAAGTTCAGTTTTCTTTTTTCTCCAGAACAAACTCCACTCTCCTGTTAATAGCTCGATTTTCCGGTGTATCGTTAGAGACCAGAGGTAGAAAGTCTGCATAACCTGTTGCACTCATTCTTTCCGGATCAAGCCCCTGTTGAATAAAATAGCGTAAAACAGTTGTAGCCCTTATCGCTGACAACTCCCAGTTTGATGGGAATTGTACCGTATTTATTGAAAGATCGTCAGTATGCCCTCTGATGGCAATGCTATAGTCCGGATTCTCTTTAAATATAAGCGCTAGATTATTAAAAATGATTTTCGCCTCATCCTTCAGTTCTGCCTTACCTGATTCAAACAGAAATCTACCATCAATTCTCAGATTAATTTGATCTCCAACCTGTTTCAGTTCGACAGTTTCCGATAAGTCAGTGTTTTCCACCATACTTTCCATATCAGAATAAACTTTTGGGTTCAGATTTTGAATCACATCCGGGGAAGCATTCAACCCCAACATATCTTCTACTGCTTTTAGTGGTTCTGGATTTCGCCCCGATCGGGAAGCATAGTCAATAACACTTATCTGTTCTCCATCACCATCCAGAACACTGATATCCGAAATTCGAGCCCGAAAAGCTTTATCATCGTAATCGGCCAGAGTATATAACAGAATAAAAAAAACCAGAATCAATGTCATCATATCGGCAAAGGTAACTATCCAGCTATTACTGGAGTCTTCCTGCTCAAATTGCTCGAGTAAATTTGAGCCTTCCATTTTTAACGATTCCGCTCAGATAAACTTTGCATCGGCTTCCTTTTCTTGGCGGGAACAAATGATGAAAGCTTCTCATACACAGACAAGGGGTTATTATCCTGCAATATACTGACAGCACCCTGAAAAATGATTTCAAAATTCATGACTTCAGCCATTGTCCGGGAACGAAGTTTTCCGGCAATCGGTAAAAAAATTACCGTTGCTAATAGTGAACCGTAAAAAGTTGTTAACAGTGCTACTGCCATAGCCGGCCCCAGATTTTCTGGATCTGCTAGCAGGGATAACATTTGAATTAAACCGATCAGTGTACCCAACATCCCAAAAGAAGGGGCATATAGGGCCATTTTCTTAAACACATCCTGTACTATAAAGTGACGCATCTGCATGGATTCAATTTCAGTTCTCATTGCTGATCGCAAGGTATCTTCATCAGCAGCATCAGCTATCAAGGTGCACACTCTCTTTAAAAATGGAGAATTGGTTTTAACATCAACCAGACTTAATAAACCTTTTCTGCGACTGATAGTACCCAGTTTAATCATAGTATTGATCAATTCCTGGGAATCCTGCTTGGGTGAAGAAAAAACAAAATATGCACTTTTAAATGCATTAATAACATCTCTAAACTGAAAAGTAAGAAGAGTCGCAGCCATAGTCCCCCCCATTACAATCATGACACCCTGAACATTCATGAAATTATGAATATCGCCACCTAAAAATATCGCAGTGACAATCAACCCAATTCCAGAAATTATGCCTATAAGTGAGGCTAAATCCATATTCTATTGCCTGCTATTTTTATCAACGAAGTATCCCCAAGTGCGATTAGCATATCGTAATTTTATAACCTGTAAATTTTATCGGCTTTTGATACATATACTTTAGTCTTTACCTGATATATTTCCAGTTAACTCATTAAGTGAATTGCCTGAAGCCAGCAATCTTTTCTGTCACAGAGTATATTACCTGAAATAAACAGTTAGATGCTGTCCCTGAACACAAAATATTGCATTCTGATGATTAAAAAATACACATAAAACCTGTCAGGAAAATCTGAAATTTTTAATTCAACCATGATATTTACCTCTTACAACATGGATCACCCAGAATCCAGAAGCTCTATATATTAGTCAAAAAATCTGTCAAAAAATCCCATTTTTGATTCAAGTGATTTTTTATAATTCTATGTGATAATATACATTTTATAGAAAACTTAGCGGAAAACCCATGGCAGTTAGAAATCGAGCTAGAACAGAAGAAGAATTTATTTACCTGATTAATCAGGCACTGGATGAAATTTTAGATTTAAGAGCAGCCATCGAATATGATGAAGAATTTATGGACAATGCAGCGATGATAGTCGATCCCTTAAACAATGGATTAACTCGTCTACTGAATGCTGTTAAAGCAGGTGAATATAAGCCGGGTGAAGGGGATTACGTAGAATTCCTGCATGTTCTAAAAAACACAGATCATCGCGCCATTCCTTTCTGGTCAGTTTTAAAACTAATACTGGATACCCATACCGAAGGTTACCAGGAATTACAAGAATGACAAATCAGGATTCCCCCTTTTATGGGCTTGAAGTTGAGGATAACCCAGTCCTTGAAGTTAGCGCGCAGGAACTGACTCTGCAACAGAACCTGGATCAATACATGCAGCACTTCAATGAACTGGCTGCGGATTGTAATGAACTGGATAAAGCTCGCCTGATGCTGGATATTGCTGAGTGTCATCTGGGGTTAGACCAGCAAAAAGAAGCACATGACTGGGCTGAGAAGACATTTCATACATTTCTCAAAAATCAGCAATGGCAATTGGCTGTTGATTGTTGCGATATTATTTACAACAGCGGTCAAAATGATTCACTTATCGCTTTGGGTAACGGAATCTGGTTAGCTGTAACTTTTCCCATAGACCCTAATGTAAGCATACAAATGCTACATCACATAGTTGATGAAACACCTGATGATTCAGATGGTGCAGCGGTGGCAGCTATGTTAGCCCATTATCTGGCTGAAACTCGATCCAGCGATAAAGAACATACAAACCTGACCTTCTTAACCAATCAAATAATTGCTCAGGTGGCGAAGCGACATCGGAATATTACAGATGAACAGACCCTGCAAACCTGGATAAAAATGTATGAACTAGATGATGTGTCAAAATTATTACCTAAAATGGCAACAATTCTGGATGCAATTGTGGGTGAAAGCTGGTGGTATGACCGCGAAGAAATCCGCAATCAATTACCGCTGAATTAATGCCTGGGAAAAGACTTTGCTGGATTAAAGAGATTCAATTAAAGACTGCAATTTCCACTTTGATCATAAACAGACATTACGGATTTTAACTCCTGAATAACAACTTCTTTTTCATTTCCACTCAGATTTAAAAGCTCACTACAATCCTGTTGAGCTTTCTTATCATTCAATATTAAATTGACGTATTGACACCCTCGTTGACAAATCAAATGAGTAACACGATCAATCCGAGAACTTTTCATTACCGCCACTCCGAATTATCTTAAGCAAAAAAGCAGTATACCTCTACAAAGTCCATTAGAAAATGGTAATATTGTTTTTTTAATCAATATGTCAGGAGTTTAATGTGAGTTTTCGCACCATGCAATTTCCAGGTATGAAGATCAGTAACATCACTTGTAACGGCGATATAGCCAGCATTGATATAGAATATGCCATTATTATCAAAAATATGGACGATGCAGAACAGGACACTCGCTGGTACGGAAAAGGACTCATAAAAATTACTGAGCTCATCATAGATTCTGAAAATTTTCCTCAATTTCCAGCCACTATCAAAAGCGCTGACATCAAGGATAATCAAATCACTTATCGTGATGAATCAGCTATTCCAATGAAAACCCATGGCAATGTTGGCATAACCATGAAGTTTGAAAACTTTGACCCAGCGGTGAAATTTATCGGTGAGTTTATGGAAATCGATTTAACTGAACATGAAAAATATATCGAACATATTGGCTAGCTTATAAACGGATAAAAGTCTTTCGATAATAAATCATTTCTTCAATTGACTCACGAATATCATCCAGTGCCAGATGAGCTCCTTTTTTTTCAAAACCTGATAACAATTCCGGTTTCCATAATCTCGCTAACTCTTTCAACGTACTTACATCGAGATTACGATAATGAAAAAAAGCTTCAAGCTCTGGCATTAAACGAGCCATAAAACGTCGATCCTGACAAATACTGTTGCCACACATCGGAGATTTTCCAGCTGGTACATAAGCTTTTAAAAAATCTAAAGTTTCCTTTTCAGCCTGCTGCAAGCTACTTTGACTCTTTTGAACACGTGCCACAAGTCCGGAATCACCATGATGCTGGGTATTCCATTCATCCATACCATTTAATATTTCATCAGATTGATGAATAGCAATAACAGGACCTTCAGCAAGAATATTTAAATCTTTATCGGTCACAATAGTGGCAATTTCAATAATTTGATCCTGTTGAGGTTCCAGGCCAGTCATTTCCAGGTCAATCCAGATCAGGTTGGTTTTATTTAAGGTCATACATTCTCTCTTAAAATTTTAGTGCAGTGAATATCATCCACTATCCAGTCATAGTTATTTTCTGTTCAATTTAAAGTAAACTATAACAATCTGTTAACCAATTAGAAACTTATGCATACATTTACTCTGATATTTTTAGCTTTCCTGTTAGCTTCGGTACTAACTCGACTCTGGCTATCTCAACGTCAAATCAAACATATACAGTCACATAAAGATAAAGTTCCGGAAGCATTTGCAGCAAAGATAACACTCGAAGAACACCAAAAAGCCGCTGAATATTCAACAAGCAAATTAAAGTTTGGCCGCTTGACTTTAGTCTGGGAAACACTCTGGCTATTAATATGGACACTGGGCGGCGCGCTTAGTATGGTTGATGGATGGTGGTTACAATATGATATTGCCTCATTATGGACAGGCATTGCCGTCATTCTTAGTATGACTGTATTTATGAGCCTGCTGGATTTACCTTTTTCACTATATTCTACTTTTGTCATTGAAGAGCGCTTTGGTTTCAACAAAATGACCTTCAAAACCTGGGTTTCAGATCTTCTTAAATCAACCGCCTTAATGCTTGTTATTGGTGTCCCCCTTATCGCAGTTATTTTATGGTTAATGAATCAGGCTGGCGAAAACTGGTGGATTTATGCCTGGTCGGTATGGACCGCTTTCAGCCTGCTTATGATGTGGGCATATCCAGCCTTTATCGCACCAATCTTCAATAAATTTTCTGCGCTGGAAGATGCTGCTTTAAAAGCTAGAATAGATTCCTTACTACAGCGCTGCGGTTTTAAAAGCAAAGGGGTATTTGTTGTTGACGGGTCCAAACGTTCAGCTCATGGTAATGCCTATTTCACAGGTTTTGGAAGCAATAAACGTATCGTATTTTATGATACTCTTCTTGAATCATTATCCGAAAATGAAGTTGAAGCTGTACTGGCTCACGAACTGGGACATTTTAAACGTAACCACATTAAAAAATCTCTGCTATTATCAATCTTGATGACCTTAGCTGGATTTGCCTTACTGGCATGGTTAATGGAATCCAGTTGGTTTTATTCTGCAATGGGAGTAAATACACCATCAACACATACAGCACTTTTACTATTTATGTTCATCATGCCAGTATTTACTTATTTCATCAGCCCATTATTTTCAGCAATGTCTCGAAAGCATGAATTTGAAGCTGATGATTTTGCCAGACAACAAAGCGATTACAGGGCACTGGTCTCAGCACTGGTTAATATGTACCGTGAAAATGCCAGCACCTTAACTCCAGATCCGCTACACTCAATGTTTTATGACTCTCATCCTCCAGCATCAATTCGGATAGCTCATCTAGAAACTAAATAACAGGAATTACCCATGAGAAAACTTTTTTTATTTTTAATAGTCACCGGTTTAACGACAGCATCTCAGGCTGCCGATGTAAAAAACGGCGCTAAACTTCATGCAGAAAATTGCAATAAATGCCATGATTCATCGATTTACACCCGTTCAGACAGGAGGGTTACCTCTTTACCTAAACTGGGTTCTCAGGTTCGGGTTTGTAAAGATATCGTGGGGATCACCTGGTTTGATGATGAAGTTGAAGATGTAACAGAATATTTAAATCAAAATTATTATCATTTTTAACAGAAACTCTCACCATAAAACCGGTTTAGCAAACAGACAAGCGTTTAAAGGCAATAAACGAATGATCGCATTAATCATAAAAACCAATGATTTTTCATACTTGACAGCAACCCTGCTCAATCATCCTGCTATTATCAATATGAGTAAGACGGTTTCTTAATGCCTGCAAAGTTAAGCAATGACAATATTCAAACCAGTCTGCAACAATTGCATGCAGACTGGTTATTACAGTCAGATGGTGGATTAATTAAACGTATATTCCATTTTGATAATTATTCACAAACCATGTCTTTTGCCAATGCAGTCGCCTGGATAGCACATCAGCAAGACCATCACCCGCAAATGTTAATCACTTATAAAAGTTGCCAGATTGATTTTTATACTCACACTGTAAGTGGTTTAACTGAATTAGATTTTAGATGCGCCAGAGCTATTGATAACCTTTTTAGCGATTAATATGGCTAAACGTAAACTCAATCAGCGACAAAAAAGGCGTATTCAACAGGCCCAGCAATCCATTAATCCTGATGATGACAATACTTTTCAGGGCTTAGTGATCTCTCATCACGGCGGTGAAGTAGAAGTAGAGCCAGAATCTGCTGAAAAATCAAATATCCACTGCAAGTTAAGAACCAACCTGGGTGTCATCGTATGTGGAGACCAGGTGTACTACCAGGAAGAAAATAAAGACCTGAGAATTATTGCTATCAAGGACCGTCAAAATCTGCTTCAAAGACTGGATGGTTTTGGTCAGCTAAAGGCAGTTGCTGCCAATGTCTCTCAGTTAATCATTTGCTTATCTATCACCCCTGAACCTAATCTCTTTCTTCTGGATCAATATTTGTTAGCAGCAGAACAACAACAAATTGAAGTCGTGATCATTTTAAACAAGATTGATTTACTGGAAGAAAATATAGACGATCCTTTTGATTTAAAAAAAATATATCAGCCCATGGGATATGATGTCATCCATACCAGCATTATAAAAAACATCAATATCGATTTATTACAAAACCATTGTATTGATCATATAAATGTCATTAGTGGAGTATCCGGGGTAGGCAAATCTTCAATCACCAAAGCGATACTACCCGCAACAGAAATTCCTATTGGTGAAATCTCTGAAGTAAATCAGGAAGGTAAGCATACCACCCGAACAAGCCGCCTTTATCATCTTCCACTGGGTGGTCAATTGATCGATACGCCCGGTGTTCGAGGCTTCAATCCGGTATATGACAAAAATATGCCCATCGCAACAGGCTTCAGAGAAATAAATGAACTGGCACAATTATGCCAGTTTAGCAATTGCAAACATACACATGAACCCAAATGTGCCGTTATAGCGGCATTGAAATCAAAAGATATAAGTCAATTAAGGTACGATAATTACTTAAAGCTGTTGCAGGATAGCCAGAAATAACTAGCATATAGTCTTTGCCCTATCGAGTCATACTTCCGTGTTAAAAGACAGTTTAAATAATATTCACATCAGTTCTGAAAAAATCCTGATTACACCACAGGCTTTAAAAGAAGAGTTACCTGTTTCCGATCACGCACTTAACAATATCCGAAATTCACGCAAGGAAATTGCAGATATTATTCATCGACGGGATCACCGCTTCCTTGTCATCTGCGGCCCCTGCTCTATTCATGATATTGATGCCGCAAAAGAATATGCTTCACGTTTAAAAAAACTACAGCAGGAACTTGCTGATAGTTTATATATCGTGATGCGAGTTTATTTTGAAAAGCCACGTACAACTGTTGGATGGAAAGGATTGATTAATGATCCTTATCTGGATGGCAGTTTTAAAATAGAAACTGGATTACGCAAAGCACGTAAATTATTAATTGATTTTGCTGAAATGGAATTACCGATGGGTACTGAAGCGCTCGACCCCATAAGCCCACAATATCTTGCTGAGTTTTTCAGTTGGTCAGCCATAGGAGCAAGAACAACGGAATCACAGACCCATCGAGAAATGGCCAGCGGTCTTTCCATGCCAGTTGGCTTTAAAAATAGTACTAATGGTAGCCTGGATACTGCGATAGATGCTCTCAAAGCTGCTTCATCAAGCCATCGTTTTATGGGTATCAATCAGCAGGGACAGGTTTCTATCATTAAGACTGAAGGCAACCCGGATGGTCACATCATAATGCGTGGTGGTAAAAACTGTAATTATGATTCCGTACAGATCGCTCTTGGAGAAGATAAATTAGAAGCCGCAAATGTAAATACTGCCCTGATGGTCGATTGCAGCCATAGTAACTCTAACAAGGATTTTACTCGTCAACCATTAGTCGCCTATGACGTTATGAACCAGATTCTGGAAGGCAATCACTCAATCATTGGCATTATGCTGGAAAGCCATTTAAATGAAGGTAACCAACCCTCTTCACTGGCACCCGAAGATATGCAATATGGTGTATCGATCACTGATGCCTGTATAAACTGGGCAACAACTGAAAATCTTTTACGTAAATTACACGAAAAGCTCACAGGTACATTACAACAACGAAATAAGTAATAATCATTACAGATACAGGTTTGACTAACTAAAATTTCTGAGTAACTATAAGACCAACAAAAAGTTATTTCCTTAAAATTCACCAGGAGATTGAAAATGACACAGGTACTTGATGTAGTAAAAGCTGGCGTGATAAGCGGCGAAGATGTACAAAAAGTTTTACAGATTGCTAAAGATGAAGGATTTGCTCTGCCAGCGGTCAATGTTGTTGGTTCCAACTCTATTAATGCCGTACTGGAAGCAGCAGCCAAAGCAAAATCTCCTGTTATGGTCCAGCTATCCAGTGGAGGAGCAGGATTTTATGCCGGCAAAGGTTGCCCTGGTAACAATCCGATGGTATTAGGTGCTATCTCTGGTGCTCAACATGTTCATGCCATGGCTGAAGCCTATGGAGTACCAGTCATCCTGCATACCGATCATGCTTCACGAAAACTATTACCCTGGATTGATGGCATGCTGGATGCTGGTGAAGCTTATTTTGAAAAACACGGGAAACCACTCTTCAGCTCACATATGATTGACCTGTCAGCCGAGTCTCTGGAAGACAATCTCACAATCTGTGAACAATACCTGAAACGTATGAGTAAAATAGGGATGACACTGGAAATAGAATTAGGCGTAACAGGTGGTGAAGAGGATGGCGTTGACAATACGCACCTTGATAATGCCTCTCTATACACTCAACCAGAAGATGTTGCTCTTGCTTATGAACGCCTTATAGCGATCAGTGACAAATTCACTATCGCTGCTTCATTCGGTAATGTACATGGCGTATATAAGCCAGGAAATGTTCATCTAACACCTAAAATCCTGGATAACTCACAAAAATATGTTCAGCAAAAATTCTCGACGGTCGAACGACCTCTTAACCTTGTATTTCATGGAGGTTCTGGTTCAGCCCGTGAAGAAATTCGTGAAGCAATTTCATATGGTGTCATCAAAATGAACATTGATACTGATACTCAGTGGGCAAGCTGGAAAGGTGTACATGATTATGAGGCAGAAAAACATGATTACCTGCAAAGCCAGATCGGAAATCCGGAAGGAGATGAAAAGCCAAATAAAAAAATATACGACCCTCGCATGTGGTTACGAGCAGCAGAAGTATCCATGGTAAACCGTCTATTAGAAGCATTCGAAGATTTGAATTGCATTAACAGAAACTAAAGTGATGAGTTCGAAGTTGATTGAGCTTACATTCTTTCAACTTCGACTGCTTTTATTTAAATATTCCTTTGTCCCGGTCCATCAGAAATGGCCCATCAAAAAATCATACCTGCTATTAGCTGGAATAATATTAATTTCAGCCTGCACTACAACTCAACATCCGTCTTTATCAAACTCAATAACCCTTAAACCAGGATGGGCAACAATAGGAAACTCAGCCAAAAAGGCTGCTTCATCACCTTATTTCTGGGGTAATCTACTGGCAGCATCTTTACTACAGACAGGCAATCTGGATAGACAGATATCCGATCAATTACGTGAACATACGCCATTATTTGGTTCAACAGAAAATGCCGCAAAGCGTAGTGATGATCTTCGTGACCTGAATGAACTGGCCTATATTTCCAGTGCTTTACTGACTCCTGAGTCTGATAAGCCAGTACCCTGGATAATCTCCAAAACAAAATTATTGACTGCTGAATGGTTAAGCGTGAAAACAGCTCGCGGTGTCACCTCTGGACTCAAAAGTCTGGCTGATAGAGAACGCCCTAATGGTGAGAATAATCGTAGCTTTCCTTCGGGTCATGCAACATCAGCTTCTTCTCAGGCTGAAATGGCAAAATTAAATATCAAATATTTAGCACTGGAATCATCTATCCAGCAAAATTTGAGTTACACATTAGATGGTATAACCGGTTTGACCGCCTGGGCCAGAGTTGAAGCCGGAAAACACTATCCATCGGATGTACTAAGCGGCTGGGCTGTGGGTTATTTCATTGCCCAACTGGCCAGTACATTTATTGATCCTCAACAGCAGATCACTATTACCCCATTGTCGGCTGGTTACGGAAATGGATTACAGCTTGTTGTATATTATTAAATCCAGAATACTCTACTCGGGCAAAAATCCCCCGGCCTGCATATGCCACAGCCGTGTATAATGACCATGGACATTTCTCAATAAGTCCTGATGATTGCCATCCTCAACAATTTTTCCATCATCAAAAACCAGAATTCGATCCATATGGGAAACCGTCGATAATCGATGAGCAACTATCACAACAGTTTTATCCTGCATTAAATGATCAAGTCCCTGCTGAATTTTCTTTTCAGTAACCGAATCCAGAGCAGAAGTGGCTTCATCAAGAATTAAAATTTTCACATCCTTTAAAATCGCACGTGCGATCGCTATGCGCTGACGTTGCCCACCAGATAATTTCACCCCTCGCTCACCGACAAGAGAGTCGTAACCTTTTTCAGTTTGTAATATAAAGTCGTGAGCATTGGCTTTTTTGGCTGCTTCAATCACTTCTTCATCACTGGCCTCTAATCGTCCATAGCGAATATTTTCCATTAAAGAGCGATGAAAAAGCATTGGATCCTGAGGAATAAGGGAAATATTTTCTCTGAGACTATCCTGAGTAACCTTTAAAATATTTTGTGAATCAATACTGATGACACCCTGTTGAGTTTCAAATAAACGTAATATTAAATTCACGAAAGTTGATTTACCCGAGCCGGAAAAACCCACTAACCCAACTTTCTGATTGGGTTTGATAATAACATTCAACTGATTAAAAATTTGTGCGCCATCAGGATAGGAAAAACAAACATCTTTAAAGGCTATTTCACCTTTATTGACCAGAATATTCGGAGCATTTACTTTATCGACAATTTCATGAGGTTGAATAAAAATAGAGACACCATCGGCAATATTACCGATATATTCAAAAAATTCTAAAAAGCCACGACTCAATCCTCGTGCAGCTTCAATTAACATAATCGCTATACCGGCCACCATGGAAAATTCGCCGACTGTTAATCCTCCTTCAGACCAGATTTTGAGTGCATAACCCACCATCGATACCATCAGCACCAGAGCAGATACATATTGAAACCATCTCATTTTTTCCATAAACCAGTAGGTTTTCAGAGCATGCTCTACTTCATCATCAAGAAATCCGGTTAGATACTCTTCTTCAAAATCACTCCGCGCAAACATTTTAGCGTTCATCATATTGGTTACTGAATCGACTACTTTACCGGTTACCATTGAACGGGCTGCCGCAAAGTCTTTTGAATAAACCTGACATTTTTTAGCGAGATAAATCGATATAGCAACATAAACAATAAGCCATAAACTTAAAACAAGGGCTAGTTGCGCATGGGTTAAATACAGAATAATCAATGCAACCAGAGACTGAATAACTAATGGATAAAAAGTAAATGCAATAGTCCATAAAGCATGCAAACTACTAACTGCTACCTCGGATATCCGGTTTGCAAGAGAGCCAGCAAAATTGGACACAAAAAAACGGTGTGAATGGAACTGTAAATATCGAAACAATGCCAGTCGAATTTTAACTTTTATAAGCGGACTGGAACTCACCAGAAATGCACCACTGGCACGACTAAAGACAACAATGCCCAGATTCAATAAAGCAAATAATAAAAGTGCATCATGACTAGCTTTAAATACATCCATACCGGTTTCATTGGCCCTGTTTACCGCATCGATAATTTGCTTTATTGAGTAAGGCAGCATTATGGTGCAACTTGCCTGTGCTGTTTCAAAGGCAAAAATAGCAATCAGTGCCAGACGAATTTGATGATAAAAATACAGCGAAAAACGCCAGGGTGTTGAAGGAAGATTGGGTGCTTTTTCAGCGATAATAAATGAAGAGTCCATTTACCTGAGTTTAAAGGTAAATGGACTTGTTGGGCAACAAAAAACCGGTTCAAAGCATCGGTTTATTGCACAATGAATTAAAATGTTTTCGAATTAGGCTTCCAGCTATTTTGTGGTACAGGTTCTTCTTTGTTAGAAGCATTGATATCCTGGTTTATTGCATCCATTAAATCATTTACCTTATTCTGTAAATCAATATTAGACGATTTTGTAACCAGTAATTCTTCCAGTAGATCTTCCTCAAATCTGTTAGCCGATCTATTACTACTGCAATATTCTGCAACAACCTGTTGGGCACAGTAAGTTGGATCGCTATTAAAAGAACAGACTTCTTCGCCATTAACTTCATACCAGCCACCACCAATATCGGCACAGGCATCTATGGTATTACCATTACATTGACTTGCAGTTAAAGCGTTTTCACAACTGGTACCCTTAATCGTATCCTCCACATCGGAACATCCGTTCAGTGCCCCAATAGTAATAACTGATAGCATAACTCCTCTAATAAGAAATTGTGTTTTCATATTTGAACCTGATATTTTTAAGATTTGGGTAATAATTAAAATTCAGCCATTTAAGCTAAATCAATGGAAACTGGTGGTCAAGCAATATACTTAAAATTCAAACTAATTCTATAGTTAAACTAAGCCTGGATTTAACATAAATTTATTTTTCAAGCAAAGCTGGACAGCAAATATTAAAATTTTTCCAGTAATGCTGGATCAAAGGAATCGGTGGAAAGATCCAGATTAGCTTCTTGCATACGGCCTTCCAGAGCTTTTAACTTTAAAACAAGGTTATCAACTGTTATCGTATTATCATCCAGTTCATATAATTGCTTTGAGCCTTTATACTGAAAATTCATAATAATCATTGCATCAGGATCATTTTCCTCTACAGCACTCTCTATCTTTCGCTGTTTACGATAAATACGATTTAACATGTACTTTAAATCCCATACATAAACAACTTCATACATAAACGGGTGACTACGCAATTTATTAACGATTATTGCGACAATAACAGCCGCTATCGCCACTCCTGATAAGTTAAACCAGAAATGAGGGGCTTCAGGAGAACTGAATAATTGAATTAATAATGTCGACATAATCAGCGTCAGGATGATTAGAGCACCAGCAATCATTGAAAATACGATTTTTACGCGTTTACTATATCGGGATTTATCAATTTCTTTTAATTTCATGTGTTCAATATAACC
This sequence comes from Gammaproteobacteria bacterium, assembly GCA_050291745.1. Classification (GTDB taxonomy): domain Bacteria; phylum Pseudomonadota; class Gammaproteobacteria; genus JACNJF01. Next base: position 19,673 of record JBNKKI010000062.1, on the reverse strand, counting down.
TTAACTAAATTATTGCTTAAAATTTTATCGCAGTTTAACTTAAAATGACCAGATACATTGACATCATTGCAGGAATTCGTAACCTCTGTCGACTGGTAATAATATGATCCAAATCAAGAGAGCAATATCATGAGTAATCTTGCACAAGCTAAATTTAATATGATTGAACAGCAAATTCGTCCCTGGGAAGTTCTCGATAGTCAGGTTCTGAATGTGTTTAATGCTATAGAGCGAGATCACTTTATACCTGAAAAGTATAAAGGGCTTGCCTATGCTGACTGCCAGTTACCAGTGGTAAAAGGTGAATCTATGTTGCCCCCTATTGTTGAAGGCCGTATGTTACAGGCTATCAACCTGAAACCGAGTGACAGCGTTCTGGAAATAGGTAGCTGTTACGGTTATATCACTGCCTGTCTGGCAACTTTGGCGAATCATGTTACCAGCCTTGATAAAAATGCAGAAGCCACGGCTATGGCATCTGACAATTTAAAGCAACAAAATATTACTAATGTTGATTTACAGACTATTGATTCTCTGGATGATGTGACTGTAGCAGATCGCTATGACGTCATTACTGTCTGTGCAGGCTCTTTAAAGACTATTCCTCAGAATTTGCAAAAAGCATTAGCGATCGGAGGCAGACTGTTTGCAGTCACAGGAACATCTCCTGCGAAAAAGGCTTCATTAATGACCCGTGTCAGCCAGAATGAATGGCAGGTGGTAACTTTATTTGAAACAGATATTCCTGATATCAGCTAGTTTTCCTCATCAGGTATGCAACGATTTAGTGCATTACAATTATCTGAATATCTAAAAACTCATACACCAAGGTTAATAGATGTACGCGAACCCTGGGAATTTGATATTTGTTCAATAGCGAATAGCGAATTATTGCCAATGGGCAGGGTTCCAACTTCGCTGGAACTATTTCATGAATCACCGGAATATGTCATTATCTGTCATCATGGTATTCGGAGTCTGCAGGTCATCAATTTTCTGGCTCACCACAGGATTCATAATACCATTAACCTGGATGGCGGAGTTGATGGCTGGGCAAGAGAAATTGATTTATCTATGCCACTATATTAATGGCTGAATTCTGTATCCGTAACTTCAGGGCAAGTTCATGGTGAAATTAAAAAAACTTAACTTCACCCAATGGTTAGGCTGGTATTTTTAAACCGCCATGGGATCAATAGCTTAGGTCAGGAACCGTCATTAAGTTACGGATTCAGGTTAAACATATTGTGACACTTTTTACTTTTTATTGAGATAACAACATGAAACAACATTTTGGTTTATTGCTGACAACTAGCCTGCTTGCTTTATCCAGTACATCTATTCAGGCAATGGATCTGGTACAGGTACACAGCCTGGCTTATGAACAGGATGCTCAACTGATGATAGCCAGAAGTAAGCTTGAATCAACCCGCTATTTATTGCCCCAGGCAGAATCAGCATATAAACCTCAAATCAGTGCATCTGCTAACGCGACTTATCAGGATAAAGGAACGACAATGCAAAACGCTGCAGATGACAGGGTCACCAGTTTGGGATTCTCTCTAAATCTTCAGCAAAGCCTGTACAATAGTGAAACTAGTGCTAGAAGCGATGCCGCTGCAGCAAATATTTCAAAATCTGATGCTGAATTTAAAGCAGCGGAACAGGATTTAATAATCAGAACAACAGAGGCTTACTTTAATATTCTTTCCGCAGAAGATAGCGTTGAGTTTGCCCAGGCAGAAAAAAATGCCATTGGACGTCAACTTGAACAGGCTAAGAAGCGTTTTGAAGTAGGTCTCATTGCGATCACAGATGTTAAAGAAGCTCAGGCAAGTTATGATTTATCCTTATCACAGGAAATTCTTGCTAATAATGCGCTTGATAATGCACGTGAAGCTTTACAGGTTATTATTGGGGAGAAATTATCCGAACCACTCATGAAACTGGGTGAAGGTGTCTCATTAGCTATTCCAGAACCAGCTAAGGGTTCAGCCTGGGTAGAACAGGCGTTGAAAAATAATCTGACTCTTATTTCAGCTGAAGCTGGCTTAAAGGCCGCCAATGAAAACCGCAAGATCGCCAAATCAGGTCAAAAACCTACAGTAGATTTTATAGCCAGTTATTCTGGTGATGCCATAAAGAGTGATATAAATGATACTTTTGAAAATGATAATTTAACTCTCAGCCTACAACTCAATATGCCACTTTATACTGGCGGAAGAACCAGTGCTGTAATCAGCCAGGCTGAAGCTGACTATGCATCTGCGCAAAACAATGTCTTATTACAGAAAAGACTGGTAGCTCAACAAACCAGCACAGCATTTTTAGCAGTTGTGTCAGGTATTGGTCAGGTGAATGCTCTTAAGCAATCGTTAATTTCAACCACGGCCGCTCTGGAAGCGACTGAAGCAGGATTCGATGTTGGTACTCGAACTTCGGTTGATGTTTTAAATTCTCTACGTGAAACTTATCGTTCGAAACGGGATTATGCTTCAGCTCGCTATAGCTATCTGATTAACATATTAAAATTAAAACAGGCAGCCGGCTTATTATCAGCTGATGATATTCCTGCCATCAATCAATGGTTAACTAAATAACGACTGTTTACTCGTCTGGTTTAAATTTCAACGTATTCGAGTATGGCAAAACATAAGTCAAAGCTATTTAGAGCAAGAGATTATATTCACCCGAAATACTGGATTATGTGGATTACTTTTGCTTTATTACGCTTTATAACCCTGTTCCCTTATTCTGTACATCTGAAAATTGGACGTTTTACAGGCCGATTAATTCATCGGCTAGCAGGAAAAAGGGAAAACATAGTGGATACTAATCTGAAGCTTTGCTTTCCTGATAAAATCTCCTCAGAACGTGATCAGATAAAAAACAGGGCCTATGAAAATCTGGGTATTTCATTGATGGAACTGGCCATGTGCTGGTGGTGGAAACCGGAACGACTGAAACCACTGGTTGAAGTTCGTGGGCTAGAACATGTTGAAAAATGCAAAGAAAATAATCAGGCAGTGATTTTACTAAGCGGGCACTTTACTTCTTTAGAATTAGGAGGACGTTTACTTGCATTATTTCTGCCTTTTCAGGCCATGTATCGCACTCAGAAAAATCCTTTATTTGACAGCCTTTTATATACCAAACGCAGTGGCTATCTGGTAGATATCATATCCCGTAAAAATACTCGACGGATGATAAAAGGTATCCGCAGTCTGATTCCGACCTGGTACGCACCCGATCAAAATTTTCCTCGTGAACGTAATGTCTTTGCCCCTTTTTTTGGTATTCCGACTGCTACAATCACTGCCAGTTCTCGACTGGCGGAATCAGGAAAAGCAGTCATGTTACCCTATTACCCTGAAAGAAAAGCCGATGGTAGTGGATATATTTTATGGATCAAACCACCACTTGAAAACTTCCCAAGCGGTGATGATCTTGTTGATGCTACCGCTATCAATGCATCAATTGAACAGTTTGTTCGACAAAATCCAGATCAATATATGTGGGTACATCAAAGGTTCAAAACCAGACCTGCGGGTGATCCGAAAATTTACTGATGCCTGCTACCAGACCAGCCTTCAGTTATCGCTTTCTCTCCTTCCTGCTCTTTATATTATGGGTTTTACATGCTGGCTGGCAGGCAATAAAGCACCGGCAACTCAATTATTTCTGGCAACGTTTAGGGATATATTCAACCAAAAATCATCAACAAAATCTGTGGATACATGCATCTTCAGTAGGAGAAATTGAATTAATTAAACCATTGGTTCTATCCTTACATGAGAAACAATCCATCCTGGTCACCACCTTTACTGTAACAGGCTTTCAGCATGCCATTAAAATACTACCTGACAATGTATTAGTTAGAGTACTCCCTATAGATTTACTTCCTCTGAGTCAGCATTTTATCAACTCATACAATTTCAAACTGGCTTTAATCGCGGAAACGGAACTATGGCCGGAAACACTGTTCCAGACCGCTAAAAATGGAATCAAATTAATTCAAATAAATGCCAGGTTATCCGATAAATCACTAAAGACATCGAGATGGATTAAACAGCAGTTAAAGAATACATTAGCTTATTTTGACCATTTTCTAACCCGTACTGAACAGGATGTTAACAATCTGAAGGCAATGGGCGCGAATGCTAATAAAATAACCGTTGCCGGAAACTTAAAGTATGCTCATTTAGCCTCAGCTACTCAACATAATAAGCTTCTGTCAGAACCTTACTTATTATTTGCCTCTACTCATGAGCCTGAAGAGAAATTATTTGCCAGCCTTATCAAAAAAACTGACCTAAAACAATTGATTGTGATTGCCCCCCGCCATCCGCAACGGGCAAAAGAAATATTAAAAAGTCTGTTACCACTTAATTTAGTGATAAAACAACGCAGTCTGGGGCAATTAGTGACTGAAGATACGCAAATATATCTGGCTGATACACTTGGTGAGTTGAAAGATTTGATGGCTTTTGCTGACCTGGTAATTATGGGTGGCTCTTTCAATCAAGTTGGTGGACATAATGTTTTAGAACCCGCTCGACTGGGTAAAGCAGTCATTACAGGACCCAGCGACCAAAATATCCAGCAGGATATTGCATTGCTATTACAGCATGAAGCCATAATTCAGGTTGATGATCTTAAGCAACTATCAGAGAAAATCAGTTTTTTACTGGAGAACCCGGATACTTTAAATAAACTATCCGATAATGCAACCAGGGTTATGCAATCCCAAACCCATATCTTGCAAAACTATTTAACAGTGATAGAAAATTATCTGTAACCTTCTAACAATTTCTGCCATTGCTGTAATTCAAAGTTAAAAGAAAGATTTCTCTGATTTCGACTTGCCTGGATTTTTTTAAGTGAACGTAACAGTCGTTGAATATTACTTTCGGCTTTTGACTCTGACAACTCTAAAATTTTTGCCTTATCAAAATCAATAATGCTATATCCCCCAGTCTCATCAATCAGAATATTATTAGCATTTAAGTCAGCATGAAAAATATGAGCCTGATGCATTCTTTTAATAAGCCGTCCTAAATCAAACCATTGCTGATCCGATAAACGATAATCAAATAATCGACTTGCCAGGGTACCTTTATTATTGATAAAGCGACTAATAATGGATGCCCGGTACAATAAGCCACTCTTTTGAACACAAAATGCCACGACTTCAGGCACTGGTAAATGATGTTTTAATGCATGCTGAATGACCTGTTGTTCCTGAAAAGGCCGACTATGTTTTAATCCCTTCCATAAATACTGGTCATGTAATAAATTCGCAACTAAACCACCTCGAAGGTAATGCCTTAAAACATAATATTGTTGCTGAATTTCAATTTTCTGGCTTCCCCCACGCCCCCCATCAAGTATTTCAGAGTTATGTTTTGAACGCCAGAATGCCAACTCAAATTCATGATGAGTAAACCTGTGCTCAACTGAATCCAGTTGTTTGATAATGAGTTGATTAAAAGACATAATTGTTAAGTTATTTATACTATTGGTATTGTATAGCAGTCTTCTGTAAAGTATCGGGGACTTTATTAATATTCGCTGACCTTAGGAAATTTAGTGAAAGAAATCAATCATAATGATTTTATCCGACAAACTATTCAGGATTCTATCGATTTAAAAAACAGTTTGCTTCAGCAAGATGATTTAATCGAAAAAATAAATGAAGTAAGTAATCTTTGTATAGAAATGTTCAACAAGGGAAACCGTCTGTTAATTGCAGGTAACGGTGGAAGTGCTGCTGATGCACAACATATTGCTGCTGAATTTGTCTGTCGTTTTAATTATGAACGCCCCGGCTTAGCAGCGATGGCTCTGGCCACAAATTATTCAGTTATTACTGCTGCTGGTAATGACTATAGTTTTGATGATGTATTTTCACGCGAAGTTGAAGCCAATGGAAAAAGTGGCGATATTTTTATCGGTATTTCAACCTCAGGCAATTCAAGCAATATCCTGAAAGCAATACAGGCCAGTCGTCAGGCAGGAATTTATACTGTCGGTCTGGCAGGCAATGCTGGCGCTATACAGCAACAGGCTGATATTTGCCTGAATGTACCATCAGCCTGTACGCCCCGTATACAGGAATGTCATATACTAATCGGTCATATTCTTTGTGAAATTGTCGAATCTAATCTCTATCCAAAATAGCAATGCCTTTTCATGAATACTCTGGCACTAGATAAAGCTCCTCAATCTCTTTGTATTTTACGATTATCAGCCATTGGTGATGTGACCCATATGCTGCCTGTTATTGCAACTTTGCAACAGCAATGGCCACATACAAAAATCAGCTGGATCATTGGTACAATAGAATACCAGCTGGTTAAATCTTTACCCGGAATCGAGTTTATTATCTTCAATAAGGGTAATGGTATTGCTGAATATAGAAAATTACGAAAAACCCTGGCAGGGCGTCATTTCAATATTTTATTAATGATGCAAGTAGCATTACGTGCCAATTTAATTAGCTTACTTATCAAAGCAGATATCAAAATTGGTTACGATCATAAAAGAGCTCGAGATTTTCATAGCTTATTCTGTAATCAGCACATTGAAGGTCCACATCGTGTGCATGTTATTGACACTTTTTTTCAATTTATAGAAAAACTGGGTATTACAGAAAGAAAGATGGACTGGTTATTAAAATCTGATGATCAATCCAGCCTGTATGCCAAAAATATTATTGATGGGCAGAGCTGTATCATTATTAACCCCTGTAGCAGTGCAAGAAAAAATAACTGGCGCAATTGGCCAATTGAATATTACGCACAGGTGATTAATCAACTCTTACAAAAAAATATTAAGGTGATTCTTACGGGGGGGCCGGATCCAGAAGAAATCAGGTTTAGCCAGAAGATTATTGAACTATGCCAACAGAGTCCGCTTAATCTGGTTGGTAAAACCAGTCTGGCACAATTACTAGCTTTACTGGAACAGGCTCATTGCCTGATATCTCCTGATACCGGCCCGGCTCATATGGGGACAGTGGCAGGAATACCTGTCATTGGACTTTATGCAAGTAGTAATCCCGAACGTTCAGGCCCCTATAAGAGTTTATCAATAACAGTTAATGCCTACCCCAGCGCACTACAGAAATATAATCAAAAATCAATTGATGAAGCACGCTGGGGGCAACGTGTCAGAGACCCGCAAGTAATGAAAACTATTACTGTTGAAAATGTGCTAACTCAGATAAGCAAGTGCATGGAGAAATATTCTTAACATGCGACAAAGCTCAAGAAAACATTTATTAACTTCAGTTTTCTGGAGTATTTTTTTTAATGGGCTCATTGCCAGCGCCATTTCCCTTCAGGCAGTCTTAACAACAACCCTTTCAGAATCAAATTTGAGTATGCTCTATCTGGTACTTCAACAGTTAGGTCATTTTCAATTTTTATCTTTCCTGGTTGGATTACCACTATTATTCCTGAGCCTTATTTTTCCATTTAAAAAAATAATAGCTCTACTCTCAGTACTTATCTTTAGCGTTTTTATCATACTGATATTTATCGATTTTGAAGTTTATAAACTGTATCGATTCCACCTTAATGGTATGGTATGGAATATGCTCACAGGTGGTGCTATGGATGAAATATTTGTTTTTGATATTTCCAACATCATAACTTTCATTATATTTCTATCCATCATTATTTTGCTTCAACTGGGTATTCAAACTATCATCAAGCCTCGAGCAGGGAAATCATTTCCGCTCAATGGCTGGTATGTCTTTTTTGTCGTTTTCTTCATACAGCTGGCTGGACAGACTCTGTATGCCTGGTCAGATGCCTGGTATAAGACTGATATTATTGCTCAAACACGTTTCATTCCCTTTCCACAGGGACTTACCATAAAACGATTTCTTAGAGAAAATGACTTATTACCTGTCATACCTCAGGATCAAAAACTAAAAGCTAATGCCAATGGTCGATTCAATTATCCTTTGCAGGCGATGATATGTGATGAACCACAGACAAAACCAAATATCATATTTATTATTTCTGACAGTTTGCGTTATGACATGCTTCAATCTTCTATTATGCCAAACTGGACAAAACTGGCGGCTAATAGTCAGGTTTTCGATTTTCATATAAGTACCGGTAATGCAACTCGTTTTGGAGTGTATGGATTATTCAGCGGCCTTTTCGGACATTACTGGTTTGATTCACTCAATACTCAAACCAGTTCTGTATTAATTGAAAAACTTAACAAACAACAATATAAATTCGGCTTTTTTTCCAATGCCAGGTTAAGTAGTCCTGAGTTTGACAAATCCATTTTTTCAGCCGTCAATAAATCTATTCCCGAAAAAACAGAGGGTGATAATGTCATACAACGTGAATTAGAAATAACCAGACAAGCTAAATCCTTTATCCAAAAAAATGCAGATAAACCTTTTTTTAGCTTTGTTTTTTTTGATGCGCCTCATGCTTATGTCAATCCACCTCAGGATGATATTTTCAAACCAGCCCTGCAATCTTTGAATTATTTAAACATAGATAATGACACTGACCCTGTTCCTTTTTTGAATCGTTATAAAAATTCAGTACATTTCACTGATAGATTGACTGCTGATTTGATTAAAACCCTGGAGCAGAAAAATTTGATGGATAATACAATAATCATCATGACTGGTGACCATGGTCAGGAAGCGAACGAAACCGGGACTAATAGCTGGGGACATAATAGTAACTTTTCTAAATATCAGGTTAAAGTGCCACTGGTCATTTATTGGCCAGGTAAAAAACCTCAACACTATTCTCAATTGACATCCCATGCCGATGTTGTTCCAACTTTAATGCAGGAAGTTTTTTCCTGTTCCAATAATGTTAAAGATTACAGCAATGGACAATCTCTATTTGATAAGACCGAAAGAAATTTTGTTATGGTTAACAACTGGAGCGACCAGGCCATAGTCAATAAAAAAACGGTCAAAATATTTCCCGCTATCGGGCCAGCTGAGTATAGAGATTTTGATAGCTATCAGCCGCGATCCAGGGATGAACAGAATACTTTTCCGACAACAGAGGTTATAGAAAATATTTCAAGATTTTATAAATGAATTATCGTCGATTTTTATAATCATCAACCAATAAATACTCTTTCAATAGCTTGCGATAAAATTCTTTATTAAGCACTGACATTTGTTCATCAGCAACAGATTGCGGATCAGAATTAACGACTAATTTGTGTTCATCTGCCCAGCTATAAAATTTATTATTACTACTGTCAAGCATACCTTTTTGGAAAATATAATTTCCGCTAAAAGTGAAGCCGTAAGCTTTATTAAGCTTTTTTTCAGTCAACGGTTGTCCAAAGTTGTAATAGCTTGCATTTGATAGACTTAGTTCAAAAATTGTCGGAAACAAATCATTATGAGAAGCGGGAACATCTTTAGAAACATGCTTCAGTTTATCCAGTGACTCCGGCACATAGATATAGGCAGGCACTGAATACCTGAAGTATTTATCTGAGATAGCGCTATTATCAATAAAGGTTCGTTGTGGATGATCTCCTGTTGCGACAACAATCACTTTATCTTTAAACGCACTACTTTTTATCCAGCTGATAAATTCACCAAGCTGACTGGTCTGATAATAAAAACCGGATAAAAGTGCAAGTTTGGATTCATCGTCATCATCAAATCCAAATACTGAAGGTTTTAAAGCAGGCCTTTTAAAAGATTTTGGTAATCGTATAGGTGGATGATTATTAGTGGTCAAAACAGCACTAAACACAGATTTATCCTGTTGCTCTGCTTCCTGTAAAGTTTTTTTCAGATAATCAAAAACGTATTTATCATATACACCCCAGGGGTTATCGCTGGCATCTACCTTAAAATAATTTTCAATTTCTGATCGACCTTTATATTGATCAAATCCCTGTAATAGCCAGAAATTATTATGGTTCCTCCAGGAACTGTTACCACCACTTAAAAATAAAGTCTGATATCCCTGCTTTTTAAAAGGTAGAATATTAGATAATTTGAAATGCGTTTTACCAGCAATAGATTGAGATAGAGGTGTAATAGGAGAGTTAAGTAATATTGATTCTATAGCCGGATTGGTAGCATAGGTTGAAGCCAGGAACTGAGTAAACAAATAATCTTCTCTTGCATGTTTAGCAAATTCACCCAGTACATTGTTATCATTTGAATGAAATCTAAATATATGACTTGACCAGCTCTCCATAAAAACAAAAATGACATGTGGTTTGATTTCAGCCAGTTTTTCATTAACCGGTGTTTTTCTAAGTAATGGATTTTTTTCAGAGTAGCCTGCTTTTTTAATCAGTTGTTGCAGACTATCAAGTTTATTAATTTTAAGAATATCCTGTTTAAATATAGCCTGACTATTTTCACTCCGATCCCGAAGAGCGTAATACATATTAAACGGGCTATTCATTACCATAGAATTCAGAAAAGTATTATCACTTACTGAGGCATGCTTACGTTGTAAAGGAAATGAACTGAATGAACCTCGAGATAGTAGAGCCAGTATAAGAAAGCTAATTAGCCAGAGAGATAATTGATATTTCTGTGAATAAACTTTTAATGGATTGAACTTTTCTTTCGTTAATACTTTTGAGTAAAGAAACATCACTACGAAAGAGATAATAATAAAACCGCCAAAAAAAAGCAGGATTTTAAAATTATCAAGTATCATATTGATAATGGCATGCGTATCATCTTCTATAAAACCAAATATCAATACATCGATAGGTTTTTGAAAATAGAATATATAACCGGCATCGACAAATACCAGTAAAATACTGAGTAATAGAACTATGCGAAAAATTACCCTGATATAAAATGAAAATAATTTTTCAGGTATAAACCAGGAGATTAAAATAATCGGCAGCCATATTAGCGTTAATAAAACAGATGATATAAATTTGAGGTCAAAACGAAATCCCTTAAAGAAAAGATCATTTAAAAATCCAATGCTTTGTAAGGTATCATGCCAATCACCAAAGAATAGGACATTACATAATCTAACCAGAGTCAGTAATATTAAAACAAAAACTGAGAATACAAATATTTCATGCCAATATCTCTGAAACTCAATTTTCATTTTATATTTCTGCAACCAGTCTCTTAGAGGTTAAAATTACAATTATTTTTATAATGATAATTAACGCTCTGGTTATTTCCAACAATAAAAGCTTTTACATTTTCCTCTTTAAGCAACTCATCGATTAAAGCTTCATCAACAGGTAAATGATAAAGAAAAACAGGAACATTTTTTAATCGACGACGTGTTTTTTCTCCATAAATAGGATCATTAAGATCCCCATAGTTCATCGCCATCACACTATGATCACCAAAGTAATAAAACATTTTATAAATATTTATCATGAAAGCAGAAAGAACAGACATACTTTCAGGCACAGGACTGGTATCAAAAATTGTATGTAATCCAGCTTTTCGATATTTATAAAGATTAACGGGTGCTTCATTTTCGACATAAATACGATCCTTTAAATTATTTTTCTGCGATATTTCAAACAATCTATCTATGGCCTGTTGGGTTTGTTCATCGTTTAAATATCTGAGCTTTTTATAATCCAGCCAGAAATAGTGATCATCACCAATAGCATCAAAAAGTTCACCCAGCGTTAATAACTTCCCATTTTTCAAATTATAAGGATAGTCATGCGAAACAATAAAATCCTTCATATCAATATCATAACGAATATCGACTTCAACCCCTTTAGCGCCTTGTTCAAAGGCAGCACTAATACTTTCGATTGAGTTTTGATCTATACCGTCGCCATACAGCCCGCGTGCTGTCCACACCTTGTGACAATCATTATAAGAATCTGAATAATTTTTCTGGGCTAATTTATAATCAACATAAAATCCAAGCCCAAAATAAACAATAGCCAGTAGTACAAAAAGCTTTAAAAAAAATCTTAATATTTTCATTATTTTAATATCATAATAAGTTATTCATTAATATAAATATTTCTTCTCTCGATAGGCATACATTGGCCATAAAACATGCGCTCTGGCAACTTCCTCCAGAACTCCATCCAGTTTAATTTCGTGTAATTGCTTTGCTTGATAGATAAACTGTTTTGCCGTTTTTTCAGGTACATGAATAACGACTTCATCACCTTGCATATAAGCATGATTATTACCATATTGCATCAATGCTCTACCTTCAAAATGCTCTGGCAATTTAGTTATATCATGACCAATCATAGGATGATCATCCGAGATCCCCAAATAGCCTAACAGGGTTGGAGCTAAATCTATCTGGCTTGCGACTTTAGTATAATGAGCAGGTTGCACATCCGGCCCGATAATTAACCCTGGAATATGAAATTTATTAACTGGAACTAAGGCAGCACCGAACACTCTTGTATCATGATCAGCGACCACCAGAAAATAAGTATTATTCCAATAAGATTGTTTTTTCGCTTCTTTAAAAAATTGTCCTAATGCAAAATCAGCATACTTTACTGCATTATTAGCCGTGTGTTTATCAGCATCATGTAACTTAATAGTATCATCTGGAAATTCAAAAGGTGAATGATTACTAGAGCTAAAGGCAAGTATAAACTGTGGTTTATCAGGAGCTGATGTCAATTCCTGATGAACTCTTTGAAATAAATCTTCATCTGATACACCCCAGGTACCACGAAATTTTTCATTTTGAAAATCATTTTGATCAGTGACTCTATCAAAACCGTTAGCCAGAAAAAAACCTGCCATATTATCAAAATGACTTTCACCACCATAGATAAACTGGGTATCATAATGATGTCTTTTCAAAATACTGGCTATGGTTACAAAATTTTGCTGAGCCAGTCCCAGCTTCAATACACTACGGGAAGGCGATGGAGGAAACCCTGTTATTACGGCTTCAATGCCTCTTGCAGAACGTGTACCTGTCGCATATAAATTAGTAAACCATAATCCTTCATCTGATAATTTATCTAACTCAGGCGTAACACCCTTTCCTCCCAGTTTGCCAACAAAACCAGCACCTAAGCTTTCTTCCAGAATTATGACCAGATTGGGGGCCTTATTTTTGGGTGGCACATTTTGTTTATGCCAGGTTGATGTTTTATCCGCAACAAATAATGCAGCATCCAGCATGGATTGTTTTCGAACAATATCGATCATTTTTAACTGATCCATATCACCATATACCGAACTATCTGTATCTTCATTTTTCAGGTTATAGGCGGCAGACAATACTGTATAGATTGAACTCAATCCCAGTTTATTAACCAGTTGATCATTAGAAAATGCGGCTGTACTTGCATTAGCTGGCCGATGATCAAAACTGGATCTAGCACCAACAAAAAGTATGAATAACAGGATTGGAAATATAAAAATTCTCGTTAATACAGGCCACGGCTTAAGTTGCTTAAATATTCTGGAGTTAAATCCGATAAGATAGAAAATCAGCATTGTCATTAAAATCAGGGCAACAACAAAATGCCAGGGATATTCATATAAAGATGTTTTCAATACTTCCACTGGAGTTGAAAGATATTCAAAAAATATTCTATTAGGACGAGTATCGTACTGATCAATAAAAGCAGGCGTACTTATTTCCAGAAAAACCATGATAATGGTCGTCAGCATTAACCAGAATTTACTCAAACCTTTTTGTAAACTTGCCAGTATTTTTTGATCTGATAAAAGTGCTAAAACCAGCACCGGGACAAACCAGATGATACAAATAACAATAAAATCAAAGCGCAATCCGAACAAAAGAATCGTCCACAAATTATCCAGATCACCCACACGCTCAAACTTCCAACCGACTAACAATAATCGAGAAAATGCCAGTAAAAAAAGTAATAAAATGCTATACCGAATAAAAGGATAAATCGGCCAACGACTTATCGAAGAAAATAAATTCATAATTGATTAACAAGTGGAGTTTAGAAATATAAAAATAAGTCTGATTTATGAAAGTTTAATTTTGTTTACCAGATTAGAACTTGACTTACCCTCAACAAAATCGATTAACACAACTTCACCAGCACATTGTCGTCCGGCAATTTGATCTTTCTGATAATCACCACCTTTGACCAGGATATCAGGTTTAATTGCACAGATAAGATCCTCTGGTGTATCTTCAGAAAAATCAACAACCAGATCAACAGAAGCAAGTCCTGCCAGTAATTCCATACGATCAGATAATGCATTGATTGGTCGACTTTCACCCTTTAAACGAGTCACAGAATCATCACTATTAACCGCAACAATTAACACGTCACCCAATGCTGATGCCTGTTCAAGATAACGCACATGTCCAGCATGTAACAAATCAAAGCAGCCATTGGTAAAAACAATTTTCTTACCCTGTTTTTTGTAAAACTCAATGGTCGAAGAAACATTTTGACTATTGATAACTTTATGCGAAATAGGTGAAAGCTTATTTGAACTCGAGCGTTCCAGATCCTGTAAATCTTCAACTGATGCAGAAGCTGTACCCACACGACCCACCACGATACCAGCTGCTTTACAAGATAAAAATACTGCATCCTGAATAGACATCCCACTTCCCAGTCCAGTTGCCAGTGTTGCAATTACCGTATCACCCGCTCCTGTAACGTCATAAACTTCCTGTGCATGGGCAGGAAAGTGTTCAGCCGATTTATCTTTCATAACAAGCGTCATACCTGATCCACCCTGAGTAATCAGTATTCCAGTTAAATTAAAATCTTCTATCACCTGCCCTGCTCGATTAATCAAATCAGATTGATTACTCCACCGCCCCACCACAGCTTCCATTTCTTTCTGATTAGGTGTTAGTAAAAAAGCCCCTGTATAGTCTGAAAAATCTTTTTTCTTAGGATCAATTAAAACCGGAATATTTTGCTTCTTCGCCTGTTCAATAAAGGGCTGAGTATGCTCCAGCAAACCTTTACCATAATCAGATAAAACGATTGCATCAGAGTTATTCAATAACTTCCTATAATTTTTCAGCAAAGGCTGAATATCCAGATCGTACAGTACCTGTTCAAAATCCAGGCGAATCAACTGCTGGTGCTGGGACAAAACACGTAACTTGTTAGTGGTAGGTATTTGATGATCTATTATACAGTGATTATCTATATCAGACTGTGACAATAATTTTGCCAGTCTTTTCCCATCATTATCATCACCCAGCATAGCCAGTAAACTGGCTTTTGCTCCTAGAGAAGTAATATTAACAGCCACATTTCCAGAACCACCTACTCGCCAGGACATATCGTTGACATGTACAACAGGAACTGGAGCTTCAGGGGATATTCTTTCTGTTTGCCCCTGCCAGTAGCTGTCCAGCATGACATCACCGACAACAAGAATGTTCACATTTGAAAAATCCAGATTCATAGACCTAAAGGGAGAAAATAGCTTAAGATAGAAGTATTGAATTATAATGGACTAAGACTAAAGGTACCAACTGTTCTATTATATTGCATAATAGGCAATATTCTTCTCACTTAGTTCCATCATTCATATTTTGATAGCATTACATTACCAAAAACCTAACGCCCGTCTCATGAAGAAATATTTATTTTATATATCACAAAATTATAGTTTTGCCATTCTGAGACCTATTCAAAAAATTCTCTGGCAACGTGGCGATGAAGTGCAGTGGTTCTTCGAAGGTAATGCAGTCAATACTGATTACCTTCTGCCGGAGGAAAAGCGTCTGTCAACTGTGCAAGAGATGATTAACTATGAAGCTGATGCGACTCTTGTAACGGCTCAAAGTATCCCGAACTTTCTACCTGGACTTAAAGTAGCCATATTTCATGGTTTTAATGTCGGAAAATTAGATCGTCGAGGCAAAAATGATCACTTTCAGTTCCGAGGATGCTTTGACCTGTATTGCACTCAGGGGCCAGACACAACCTTCCCCTTTCAGAACATGCAGTCACAATATCATTCTTTTAATGTGATAGAGACAGGATGGTCCGCTCTTGATCCCTTGTTTAAACCAGATCATCAAAAAAGAAAGAATTCTAAGCCAACAGTACTTTTCTGCTCAACTTTTTCCAGGCGATTAACATGTGCCCAAACACTATTACCCGTAGTTAAAAAAATAAGTAAAACAGGAAAATGGCAATGGATAGTTCAGTTTCACCCTAAAATGGATACTGAAGTTATTAATCAGTATAAAGCGATTCAAAGTGAGCATTTAACATTTATAGAAACTGATAATGTCATCCCTTTATTGCAGGAAGCAGATGTGATGGTCTGCGATACATCTTCTGTTATCCCTATGTTCCTGGTACAGAATAAACCTGTAGTCACTTACAAAAATCTATCTCCTGGCCCCCATCTACTTGACATCAAAAACCCTGATATCCTGCAAGAGAGTATCGAGTACGCACTTGGCCGGCCACAGGAATTAATGCATCAAATCGATCTTTATACGCAACGAATCCATCCCTATAAAGATGGAAATTCGTCTCTCAGGGTGGTAAAAGCCATCGACGATGTACTGGATGGAAAATATCCAGTATCAAAAAAACTACCATTGAATTTTATTCGAAACTTTAAATATCGAAAAAGATTAAACTACTGGAAATTCTGGTAAGAGATTATTTCCCTGGTATATAAAAAAACATTGGTTAGTCAATAGAGGAGCTAAATTGAAGCAATTCTCAATATTATATGAGAAGATTGCCATACCAATCAGTTTACAAATAATGGCTCCCGTAAAAATATAAAAAGATGAAGATAGATATAGTTTATACCTGGGTAAATGGTGCAGACCCGGAGTGGATAAAGAAAAAAGAAAAAACATTAAAAAATAATCATATTGCCTATACTGAAGAAGCCACTTCCAAAGCCAGGTGGATGGATAATAATGAATTACTTTATTCCTTAAGATCAATATCTGATTATGCTCCCTGGGTTAATAACATCTTTATCGTTACTGATAATCAAGTCCCGGTCTGGTTGAATATAAATCATCCAAAAATACATATTATCGATCACAGCGATATCTTTCCAGAAGATGCTATTTTGCCAGTATTTAATTCCATGGCTATAGAAACACGCCTACATCATATTGATGGCTTATCTGAGCATTATATTTATTTTAATGATGACATGTTTTTAGGCAATCATACTTTACCAAAACATTTTTTTACAGATAAAGGCGAAGCGCTTGTTTATGTCTCAGAAATTTTATTCCCATTACCAAACCCGCATAAATTTGACCTCTCTAGAAATAAAGCCAAGAATGAATACAGGGGAGCAATCGCTACAAATCGACACCTTGTTTATAAAGCACTAGGAAAAAAAGTTTATTATAACTTTCGTCACAGTATAAAAAGCCAGGTAAAATCCTCAATTATTCAAATAGAGAAAATATTTGAAAATGAAATAAATCAGACAATTAATAGTCCACTAAGAAAAGATGACAATATTCTATTACCGAATCTATTTGCTCAATATAATCTGGCTAAAAATACAGCTAAAGCAAAATACTTAAAATCATTGAAGCCCAAATCAGAATTATTAGACTCTTATTATAAAACTCACCCGGGTAAGGCTTATGCTCACTCGGGCTTGAGCGATGAAAATATTGATGCATGGGCTGACAAACTAATGAGACTTAGACCATTTACATTCTGTATGAATCAACTGGACCAAACCAGTGAATATGCATTAAATCAAACTAGCAAATTTTATAAAGCCTATTTTCCCAATCCCAGTCCATTTGAACTTGGATCTGAGTAAACCAACAAAGGCTTATGCTTTAGTTGAAATATTCTATTTTGTTTTGAACCTGGAAAAATCAGTTCAGCGTGAAAAAGATGCGTAACAAATTGATGTGCCTGGTCTAAGCCAGGGATGGCTGTAGTTAGAGCAATGCAGGAGCAATTGCCGGCAAATCAAAAACACCGTAGTCACCTGATTGGTGATGAGCGAGTTTTTGATTTTATCAGCTGCATTAAGCTGTTACCTGGACTTTCATGATTAACTGATTTTTCCAGGATTATATACATCAACTGTGATGGTTATGAAACAGTGGGTTAATCTCTATTGCGAGCGGTCAACTGCGGAATCCAGCCTGAATATAGCCTTTCATCTCACATATCTCCCAAAGCAATTGTCGCTTGATATGCTTCATTTAAAATCAGATTTTTGTCATCCAGGGAACCTATTAAAATCGACTCAGGTTTCTTCTGTAAAAAGTTTCGCTGACTGGAAATCACCCTATGATAATGTGGTGTATAGCCAGCCCATTGCTGCCCACCTGAGTCTAACTGATGCTCCCATAAAACTTCATATCGCTGTCCAACATGTTGAGATAATTCCTGCAATTTTAATTTTGCAGCGAGTTCATGCATCTGAAGGCTCCGCTCTTTTTTAATACTATTATCTAGTTGCCCCGGTAAACTGGCGGCTTTGGTACCTTCACGCCTTGAGTAAGAGAAAATATGCATATGTCCAAATCCGGTTTGCTCGACATATTTTAAGGTTTCATTCCATTCAACTTCTGTCTCACCGGGAAACCCTACAATTAAATCAGTGGTAATATTAAAGCCGGGAACAGTTGACCTGGCTTTATCAACAATAGCTGTAAATTCGGCAGTTTTACAACGTCTGGCCATGCGCCTAAGTACGCTATCTGAACCACTTTGCAAGGGTAAGTGCATATGCGGCATCAAACGTTTTTCCTTAAATAATTCAAAAAAATTATCTGGTAAATCCCATGGCTCAACTGAGGCCAGACGAATTCGAGGAATGCTAGTTTGCAGCAGAATTTCACTCAATAATTCATATAAATTACTACCTGTATCACTACCGTAACCACCAACGTGCACGCCGGTAATAACGATTTCCTGAACTCCATGCTGATGGTGACGGTTTATTTCTTCGATAATATCCTGCTGCTGTCGACTTCTTTCTTCTCCTCGAGCAACAGTAACAATACAAAAAGTACATCGATATCGACAACCATCCTGAATTTTTATAAACGCACGATGCCTGCCACGAGCAAAAACACTGGAGTTTTCTAAAGTTTCAGTTGCCAGTTCGGTAAATTTAAACTTTTCCTGAACGAGATCTACCAGCTTATCTTTTTGTTGATTAGATACAACCAGATCAACCCCTAACTGCTTTTCAACCAGATCAGTCTGTAAACTGGCATAACAACCCGTTACAACTAGCTTAGAGTGGGGATTGGCTTTATGAATACGATTAATGAGCTTGCGTGATTTCCGATCTGCTTCAGCAGTCACTGAACAGGAATTAAACACAACCAGATCAGCATCTGAACTATCAAGTGTCAATTGATGACCTCTTTGCATGAATTCTGTTGACCAGTTCTCCAGCTCTGCTTCATTTAAACGGCAACCTAATGCCTGGAAATTAACCTTCACTTATAGTTCACACATATTAATTAACGCAATATAGTATCAAAATCAGAAACTTAGAGGAATCAAAACAAAAAACCCGGCATAAGCCGGGTTCAATTCTAACTATTTATAATTATTAGTATCTGTTGCTCAGTTTTACCAGGTTAGCTTAACTGCAAATATTACTTACGTGAAGAAGGGCCATTAACCTCAAGACCATTAGACATATAGCTTAGAAAATATTCCAATGCCTTATATTCATCGCTCTGAGCTTTGAATGGCTTTGCTCGAATATTTGCATTACAACCGCC
>JBNKKI010000061.1:0-5220 GCA_050291745.1 Gammaproteobacteria bacterium | reverse complement strand
AGCCAGGGATGGCTGTAGTTAGAGCAATGCAGGAGCAATTGCCGGCAAATCAAAAACACCGTAGTCACCTGATTGGTGAAGAGTGTGTTTTTGATTTTATCAGCTGCATTAAGCTGTTACGTAGACTTTCATGATTCAACTTATTTTTCCAGGTTAATACAGCACGAAAGGCTTTCGCCTTTCTTTATGACACACAAGCGCAGCGGAAGGGTAAGCCGTCTGACTCGATATGGTTGTTATTCAACCAGGAATCCGCAGTTGGACGAGTTGATTGTGCGTTTGAGGTGGTGTAGATCAAGACGTAACGACGCGGAATAGCCCGCTATTCCAAGGAGTTACAACGAAGAGGTACGCCGCCTCAAACCTGCAATTCACTTCGTAGCGGGATTCACCGATTGGGTGATTATACACATCAACTGTCATGGTTTATTAAACAGTGGGTTAACCTCTATTGCGAGCGGTCAACTGCGGATTCCAGGTTTAAGGGTTTAACAACTTACTGCAAATTGCACAGTCTGTTTTTACGGAGAGTAGAATATTCCCGCTTTGCCTGATGGACTCTGCCATGAAATAGGAGCAGAGTCTTTTTTTGATTAAACTTGACAAAGGGAATCATACCAACGTACTGCTAAGCCGGCCTCCGTAGCGGTACTTGTTTTGTTTTATTTTGCACAAAACATGTGCCACGGAGGCGGGTCGGCTTTAGCTGATTGTTAAGTTTCAATTTTGTTGCTAGTTAACTCAAGTCCACAAAAAGGACAGTATTTGATGGCCAATTCAACTTGATGCGTTAACTCGCCTACAAATTCTGCTTCCCCCATTTCTACTTCCTTTTCGTCAGCAATTGATGAAATTTGAATAATCCAGGAGTTCCAATCATTGTTGAGCGATGATCCATATATGATTTTGATTTTATCATTAATGCCATTTCCTTTTTGGCACTTATGTTCTTTCATAGACTCCATTTCACTTTGTGCAACTTAACGCTGCAATTCACCAGTGGTAAACAGCATAGCGAGGAACGAGCGGCTCTTTTGCCATTCGAGTGAAATTGCCTGGTTATGTTTATAGTAGTTATTCACAATTTGGAAGCCTTACTTCACTAAACCTCATGTACATTAGGTTTCCTTGCGACTCCAATTTTCCCTCTTCTACTAACTTCCGGATTCTTGAAGAATAAAATACATCCGGCAGCTCATCAAAAGCATCAGGGTAATCGAACATTACTGTTGCTACTAACATAGCCACTTTCTTCCATCTATAGCTTGCTATGGAAAGGATGAGCTGATCAACTCCATTCAATTCTTCATCGCTTAAATTGGACACAAATATCTTTTGTTCTTCAGTAAGATCTCCGTCCGGGATTGGAATCTCTTCGTTCATCTCAAATCACATATATTGAACATAACATTGTAATTAACACGAAAATATTTCGCAGTATTTTTTCTATATATATAGTATTTTCTTTTCAAAATGAGGATGTCCAGAAATTTATGCTTCATGTATTGGTTATATGTCAGATAAAACCCGGTAGAAAATATCATTTAGCTCGGGCATAGTTTTTTTCCTTAAAGTATGTTTTTCCCCTGTTAAATGGGCCATTTAAGGCTTAAATCATAGGGGTATATGGACAATAAGTCCATAGAATCAATAAGTTACTTAGGTCCGACCCGCTTCAACCGTTAATGCAGATTTCTTACAGGCTGATGGTATATTCTAATGTCTGTGGTGAGAACTGGGATCACCCATTAGGTAACCCCAATTATTCTTATTTTTCTATCCTTAAAGAGAGTTATCGCAATTCCTGTCAGTACATTGTCACTCGTAACAAACAGAATCTCTCTAAACCATAAATCAGGGAAATCCAGGCAAATCTCATCATTAATAGCAATGATTAAGACTGGCCCAGAAATTTATTTTCCCTTTATTGCGTTTTAGTCACGCTGCCAATTGCGCTCAGATCAGTTGGTTCGTTAGTACCGTTAGGAAAGTAGTAACGATATACCAGCTCATTGGCAGATTGATCGGTGAGCTCTACAAATCCCTGATCAATGCAGATATTTAGCCCATAGGTAATTGTTTCTCTAAACAACAGTTGAGCATCGGACTCTTCCAACAGCGTCAGGTATCCACCGCAATCCAGGGAAGGATATTCAATCAGTTGCTCAGCAGTTGAAATATCGATACGAATCGTCCAGGACACTCCACTTTGTTGGCCCTCACCTTCCCAAACACCCACTTTCCCAGCCAGACCATTGCCTATGGGGGGATCGGTCAGGTCATCCAGATTGTCGAGTGTTTCCTGTAAATGTGCGACCGCCTGGGATGCATCTATGAGAGTCTGACATTCAGGGTCTTGTTGACCAACATTGGCGACCAGATTAGCGACGTCTAAGTCAAAATCAGTACTTTCAAAATTCAGTGACATACCAGCTGTTGCTAGCAGGACTTCGCCACTTATGGTGATACCGTTGCTGGCATCACAGTCCTGATCCAGGGTTTGTAAAAGCCTGGCCATATTAACCACACCCGTGTCATTGATATCCGTTACTCCAGCCAGCTCCAATGGGGTAAGGATATGAGCGGCAGTAACAGCAGGGAACTCCAAATCACCTAAACCAAATACTACCGTTTCTCCAGCCAGGTAGGTAAACTCCCCATTGGCATTGGTAAAACCCGATCTGGTTTCGGTTCGATAAGCCAGCCCAGCAACCGGGCTATCCACAAATTGCCCCGTCAAAACATCCTCATCATCAGAACCACTTCCTGAACCACCACAAGCCGACAGCATTCCCAAAACCAAAACACAGCCCAAACCCAGAATTATCTTTTTGTATCTCATTGCTATCTCAATTAATTGTTAAACCCAAAATCCAATAACATCAAAGTAAGTCTAAAAAGAATAACCACTATCACCCCCGTATATCTGCCCCCAGAAGAACCATGATAGCTTTAGAATATGAATATCTTTTTCCTTTATAACTATTATTTATTTTTTTACAGCATTTATACCGACTACCAATTAGACTAAATTGAAATTTCATTTTTAATCTTTCCAAAGTTGCATTATCAAAAAATGTGAAGGATTATATTGTTCAATATGCCAGACATTGTTAATCAATAAAATCGAGCGCTAATGACAGTTAATGGTGTTTAAAGGCAGATAAGACTCAATTAAATAGATTCAATTACCAAAATATTTCACAATTTCGAGAATTAATGGAAATGGATAAAAGAATTAGAAAGCGGAGTATTAAAGCTTCAACCTGAAATCCGCAATCAACTCGTCCAACTGCGGATTCCAGGTTACAACGGATAAACGCGATGCGATGATGAAGACAGGCACCCCGGCGGACTAAGTAAGGTAAGCAAGGGATCGCAAGGTCGTAATCCACGAATACCAGCATGACAACCGACGAAATGTACCGACTTCATCTGACGTGTTAACTCTTCTTATAGATGGATTCTGCTCTGAAATAGGGGCAGAGTCTTTTTTGATTAAACTTGACAAAGGGAATCATACCAACGCCTTTGTCATTTGCGTTTTGGTTGTAGTGGAGTTTTGGGGGAAAGTGGCTAAGCCACCCCAAAACGGAGCGCAGACCAAAACGTCAAATGGACAAACTTGTTATGCGTAGCCAATTGTGAGTACCTCATTGGTAAAATTTAAACCTTTATAGAAGTTTAATTCTTCGTCAGGACTTTCTTCGGGCTTCAGCACTAACCCTGTATATGACTCCTCACCAATTTTGATATCGACGAGTTCAATAGATTCGATTTCTGGAGTCATTGAAAAAGAAGAATTAAACGGAATAAATAGTGACATGCCTTTCTTAGCTTCTCCCTCAATAATATCCCCATAAACCACTGTTCGTTTACCTGAGGGAAAATTAATCGTCATCGTTCCTTTTACATCAATTTTCGCTTTCATAATTTACCAACGCCCGGCTAAGCCGCCGGAACGAAGTTGTTTGTTTTGTGCGAGCGTAGCGGAAAAGCACAAAACGAACAACGCAGTGAAGGTCGGTTTGAACCGTTTGTAAAGCCTTTTTTCAATAAGGAACTTCACGAGGCCACACTACCTTAGATGTCGAGGCATTTGTATTTACCTTGCCATTCAGTAAATTAATAAATTCTACAGCGTACGCTTCGTGAATTCGATAATCTACTGCATTACAGATTGTATCAGGACCATCTGCACCATATGAGTATTCGGCTTTAACAGTTAACTCAGGGCCTTGACTACGTAACTTTTCTAATGCCGATTCAGATAAAGCAAGAATGTACTTTCTTTTTTCTTCAGTATCTATTGATTCATCAAGACCAGCCGTTACACAACCATTAAAACCTACCGTTGCTTGTATATGCCATTCTTCTTGTAGCTTCTTCAGCCAACTGTGAGCATCTTTAATTAAATTGATTTCCTCAACTAAAAGATATAGCCAAACTTCTACCTGTCCATCTCTGGCCCAAAATCCGTTACCTTTAAAATCTGTGTAGGAAGAACCCACTGCATTCTCCTTGAGGCTTAACGACTAGCTTCAGCCAAGGTGGCGCGACAGCGCCAACGTCGGCTGGAATCGCTGGTTAAAAAATTCTTACATTATTTTTGACCAATAATCAAAAAGCGATGTAGTACTGAATCAAAATACCCTTTATCTCTAATTTCTTCATGAATATTCCATAATTTCTCTTCATATTTTTTAATACTAAATTCTGGTATTTGCCATGGAATACATTTCAAATAGTAAACAATACTTTCAATTGAAAAAAATCGATATTTTCCAATATATTCAGATGTTTTTATGAATTTGATATTGGCGTTTCTAAGCTTATTTTTGGCGTTAACTAAATTCCAAAAGAAAAAACCTGGATCAACTTCAAATATTGCGTTTAGATTTATATCGTTTAAACCACCAACTTGTTGGGTAATAAATATACCATCTTTTTTTAGTATTCTTTGTATTTCATCTTCATTATAACTTTCATGCCTATTAATTATTAATTCAAAGACATTATTACTAAAAGGTAAATCCTTTTCTTCATCATCAACCTGAAATACCTCTATATTTCTCTTCGCTAATAATTCTCTAGCAATTGGTACATTTGGTAAATAAGCTTCTGTGGCAACAGTTTGATTTGGTAATATTGTTATTGAATTTAAGAATTCACCTCCACCAGTACCCATATCAAGTAGATTCTTTTTACCAACAATGTATT
>JBNKKI010000060.1:0-4407 GCA_050291745.1 Gammaproteobacteria bacterium | reverse complement strand
ATACGTATGAGTCGTCTGCAGTTTGGTTGAGGAATTGGTCAAAATCTCCATAACGCTCAAGCACAGGCGCCACTTTCACCAGTTTATCGTCTTTACGAGCGAGATGGGCGGAAACACTCGACCATTGCCAGTCTTGTGCTTCCTGTACAAGCCTGGCACGCACAGGATTAAGAGATACGTAGCGAACAGCATGTTCAAGATGCGCTTCATCCATTACGACGGAACCATAACGTCCCTGCCATAAATGCCCGTGATTCTCATGCGTGTATTGATAAAACCTGTATAGCGACGATGCGCATCAGCAAAAGTCTCACGCAACCCATCTGCGTGGGATGGGACGGCAATGAGATGGACATGGTTAGGCATTAGGCAGGAATAGCTGGGGTCAGATGAAAATTAAATGGTAATAGCTGTGCGTATTTTTCTTACGACCACAGTTATTACTTGATCTTGCACTTGAGATTTAAATTAATTCAAAAGAATAAAGAGCAAATAAAGATGGTCAGGTACAAGTTAAAAATCAGACGCAATAAACCTGCTGTCAAGCTACTTAAAGTGGTGTGAAGTTGTATGACCGCTTCGGGTTGTAGCCATATTTCACGACTAGTGGAATAGCTTGGCACTTCAGCGTAATGATGAAAAACCTGAACGTCTGCAATATGGCGCGAATTCAACTAATGGCTTCATTTGTTGCCTGCCCCTTACACCATGTGAGATCGACTTTTCGACCTTTAAATTTTTTCACGCTTTTCCAGGTGATTTATCGGTACCATGGTTTTGTGTAAAATCCCGAAAACCACCAATTCCTCTTCGTAATAGCTGGGGTCAGATGAAAATTAAATGGTAATAGCTGTGCGTATTTTTCTTACGACCACAGTTATTACTTGATCTTGCACTTGAGATTTAAATTAATTCAAATAACCCTATTGCTCCACAGTCTACCGATATTGACCGGCCAAGTTAAGCTTTCAGAGTCACTGAGTTCGCCCGTAAGCTTCACCTATAGGGTTTGATACATCAGGATAAAATGTTACTCCGTACAACTCGGCATTATTACAAACTTCTTTCACCGCTTCAGAACAGATAATTCCTTTATAGGTATCCAGTGCCGTCTTAAAAATAGCGACGTCTTGTAGCTTGTCTTCGATAAAACCAAAATGCTCTAAGTTGCCATATGCATCATAAGTAGTCTGATTCTCATCAACAGCCTGTAGCTCTTCAGCGGTGAGCAATGGGTTGAATATAAATCCCTGACCACCATCGTAAGTAACAGGTAAAAACTCACCTGCGGGATCTAAAACTTCTTTTAACACCTCATGTGCCTTTACTGATAAGAATAGCCGCCCGAAGTTTTCTGAAATATCTGGAACTTTATTTGCTTTGCTCCTTTCACAGGTTCGGAATTCTATATGTAAAGGTTTCCATACTTTTATATAGGATTTTGGCTCAGCATTAAATGCAAATGTACCATAGTCCACTCCGAGCTTATTCATGGACTCGACCGGGGGAATGACATGCATTAAATACGATTCATCATGATGGATTCGGTAAATCATGCTAATTGATCTGCTCTCAGCATAACGTAACTTGGGAAGGAGGATGTCTCCAGCTTAAACCTAATCTCTCTGAGTGTGTTTGCTAGCGACTTATCATCCGTAATTCGAACCTGGTCAATTAATGTACCGAGCCAACGATAGTATCCATTGCGGTGTATTCTGCTATGTGGTACAGCTTTACTCAGATGACGGGGCATGTGGGGTTTTGCTGCTGTATTATGAGGAAGCCATGCCCCATTAACTGGATGGTCGACACGTACTTTAAGCCAAGCCAGAAGTGCACGCATTGGCACCGCTCGGGGATCTTTTCCGGCAATGATGGCATGGCAGTCACAATGCTGGCTCGGTCGTGGGTCGCTGTTGGCCCCCATGTGTTTTGCCAACCGAGAAGAATCATGTACTTCATTGATTAACTGCTCAAAGGACATACCTCGACCTTGAGCTTCATACTCAACCAGTCCCTTTTGGACCTGTGATAAGACTTTTAGGTGATTCCAGTCCAGTAGGCTCGGGGTCTCCTTACTGGCAAAGGTATTTATGGCATGAGTTATTACCTGCTCGTGTGGTAATGACATAGGATTACTCCTTATCCTGATATTTAAGATGGTTTAGAGGTTATCATACTTGTATTCCCTTCAACATAACTCTGTGAAATGTTGCACCTTAAAAACCCGGCTTCAGCGTCGAATCTCCACATCGCCCCTCTCCGCTAAGCAGGCCAGCCCCATCACTCGCCCTTCAGCAAGCCGAAATTTTGCCGGAGGCGGCAAATCTGTACGGCATACGGTCTAGCATTTAGCTCTCCTCTCTGTTGGTAACGGACCGAACGGCGGGATTTTACGCAACCCGCTTTTGCCTCGCTTGCCATAGATCATAAGCAGCCTGCATTTTCATCCAGACTTTGGGGAATTACGGTGACAGGGGAATTACGGTGACAGTTTACTAAATATACATGATATGTCATTCAGCGCCATATGGCGCGATTACCCAGGATTGCTATACCCGGCTACCCTCACCACGTAACCCAACGAGGGAACCGACGTAATAAAGTCTTCTTTGAAGAAGGATATTATGCGCTGTACCTGGATCTTCTGAGTGAAGCGGCACAAAAAGCCGAAACCGAAATCTGGTGCTACTGTCTGATGTCTGACCATGTTCATCTTATCGCCAGTCCCTCCCATACAGACGGATTACGCGAGACCTTTGCTGACGCACATCGTCGCTATACAGACTATATCAATACACGCATGAGGGTGACAGGTCATTTGTGACAGACGCGCTTTGGTTCAGTTGTGATGGATGATAAGCATCTAGAGCATGCGGTGCGTTACGTTTCTCTCAATCCTGTTCGCCAGGCTCGTTCAGCAAGCACAAGACTGGAAATGGTCAAGTGTTGCCGCCCACCTATCGTGTAAAGACTTTAAACTGGTGAAAGTAGCGCCTGTTCTTGAACGTTATGGTGACTTTAAAGAATTTCTCAGCGAAACCACAGAAGATTCAGCGGCGTTCAAGCCGCTTCGTCAATCTGAAACAACAGGTCGTCCGTAAGGCAGCGAAGATAGGATTGATAAGATTGAGAAAGTGACTGGCAGAGCGCTAAAACCTCAAAAGAGAGGACTTAGGAAAAAGGCCAAATCGAATAAATAAGTGTCTTTAGCAAACTGTCAGCGTAATTACTAAATAGGAGTGGCAATTGAAAGGTCAGCCACAAAAGCCTGTTTGATGGATTATCACACAGTATAAATTGCGGTAATAAAAAACTAAAAAACCTGTCAAGTATGTCACAGAATATTCCCTCAGCATGGCTTTGCTGGGTGACTTTAAAGCAGAAATGGATGGTATTTATAACTCTGTGATAGCAGTGAAATATTTAATAGGGGCAGAGTTAAAGTGATGTATACAACGCATAGTTTAAGGCTTTTTCTTACAAAATTCTCATGCTCTGGTTGTCATGATAAAGCGCGATTTGATATGCCTAAAGAACCACTGATCAACAGGCAAGCTACAGCCTGGCTTCAATCACTGATTACAGAGGTCAGGCTGAATCACTTTCAAAAAAATTATAAACCCACCCGATTGTTAAAGGTTAAAAGCGTTAAAAGATCTGATTTAGATTTGTGCGAAAAGTCTCACAATATTTTTCGTTCTTATGCATAGAACCTGTATTTATGAAAAGAGATATTGATTTTTTAAATGTCAAGCATTTGATTATTGAATTTTGAGTAAAGATCTACATGCTCTGAATGTTGGGTTAAAGCGGTTTTATCGGCATAAAACAGTCTCAGTTTCACAGTTTATCAGTAGCAGTGGGCCAGGTATTTATAAATGGGGGCTGACTGAATGATGCGTTTAAAAAAATATGAATTTTAGTTGATATTAGAGATGAATTGATGGGTATAAAAAAACCGTCAAATAAATAATTAGTGGAGTATTTGTAAATGGGGTCATACTTAAATGAGTGTGTTAATTATCAAACAGGTTCCGATTCCGATAAATTTTGATCCATATAACCCTACTTGAATTCAGGGGAATGGCCGTATAGGATTCAGGTTAGTAGCGTTGGGCAACTTTTCGAATGAAGTAATAAAGAGCGTTTAACAAACCAGGAATTAGATTCCTGAATGTGCTTTTGGGAAGAGGCTACTTTTAAATTTGTTGATCTGCGTAATTACTGCGATCAGGTCAGTTTAAGCGCAATACCAGATGGAGTTTTCTAATGATTTATCGTAGTCAACAGTCACAGCCTCGCTTGCTATTCTCAAGCCTGGTTCTTTTACTGACTTTTATAATAAGTGGCTGTTCCCAGGATGATGGCTCGTCCAGCAACACGGATCCTACACCGATCCCAACA
>JBNKKI010000059.1:0-6658 GCA_050291745.1 Gammaproteobacteria bacterium | reverse complement strand
ATCTGCTGCGTTGTCATCCTTGAAAAGGGCATGCCATTCCCTGCGGATGACGCCTTGCATATGACTATTTCCCGTCTCGCTATAACCTGCATACAGTTTAGGACAGTACACTAGAATCCGCAGTTGGACGAGCTGATTGTGCGTTTGAGGTGGTGTAGATCAAGGCGTAACGACGAGGAATAGTGAGCTATTCCAAGGAGTTACAACGAAGAGATACGCCGCCTCAAACCTGCAATTCAGTTCGTAGCGGGATTCACCGATTGGGTGATTATACACATCAATTGTAATCGTTTATGAAACAGTGGGTTAATCTCTATTGCGAGCGGTCAACTGCGGAATCCAGGATTATATCGCAGCAAGATTTACGAGTAGCATTTCAATCAAATATCATTTTTCTGAGAACCCTGATATTTATGCTTCATTGAACGTTATCATTGAATCCAGCTCCGCGAACATGCACAATCCTTCTTTTCCCGAATACTCAGGTATAAATCACATCATGAATGGATCAGAATCAGTTTCCAGTCAGCTTAAGCAGTTTTCAGATCTTCTTACTGTGACAGCAGACGGGACACCTCGTTTACTGGATGAAGTGCACCCTTTACCGAATCTTCTGTCGTTGGATGCAGAAGAAGTTTTCCGTCAATTTAAGGTCAGTCAACAGCAAGACTTTTCTGACATGATCGGTGATATGGAAAATCCCGAAAACCCGCTCAATAAGATGCTGGGTGAATTGCGTGACATTGCTGAAAAAGAGGAAGGTAATCGTTTCAATGAACTGGACCTGTTTCGCTCTGGAGCATTGCAGGAATTATTCCTGGAACTCCATAATCATGTTATGGAGCATCCGGTCTGGCAGCATCCCTTCTTTCTGCGGATTTTCAAAGGTGATTTTAATCAGCAACAATTGACAGCTTTTGCCAAACATTACTTCAATCAGGTAAAAAATACACGTCAGTGTGTCTCTCTCGCCCTGGGTCGATTTTCCGGACTGATGCCGCTACCTTATGGCTGTCTTAACGAACGCATCAGTGAACTGGCTCAGGTTGCTCTGGCGCAACTACTGGCTGATGAATATGGTGTGGCAACACATAACATAGACGATTACCCCGATATATTCGGCGTACTCAACTCAACCACGCATATCGGCATGTACCGCTACATATTTGACGGCCTGGGTATTCCTTTTGAACAACAGGATGTTCCTATGCTACCAGGCGTGGCCGACAATGTATTAACTCAGCGCCTGCTGTCCAGTCATCCCGATTTTTCAATGGTGGAATCACTGGCCTCGGTAGGCCTGGGTATGGAATGGGGTGTACCTGAATTTTTCAGCCTGATACTCGGCGGTGTAATTCGCTGGGCCTGGACAAACGAGGTAGAACTCACTCAAAAACATCTCATCGTATTCATTGCGCATGTTAAATACGACGTCATGCACGCCATTTCAGTGATGCTGATTACCAGTTTCTTCAATCATCAAAATGATGCTGTAAGTCAAATTAAACAGGCTACCAATACCCTGATGTCCAGCCGCTACGGTATGATGAGCGATTTGTATCGTCATGTATTTGATGAAGCCTGTCCCAACATCAATGAAATCCAGCTCGATTCGCGCTATCACCTGAAAGACCGACGCATTGCGGAGGCATTGATTAAGGCTCGTAAACAGATAGCTGCAGAACGGGTGTTAGGTGGTAGTGATTACCAGAACAGTACCGATTTACCCTTCGTATTTTCAGATTAAACAACATTTTTCAGAGAGGATTGTTAATGCAAGATTTTTCTACCGAGGCGGGAAGGAAGTTCAAAGCTCGCCTGATCGCCACAGCCAAAGGCCGCCATGGCGCAAAAGATATGAGCAGGGAACAGGCCCGTGAAGCGCTAAACTTTTTATTTTCAGCTGAAGCTCAGCCAGTACAGATAGGTGCTTTTCTCACTGCCATGCGATTTAAAGGTGCCAAACTGGAAGAAATGAAAGGATTTCTCGATGCTATGGAAACCGCCGCCACCCTGATCGATCCTAAAGTTGAAAATCTTATCAACTGCAATGGCCCCTATGACGGGCGTAAAAAAGCTCTTAACCTGAGCGTACCCGCAGCTATAGTAACAGCGGCAGCCGGTGTACCGGTGATTCTACATTCTAATACTGACCTGCCACCAAAAAAAGGTGTCACCAATACCCGCATGCTGGAAGCAATGGGTATCGCAGCTACCAGAGAACCGGCAGCAGTAGAAAAAGATATCCAGCAAAAAGGTTTCGGGCATCTCTATGCCCCTCAATACTTACATGGCGTTGAACGCCTTAAGCCTTATCGTCAGGCACTATTCTACCGTTCTTTTCTACATGCCTGTGAAGTCATGCTCAATCCAGCAGCTGCAAAATTCTCACTTATTGGCGCTGCTCACGAATCTTTTCTGGAACGTTTTGCTACCGCTGCCGGAGAAAGGGGTCAAAATCGAGTCATGGCAGTGCAGGGTCTGGATGGCAGTGATGAATTACCTTTGGCAGCAACTGCTGTTGTCGAATATCGTGATGGAGAAATCGAACGCTATACACTGGCACCGGGAGATTTCGGGATTGCCGAGAAAGCGCATCATCGCTGTGAAGAACCTTTAGAAGCTGCTGCCCGTATAGAAGCTACCCTGGCTGGAACGGATGATACCCATCTGGATGCTATTGTTTATAACGCTGGAATACGTCTTAATCTGGGCGGCCGTGTAGACAGTATCGAAGCAGGTATCGCTTTAGCACGGGAAACAGTTTCCAATGCCTCAGCTTACAAAAAACTACTGCAATTACGCGGAAGTTGAGTCAGCTGATAAACCAAAAAATCCGGACTTCTTTTCTGAGAAGTCCGGTCATTCTCTTACTGAGCTGCTTTCCACTGCGATAAATCTATATCCTACTCCAGCCACCGTCTCTATATATTGCGGATTGGTTGGATCATCTTCCAGTTTACTCCTCAAACGCCCAATAATTACTCTCAGATAATGCGTATCTTCAGTATGATGCGCTCCCCAGATATCACGTAGCAACTGCTGCTGGGTGATAATTTTTCCGGGATAACTGATCAGTGTTTTTAGTAATTCAAATTCCTTTTTTGATAAATGAACTTCTTTTTCTGCTAAAACCACACGACGGTTTAGCAGGTCGATCTCAAGGTGCTCATCATTAAAACCAGTTGGCGGTTTTTCTATGCCGGTAAAGGTCCGAAGTACAGCGCGTATTCTCGCCAGCAATTCATTCACAGCAAATGGCTTCTCAACATAATCGTTACAGCCGTTATCCAGAGCAATCACCTTTTCTCTTTCACTGTCACGTACCGATAAAACGATGATCGGGCCTTTATAAAAATCGCGCAATTTTTTTAGCACATCCTGGCCATCCATATCCGGTAACCCCAGATCCAGTATAATTAATTCAGGATTATCCAGTGCAGCTAGCTGCAATCCTGAATTACCGTCAGCAGCTTCCAGTATTGCATAACCCTGTGATCCCAGGCTGATATTAAGAAAGCGACGAATCTGTGGCTCGTCTTCAATTACCAGTATACGTGTCATCTTTGATTTCCTGAGCGGATTGTTGAACCTGATTAAGCGGTAATGTAACCCTTAGCGTAGTCCCTTTTTCGCTACTACTGTGTACAACTGAAGCAAGTCCTCCATGTGCTCCGAGTATGCCCTGACAGATAGCCAGTCCCAGTCCGGTACCAGCTGAGTCCTGGTCACCATGCGCAAAGGTAAAGAACATATCAAAAATACTGTCCCAGCTTTCTGCAGGAATTGCCGGACCATAGTTGTGGATATCAATTTGCATATTATCGTTGCTTAAATAAGCACTAACTGAGATGACTGTATCACTCGGTGCATAACGAATTGCATTCTCCAGAACATTAAAAACAGCCTGTTCAATCAAAGCTGGATGAACATGCAACAGGGGCAGCTCAGATTGTAAATCGACTTTTATGCTACTACCGTTTAACAGACTTTTACTACGTTTAATAACGACACTCAGTATATCGTCAATACCTACCCAGTCGCGATCAAGCGGCAACTCTCCATGCCCTAATCGGGTCATATCCAGTAATTTCTGTATATAGCGATTCAACCGTTGTGCTTCAGTCAGAGTATTCTGCAATAACTCTTCCTGCTGTGACATATCCAGCGCATCATGCAATTCAATCAGACTCGACACTGAACCAATCATAGTTGCCAGCGGTGTCCGTAAATCATGTGATATTGAAGATAATAATGCGGAGCGTAATTGCTCACGCTCTTTTTCCAGTGTTTCTGTACGCAGTACTTCATTCAATACCACTCGACTCCATGCCAGCCGGGCCAGCCCGGTAAATCCCTCAAGTTGATGCTGTTGCCCTTTATCCAGTGCTGATGATAATTGAATCATTAATTGCCCCAGACAATTTTTACGACTGAAAAAACTTATCAACACCGATTTAGTATCTATATTAAGCTGAACCTCTGCTACCGAATCATTATTGTGAGGAAGTGATTTAAGCGCTGGAACCGGTAAGTCACCGGATAGTAACCGAAAATCATCAGTCGCATTTTCACGATATAAAATAACACCACTAAATCCAAAGCTGGTTTGCAGATGTTGCTGCAGTATTTTAATAACCGATTCACCATTGACACAACTGGATAACTCCTCAGCCAGTTGCATTTGCTGTTTGTTCCAGCGATCACTATCTTCCAGTGCATCTACCTGTTCGCGCAAACGAGCTGCCAGATGCCCGGTTACGAGCGCTACCAGTACAAATAATGCAACCGTCAGGATATCCTGCTGATGCACCATATAAAACGTAAAATGAGGTTCAAAATGGAAAAAATTATAGGCCAGGAAACTTAGCAAAGCACAGACCAGAGCTGGTTTTACACGAGTAAATACCGCCGTAAATAAAACACCCGCGAGATAAATCATGGCGTAATGTGCTTTTGGTAACACAGGTGATACTGCCCAGGAAATTAATGTGGCCAGTAGAGGCGCTAACCAGGGCATCACCCAGAAAAGGACTCTTTCGCGAGTTGGATTAGGGTTCATATCCTGATTATCGTTTCCAGAAAACTGTAGAGAATAATACGATAACGCTTAATAATTCCAGTCGTCCTAGTATCATAGCAAAAGCCAGAGTCCATTTTGCGCTATCTGGTAAGGATGCAAAGTTACCTGCAGGACCGATAATATCCCCTAAACCGGGGCCCACATTGGTCAAGGCAGTAACAGAACCGGTAAAACTAGTAATAAAATCTACTCCGAAAGCAGTCAGTAATAAAGTCGTAATTGCCAGAGCAATAAAAAACATAAATGAAAAAGCAATGGCTGATGCAGTGATATCATCCTGAATTCTTTTTCCATTATAGATGATTAAAAATATACCATGTGGATGAACCTGTTTTTTCAACTGGTTTAATAGAAACAGGAAAGAAAGCTGAAAGCGGAATATCTTCATACCACCACTGGTTGAACCCGAGCAACCACCGATAAAAGTGACAATAAAAAACAGCGCAATACTGAATTGCCCCCAGTTAGTATAATCAGTTGAAGCGTAACCGGTCGTTGTTATGACTGAAGTGATATTGAATGCCGCCTGAGTCAGGGCTTCGAAAGGCGGTAAAGCTTCCACTGAAATCAAATGAAGTGTCAGCAAAAGAATGATAGAAACAGTGATTATTAGAAATCCCTTCACCTGCTCATCAACTCGATGATGTAAAGATCGCGTGGTGAAATAGCGAATAAAAAAAGTTAAAGGTAAAGCGCCGGCAATCATAAAGATGACAGAAATCCAGAGCACTACCGGCCCGAATCGAGCCATAGATCGATCATCTGTCGCATAACCGCCTGTAGATACCGTTGTCATCGCATGATTGATTGCATCAAAGATAGACATTCCTCCCATCCAGTAGCTCACAGCACATAACAAAGTGATTAATATGTAACTAACAAGTAAAGCATGAGTCAGTCCGTTAAATTTCGGCAGCGATTTTTCTGACCAGTCTGAAGATTCTGTCTGGAATAATTTCATACCTCCTATTTGTAAAAAAGGCAGAATCGAAACAGCCATACCGATCACCCCCAGGCCACCAACCCACTGTAGCAGGGAACGCCACAACAATATGCTTGGCGACAGGATTTGAAGATGACTCATCACTGTAGAACCGGTCGTGGTAATGCCTGAGACTGATTCAAATACCGCATCAACCAACGATAGAGGGTGATGAGCAAAGATTAAGGGCAATGATCCCGCAAGTGACAGCAGAATCCAGCTAAAAGTAGTGAGTAGATAAAGTTGACGGGTAGCCAGGGTAATCTTCTTTGACCTGAAGATGAGGATGAGTATTACCCCTGATGCAGCCGTGACTGTGGCCGAATCAATAAAAGGCAGTAATTCCTGGTCATGTGTATAGTAAGCAAATGCCGCTGGCAGCAGCATTAAAGCAGCCATAATTAAAGCCAATATCCCACAAATGTAAAGGATAGGCCGTAAAAGCTTAATCATTACTAGTGTACTGTCCTAAACTGTATGCAGGTTATAGCGAGACGGGAAATAGTCATATGCAAGGCGTCATCCGCAGGGAATGGCATGCCCTTTTCAAGGATGACAACGCAGCAGATGGCTGTTTCCCGTCTCGCCCGAAG
>JBNKKI010000058.1:0-8422 GCA_050291745.1 Gammaproteobacteria bacterium | reverse complement strand
AATGTGTTGAACCCTTGCATTATTTGTTTTTGCCTACCATGGTTTTCCATTTTTAAACTGACCTTTCAGGTTTGACTACGTTCAAACCGCAACCCTTAACTTTTTAAACATAAAGTAAAGTGGTGAACATGCACCAACAGCACTTTTATACCCGAGTTTGTACGAGGCCACAACCTGCAAATAAGTTTGAAACAGAAAGACTGATCTGGCAATTTTCCTTCAGGCCACTTTTGAAATGGCAGCACTTCAAAACTGAGTTTTTACCTTAGCTTGGATAGCCTGTTGGATTTCATTCTTGTGCAACCTTTCAATAACTTTTTCTTCTTTTATTTTTCTAAACTTTCCGCCCATTTCTATATACTTTAAATTATCATCTTCTGCATGAACTGGCTCTTTGCCAGCAAAATCGCAAAGATTATGATAATAACTCTTTGCATACCTGTATGCTGCGACAGCTTCATCCGTCGTCTTACCAACGGTTAAAAGCTCCATTTCCTCTTTACCATTGAGCTTCGTCGGAGCGAGAATGCTGCGCTCAGCAAGCTCAACATATATTTCCGGCAATCCAAGCTTTTCGCTTAACCGATAAATTGTGCTACAGAAATTAGCGATATAAAAACTGTACGTCAATTGCGGATTTACGTCTCGAATGATTGAATCCAGTTGCCACCTAGCCGACGACAACTCTCTCTCAATATCTTCGAATGCTTCTGTATTTATTTGTGGAACTCCATCCTCAGGCTTACCAATAAAGAAATTTTTATGGACTCTTGGGTGTACTTTAAATTTTCCGACCAAACAATCAAGATACTCAACCTCACCGATTTGGCCAAAATAACCAAATAGTTCTTTTCTGTGAGAATGAAAAAGATCGATGTTATTTTTCTGATTTGTAATCTTAATCTGCTTGGCCGTTTGTTTCGTTGCATGCAGGCGAGACACAAGAACCGACAATGGTAACGAAAGAGATAAAGCGCCTAGAGGCAGGGTGCTAATTGAAAAAAACACTCTCAAACCATCACGTGTCAAAGAGATCGAATGCCCCCTCCAAGCGATTACACCTAAGGCGATAAAATATAAAAATGGAGAAATTATTGAGACCCATAGTAGACCTTGCTCGGCAAGTCCTCGCTCCTCATCTAGCGTCAGCGTGGACTTGAGTCGCGCCAGAATCCAAGAGCCACGTCCCAAAAATGCCGAAGCGACCAACACAGGTAAAAAAAGAGGCAGAAGCACAAGGGCCACCAAGTAAACTATGTCGGTCAATCAAAACTCTCCTTAGGCATAACGCGTTGTTAAGGGGCGCGGAGCCGCAACGCGGCGGAGCATCCCAGTGAGCGAAGCGAACGACTTGAACAAATTGTTAAGTCATATCTCATGGCAGGGAAAGAGTTAATGATTTATTAGCTACATGACCATCAGGATTTTCCCAGCTTACCTCAAATTCAAATACGTTTTTCATTCCAAATGTAATTGCTGCAATGAGATAAACTTCTTGGCCTGGATGTAGCTCTTTTACAGGAAACTTCGAACTCAAATCTGATGGAATTAAAGGGTTGTATTCACCTTCCTCTAAGGAAACGGATAATTCTACATTTCGTGCAGACTTTTTACCTGCATTTACTACTGCCAACCTATAGTTATTCTTAAAGTCTTTGTAAAAATATGCAGATATATCGGCAGTATTTTCTTCGCGGTGTTCTTCCTCAAGCAACCGGAGCTGAAATTCAGCCAATTTTGATGACGTTTCATTGTATTTGTTAATTAACTCATTTTGCTTTCTTGTCCGATACAGTGAAACTACCGAAATTGCTACAGCGACAATTGAAACAAGATCAATTATTTCCGGCATTCTGCTCTCTCCCTTGATTGAAGACTTAACGCTCCGCATAACCGGAATTTTGCGGCGCGCAGCAGAGCAAAATATCCGTGTTTATGCGATTGTTATGTTTATGGGTAATCAACGCCACCATTTGGTTGCTTACAACTATAGATTCTCTTGAGTGATTTAGACCAGCCTTTAACAAAGCCATATTTTTTAAGGGCTAAGATCGTATATTCAGAGCATGTAGGCTCAAAAAGACATGATGATCTTAGCTTCCTTGGTGCGAGAAACCTATAAAAGTAAATAAGCTGTATTGAAAGCCAAACCATTATTGTTTATGCATGCGAAATGTAATTACATAGTATTGACTGTTTTCTTCCTTTTGACCGCCCAAGGCACCAAAACAACCAGGCTGAAGAGCAACACCTATACTGTCAATACGATAAAACTCCCAACCCTGTGCTGCATACTTATTAACAACCCCTTCAAGATAAGCCGCAGCTTCATTACCTTTGTGTTTTTTCATCTCCACCGCAATATTTGGTGGAATTTGAACCATTTTATATTCGAACATCAATATTTCTCCTTAGCTTGATTATTGTTTAAAACATAACATTGTAATTAACACGAAAATAATTCGCTGTATTTTCTCTAAATATACGGACTAAAATTCGTGGTATTCGGATATTTAATCAAAAAGAGCGAAAATCTAATATTGCCATATCCTACCGTTAATCCTGATGTCGTATTAAAAATATCCTTTGAACTATGCCACCCTTCAGTTTGACACACTCTCCATAATGGGGATTGTATTTAAGAGCTTGCTGTGAACCAGCCAATACCAATGAACATGAAATTCACTGTCTGGCTCTGTTCTTTAGCTTTTTATTTCGCTTTGCTCCTGCACTTTCCCTGCTTGTTTTTGTTAATTCAGACTCAGTCTACTGCATTTTAATGAGCTTGAACATAGTGATCCTTCAATCAAGCTCTTTGTTTATAACCTAACGTTTGTTTCATCTTAATAAACCACCACTATTTCAAAACCATCAATCTGTATAAACCCGATAAAAAGTCGCTAAGCTGTAGGTCTTAAAACTATCTCAGTAATTTCGTGCAATATAGAGTATGATGGCAAAGGAACTCGAAATATGTTAATGCAGATTTCTTACAGGCTGATGGTATTTTCTAATGTCTGTGGTGAGAACTGAGGCAGGCATGAGAAACTTCGGTACATATCACTCTATTGTTTTATGGTTGTATCGTTTACACAACCTTAGGTAATTTACAATTGAGCACAGATAAAGCAAAGAAAGTACGCGCACCAGGTTATAGTCTGCAAAGTGTTGAAAAATCTGATCCCCCCGCAGGCATGCAGGAAGGTGAATGGCATACCTATACCCTCGTTCGTGGTAAATCAGAAATAAAAGGTGTCAGATTTGATTCTTTTAAGGCTGTGACTGAACATGGGAAGGACCTTGCTGAAAAAATTAATTTGCGTAACAACTGGAATACTTCTCAATATTCTATCCAGAAATAATGCAGCCAGGATTGATTCATTAACATGATGATTTATCATTAATGATTTAATTCTCTTCTATGCAAAGATATTTCTAATCTGAAACACAGGGCAGAATGAAATCAACATGATAATGTTCATCATGTCTGACCCAAGATGCTTTTTTTGAAAAATTAATATTTTCCCTTAAGTAGTTAGAATATTTTGTTTTATAAAGATTCGGCTGTAGTTTGGGATCGAAGATGACACGCCATAAATTATGGCCTCTTTTTCTTGCTTCTTTATGTAGCTGCACGATATGTGCAGCCATTGCTTCATAATCGATTACCAAGTCTTCGTAATGTCCTTTTTTATCGAATTCAATGTTATAGCCAAACTTGTTAAATATATTGGTGGGTAAAAGAACTGATTTTCCACTTTTATCCATCATCGGTGTTATAAAATCGACCGATAAGCCATTTTGATGTGTTTTATGAGGTTTGAATTTGCCTCCTTTCTGGAATCCGGTTTCAGCATATTTATAGACTTTTTGAGGTAGCTCAGTAGATAAATTCTGATAGGCTGCCAGTATAATTTCCTTAACGCCAGAGTGGACGTAGGTTCTTCCACTAAGACGCGCTAACTGACTATAAGCTTCAAAATTTTTACCACTTGCCGGTAACTGGACAGCATTTTCCAGACGACCATGCGCTGTTGTACCATAACAGGTACTGGTTTCAGCGTTAAGGCTAAAAGGCAATAGTAGCAAGAGTAATAGAAGCTTAAATTGCATCTAATTGTTTAAGGTTGAATTCGAAAAATTTTACCGCTGTCAGTTGAAAAGTATATCCAGCCTTCAGGGCTTTGAAGTAAGGCTCGAATACGTTCTCCCAGATTTTCCAGTAAACGTTCTTCCCTTATCGCGTCTCCATCGTCATTCAAAATTATTCGATTCAGGTGTTGTAGTTTTAAAGCACCAGCAAACAGGTTCCCCTGCCAATGAGGAAAAGCTTTACCGTTATAAATCATCAGGCTACCTGGAGCAATGGAAGGTACATAATATTTAACCGCTTGCATCATACCTTTTTTATGTGTGCTTTCGCCTACCGCAACAGGACCCCAGTATTCTTTCCCAAAAGATATGACTGGCCAGCCATAATTTTTGCCTTTTTCAATCAGGTTAATTTCATCTCCACCGCGTGGCCCATGTTCAATTTCCCACAATCGTTTTTTGGAGTTATCCCATGTCAGTCCCTGCGGATTTCTGTGCCCATAACTCCATATTTCGGGTAATGCCTGTGCGTTATTGATAAATGGGTTATCATCAGGAATATCGCCATTGCGTTTTATGCGTAAGATTGATCCGGCATGGTTTTTTAAATTCTGCCCATTGGGTCTTACCCCTCGATCACCAATACCAAAATACAGATAGCCCTTGTCATCAAATGTAATTCGGCTGCCATAATGCCTGCTGGTATTAGTGGTTGATTTGGTGATGATTAGATCCTGCCATTGCTGTAACTGGTCACCCTGCAGTCGCGCTCGTGCCAGTGTGGTGGCTCCCTGCCCTTTGACATTTTTAGTATAGGTAAAATACACCCAGCCCTGTTGATGGTAATCATCTGGAACAGCAACATCCAAAAATCCCCCCTGCCCCTCAGCAAGAATATCAGGTAATCCTTTAACCGCCCGGATCTTTGTCGTTTGCGTATTTAGTATTGATAATTTTCCACTTCGCTCACTAAAAAGAATTTCATCTGCTGATATAAATGCCATTCCCCAGGGTACACCTAACCCTGATGTTAGCTGTTTTAACTGGTAGCTTTGAGCCTGTAACAGATTTGAAAACAGCAGACAGAAAATCAATATGAATGATGCAAACTTCATCTCTATTTATTTCGCAAAATGCCCGAATACTGTTTTCATTAATTCAGTCGTTCTTTTGGCTGGATTATCACGAATTAACTTTTCTTCAATTGAAATCCGGTCAAATAGCGCATTCATTGCATTACCGAGAACATATTCATCAATATCAACCATTTTATTACTATAAAACGGCGCGACACTGCTAATTTTTTGATTTAATGATTTATAACTACTGGTTAAACCTGTTTTATCGGTAGCGGATTTAATAATCGGTAAAAATTTAGCGCGTAAAGTGGCTTCAGTTTTGCTTTTAAAATAAGTCGTAGCGGCATCGTCCTCACCTTTCATTATGTTTAGTGCATCATCTACTGTCATTTCTTTTATGGCATTGGTAAATACAGGGATGGCTTTTGATACCGATTGTTCTGCAGCTGTATTTAAACGATTTTCAAATTCATCAACATATTTTCCCTGCCCGAATTTTTTCAGTAGTTCAGCAGGTTTATCGAGTTGCTGTGGAACTGGAATATGATAAACATCACTGAGACTGAAACCTTTTGCACTACCCAATAAATTGACTGAATCACCAACTCCCTGAGATAAAGCCTGCTTTATCGCATCAATCATATTAGCGGTTGTGATACCAGTAGATGAGCCTCCGGCCTGTTCTTTAAGTATTGGTTTAATCTGATCTATGACGGGTTCCAGTTCTTTACAGGCAGAAACGCTGATTAATATCGTTAAAACCATCACTGTTGCAGACATTCTATTTTTGATCATGAGTGAATCCTGAAGAGTTTAAGGGTGCAAAAAATGTTGTTAATTATACAACTTAGTCGGGTATTATATTCATACAATTTCAATAATAGATTATGAGGAGTACTTGATGAGATCAATTATCAGCGGTTTAGTTTTATTATTTTTAGCTTCAAATGTTTTTGCCCAGGAAGATCCATCCATGGTCAGTACAAAACGTTTAACATTACCCACTGCCATTAAGATAGCGCAGGCAGCTATTGAACACTGCACAAAAATGGGCATTCAAATAGGGGTAACAGTTGTTGACAGGGAAGGCATTGTCCAGGTTACTTTACGCGATACAATTGCAGCTCAAATTACCGTGCCTATTAGTAAAGGTAAAGCTTATACCGCAGCAAACTTTAATAGTGCTACTTCAGCAATGGGAGATCGTTCCAATTCCCCGATTGGACGTGTTCCTGGCATTATTATGTCAGCTGGTGGTTTGCCTATTCAGGTGAGCGGTTCTTTACTGGGTGCAGTAGGTGTGAGTGGTGCTCCAGCCGGTGAGACTGATGAACAATGCGCTCAGGCTGGCATCGATGCCGTGTTAGATGATCTCGAAATGTCGATGTAAATAATCCTGGATTCCGCAGTTAACCGCTCGCAATAGAGGTTACCCCACTGTTTCATAAAGCATGACAGTTGATGCAATCGGTGCATCCCGCTACGAACCGAATTGCAGGTTTAAGGCGGCGTATCTCTTCGTTGTAACGCCCTGGAATAGCTGGCTATTCCGCGTCGTTACGTCTTGATCTACACCACCTCAAATGCACAATCAACTCATCCAACTGCGGATTCCAGGTTAAAACAAAGCCTTTATACTTTGCCACTCCAGTCTATCCCAGAACCAGTACAAACCTATCATTGAGATCACCACAGAGACTGGAATCACAACAATGTGCCGGTAAATCTGTTTATCTTTAAACCAGATGAGCAAACCAAAAAAGCCCATTAATATAATCGCCAGCTGGCCAAATTCTATCCCAATATTAAAACTGATAAGTGCCAGTGCAAAGTCATCCTGAGGCATACCAAACTCTGATAACAATGAGGCAAATCCCAGA
The DNA here is from genome assembly GCA_050291745.1 of Gammaproteobacteria bacterium. Lineage (GTDB taxonomy): Bacteria > Pseudomonadota > Gammaproteobacteria > JACNJF01. The sequence continues at coordinate 1,371 of JBNKKI010000058.1, read as the reverse complement.
CCATGCAGCAAGCCAAATCCAAACACAATCCATAACCGGCTGCGATGCAACTTAGGACTAAAAATATTCTCTATAGCAACATAGGCAATAGATAAAGCAACCAGTGGCTCAACAACTGTCGAAGGTAAACTGATAATTTCCAGCATTGACAGGCTCAGGGTTATAGAATGCGCCAGCGTAAACATGGTAACCTGCCATAACAGCGGTTTCATTTTAGTGCTGAGTAGAAAAATACCGAATACGAACAATATATGATCGAATCCTATCGGTAAAATATGCTGAAAGCCCGCAGCCACATAGGTTTTTAATACCGTCAGAAAGGATTGACGGGTAAAAATTTCATCCAGTGGATAGGGTTTTGTGTAAACATCTTCTTTAAGCCATTGATGATCAGACCAGTGCCATTTTTCATTCTCTTCATCAACCTGTCTAACTCGGGTGGCATGGTCCCCAAAACGCTGCGGATAATACCAGGTAAGTTGCTTTCTATCCCGGTCTGCATGTCCCGTTAAAGTGATGACACTAATTCTGGGCACTTTTGTATAACCCGGCTCTGGTATGTTTACTGATGCAATGGTTAATGGAATTGATTCATCATCCAGTTTGAGATCGACGCCCTGTAATAATGTGGGTTTGAAGGTTTCGAAAGCTTCCCGTAGTTGATCCGCCTGCATTACCCGAAAGGCATCATACTCTTCTGCATTCGGTGCTTCTTTTGTATTGCTAAATCTTCCATTGATACCGGTCATTAAAGCTTCGATACTGGCCCTCAGCTCGACACTCACTTTACCTGTGGTATAGACGCTAATTTCAATCAGCGCGGGTCTGACAACATCTGCCGATACTGGAAGACAGAAAATCAAAGCTAATAAAGTTATCCAAAATGATTTATAATTCATGCAGTTGAAAATAATAAGAATACAAAAATTGATCAGGCGCGGAATCTTACACTATAACTAATAAGCTCCGCTCTTTCTATTTTGCCTTTAATACCATCCCGGAGAGTTTATGAAAAAATTTGATCGTCGCGATTTTATTAAGTTAATGGGCGCAGGTGCTGCCGCATCCACAGTTCCATTACTCTGGTCAAATATAGCTCACGCAGGAAAAATGCCAAAAAACTTTTATGATTTGCCTTTGAATGGTAATGCCAGAATTTTGCATATCACTGATGTACATGGGCAATTATTACCAGTCTATTTTCGTGAGCCGAATGTCAATCTGGGTGTCGGAGATGCTTATGGACGACCTCCACATATAGTTGGTAAAAAACTTCTCAAACATATGGGGCTTAAAGAAAACACGCCTGAATCTTATGCCTATACCTACTTAAATTTTCAAAATGATGCAGCAAAATATGGTCGCACTGGC
>JBNKKI010000057.1:0-22311 GCA_050291745.1 Gammaproteobacteria bacterium | reverse complement strand
ATAACCCTGCCCGCTTATTTTACGCACACCGAAAAGCTCAACCTTAGTTACACCCACGTTATCATAACCAGCCACTTTTAAAACCACATCGCTGTTTTCAACTACAGCCGCAATATCATCACCAGCATCAGTAATATTTATTTCTGGAGAAACAAGATTAATAACTGGAGGCTCTTCATCTTTTCCTAAAGTAGCGCTTACAAGTACACTACGGCTCACATGACCGGCTGCATCCTCAGCTTCTGCATAAATTCCTATAGGTTGATCATTTATTATTCCATCAGGTAAGTCATAGGTGATAGCATAAGGAGCGCGCTGATCAGTACCGACTAACTTATCATTAACATAGAAATTGACTCCTGTTACAGCAAGATCATCAACTGCATTTGCACGGATCTCTAATAGCGTTCCTGAAACCAGGTGCTGCCCCTCTACCGGATGAGATAGCGCAATCGTAGGAGGTTGATCCCCCTTTACAGGTAATCGAAGTACACTCGATGTTGAAACCTTATGGTGAAAATCAATAACTCGAACATTCAGATCCAGAGTCTCACCCAATAGCTCCTGACCAATTGGGAGATCGAAGGATCTACTGACAGTTTGTTGAGTAATCGCATTGCGAAAACGAGAATCACTATCAGAATATCGAATAGTCGATATGATCTCATTATTCACCAACAACTCAATTTCTGTACCCATTGCGAGGGTATCATCTGCTATCTGTGCAGAAACCTTAACTGTTTGGCCGACTGTAGCGAGGCTTCCTTCCACCGGTGACATAATCACCACTGAAGGAGCAGTGTTCTCAAGAACTTTTATCAATTTTGCGGGTGCGTCATTTTGCCCACCATTAGCACTGTGAATACGTGCTGAAACAGCCAGTGAAGTTTGAGCTGTTACGATCTCTGGTGCTTCAACCTCGAGTGACCAGACTTCAAAAAGATCCTGTTCATCAGGATCAGTTTCACTGGGACGCTTTTCCATAGACGGGAAAAAACTCTCACCTAACTTTTCACCTTCAGAAAAAAATTCAACCAGTGAAATCCCGCTAGAATAAACAGTAGTCGGCACTTGACCCAGACGGTGAGATACCGATAATTTGAATGGTGTTTTCTCGATTACACGTTGGTTATTAACTGGTTCCTCAAAATCGAACGAGGGTACTTTAGGAACAACCGAGGCCGATACAGAAATTTTTTCTTCACCTGTTTCAGTAACCTGGCCAGCCGTATCAACAGTTACAGCTTTAAATGTTAGCGTTCGCCCTTCCATCTCCTCTGTTAACGGCAGAGAAAGTTCATAAGGAGGCGCTTGACGTCTACCAATGACAATTCCATCCATCCAGAAAGCAACATTGTCTATTCCAACATCATCAGTTGCCGTAGCTGTTAAATTCAAAGTATTGCCAACTTTTCCAACGCCATCAACATCAAATTCTATTTGAGGTACAGCATCAATTGCTGTCACCTTTAAAGTGGTAGCAATTTCAGGATATTGCACTAATGAGATAGATAAAGGTAAAGGTGCACTGTCTGGAATAGAAAGAGTCGCTTTGAGTCCCTGGTCATCATCAAAAATAAGTAAAGACTCTGCACCTGTCGGAATTTTTTTCTGGACCTTGTGTAATGGGGTTAAGGGTGCCGAACTACCATCATCAAACAAACCCAGTAAAACGGGTAAAGGAGTAAAAGTATTGAGAGACGGTATTTGAAAATTTTCGGTATCTAATACGCCTTCTACACTCAAACCGACAAGATTTTTACTGTAATCAACCGAGACTGGTATTTGAATGACTGGCAGACCAGTAAAGGAGACAGATATAATGACATCTGTTGAACCTGTTTCTAGCAAAGGGATAACTCTACCATCCTGAGTTACACGGACTTTACTGGAATCAGAGGAAGAGTAACTAATGCCCCGACCTGCACCCGGTGTTGGCACAAGTCCTCTAAACTGATACTGCAGACTGGGTATAATTTGCACCTGCTCAAGTGCATTCGAAAAGATTATTTTTTGAGGAGCTGCAACCAAACCCTGTACTTCTTCTCTGACATCATTACCTGTAAAACTAATATCGGAAATTGAAGTCTGATTTCCGCTTGCATCTACTACATACATATCTAGTAGCACTAAAGCATCACTGGCAATTACTTCAGGGGAAAGCGGAGTTGAAATTTCAACAGATGCATTGAATAGTATCTGAGCATCACTGTCAGGATAGAGACGAATATAACCGTTCGAGTCAGCGAATGAATTCGATTTGGCTTCATCAATAACACCGCCTGCATTTCTGAGCGTTGACGCACGTAATCCAACAGCCTGAAAGGCTACATAGCTTATATCAAGATCATCGGAAGCTTCTATTTCCAGATCAAGGAACTGCCTATCGCCATCTGCACGGATTGCAATACTACCAAGGTTTATTTGCGGTGATACATTTTCTACATAAAACGGCTCTGTATGAAATTGAGAACTACCGTCTAACATTTCAAGCTGTAAAACCGGCGATGCTACACTTCCAGCATCAAGCTGAAAGCCCACCTCACAGGCTATCGGAGAAGAGAGGTTGCGATTAGCTTCAACAGGTGAAACAGGAACGAGTTGACTACTATCACCAACTTCAATCGATACTAAATCACGACAATCCGCAATGTGCGCAATATAGTTAGTTGTATTTCCGGATCCTAGTGGTGAAGAAGCACGAATATCAACATTTGTCTCAGCTACAACATTTCCGGATAGTATAAAAAAAATAACTGCGGGTGAAACTGTATCTAAAAAATTATTTCTCAACTGCTTAAACAATGTAACTCCATACCACAGACTGTGTAACAATGATTATCGTGGTCAGACTACCTGGCAGTCAGAAAACCGCTATGACCCTATTTTTTTTAAAAGCAAGGCTATTTAAGCAGACAAGTGCTCGTATCCAACTGATCTACATCAAGTTTATTGACTTATAAATTAAATTACGGTGTAAAAATAATCTAGATTAGTGCTTGGTTAATTATTGATAGAAATTAATGAGAAATAATTTACATATAAATTTATTGACTTATTGAGGCAGCAAATTGCAAAGCGGTTTTCAGGGAACTGGATTTTTTCATATTAGGCAGACTATTTAAAAAGTCTTTTCCATAAGGTTTGCTAGTTAATCGATTATCGGCAATCATCACAATACCGGTATCGTTAATATCGCGAATAAGACGTCCAACTCCCTGTCTCAGGCTAATCGTGGCTTCTGGAATTTGGACATCTTTGAAAGCATTACCACCATTTTCACTAACATGCTGTAAACGCCTTTTATAGACAGGATCTCCAGGAGATTTAAAAGGCAATTTATCAATGATAACCAGTTTTAATTTATCACCTTTTACATCGACACCTTCCCAGAAACTACTGGTACCAAGTAAAATGGGATTAGGTGTTTTTAAATAAGCACTCATTAATTCACTACGTTGTTGTTCACCCTGAATAAAAAGTTTATTTTTTAAGCGTCTGGATAAAATACCAGCCGTTAATTTGAGCATTCGATAACTGGTAAATAATATAAAACAGTTTCCCTGTGTAGCATTGATGAGTTCACAACATTGATCAGCAAAAACTTTCACAAAATCATCACTTGAAGGATCAGGCATATTTTCCGCTAAATACAGTAATGCCTGTTTTTGATAGTCAAAGGGGCTTTCAAAATTGGCGCAGTTTATATCTTCAATACCAAGTCGACGTGTAAAATAATCGAATGACCCGTTTGAGCTTAATGTCGCAGATGTATAAAAAATGGATTTATACAGACTACGATCAATTTGCTGCTTAAATTGATCCGAAATATCGACAGGAGAAATCATAAAACGGAAACTTTGTTCATTCCATTCATACCAGGTTACTTCTGATTTTTTTGGTGACATAAAATCATCAAGTATTTCACGGTAGCCTTCAAGACGAGCAAAGCACAGGCCCAGTTCCTTACCCCTGGACTTTAAAACATCAAGCTGTTTCATCAATGTTTCTAGCACCTGATTTAATTCTTCTATTGCACTAACAATATCAGGGGCATGCTGAATATGTCGCCATTCACCTTTTGGGTTAAATTTCCCAAGCGTTAATCGAAAATCTGCAATTGCCTTTTGGTTTAAGCGACAGATATCCTGAATTTCCTTGCTATCCTTAGCTTCAGTTATCTGCGCATCAACAATATCTTTCATTAATAAATCATATTGGCGCATGGTTAAACTTCGACCAAAAAAATGACTGGCAACATCGGGTAATTGATGGGCCTCATCAAAAATAAGAACATCAATATCCGGTAATAACTCACCGAAACCATCGTCTTTAAGAGCCTGATCTGAAAAAAACAGGTGATGATTAATGACGATAACATCAGCTTTCTGAGCTTTACGCCTGGCCTTAACTACGAAGCACTCTTTTATATCAGGACATTCATTACCCAGACAGTTGTCAGCATTGGAGGTCGCATAAAACCACAAACTATCTCTTTCGGGGATTTTGGAAAATTCGGAAATATCGCCTCTAGATGTTGTTTCTGACCAGCTTTTTAAGGCATCAAAAACGGGGGTTAACTGCCTGCTTTGAAAACGTCGTTGTTGGCGGAACTTGTTAATCCTGTAAGGACAGCAATAATTACTACGTCCTTTAAGTAGCGCTAACTGTTTACCTGACACAATCGTTTTATTGATTAGTGGAATATCTTTTTTGAACAGTTGATCCTGCAGGTTTTTGGTTCCAGTCGAAATTAAAATCTTACTATTTGAAAGAAATGCCGGAACCAGATAAGCAAATGATTTACCAATGCCTGTACTGGCTTCAATCACATTACAATCATTATTTTTAATAGATTCCTGTATTAACTCTGCCATAGCAAGTTGACTATCTCTGGCCTGAAAACCCGGTATATACTCTTTCAGGATTCCATTTTCACCCAGGACATCGATAACTTTAAGCTCACTGGAAAGTTTAGCCATGATTAGCTACCTTCGCATTGCTTGAGCAAAATATTGTTTGCTGTATTTAAATCAGGATTAAACTGACTATAGGAAATAGCTCTCTGTACCATCGAACGACAACTTGGAAAATCCTTCAAATGCCAGTAATTTTGAGCTAGATAATGCCAGTTTAACGGATTTCTTGGTTCTACTTTTATGGCACGCTGAAGATATAAAATAGATTGTTCAAATTGCTGTTGATTCATCAATTGCAAAGCTTTACGTTGCAATCCATTCAAAGGTTTGGGAGTCTCAGTCTGTTTAGTTTTTTCATGATATTGATCAGTCTCAATTTGAGGAGCCGGTATACTACAGGCAAATAATAAAGAACTGAAAATCAGAATTAGAATAAATCTTGTAGCCACTTGATACCTTTCTCCAGATAGTTTTTATTACAACTGCTGTTAAAATCAGGTTTAGTTCCTTTTATAAATGGCATCAATACACTGTCTTTACATGATTTTTCTGAAAGTCCACCATTTAATCGATCGATATAGTTCCATTCCAACTGAGGATCGGCAGTTAGTTTTAATGAGTCGGCATCGAGTTTTGACATAATATCAGCCCACACCCTCAAAGCACCAGAGGAACCTGTTAAGTTAATACTTTTATTCTCATCATCTCCTAACCAGACCACGGTTAAATAACGATTAGAAAACCCCGCAAACCATGAATCACGTGAATCATTTGTTGTCCCCGTCTTACCGGCAAATGTTTTATCAGGAAAACGTGTTTTTAAATATCTTGCCGTACCCTCTTCTGCTACACCAATCATGGCTCGCTGAACCTGAATCATAGTTTGACGGTTAAAGAGTTCAGTCGACTGAACTGGAATACGTGTTAACACCTTATGATTCTCATCCATCACCTGCCGGATAGTTGTTAACGGGGCAAAGTATCCTGAATTCGCGATAACCTGGTACATTTGACTAATTTCAAAAGGTGTCATTAAGGTGGCTCCCAGTAACAGCGAGGGATAAATGACTTCCTGTTTCACCAGATTAATCTTATTCAAATCAGCGGTTACTTTTTGCAGAACATCCTGTTCAAGTCCTAAATGTACAAAAGGCAGGTTATAAGATTTTATGAAGGCATTATAAAGCGTTGTTTCTCCATGCAATTTTTTATCATAATTTAATGGTGCCCAGATTTTACCATCTGACTGTTTGACCCGTATCGGGCGATCATCAACTTTAGTGGCTAGCGTATTGCCATTTTGCAGTAAACTATATAACAGCATGGGCTTTATCAAAGAACCAATTGAACGCTGTGCCAGAATCGCCCGGTTAAATCCCGGATAATCGGTATTTCTATCACCGGTAAGAGCCAGTAAATCTCCATTTAAATAATCCGCTATCACTACAGCTGATTGTAAGTTTTTATTATCAAAGCGGGCTAAACCTGACTTTAAACCTGTTTCAAGTTGTAACTGTTTTTGCGGATCAAAGGCAGTATAAATAGATAACCCTCTTTCACCTAGATCAGCTGCTGAGTAATTACTGACCAATTGCTTTTTTACCAGATCCAGATAAGCGGGAAAAGGGTTCACTGGCGGTAGTCTTTTGACCACGCCCAATGGTTTAACAGATAACTGCAGAAAATCCTGTTTACTGATCAAATCATTATTCTGCATGATTTTCAGTACGCTGTTACGACGCTTTAAAGCACGTTCAGGATTTTTTAAAGGGTTAAAGACTGAAGGTCCTTTAACCATGCCAACCAGAAGCGCAAGCTTTTCCTTCGATAAATATTTTAAAGGTTGCTTAAATAACAGCTTACTGGCTAAAGCAAATCCATGAATAGATATATTATTCTGCTGCAATAAAAAGACTTCATTTATATAGGCAGCAAGAATAGCCTGTTTACTAAATTTAACTTCCAGCATGATTGCCATAATGGCTTCATTCATTTTACGTAACAAAGATCGTTCCGGTGTAAGAAATAAATTTTTTGCAAGTTGTTGAGTCAGGGTACTGCCTCCCTGAACGGTTTTACCAGCCTGAATATTGGCTAGTAGAGCACGTAAGATAGATAACGGGTTAACACCAAAATGATTAAAAAAGCGCCTGTCTTCTACACTCAGTAAAATTTCTGTTAAACCGGCAGGAATATCTTCCTGATCTATCACCAGCCTGTCTTCCCCATTTCCCGGCACATAACTCCCCATAATGACCGGCGTTAATTGATAGAAATCGATAATTTTTGAATTTGATTTATCCCTTATTTCATCAAGCTGATTATGATCAAACTTTAATTCAACTATATTTTCCGCTTGATGATGATCTGGAAAATAAAAATCCCTGCTAAAAATGGATAGCCTGTTTGATCTAAATGAAAATTGTCCTGGTTTAGTCACATTTTCAACAGCCTGGTAATCCGCCAGCTTAAGTTCATGGATTATCTGTTTGGGCTTAATGTTAAGACCGGAATAAAGCTCTAAAGGGCGGGCATAAACTCGTGATGGACGTGCCCAGGTTTCTCCATCAAAACGTTTTTCTATTATATTATTTAAAAACCAGACATGGATAGCCAGTGCGATAAATAACAGGCTCAATATAATGCCTGTTATTTTTTTCAGACTCCATCCTGATCGGGTATTTTGTGATTTTTTTCTTTTTTGAGTCTTTGTCTTACGAGGTTTAGAATTTTTTTTTCTGGCTTTGCTCATCTAATGGTAGACTCTAAAATTAACTATGACTGGAAATGTACCCATGCGTGCACCCTTAATTATATCTATATTGCTTTTACTATTCACAGATTTTGTTTTTGCCGATATAACTATACGTTATGATGCAATAACAGCTAAACATAAAAAGCCTCTTCATAATGTATTGCTTAAGCAGGATTTAATTCGATATGATGATTTATCGGGACATCAACCCGGTATTATGCTTGATTTACAATCAGGCGACATCATTCAACTTCAATCTAAAACTAAAAGTTTTTTTAAAATAAATATTCAAACCATCAATGAATATGTTTCATTATATCGCCAAAATAAAGTTTTAGTGCAGGGTTTAATTTATCAGTGGATCAAACATATGGACCCGGCTAAACAGGGCCAGATCCAGAAAATGCTGGATAATTTTGAGCAAAAATCAATCTCTCATAAATCGACCAGTCTCAGGAAAACAGGTAAATTTGATCAGGTTTTAGGGGTCAAATGCCAGATCCTGGCCATTTTTAATCAGGGCATCAGAACATCAGATGTCTGTCTTGCCAACTATACACAGCTGAAGCTTCCAGCCAATGATATATTGAGTTTTGGAAAACTGAATAAAATATTGACTCAATTAAAACAGATAACCCCGGGGGATCAGGATATATTGACAACCATGGTCAGTGGCCTGGAATATTTAAACGGCGTTCCCCTGCAAGTAGTACAGTATTACCCCGATGGAAAAATCAAAAATATGATTCGTGCCGGATCAGTTTCCGTACGACAGATTCCTCCACTGGCATTTCAAATTCCTAAAGGATTCGTGGAAAAAAAGATCCCCGCTCTTTAATTAAATATTCCAGACTGTCAGGAATACAGGGTATTCACTGACAATTAGCCATTTACTAATGCCTTAGTTTAATCAGTTTTGTCTTGATGACTTAACAGCTTCAGCCAGCATTCTTAACATTTGCTCGCTATCTTCCATACCAATACAGGCATCAGTAATACTCTGCCCATAAACCAGTTCTTTATCGGATTGAATATCCTGTCGACCTTCAACCAGATGAGACTCAATCATGACACCAAAAATTGATTTCTGCCCCGTTTTCAATTGATGAGCGATATCTTCACAAACTTCATATTGCTTTTTGAATTTTTTCTGGCTATTGGCATGACTGCAATCAACCATCACAGTATCATTTAAACCTGAGTTGCGTAATTGTTCCGCAGCTTCGTTAACCGATTCACGATCATAATTCGGGCGGCTACCACCTCGTAAAATGACATGCGTGTATTCATTTCCAGAAGTACAGAATATGGCTGAATGTCCCTCTTTTGTAACAGACAGAAAACTATGAGGATGTGAAGCCGAGCGCATAGCATCAATCGCAATTTGCAAACGTCCATCGGTACCATTTTTAAATCCAACCGGGCATGATAATCCGGAAGATAATTCCCTGTGTCCCTGACTTTCTGTTGTTCTAGCACCAATAGCGCCCCAGGATATAAGATCTGATACATATTGCGGACTGATTAGATCAAGAAACTCAGTACCAGCTGGCACTCCCATTTCAGAAAGCTTAAGAAGTAATTTCCTTGCCATATGAACCCCTTTATTGATATGAAAACTATCATCAAGATCAGGGTCATTGATCAATCCTTTCCAACCAACGGTAGTACGTGGTTTTTCGAAATAAACCCGCATGATAATAAGTAAATCTTCAGAAAGTTCATCAGCTAAAACTTTTAATTTAGTAGCATATTCTATTGCAGCTTCAGGGTCATGAATCGAACAGGGGCCTATAACCACCAGTAAACGATCATCTTTATTATCTAAAATTCGATAAATAGCCTGTCTGCTGTTATAAACAGTAGCAGCAGCAGTATCGGATATGGGTAAATCCTGTTGAATTTGCTTAGGAGAAGACAATTCTTTAATGGCTGTGATTCTCAGGTCATCAGTTAAATGGGACATAATTTACAATTAGATTGGGGTAAGGATAAAAAAATTGGCGTATTTTTCATGAATAACTTAATAATTTCCAGTTTTAAATGCTGTCAATAAATCAAGTGTTTGTTGAGGATCAAGTCGCGGACCGAATTGGGTGACTATTTTTGAAGAAGCCAGTGAAGCAAATTTACCCGCTTCTGAGTAATCCATCGCATGTGTTAAACCATACAGAAAAGCACCAGCAAACATATCACCAGCACCCAGGGTATCTATAGCTTCAACTTTATGTGGCTCAATATTTATAATTGACTCTCCATCAAAAACAATCGCACCATTTGAACCTCGAGTAATCGCAAAACTGCGAGCATATTGTTTCAGGTTTTGAATAGTTTCATCGAGATTTTGACTACCAGAAAGCGCAAAAGCTTCATCTTCATTAGCAAATAACAGATCGACACCATCTCCAATCATTTCCAGCATACCTTCACGGAAATACATCATCATGGATGGGTCAGAAAGTGTTAGCGCAGTTTTAACACCATGTTTACTGGCATATTGTTTTGCCAGTAAAACGGCATTACGGGAATTATCAGCCGTCACAAGATAACCTTCCAGATAAACATATTCAGATTGCTGAATAGCAAGTTCAGAGACATAACTATCATCCAGTTCTGCTGAAGTACCCAGAAAAGTATTCATTGTACGATCTGCATCAGGTGTAACAAATACCAGACACTTTCCGGAAACACCTGAGCTATCTTTTTTTAAGTGTGAATCTGTTGCTATGCCGGTTGTTTTTAAATTCTGCATATAGAACTGACCAGCCATATCGTCAGCGACACGACAGGAAAAATGACATAAGCCACCCATTTGAGCAATAGCGATTAAAGAATTGGCTGCCGAACCACCACATGCCATTTTTTCATGACTATCACCCAGAAAATTAATCAGATGATTATGTTGAGGTTCATCAATAAGCGTCATCAAGCCTTTATCTATACCCATCGAAGTTAAGTGTTTAGCTTCCACATGGTATTCAATATCAACCAGAGCATTGCCAAGAGAATATACATCAAATTGTTTCATTCACTATCCTTTATCTTAAAATTCAGACACTTACAAGATTAACTTAAGTTAATCTATCATAGAAATTTGTTAAATATTTGTTTTAAAAACAAAAGTAAAATTAATTTAATGTATAACTAAATTTTCTCTATACATAAGATTAATATTGGTTTTAAATACTGCTTCAAACTACAAGCCTGGAGGAGAATATATGACGTATCACATAGAAACGACAGATCCAGTAACAGGTGCATCGCTAAAGCAGTTAATGAGCATGCCTTATGTGATTGAAAGTTCAGAAAATGACAGTCTGGTTATTTACTTTGAATCAAATAAAAGTCGAGATATGTATTTACAAAACCCTGAAAAGCATAAACTCGAACATTATAATACACATCCCGGACCACCACATATTGTTTCTTAATATAAGCTTTTAAATAAAAGCCACTTATTTTGAGTGGCTTTTATTGTTACAGATGCTTTGAACGCATAACCAGCATTTTTTCAATTTGCATATCATGAAAAGTATAAGGTATGCCTCCTACCCCAAGTCCAGATTGTTTTAGTCCTGCAAATGGCATCCAGTCAACTCGAAATGCTGTATGGTCATTCACCATGACAGCCGAAGCATTCAGGTTCTTATAGCAGTACAGAGCTGTATCCAGATTTTGAGTTGCAACAGCAGCCTGGAATGAGAAAGCAAGGCTATTCGCCTGTTGTACGGCTTCATTGATATCATCAAAAGCATATACACAGATAACAGGCCCGAAAATTTCCAGCTGACTGACCTTACTTCGTGGATCAGGCTCCAGTAAAACAGTGCAGGAATAGCAATTATTGCCCATTTTTTCTCCACCAGTCACCAGAATAGCACCTTCCTCAATCGCTTCATTAACCCAGCTGGCAATCCGTTTAACCTCTGTTTTACGAATGAGCGGGCCAACTTCAGTTTGTTCGGCATTAGGATCACCACACTTCATTGCATTAGCAAGTTCAGCTAAACGGGCAGTCACTTCATCAACGATGGAACGATCAGCGAAAACTCTTTGCACAGAAACACAAACCTGTCCTGCATGATAGAGTCCTCCCTTGGCCAATAATGGAAGAATATCATCCAGATCTGCATCCTTAGCCACTATCACGGGTGCGGAACCACCATGCTCAAGAGCACAACGAACGCCGGGAGCCAGCATAGACCGGAGTTTCCAGCCGACTTTTGCACTACCTATAAAACTAAAAAAACCAGCCCGTGGATCAGCTACCAATTGCTCCGAAGTTTCAATGCTATCAGTCATAACAGCCATACAGTATTCATCCGGTAAGCCAGCTTCACGCAGTATTTCTACTAATCCAAAACAGGATAAAGGTGTATCTTCAGCCGGTTTTACAATAACAGGGCAACCACTGGCAATGGCTGGAATTACCTGATGAACAATAAGATTCAACGGATGATTAAAAGCACTAATCGCTACCACAACACCAATGGGTTCATGTGTAGTGAATGATAATCTGTTTGATGAAGCTGCATTTTTGCGCATAGGTATAGCATGACCCGCCTGCGATTTAAGACAATCTATGGTATTCAAAACGCCATCAATTGCTCGAGCAACCTCTACTCTGGAATCTATTAGAGGTTTTCCCCCTTCTCTGGCAGCTTCTGCAGCCAGATCATCTGCCCTGGATTGCATAATCCCAGCGGTTCTTTGCAGTATTTCAATTCGATGAGATTCAGACAGCCATAACTGCCTGTCCTGAAAAATTGTATAAGCGATTGATATAGCCTGATTTACCCCACTGCTATTAATAGTGGGAACAGACCCGATTACTTCACCACTCCAGGGTGAAGTAACAGAAAGACGACCGTTTTCCTGTGTTCCAGGCACCATCATGTCAAAATTGTGCATATTGCATATTCCTGAATTAAGGCTAAATATTATTTAGCTGAATAATCCTGGAATAATCAGTTAATCATGAAAGTCTACATAACAGCTTAATGCAGTTGATAAAATCAAAAACACACTCATCACCAATCAGTTGACTACGGTGTTTTTGATTTCCCGGCAATAGCAATAGCTCCTGCATTGCTCTACCTACAGCCATCCCTGGCTTAGATCAGGCACATCAATCTATTATGCATCTTTTTCACGCTGAACTGATTTTTCCAGGATAATGATTAAAAATAAGCACTTCCTAAATAGGGCAAACCAGACTACCCAGTTTTTCGGTAAGTTTCATATTTTCAGAATAGTCAACAGGACAATCAATAATGACAACAGTTTTATCAACGACGGCCTGTTTTATGGTTGGAATCAATTCTTCCGCCTTATTTATTTTATAACCTTTAGCACCAAAGCTTTCAGCGTATTTAACGAAATCAGGATTGTTAAAACTAATATTCGTATCACGGCTAAAACGCCTTAATTGATGCCATTTTATTAATCCATACTCACTATCAGTCCAGATTAAAATGATAATGGGAATGTTGTAACGTAAAGCTGTTTCTATTTCCTGAGAATTCATCATAAAACCAGCATCGCCAGTCACAGTGAGTGATGTCACTTCAGGCCTGGCCAGTTTAGCCGCAATAGCACCGGGTACTCCGATACCCATAGATGCGAAACCATTGGAAATAATACAGGTATTGGGTCTTTCGGCCTGATACATACGAGCCATCCACATTTTATGTGCGCCTACATCAGAAACCACAATATCATCATCATTCAGAGCCTGGCGTAAATCCCAGATGATTCTCTGAGGTTTTAAAGGATAAGAGTCATCATCTTTATGGGCTGCAAGCTCATTAACAATGGTTTCGCGTAAATTGCTATGCGTGTTTTCATTGACCCGACGTGTTTCACTGCCAATACTTTTCAGGCTCGCACCTATATCACCAATAACACCACATTCAACAATATAGTGTTCATCTACTTCAGCAGGATTCATATCAATATGAATAATTTTCTTATTTTTATTTTTGTGCCAGAGATGCGGATGGTATTCAACCATATCATAACCAATGCAAATTATGACATCAGCACGATCAAAGCCACAGGCCACATAATCTCTTGCCTGTAAGCCTACAGTTCCTAATGAAAGTGGATGGCTAAATGGGATGACACCTTTAGCCATGAATGTGGTCGCGACCGGTAAATTCAACTTTTCAGCAATTTCTATTAAACAATCACTGGCACCAGAACGGATAACGCCATTACCTGCCATCACAATAGGAAAACGGGCATTATTAATAATTTCAGCAGCCTGCAATACTTTTTCTGGTGGCGGTACAGGTGCCTGTGCACTTTGAACCTTCAAAGGTATTTTATCATCAGCGACACTCATTGCAGCGACATTTTCAGGTACATCAATAAAGCTACCGCCGGGTTTTTCAGCCTGTGCAGCTTTAAAAGCCTTGCGTACTATTTCAGGTACAATTTCAGGCTCTCTGATTTGAACACTATATTTTGAAATGGGTTCAAAAAGATTAACCAGATCAAGAACCTGATGGCTTTCTTTATGCATTCGGGTAGTTGCCCCCTGCCCTGCAATACCAACGATTGGTGCTCTATCCATATTGGCATCAGCAAAACCTGTTACCAGATTAGTCGCTCCCGGCCCAAGTGTCGCCAGGCAAACACCAGCCTTACCCGTTATTCGGCCATATACATCAGCCATGAAAGCAGCTCCCTGTTCATGGCGTGTTGTAATAAATTCAATGGGACTACCAATGAGAGAATCCATGACATCCAGGTTTTCCTCACCGGGAATTCCAAAAATATATTCGACCTCTTCATTTTCCAGGCATTTAACTAATAGATCACTGGCTTTCATGTCATTTCTCTTTGGTTTGCTTATTCAATAATTATCGTTATGTTTATACAGAGAGCTGTTAAGAAATAAGTTTCATTAACTGCAACAGGAAAGTCAATTTAATAGTAAAATAATTTTTTCAAGATTGATTGAATTTAGCTATCAGCAATATTGCAAAATTTAAATTTCTTTTATACTGCATATTGTTAGACTAGCACTGTGCTAATTCGGCACTGAATGAATATTTGAAACTAACAATCAACTGGAGGCTATATGTCCCTTAAAGGATCTGGTACAGAACAAAACTTAAAAGATGCTTTTGCAGGTGAATCACAGGCAAACCGTCGTTACCTTTATTTCGCAGCAAAAGCTGATGTCGAAGGTTATAACGATGTTTCTGCTGTTTTTCGTTCTACTGCTGAAGGTGAAACAGGCCATGCTCATGGGCACCTGGAATATCTGGAAGAAGTGGGCGATCCTGCTACAGGTATGCCGATTGGAAGTACTTCAGACAACCTGAAGGCTTCTATTGCAGGTGAAACTCACGAATACACTGACATGTATCCGGGAATGGCTAAAACAGCAAGAGAAGAAGGTTTTGATGAAATAGCTGACTGGTTTGAAACACTTGCCAAAGCAGAACGTTCACATGCAAATCGTTTTCAGAAAGCTCTGGATAACCTGGAGTAATAAGTCTTTACCTCATGTTATTTTACGCCGCAGGAATATCCTGTGGCGTACTACTAATCACAAAATCAGGATAAGCCATGGCAACAAGTTCAAAAGAAGGAAGTTTAGAAGCTCCTACCCGTCATCCTTTAGATCAAAACAACCCTGATTTTTATAACGAAGATTCATTATTTGCAGAACTGGAAAGAGTTTACGATATTTGTCATGGTTGTAGACGTTGTGTCAGCCTGTGCAATTCATTTCCAACCTTGTTTGATCTGGTCGATGAATCAGAAACCATGGAGGTGGATGGTGTTGCCAAACAGGATTACTGGAAAGTCGTAGAACATTGCTATCTCTGTGATCTCTGCTATCTGGTGAAATGTCCTTATATTCCTCCCCATGAATGGAATGTTGATTTCCCGCATTTAATGCTACGAGCTAAAGCAGTCGCCTTTAAAAAAGGACAGGTTAAAAAGCGCGATAAACTGATTACCTCAACCGACAAAATCGGTAAACTGGCCAGCATTCCTATTGTCGTTAATGTCGTCAATGCTGTTAATAAAAACCAGCATACAAGAGCATTACTGGAAGATACTATCGGTATTCATCACAATGCCAGGCTACCCGAATACCATAGTCATACTCTTTCAAAACGAACCAAAAATCATCGGCCTGACTTATCACAAATTCAGTCTACTGAAAAGACAACAGGTAAAGTTGCAATATTTGGCACCTGTTATGGTGAATATAACGAACCTCACCTGGGTGAAGATTTGTTAAAAGTATTCGAGCACAATGGCATAGCGACCATGGTTATAGCCGATACACAATGCTGTGGTATGCCCAAACTTGAATTAGGTGATCTGGATACCGTAGATGCCTTAAAAAATCATAATATACCCTTAATGGTAAAACTGGTTGAAGATGGCTGGGATATAATTGCCCCTATTCCATCCTGTACCTTACAGTTTAAACAGGAATTACCTTTAATGTATCCTCAGGATGAACAGGTCTTAAAGGTACAACAGGCTATGTTTGACCCATTTGAATATTTAATGCTGCGTCATAAAGCCGGATTACTCAAAACAGATTTCAAAGAATCTCCCGGTAAGGTGACATATCATGTTGCCTGTCATCAGCGAGTTCAAAAAATCGGACTTAAAACAAAAGAAATATTAGCATTAATCGAAGGAACTGAGATTAACGTTATAGAACGCTGTTCCGGGCATGATGGAACATATACGCTAAAAGAAGAGTTTCACGATACTGCGATGAAAATATGTCGCCCAGTGGTTAATCGTGTGAAAAAAGATGAATGCGATGTTTACACCAGCGACTGTCCTATGGCAGGCCATCATATCTCTGCCGGTCTGGATGATGGTAGTGATTCAATTCATCCTATTTCCCTGCTTAGACAGGCTTATGCAATTTAATTAGATAGAGGAAACATATATGTCACAAAGTCACCAGCTTTCCCGTAGCGATTTATGGTCTTTAGAAGATTATTCAGTGAAGCGACCTGAATTTAGATCTCAGGTGATGCAACATAAAAAAACTCGGCAGGTACCTCTTGGCCCGAATAGTACACTTTACTTTGAAGATCGATTAACCGTTCGATACCAGATTCAGGAAATGTTGCGTATTGAAAAGATATTTGAAGCAGAAGGCATTGAAGAAGAACTCGGTGCCTATAATCCAATGGTTCCAGATGGAAACAACTGGAAAGCAACCTATATGATTGAATATACCGATGCTGATATTCGTGCTACCCAGTTAGAAAAAATGACTGGAATTGAAGATCTTGTCTGGGTTCAGGTTGATGAGTTTGACAAGGTATGGGCAATATCAGATGAAGACCTGGAAAGAACCAATGATAGCAAGACTTCATCAGTTCATTTTATGCGTTTTGAACTAACAAAAGATATGGTGGATGGATTAAAAAAAGGCAATAAACTCTTTATGGGAGTTGAGCATAGTGTTTATACCCATAGCTTAGAAATATCAGATGAAACAAAGGCTTCGTTAATTAATGATTTAGATTAAAGGTAACATAAAAATCATCAATTGATAGAGGCTCATTCAGCGATAATCGTTCTGTTTCTACCAAGTGCTTTAGCCCGATACAATGCTTTATCACAGCGATCTATGATAGAGCTACCTGACTCGCCGTTGCGATAACAGGCTACACCAATCGATATGCTTACCTTGTCAATAAACTGATCAGTTTTAACATGCCTCATACGCAATTTTTCTATTGTTTTGCGTAAATTTTCTGCGACAGTAAAAGCCCCGGTGATGAGAGTATCAGTCATAATAATTGCAAACTCTTCACCACCATAGCGGCAAAGGTAATCACTGCCACGCATATTTTTTATTAAAACCTGCGATAAACCCACCAGCACTTTATCGCCAATTAAATGTCCATAGGTATCATTAATTACTTTGAAGTGATCTATATCCAGAAGTATTAAACAGAATGGTTCAGCCTCAAGCTTTTCTGAACTTATTGAATCTAATAAAGCCTGATCAAATGCCCGACGATTATTGAGACCGGTTAATGCATCTTTAGACGCCAGCTTACGCGCATTATTTAATTCAAACTTGAGTGATTGAATTTCCTGAGTTGAGTCATTCAGGGTAGATTCAAGTTCCTTAGAAGCTTCAACAAAGGTTCTGGTTTCTGTAACAATAAGTGAGGCTATTTGCAAAATTTCCTTAGGATCTTTACTTACTGACAGTTTGTCGATATGTTTTTCCATTGAAGAATTGGAAATAGCTGTTTTGCCCGCTAAATCAATCAACATACCTAATACATTGGCGACTATATCCAGTAAATGTTCTCTTAACTTGATAGATTCGACATTATTATCAGATTGGCAGATATAACGATTAAATAATTGATTTGCTTTATCTTCTGTCCAGGCATCAATATTATTTAATAATTTATCCAGTTCATCATTAAACGATAAATCATCACCAGATAAATAAAAATAAATCAGAGCATAGTTTAGTGGAGTAACAGGAAGATTGAATTCACCAAGTTTAGCGAGACTGAGTCTGAATAATTCAGCAATAAGATTCTTATCATCCCTGGAACTGGTATTATTCATATTCTGGTTTCAATCTAAGTAACTAGTTAATATAGTATAGAATGCAAACAGAATAAATTCAGATGAAAGCGATGATCACTTAGATGAACTTCCCAGACGCTCACCTGTTTTAGTCCAAACCCAGTTGCCCCAGTCATCTCTTTGTATCTCACCTAAATCTTTTAATTTCGTAATAGCATCTTCGAATTCTGACTCCATCGCAGAAATACTGGTTTTAGTATTATCATTACTATCATCTGCTGCTCTTAAACCATAGGCAACAATTTCTGCCTCACTGGCGTGTCGACGTTCCTTAAGCCAGAGCACTATAAACATAGCAGCCATAAAACCAAGTAATATGGTGATGATCAGTAACATTTAAAATTCCCCCCGGTTAATATAATTATTCATGTATAAAAGTATCATATATTTAAATTCAAAGAGATTATAGAGATTTATTAGTAATTTTATGACACTTGAAAAAAATATTGAAATATATTTTAGTGAATAATTGCTCATGCCGGAAGTAACCAGCCTGCCTGTCTACCAGTCTATCCTGATTATCCAGTTTTGCACTGGTTTCCGGTGATGTGATTGCTGAATAACATTCGCATCTTTGTCCAGATAATTCCTTAGCAAATTAGCATAGAGTTCCGGATGTCTAATTATTTCATTAGACAAACCATCATTCTTATCCCTACAAGTTATTAATAATTCTCAGGCTCGTTTTAGTGATTGGTCAATCCATACCAGAAGTCAATTATATTTCGAGTGATGGAGCGTAGTAAGAAATTAACTATTCCCCTTCCTTGCATTATTTTTTTGCTCAGATCATGAATAACAGCTTCTAGCTCATAAATGCATATAATCCTCAGGTTTAATAAATTTTAACGTATCAATTCCTGCAGATTCTATTGATTGTTTAACTGATTCATGCACGATAATTGTATTTGAACTTTCTGCTAGCCTGAATAATAAATGATCCTGGATTTTCTGTTCATCCAAAACCAGATCATAAATACTCACATTTATTACAGGTTTGTTATCGTAAACACGAGTATGAGATGCGTCAAAATCGACTGCTGATACTAGACCGATTATGTTATAGGCTAAATACGAATATGTTTGTCCGCTTTCTTTATTGGTTAAAATTGCTGGATAATAATCTATATTATCAACCCCTGCGTTAGTTAGAGCATTTGCAAGTCTTTCACTCATAACACATGCATTAATATCATCATATTCCGGGGGCAGTCCACTATATCCATTAAAGAATTCTACTTCCATATGAATTGGATTCGGTATACTATTTTTTTCATCCTCATCAAAAACGACACCAGTTCCCCAGTCCCAAATATCACCAACTTCTATCGCATTTTCAATTTCCGCTAACTGTTCACCTTGTTCATTAGTATAAACGGGACACCTCATTATGTAATACATAAAGCACTCTTCTCCTATTGATTAAAATTGTCTAACACGAGTCGATGTAAAATATCCACTTTGTACGTATTTATGTAGTTTTTATTCATTTACTGGTTCCACCAACGTGAGTATCATACTGGAATTCAATTATTATTTGAGTGAAAGAGCCCGATACGAAATTAACTGTTCCTCTTCCTTGCACTATTTTTTGCCCAGACCATAGATAAAAAGCTGTAACTCTATTGACTCATAGATTGTTTCGAAACTGGCAATATAATACCCAGTAACCAGTATAAGCTTCAGGCATAGTTTCTAATGCTTCGTCAGGACCAATAGTGTTACCCAATTGGATACATAGAATTCGCCTGCATACCTTTAAGGTCATACTCAGGCATTTGCGTTATCTTTGCTATCTATTTGCAAGTTATAGACTCCCTTTAACCTAGAAAAATCAGTTGAATGATGAAAGTCTACGTTACACCTTAATGCAGCTGATAAAATCAAAAACACACTCTTCACCAATCAGCTGACTACGGTGTTTTTGATTTCTCGGCAATTGCTCCTGCATTGCTCTAACTACAGCCATCCCTGGCTTAGACCAGGCACATCAATCTGTTACGCATCTTTTTCACGCTCAACTGATTTTTCCAGGATTATAATTTCTAAATAATCTAAGACACTCATTAGCCGTTAGTCGCTACCTTCTCATAGCTCAATACAATAGTCAGCTGTAATAAATAATATGTTTCGATTCCAGTAGATACTACTATTTGTTTAACTGATCCGAGTAAGATATTTAATTCTGCAAAGATGAATAAAAAGGTCTTTTAGAATTCATAAAATGGGGTTGATATACAATAAATTTAATGCGTATATGCATACAGAAAATGTGCGCCCAATTATTCGACTTTCATTGGACAAACCAACAAGTTTAATAATCTTCAGTATGTGTTAATGTTAAACCAAACCCGCCTTTTTCCTTTAGAACATTAACAACTTTTTCATGCACAAGAACGGTACTTACAGACTCAGCCATTCTGAATAATAATTGACCTTTCGCTTTATCTTCATCAATGACTATATAATCAAACATAACATCAAATAGTCCATCAAAATCTTCATCCTCATCATCATACTCTGACTTATCCAAATCAGCTGCAGCAATGGCACCGATGATATTAACAGCTAAATAATCATGGCAATCAGGGACACCTGTTTCAGAGTGTATAACAACAGGATAAGTATCTAAATTATCCACGCCAGCAGATTGTAGTGCAGCTACTAACTCTTTGATCATCAATGGTGCTGGAGCGGCTTCATAAAAACTAACTCTTACACCATCTTCATTTTCAGGGTCCCATGTTAATTCTATTGGATCAGGAACTGTCTCGACTAACTTGGAACCAGTTATGAAACCGATATTTAAACTGTCCACCTTAAAATCAGCCAGTTTACGTTTAGGCCCGACAGGGTTTGTCATCACAAAATAACTCATTATTTTTTCCTTATTTAAATTATTAAGATTTCCCAAACTTGTCATCAGGTAATTAGCTGTGCGCATACATTGCGGAAAACTCGGTTTTTTTGATTTAGGGAACTGTATCAATTATTTTATTATACCTGTCTTCCGATATCTCAAGTAATGAATCTTTTACTGCTATAGGATAAGGCTTTGGATGGTCTTCTTTCTCAGTATCTTTTGTTTAGCTTTTCTGGATTGATTCTCAAGTTCAGTTTTCAAACTTCCTTGTAAAGGCATATTACCTAAAATATCATCAGAACAAATCCCATCATTAACCGTTTCATATACACGATATTTTTCAAATTTTAGCCCATATAAGCTTCGGGGAGATTACCTAAATAGGATTACAAGTTTTGTAAAGGCATATCCATTTCAAACTGGAGTAACATGATTCCTTTAATCTTGTCATCATAATCAGAGCCTATTAAAACTGCATTTTCTTTAAAGTATCAGTTTTGTCTACAAGAGTTTTAGGTATAAGATGATGAGCCTGAATTTTACACTCATAGGTTTGAGTTTTATAATATTTTCCATTGTTTTGCAGACGTTTTTATTTTTTCCATGTAAAGCTCAGGGCTAGATACCTGCGTCTATCTACTTAGTACGATAATCAGATTTTTTAATCTTTCCGTTATTTCGATAGGTTATTTTATTTTGTGTTTGCCTTTACAGCTGCAGATTGTCGATACCTAAAATTATCCTGGATGTCCAGAATAAGTTCTCTCCAGTTAAAATATCTTGCAAGAAAAAGTTATTCTTCGATTTCGTAAAAACAATAAAAGATGGGATTAATCAATAACTGCTTCTAGCTCATAAATGCATATAATCCTCAGGTTTAATAAATTCTAATGTATCAATTCCTGCAGATACTACTGTTTGTTTAACTGACTCGAGTAAGATATTTAATTCTCAAAGCTGAATAAAAAGGTCTTTTAGAATTCATAAAATGGGGCTGATATACAATAAATTTAATACGTATATGCATACAGAAAATGTGTGCCCAATTATTTGATTTCATCGGACACATCATCAAGTTTAATAATCTTCAGTATGTGTTAATGTTAAACCAAATCCGCCTTTTTCCTTTAGAACATTAACAACTTTTTCATGCACGA